>JAWCNV010000005.1:0-101952 GCA_038848185.1 Thermoproteota archaeon | reverse complement strand
TGAGGAGTATGTTACATTCGTCTTGGAAGAGTTGTTGAAGGAGGACATGTCTGAAGAAATATATAGCCCTGAAGAAGAGGAGGAAATCAAGAAAAGGTTGAGAAGCCTAGGTTATATGTAAAGCGATTATGGCTTATACTGAGAGTGTAAATGCATGCAGAATAAGAATAAGTTGAACCTGATGGTCCTAGGTTTCGATGGCGCCTCCCCCCATTTGATTAACCAATGGACCGATGACCTACCCATGTTTAAGAGGTTTAAGGAGGATGGTGTTTTCGGCCAAACTATTCCCCCGGTTCCTGCTCAAACACCTGTTGCTTGGACTTCCTTCTTTACCGGGAAGAACCCTGGTAATCATGATGTCTTCAGCTTTGCAACAAGAAGAATAGGCACTTACGAGAGGGAGATTATTTCTCCGGAAATGGTGAAGTCGAAGACCATATGGAGAATCCTGAGTGAAAGCGGGAAGACTGTAGGCGTTATTAATGTTCCGATGAGTGATATGGAGGAGGTTAGGGGATTCATAATACCCGGATTCATGTCGAGAAGTGAGGGGGTTCCTCATCCTGATAGTTTAGGAGAAAAAGTAAGGAGGGGGTTTAAACTTGACAGGTTGATAGGTGATGTGGAAACCGAGGTTCTTGATAGGGTTGGAAGTGATCCAGACCTGTTTTTTGAGAGGGTTAACCAGATAACTGACGAGATGGCAGATGTTTCTCTTTCTTTGTTTCAGGAGGAGGCTTGTGATTTCTTTATGGTGGTTTTTATGGGTATGGATAGGATTCAACACTTCTTCTGGAGATACGTCGATAAGAATCATCCTGAATACGAGGAAAACGAGTATACTAAGCTCGTTAAGGATTTTTACATCAAGGCTGACAAGATTATTGGCAGGTTTCTGAACTTGATTGAGAAGGATACTGTGGTGATGGTTGTTTCAGACCATGGGTTCTGCCCTATTCATAAGGAGGTTATAGTGAACAACTATCTGGAGGAACTCGGGTTCCTTGAAACGAAAAATGGGATGGTAGATGTTGAAAGAAGCAGGGCTGTTTCATACGGGTATGGAGATATTTGGCTAAACGTGGAGGGGAGGGAGCCCAACGGCTTCATAAAGCCGGGCGAGGAGTACGAAGAGATTAGGAATGAGATCATCAGCAGACTTAAAGGGCTTAAGGTCGATGGTGAAATCCCTTTCAAACATGTCAGGAAGAGAGAGGAAATCTACTGGGGCACCTATCTGAGCGAAGCACCAGATCTCACTATAATCTTTAACATGGGTTGGCAGGCGGCTAGAAGACCAGAAATAGCGGAGAGAAATGCTTCCGGGAGGTATGTGAATGACCATCCTAGGTGGAGTGGTGGCCACGATGGGACACATGATCCGAATGATGTTCCCGGGGTTCTAGCCGTCTTGGGGCCGGGGATAATTAATGGAAGAGGAGTTCGAGTTTCTCTTTGGGATATCGCGCCTACTATACTAAGCTTGATGGATGTTGCGGTTCCTGGTGACATGGATGGAAGAGCCTTATCGATAAGCAGGAGGAAAACAGGTAGTTAACCCTATAAGCATGGTTAAGCCTTCTCAACCATAATTTTTAATAGTTAGGTTGAGACCTATTTTTGATAAATCATGGTTAAGTACGTGAACATTTCTATACCTGAGCCCCTGTATAGGCGGCTTCAAAAAGCTTTGGAGGGAAGCGGCTACCGAAACCCTACGGAATATGTCCTTTATTTGATAAGGAAATACTTGCCTGAATTAGAGTCTACAGAGATGGAGAGGAGGCTGAAGGCACTAGGCTACAAATGAATTAACAATTTTTCGTGAAGCTTAACCTAAATATTATTGAAGTAACACTTAAATATCCTCTATAGTTATACTTGGAGACCAATAATGGGTGCCGAAGACGCATATTTGGAGGAGCTTGAGAAGAAAAGCCTATCCCTGTTGAGGGAGGCAAAGGCTCAATTTAAAAACATGGCTGTTCTCTGGAGTACGGGAAAAGACTCCACCACGACCCTCTGGCTTTGTAAAAAAGCATTCTTTGGAAAAATTCCGTTTCCAGTGATACATATCGATACCGGATGCAAGTTTCCTGAGATATACGAGTTTAGAGATAGAATAGCAAAGGAGTGGGGGTTCACTCTTATGATTGCTAAAAACGAGGATGCTATCAAGAGAGGTGTTTCTCCTGAGAAAGATAGGTTCGAATGCTGCACATTGTTGAAAACGCAGGCTTTGAAAAATCTCTTGGAGAGGGAGAAGTTTGACGCTTTAATCCTCTCGATACGGAGAGACGAGCATGGGATAAGAGCTAAGGAGAGATATTTCTCTCCTAGAGATGAGAACTTTAGATGGAAGTATGAGGATCAGCCAGCTGAAATGTGGGACCTTTACGTAAAGCCTTCTGAGGATTTTTCTCACATGAGGGTTCACCCAATCTTACACTGGACGGAGCTGGATGTGTGGCGATATGTCAAAAGAGAGGGTCTCCCGATAAACCCGCTGTATTTCGCAAAGAATGGTAAAAGATACAGGAGCCTAGGTTGCCAGCCCTGCACTGTTCCCATACCATCCAATGCGGGAACAATAGAAGAGATAGTCAAAGAACTGAAAGTATCAAAGATCCCAGAGAGATCCGGTAGGGCACAGGATAAGGAGAAGGCTTACATGATGCAGAAGCTACGAAGCCTAGGTTACATGTAGGGGATTACTCATGAGTTTGCCAAAAATCAACCTTGTGGTAATAGGCCATAAGGATCACGGGAAGTCTTCTCTAATAGGAAGACTGCTCTATGATTCTAAAGCTATTCCAGAGCAGAAGCTACGGGAAATAGAGAGTGAGTTGGGTAAAACCGGGGGTGAGGCTTTTCAGTTTGCTTTTATACTTGACACGCTTGAGGAGGAGAGAAAAGGTGGTCTAACCATAGATATCATGCAAACACCCTTTAAAACTGGAAGACATATCTATACTATAATTGATTGCCCGGGCCACAGGGAATTCATAAAGAAGATGCTGACTGGTGCTTCGCAGGCAGATGCTGCAATACTCGTTGTGTCTGCTAAGGAGGGAGTACAGGATCAGACTAAACAGCATTTGTTTCTGGCCAAGATATTAGGGATTAAACAGCTTGTGGTTGCTGTAAATAAGATGGATGAGGTAAACTACGATGAGGAAAAGTTTAAGGAAATGCTTGAGTCTTTACAGCCAATCCTGAAATCTCTCGGTTATAGCGGGGTTCCAATTGTTCCTGTTTCTGCTTTGGAAGGTGAAAATGTTTTTAAAGAATCTGGAAAGATGCCGTGGTACAAGGGTTCTAGTTTGATTTCCACGCTTGACCAGAACGCCAATCCTTCTAAGCCTCCTGATGATAAGCCTTTGAGGGCCTGTGTCCAAGATGTTTACAAGCTTGAGGGGAATAAGACAATAATATGTAGAATCTTAACGGGAATGTTAGAAAAAGGACAGACCGTTATATTTGACCCTTCTGGAGGGCGGGGGGTGGTTAAGAAAATAGAGTCTTTCGGAAAGGAAATTGAAAGAGCTAGACCCGGAGATTCTATTGGAATAATTGTAGACGGGCTTTCTAAGGAAGTTGAAAGAGGTGAAGTAATAAGCTACCCTCAGCAGAGGGCGAATACTCCTAAGAGATTCGTTGCAGAAATAATATTGTTTTCTGATGTGGAAGTTGAAAGAAACGATGTGTTGACGATTCGCTGTGGAACTGCTGAAAAGAAGTGTAAGGTGCAAGAAATACTTGAAAGAATTGATCCTGTTAATCTTACGATTGATGCAAAGCTTCCCGAGTTACTGGTAAATGGAGACGTTGGAAAATTGATGCTTACACCTGTTGAACCATTTTGCGTTGAGGAGTATTCGGAATTCCCTGAACTAGGCAGGTTTGTCGTCAAAGGTAAGACAGGGGCTGTGGCGGCTGGAATTGTTGTTAAAGCTGAAGCTGGGAAGTGACTAAATTGATAATTGAGTTGTTTGTTTGGATACTTACAGGCTTCTTAGCACAATTTATTGATGGATCGCTTGGAATGGCATATGGAGTCAGTTGTTCTACAATCTTAATCACGTTAGGTATGTATCCTGCTTTAGCAAGTGCAAGTGTCCATACAGCAGAAATGTTTACAACATTGTTTTCAGGAGGATCTCACTTCAAACTCGGTAATGTTGATCGCAATATGGCTCTGCACCTAGCAATAACTGGGGTGATCGGGGGAGTAACTGGAGCCTATGTATGTACAGTAGTATCAGGGACTTCTTTAAGCGCTATCGTTGGGCTCGTGCTCTTTGCTATGGGTTTCATCATAATGTATAAGTTTGCGTTTAGGAAAATGCTAGAGTTTCGGACAAAACTCTCGTCGAGAAAGCTTGCCCTTTTAGGATATTTGGCAGCTTTTCTAGATGCCTTAGGTGGTGGAGGGTGGGGGCCAGTGGCTACAACGACTCTGGTTGCTAATGATGTGGATCCGGTTAAAGCCATAGGATCCGTTAATTTCGCCGAATTCTTCGTTACGGTTGCCGAATCCGTAACTTTCATTATCCTCTTGGGGCCTGAGAATTACAACTGGCTGATAGTCCTGAGCCTGATCATAGGCGGGGTTATTTGTGCTCCTATAGCCGCATGGGTCTGCAAAAAAATACCTCGCAGAATACTTGGCATACAGGTGGGGTTAATTGTTATGATACTGAGTGTTCGAATGATCCTAAAGTTTGTCGGGTTAATCTAATCTTTTGTTTCCATGGTTTGATTGGATGAAATTGGAGACAGGAAGCGTTTCATGAATGCAAGCGGCTGTATATCATAATTTCTGGAACAATATAGGAATAGATAGGGCTTTCGAAAGGCATGGATTTTAATGTTTTGTCCTCTTACTAGCAATGTTCCGTTGGATTAGAGATAGTGAAAATGCATTGAATCATTAGTAGTAACATAGTCTTGGGATAGCCTTATTAAAAAGGGTCTGAGGCTTTCTACGGGTCAGTTAGGTCTTGGAAGACTCTGGTTTAACCTTAGCTAAGGCGGCTGTAGGTTCGATATGCCTTACTGTTCAGAACTTTATATCCATGTTCATAGGTGTTTTAGGCTATGCTTTTCTGGCTAGGTTTATAACCCAGGAGGAGATGGGGGTGGTGGGGGGATTAACCCTGCTTACCACTTTTGTTCAGCTTTTATCAGATTTCGGATTGAACGCAACAGTAGCCAGGTTCGTATCCGCACTTAGGGGAAGGAAGGAAGATGTATCGCCACACGTGTTTTCAGCATTGTCCTTCAGAATACTGATATGTTCTCTTATAATCGTAATCTCGTTCTTATTATCGCCAATCATTTCTTTAATACTGCTTGAAAGCACTAGTTATCAGACTATTATTATACTGGTGGTTTTTGAGTCTTTTCTGCTTTCGGTTTCACATCTCCTACATCACATACTGCTTGGACTCGGTAAAATAAAGAATATCGCGATTTACGGTGTCTTGTCAAGCATAGTACGATGGATATGCGTGATAGTTTTCTTACTGAATGGATATGGGTTGATAGGGTTGGCAATAGGATGGGTAATGGGAGGTTTGGTTGCACTCTTGCTTTACTCAATGACTGTTATAAAAAATGTGAGATCGAGGACACAGGCAGCTCAAAAATACGTGCCATTATTGCTAAGTCTTCTAAGGTTCTCTTGGCCTATCTACATGTCTTCAATAATTCATTTTCTCTACACTTGGTATGATAGGGTGCTTATTCTGACGTTCCTAACTTTACCGGATCTTGGTGTTTATAACGTAGTTTACCAAGCGTTTTCAATACCGATCCTAATAGCTACGTCTTTAGGGTCTTCCCTGCTGCCTTACTATGGTATGGCCTACGGGGCTGAGAACGAGGAGGCAATAACTTTTGGAGTAAGGCGTGTAAGCAAGTATTCTATGCTTATCGTGTCCCCGTTGATTCTTGGTTTAGCGGCGACAGCGAAGCCTGTGGTAACGCTTTTCGCAGGCCAGCAGTATGAATCAGGATGGCCGGTTTTAACCTTGCTCTCACTCTTCGGATTGATCTATGGTCTTTTGCCTGCTTTCAGCAGCCTGCTTCTCGTCTACGGGAAAACCAAGATAATCCTTTTGGTGAATGCCGCGTCGATTGTCTTAAGCATGGTTTTTCTCCCATTGCTTTCAACCTTGGGGTTGGAGGGGCTTGCGGTAATGAAAGGAGTCTCATTCCTGTTCTCATTCCTGTTCTCACTATACTTTGTTTCGAAAACGGTTAGGATAAAGTTTGATGGAAAAGCTGTGTTGAAAATCCTTGCTTCGTCGATAGTTATGGTTCTTCTAGTGACTCTGGTTCAGCAGCTTGCTTACAACAAGTTTTTCCTGCCGGCGTATGTTATCTTGGGGGGTATCGTCTACCTCTTAATGATTAGGTTTTTTAAGGTTCTGAATAATGAGGATTTTCAGCTTATAAGGGAGATTTTTGGCGAAAGGGTGTCTAAACATGTAGGTCATATTCTGGGTGTTAAACCATAGGAGTGGTTGGTTTTTAGAGGGGTAATCGTGCTTTACGGTGTAATAAGTAACCTTTATAAGGTATAAAGTGTAAAGTATACGATAGAAATGAGCACAATAAAGGTTTCCCGTTCAACCTTAGCGGAGTTGGAGGCTTTAAGAGAAGCAATGGAGGCTAAAAGCGTGGAGGAAGTAATAAGAAGATTCCTAGTGGAAAGGCGTCAGAGGCTGCTTGAAGAGGTTTTTGGGGTGGATAAGGGCAGGATTAAGCCTTTTACGGAGGAGGATCGCGGTGAGGATCGTGGTTGACTCGTATGCTTGGGTTGAACTCTTCATCGGCAGTGAAAAAGGAAGGGTGGTGAAGGAAAGGTTTAGTGAAGCCTATGAGGTGTATACTCCAGACATTGTTCTAGCTGAGCTTGCCCGAAAATACCGCAGGGAGCGTGTTGATCCGAATATTGTGGAGGCACGGCTTTCTAAGGCTTTCGAGCTTTCGAGAATTGTCCCTGTAGATAAGGGTGTGGCATTGAGGGCTGCAGAACTGGATTACGAGCTGAGGAAGAAGGCTAGGGAAGCCGGATTAAAGGAGCCGGGCCTATTTGACGCGATAGTTCTAGCTGTGGCAAAGGTTCTTAATGCCAGTCTAATATCTGGAGACGAGCATTTTCAGGGAAGACCTGACGTAGTTTGGATCGGAGATGCTTAGGGCCATCTTAGCTGCTTTAGTAGCGATAAGACGATTATAAGAAGTCCTTAAAATGTTTAGTGGCTGGAGATTAGAGAGAAATATTTAAAAATCGCTTATTCATATCTAAATAAAGAGGGGAAATGTACAGAGCGAAACTGCTCAGCTTCTTTTTGCTTTCTGTTTTATTTTTAAATCTGGTTGTAAGTTTCTATGTTATTGAGGCAGAGGAAACGCCGCTAATTTTAAAGCGTTTCTATCCTTCTGATGATGCTACTGTAGCAGGATGCTGTTTGAACAATAATTATGGTGGGCTGGAGAACCTGACTATTAGTGCCGGGGCTTCTACTAATGATGTTTGTAGAGTATTCATAAAGTTTAACGATTTGAACCGTATACCTCCAGGATCAGTCATAGATTCTGCTTTTCTCTACCTATATGTGTATGGGGCTCCCTCTTTAAGGAGGCAGATATATTGCTACCGTGTTACTGGAGCGAATTGGACCGAGTCCACTATAACATGGAGAAACCAGCCTGATGCAGTTGAGCTCGTAGCTTCCGAAGTAGTACCCACTACTCCAAGATGGCTCGGTTTAGATTTGAAGGAATCCGTTGCAAAATTCGCTTCCAAAGATGCTTCTAGCTATGTGCCTAACTACGGTTGGAGGCTTAGCGATAAGGATGAAAGCAACTCTTCAGAAGTATTCACCTACTGCTTCTATTCCAATGAATCAAGTGTTGATCTTAATCCTTTCCTAGAGGTTAAGTACTATCCTCCACACCTGGATTTGAAGGTTTTAAGTAGTTCAACGATTGCCGGCACTTGGATTAGGATGGAAGTGTCTCGAAGAACCCGTGGAAACGAGCCTATAACTTCTGGGAACCTTCGAGTTGTTTTAAGCTCCTCCTCAACTAAAAAGAGGTTTTCTCTTTCTGACGGTGGGGAGCCGATAACGGAATTGGTAATATCGCATGGTTCGGATTCGAAGGAATTCTGGTATTACGACGAGAATGAAGGTACGTGTAGGCTTTATGCGCGGACAGAGGATTATCCTAATTATGGTGGTGGTAGCATATCTATCACGTTGACTCCTAAACCTAGAGACACTTCTCCTCCTGTTTCAACAATAGTAATAGGTGTTCCTAAGCATCAGAGTGGTGATGTATTATACGTGTCTGGTTCTACCGGTTTCTCATTATCCGCTACGGATGATGCCAGCGGGGTTAGTAGGACTAAGTATAGAGTGGATGATAATTCATGGGATACTTATACTGAGGAGTTTACCTTAACAGACTATCCCGATGGCCTGCATACTTTAGAATACTACAGTGTTGATAATGTAGGTAATAATGAGACTACAAAGGCTTTATTGGTATACCTTGATAAGGTTCCTCCAACGATAAGTGACGCAAACCCTGTTGGAAGCATAACTCGCGAATCGGCTTCAGTAAACCTGACTGTTAAAGTCGAGGATGCGGATTCAGGAGTGAAGGAGGTTAGGCTTACCGTAGACGGTACCTCCCAAGGAGTGATGATGCCTAGTGGAGGCGTTTACACTAAGGCTGTCAGCCTAAGTGAGGGAAGCCATACTTGGAGCATTGAGGCTTTGGATAACGTTGATAACGTGGCCAGTCAAAGCTACTCTTTCACGCTTACTGTCAGTGGAGGATTATCTTCTGTTTGGCTATATGGAGTTATTGCTGCAATAGTAATAATTATAGTAGTCGTGATTATGGCATTGGCTCTTAGAAAAAAGAAGACATAATTCTTTCTAGTTGTTTTTCAACTATTCTCTAGGGCTGTTCATACATGTGTTTAGGAGTAATCTTGGGAGGCTTGTTTCTTTATCTAGGAGATGTTAATAAGATCAGAAAGAGTTTTAAATTACAGGGGTTTAAGGAGCTTGGGATGAAAGTCCTAGTTACTGGTGGAGCTGGTTTTATAGGGCATAATATTGCTATTCGTCTAAAGGAAAAAGGTTTCAGGGTTCAGGTTATGGATTCATTAGAAAGGTCAACTGAACTCGCTGTTAAAAGACTTAGGGAAGCTAATATTCCTGTGACCAAGGCTGAAGTCAAGAATTTTGAGGAGATTAAAAATGTTTTAAATGGTGTTGATGTTGTTGTTCATGCTGCAGCCTACATAGATGTTGCGGAGTCGGTGGAGAAGCCGCTGCTTTACCTTGACAATAATGTTTTAGGTACTGCGCATATTGTTAAGGCTTCTCTAGATGCTGGAATCCGCTTATTTGTTTACCTGAGTTCAGCTGCAGTCTATGGGAACCCGGTTAAGCTTCCCGTAGATGAGGATCATCCTGTAATCCCTCTTTCTCCATATGGCTTGAGCAAGCTCATGGGAGAGGATGCTGTTAGATTCTTCTCCAGATATGGGCTTAAACATGTAATTCTAAGACTGTTCAATGTCTATGGACCTGGGCAGAAAGCCGAGTACGCTGGCGTAATAACCAGATTTCTTGAGAGGGCCAGTGAAAAACTTCCACCACTTATCTATGGCGACGGCGAGCAGACGCGAGACTTTATACATGTTGAGGACGTTGCTGGTGCAGTTGAGCTAGTGATAAAAACTTCACATGTTAACGAGATTTTTAACATTGGCTCCGGTGATCCTGTAAAGATCCGGGATCTCGCCAAGCTTGTTATGAGGCTTTTCAAAATTAAAGGAGAACCAATATACGGAGAGAAAAGGATTGGTGACATAGAGCATAGTTGTGCAGATATTTCAAAAGCCAAGAGTCTCCTAGGGTTTAAACCGAGGATAGGGTTGGAGGAAGGCTTAGCGAAGCTAGTTCAAAAAGGGGAAGAATACGTTTAGAAATATGAGGTGTTTCCGGTGGAGTACTTAAGGCTCCTAGGAGTCTTGAGTGCAGTGGTTGCATACCCGTTCATAGCTTTTTCAATAGTCTTATCTCCTTGGTTCAATTTTTACAACAATGCGTTAAGCGACTTAGGTAATATAGCTCGGAACACTCCTGTTGCATACGTGTTTAACGCTGGGCTTATTCTCTCAGGGTTGTTAACAGTCTCCTTTGCGCTACTTGTCTCTTTTAAAAATCATTCATGGAAATATTTGTCGTGGTCAATTTTACTTATGGTGGCTGGTGTGAATCTTGCATTGATCGGTGTGTTTCCGGAAGATGCTGGGATTATACATAGGCTGGTGTCGACAATATTCTTTCTCTCATTGTTTTCTGTGATGCTTATGTATAGTTTTTGCTCATGGGTCTTAGGAACAAAAGCCACGGGAATAGTTGCTCTAGTTTTCAGCATGATGTCGATTATAGTTTGGGCGGTAAAATGGGGGTGGAGAGGAGTTGCAATACAGGAGACAGTTGCATCTTTAATGGCTTCCATATGGCTTTTACTAGTCTCGATGCAAAAGCTTGGCGAAGATAAATCTGGTAGACCAGGGATTTAAAAAATAAATCTGAGCGACGAGCTTCTGGGAGGCGAGTTTAGGTTGTCTCGGTCCAGATATTAGGGTACTTAGAGTATTCTTCAAGGTATTCAGGTAATGCGTTGTTTTTAACAATGTCTCGGTAAACATAGGCACTTGGCCTAGGGTGCCTTTTCTTGGTCTTCATGTCTACGTAGATTAATCCGAATCTCATTCTGAAGCCAGAGGCCCACTCTAAGTTGTCTATCAGGCTCCAATGGAGATATCCTACCACGTTTAAGCCGTCTTTAATCGCAAGGAGAACGTTGTGCAAATGGGATACGGTATACCATGCTCTATGTCTATCTCTGAAGTCTGCTATGCCGTTTTCAGCAACTATAAGGGGTTTTTCATACTTCCTGTAAAAGTTTAATGCTTTCCTAATGCCTTCCGGATATATCTCCCAACCGGTTTCAGTGGTAGGTCTCCCGGCAGCAGATTTCGAGGAGGGTTGGCAAGAAAAGCCATAGTTTTTCAGGGTCTCGAAGTAGGGGGGTTGATCAACATGCTTAACCACATTCCTTGAATAATAGTTTACTCCTATCCAGTCAACCCTGTTTTTCAAGTCACGTCTCTTCACTTCCTCTCCGAAGAAGCCTTTTCTAATGACTCCGTCTATTACTGCGTTGAAGAACCATCTTGTAGAAACCTCGTCACATATCTCTGCTGCCTTCTTGTCTTCCTCGGAATCGGTAAGCGGCTCAGCAGGGCTGGTAACATATATCACGCCGACCCTCGCCTTCTTTCCAACAATCCTCTTTACCTGGTCGTAGGCTCTTACATGTGCCTGAACCATGTTAAATGCAACGTGTTCTGCTGCTTTAGGATCCACTACTCCTGGCGGGAACCTGTTTGACATGTAACCTATGCTCCATATGACGCTCGGCTCGTTCAACGTGCTCCACATGTCGACAACATCTTGAAACTTCCAGGCCACGTAGGCGGCGAACTTCGCGAATTCAACCACTGTCTCATCATCCATCCATCCTCTTGGCCCGTCCTTAAGGCCTGTTTCTCTTGCCCTTATAGGGTTGTGTATCCATATTGGCAGCGGCCAATGGTACAGGTTGAGTATTAGCTTCATTCTCCTTGCCTTCACGTCTCTAAAGATCTCTCTATAGTGTCTGACAGCATTCTTGTTTGCAAGACTATCCAGCTTTCTTAAAGCAGCTTCATCTACCTGCACGTCTTTTATCCCCTCTTCATCAGAAACTACTGGCACCTTGACTTCCTTCGTGGATTTCGGGAAGATTCTGCTCCACTCCGGGTTCATACGCCAAGCATTAAGGCCCATCCACTCTGCCCATCTATGGTCCTCTCTGTAAAGTCTCCAGTATCCTGGGCCCTGTTCAGGCAGGTCTCCGCTCGCAATCCTAGACTCTATGTTCCTCTTGTCATGAAGCCAGACGTACCAGTCGCTGTTGGGATCCAAGTCTTCTCCAGAAGCACCCATCTCGTATTGGAAGGCTGCCATGGATATTCCCCACATGAAACGCTTCGGAAACCTGTTCATTTCAGAAAACTCAGTTAAAATTCTTATTATAAACCTTTTTCGGAAGAAATGGTAGGAGCATGGGATGCTGATTTTCCCCGTTTCCCTTTAAACGGGTAATGTGAGTATATGATAAGGGGCAGCTGGGCTACAGAAATCTGTAGGCAACTCTTATATGAGCAGGCTTGCGGAGCCACTATTATGAGGGCTGCGTCTCTTTTCGGGGTTGGAGACCTTAGGGTAATCGATAAGGATGTGCCGAAGATAAGTGAAAACGATGTTCTGATTGAGGTTGGGGCGTGCGGAGTATGTGGGACAGACCTCCACTTCTTCAAGGGGGAGTGGAAGGTTAAAACGCCTCTAGTATTGGGGCACGAGTTTTCAGGCACGGTTGTGCAAACCGGTTCGAAAGTTAATAGTTTGAAAACAGGGGACCATGTTGTTGCAGAGCCAAACATCCTGTGTGGAAAATGCAAGTACTGCAGGATGAGTGAGAGAAACTTCTTTTGCGAGAATATTCAAACGATAGGCGTGACCATGGACGGTGCTTTCGCGAAATACGTTAAGGCACCTGAGCAGAACGTCTACAGGATTCCTGGAGAAATGTCTTTCGAGGAGGCTGCTTTAATCGAACCGTTAGCCTGCATAATCAGGGGCGTGGACAACGTTAGTATTCCGGTTGGAAGTAGTGTAGCGATTGTTGGTGCCGGGCCAATCGGCCTACTCATGTTGCAGGTGGTTAAGCATTATGGTGCGTCGAAGATTTTTGCCCTAGATATGGTTGAAGACAGGCTTAGGCTGGCGCAGGAGCTTGGGGCAAGCCTCGTTGTAAACACTGTGCAGCAGGACCCTGAGGAGACTATACTTGATGCTACAAATGGTCTTGGAGCAGATGTTTCAATCGAATGTGTTGGAAGCTCCTCCGCCGTAGAGACTGCCTTCAGGCTTGTTAGGAGAGGAGGCAGGCTATTGATTTT
This sequence comes from Thermoproteota archaeon, assembly GCA_038848185.1. Classification (GTDB taxonomy): domain Archaea; phylum Thermoproteota; class EX4484-205; order EX4484-205; family JAAOZP01; genus JAAOZP01. The sequence goes on along the minus strand of JAWCNV010000005.1, from coordinate 88,838 downwards.
CGGCGTGGCTCCTGAGCAGGATGTTTGGCATGTTAAGCCTTTCGAACTCTACGATAAGGAGGCTTCAGTATTTGCATCCTACAGGAGCCCCTATACTTTTCAAAGAGCAGTTGAGCTAGCTTCCTCAGGAAGCCTTAGGCTTAAGCCGATAATATCTCATGTTCACAATGTCGAAGAGGCTCCAGAAGTGTTTAAAGACTTAGCTGAAAGAAGGAAGAAGGCAGTAAAGGTTCTGATAAAACCATAGTTTAACCAGTCGGTTGTAAGATGTTAAAACGGGAGCTGATAATGTTTCACAATAAACTCTAACGTTTCGTGTTCTGTATTTTGAAGTCTTTACGAATCTTTTTATAATCGTGTGAAGCCGCCTTAATGGGTGTAGTTTCCTTGAGAAGGCTGAGCATATCGTTAATCGGCTGTGGAGGAATGATGGGGGCGCATGTAGAAGGGTTTAGACAGTTGTTTTCAAAAGGTCTAAGTATATTTGAGATAAAAGCTGTCTGCGATACGCAAGAATCGCTCGCTAGGGAAAAAGCAAAATCTGTCGCATGTTTCCAAGGTTTTGAACCAAAGGTTTACACCGATGTTGCGGAGATGCTTAGGAGCGAGAGCCTAGACGCTGTTGACATAGCTTTACCTCATAACGTGCATCATACAGTGGCGTCGCTATGTCTCAGTAAAGGTTTAGATGTCATGATAGAGAAGCCCTTAGGAATAACAATGAGGGCTGCAAGAATGATTATCGATGAGGCGAGGAAAAACAACAGGGTGCTTGCTGTAGGTGAGAACTACAGGCGAAGCCCAGAGAACAGAGCGATCCGCTGGACTATAGAGCAGGGGCTGATAGGAGAGCCTAGGATGATTGTCTGGTCGTCAGCCAGCTGGAACCCTGGAGCCTGGGGGTGGCGAGAAGACAAATATGTGGCAGGTGGAAGCTGGGTTTTCGATGGAGGTGTTCATTTAGCAGATTTAGATCGCTATCACCTTGGAAAAGAAGCAGTGGAAGTTTATGCGGTTCAGAAGACCTTTGATCCTGTTAGGGATGGGGTAGAAGTGACTGTCGATGATATGACGATGGCTATAGTCAAGTATGATGGGGATGTTTATGCACAATGGCTTTGGACAAGATCTGCTCCAGGAAAATCTATGTGGTCCAGAACCATATACGGTTCCAAGGGCTCTATAAACGATGAAGGACTTTTTATTCAGAAGGGGCATTCAGTAGAAATGCGGAGTATGAGCATGCTAATAAGCAACATGTTTGAAAATTTTAAGCCTGAAGAGAAGAATAGCAAGTTTCCCGGCGGAATAAAGGACACTGTTGCCACAGAACTCTATGATTTTTACGACTCTATTGTGAATAAGCATGCTCCTGAGGTAGATGGCTTAGAGGCTTACAGAGATATGGCTATCCCATTAGGCTTCTATGAGTCAGCACTTCTAAAGAAACCTGTCAGCATTAGGGATGTGGAGACGCTCAAGACTGAGGATTACCAGAGAGAGATAAACGAGAAACTTGGAATAAAATAACGTATTTATTTGGAAAATAATCCTTGGCTTTATAAAAAGCAGATCCATGATAGGGTGCTTTTTCTAGAAAAAGGTTAATAGCCACGAAAAGCTAAATTTACCGATGTACAATGAAAAGCACGAAAATAGGTTTAACAATGCTTCTTGATGAGAGAAAACATGTTTACCCAAATTACTATGATAAGTGTTATAAGGTTGTTGAAAACTGGAGTATGTTCATAAAGGATTCTATAAAATTTGCTGACGGAGGAGCCCCACAAACAGTTGTTTCCTCCGAACTCATAACATCAATAAACTCTGCTAAGCGGGTTGGAGAGGAGTTCTTAAGCAAGGGTGTGAGGCAGGTCATACTTGTCTATAACGTTTGGGATTTCCCGTACTTAGTTTGGCCTTTCGTGAACACTCTTGGGAAGGATAAGCCGATACTCAGCCTCTCTAATAATGAGGGGAAGTATCCTGGTAATGTGGGGCTACTTGCAACAGATGGTGCATTGAGACAAGCGGGGCTAAGGACTCACCGGATCGTTGGAGATCCTGATGATCCTGAAGTGAAAGAGAAGGTGAAGAAGTGGATTATGGCTGCGATTGCAGCAACCAACATTAGAAATGAAGTGTACGGCATGTATGGAGGACATTCCATGGGGATGGAAACAGGGTATTTCCACCTTGTTCCAATACAGAGGTATTTCGGAACCACGGTAAGCCAAGTGGACCAGCTTCTTTTGGTTGAGAAAATGAAGGAGGTTAGTGAACAGGAGGTGGAGAAGGGATTAAGATGGATGGAGGAAATGCTTAGGGGAAATATAAAGTACGATGGAAAAATGTTGACGAGGGAGACGCTTGGCAAGCAAATAAGAATGTACTTGGCTGTTAAGAAGATAAATGAGGAGATGGGTTTCGATTTCTGCGGCATAAAGGGTCAAAGAGAGCTTTCAGAACACGTGGTTATACCTGATGTAGCTGAGATGCTTCTAAACGACCCCTATGATTGGAATGGTGCTAAGGAGCCGACTGTATGTGCGACTGAAGCCGATTCCTTCGCAGCCCTAACCATGCAGATATTGAAGTATGTTAGCGGTGGCTTACCAGTATTATTCATGGATGTGAGGCTTTACCACCCCGATTTAGACGTTTGGGATTTCTGCAATTCGGGTAACCATGCGAGCTGGTATGCTTCAAGAAGCTTTAATCCTGAGAATAATCTAAAGAAGGTCACGCTTCACCCTGCTTTAGAACTCTACTTTAAGGCTGGAGGCGCCTCCGTCTCTTTCGATGCCGGTCCTGGAGAGCTTACCTTCGCCAGACTGGGCTTGTTCAACGACAAGATTTACATGATAATAGTGAAGGGTGAGAGCATTGGGCTCGACGATGAGACTAGAAGAAAGATAAACGCGGAGACTGACCCTACTTGGCCGCATGTGCATGCCAAGTTAAAATGCTCATACGAGGAGTTCGTTGAAATGTTTCCGGCTAACCATATTCACGCTGTCCATGGAGACCGAGTTCAGGAGCTGAAGTATTTCTGTGAAATAACTGGTGTGGAGTCAATCGTGCTGGGTGAGAGCAAGAATCCAAGGCCTCTCTGGAGCCTCCTTAGGTAGGAATCATCCAGCCCTGCTTTTTTTTCCAAATCATCAGGATGGAACCGACCGTATTGACTCTATCTCTAGAGGTTACCATAAGGATTTCGCGTTGGAGCTGGTTTAAGGAATAGGATCCTGTTCTCAACATGTTTTTTCATTTTTCTTCCTACTGGTTTTCAGAAATCTCTCGACCTCTGAAAGGTTTTTCGGAACCTCCATAGGGCCCATTCTGGTAACTTTGAGTGCGCCGACAGCGTTGGAGAATTTGAGGATTTCTCTCAAAGCACGCTTCTTCAAATAGCCATATATTACTGCAGCGTCGAAAGCGTCTCCTGCTCCAGTGGGATCCACTTCATTGACGGTGTAGGCTGGTTCGAAAACTTGTTCCTGCCTAGTTATTCCTAATGAGCCTTTTTCCCCGAGTTTTAATGCTAAGATAGTGGCTCCATACTTAAATATTTCTTTAGAAGCATCCTCCACATTATTCTTCCCAGTTAAGTTGAAAAGCTCTGTTCTAGAAGGCATTACGATCTCCGCTGCCTTTAAAACTTTTTCTGACATCTTCTTTATCATTCGGGGTTCTATCAGCTCAGGCCTCAGATTTGGGTCATATGTTATGAGCATCCCTGACCTATTAGCTATTTCAACAGCCTTGTAACATGATTCCCTAATCTTTCTGCCTATTGAGAGCGTGGAACCCATTATATGCAACACTTTAAAGATTTTTATAAAATCTTCATCTATGTCTTCAGGCTTGATTTTGACGGCAGCCGAATATTTCAAATGGAAAACGAATTTCCTACTTCCGTCTGAGAAATATGTTACGAAGGCTATTCCAGTCGTATATCCCTTCCTGGTAAAAACATGTGTAATATCAACACCGTCGTCAGCCAGCCTTTTCACCAAGAGCCTTCCAAAATCATCATCTCCAACGGCACCCATTATGGCTGATTTTAAGCCGAGTCTAGAAGCTGCATCTATGAAGATTGCTGGAGCCCCGCTTGGAAAAGGACCAATATACTCCCCGGTCTTGTAATGAGGCCTATCCTCACCCTTTCTTATGAATTCAACAATCGTCTCTCCTATTGTTAAAACATCCATTTCCACCCACTCCCATTACCGAGAAGTATTGCCTCCTTTTAAGTTCTGATGTAGAGTAAGACCTCAATACGTAAGGCTCCCAAGTATTTCAAACCCCTCACTTTCACTGGGCTTTATTCAGCGAATTAACACTACCGCTATTTTTAAATTCAGAAAATAAAACGAAAAAAAGAATTTTTTATTATTTTGTTTTCTATGATGAACGGGTTGGAGGTGGAGGTGTTTTTGGTTTCCTGATTACGAAGAAGTAGACTACTACGATGATGACTACGACCACGACGATCACTATTAATAGCTCAGTAGGTACTAGTGGTGCTGGAGTAGGCGTTGGAGTCGGAGTTGGAGTCGGAGTTGGAGTAGGTGTTGGAGTAGGGGTAGGTGTTGGCGTTGGTGTAGGCGTTGGAGTGGGTGTTGCGGTAGGTGTAGGAGTGGGAGTCGGCGTGGCTGCCGGTGTTTCCGTAGGAGTAGCAGTCGGTGAAGGAGTAGGAGTAGGAGTGGGCGTAGGGGTGGGTGTCGGTGTTGGGGTTGCAGTGGGCGTAGGGGCTCCTATGAGTTGGGTCTTAACGTCATCTAAGGGAGTTCCCTCTATTATTAGGTCTAGAAGGCTCAAAACCTTGCTGCATGCTTCATCTAGTTTGCTTGCGCTATCATAGGGTAGTATTACGGCGAGGAACCTTAAAGAGTCTCCGGAGAACATGTAGCCGGAAGCCAGGGCCCACCTAAGACTGTAGAACGCGTTGCCCCATTCACGTTCGTCCTGAGCATACAGTTGTAATCCGAATGGCCAGTTTTCACCTAGTACTGCCACCACTACTCCCTCGCTACTTGTCATGGGTACTATCCATGCGACAGCGTTTTGGAAACTACCTAGTGAGGATACTCCCGATACATGTGTTTCCGGAAACGTGATCTTGCTCTTTGATCCGTCGCTTATCAACACATAGGCCTCTTTTTTAGCAAACTGGTCTACTGGAGCAGAGTACTCTAGAACTATCGCCTGCAGATTTGAATCGCTGTCGGCAGTGGCAACCATGTCTAAAACAGCAACGTTCTCCTTAACAGCTGCCTTCATGTTCCAAGTTATCTGGGCGAAGCTGCAGTATGAGCCACATTTCAAAGTGTATTCTCCATCTGTTTTTGTATAGTCGTTTATGACCTGCCATTGGTCATGCATGCTGCACAGGTTATCCCAGGACCAGCCGGGGCCGAACAGCACCATCCTCAAATTTCCCTTGGGATCTCCATAGTAGCTGAAGACCACTCTGTTGCAAGTAGCAAAGGATATGTCTATCTTGCCGTACCTAAGAGAAGGCTGAGCGCTAGCAAAAAGGGGCGTTAGTAACATCAGAATAGTTAATGTAGTTGTCAATACAAGGAGCTTCTTACTGTTCATTTCAAAACCTGAAAAACCCTTCCCATTATATAAGCTTTTCTAGAATCTTACATAATATTTAGCTTTTTGTTTAAGCCTAGTCTAATAATTTCCAGATGATGGAGCACATTTATCTCGAATGGCTTTCAGATCGAGGTATCATAGGCACCTTTTATCAATCTCTGGTTTTGCTGATGCTTCATGGTTTTAGAACGATTTTTATGGCTCCGTGCTCCTCCTTGTGGAGAAGCATGTTGAAAGCCTCTTTATACTCCTCCAGCTTCATAACGTGCGTGATGAAGGGCTTCACCTTGACCTGTCCACTAGCCAGCAATTCTACTCCGACAATATAGTCTTCATACAGATGGTTTGCTGAACACGTCAGGATTTTCTCTCCTCCAACAATATCCGTAAGACTCAACTCTATTTTCACAGGTGTCACCGCGAGCAAAATATGCCTGCCCATTCTTGCCAGCATGCTTAAGCCTGCTTTCACCGTCTCGCTACTTCCAACAGTATCGAAAACCACATTTACGCCAGTGCCTCCAGTTAACCGTAAAACTTCTTCAACAAAATCCTTGCTCTTCTTAACGTTTATAGTATGGTCAACCCCAAGAGCCTCCGCCTTTTCCAAAGGCTTATCCCATGTGTCTAAAGCTATGGTTTTCGAAGCCCCCCTAGTCTTAGCCACCTGCAAAACCATGAGGCCTATTGCTCCACACCCTATCGCAACCACCTTATCACTCGGAGATATGCTTGCCCTATTATTTGCGTGGACTGCTACTGCTAAACCGTCTAGCTGAGTAGCCTCCTCGAAGGAAACATTGTCAGGAAGCTTGTAAGCATTACTCGCCCATATCGGCATGTATTCTGCATACCCCCCAGGCGGATACTCCACATCTCCCCACCTCCCGTCATGCCCAATATGCAACGTGTATTCGCAAAGGTTTTGAAAACCCCTCTTGCAATAGTAGCATTCCTCACACCCTTTGAAAGCAAGTATACCTACTTTCTCAGAAACCCTTTTTTTACTCACCCATTCTCCGGCTTCCACTATTTCCCCTGAAACTTCGTGGCCAAGTATGAAGCTCTTGGTTTCCTTCAAATCTTTTCCGATAGTGTGAAGAGCCCAAGGGTTCTCCCCGTGAAAATACCTGACGTCGCTTCCACATATCCCGACAGCTTTAACACGTATCAAAACCTCGTCACTCCTAGGAACAGGCTTAGGCACATCCATCATTTCAAGCCTGAACGGTCCTCTAAGCATAACGGCCCTCATTGCGGTTAAGGTTATGCTTCAACTCTATATAAGCATAATACTTCAAACGTTGATTCTCAAGGTCAGTAAACTTTGGGATCTAAAGCATGGGCTAATTAACTGGTTTCTACACCGTATTTCTTCGCTAATATTTCCATCTGCTCATCGAAATCTCTGACTCCTTGAAAATAGAGTTTTGTAGCCTCATCATCTACTTTCTCCTTTCCAATCTTATCTATCAATGCTTCTGCGATTTTCTCAGCCTTTGTCTTCTCCTTCTTATCCTCCTTCTTTTTGAAGAGTACCATTTTTGTCATGCTGTGGCCAAGTAGAAGGATTATAAAGATTTCTTTTCTCCTCGGGTTCAACGGTTAATTACTAGCCACCTTGAAACTCAAATTATGATTCAAAAAATTTTTATTCCTTGAATGAGGAAAAATACTTGGTAAATGTCTGGAAAGGCTAGGGTAAAGCCAACTAAGGAGGCGTCTCTCCTAGGGCTGATCGTAAGCTTCTTTTTCTTAATCATAGGGTTTGCCATTATTCCCATATTCGGTCTATTTGGCGTCATCTGGCTTATTTTCGTGATCCTTATCCTTGTCTACTATGGTTTAAACGCGTTCAGCGAGGAAGGTTTAGCGCTAGAAGAGATCCGATTCGAGCAAACGGGTAGGAGAGACGAGATAGATGATCTCGAAGAAAAGCTTCGTAAGCTGGCAAGGTTAAGGGAAGAGGGGTTGCTTACTGAAGAAGAATACCAGAAAAAGCGTGAAGAAGTCATAAGGGGGAGTTCTTCCAAACATTAATTGAATTTTTTGAAGGGAATATCTAAAGTAGCTCGACTTCGTTGATAAGACCGAGTTTTTTAGACTTCTCGTAAACTAAGGCTGCTGCAGCCAGATCCTGTATTGCTAATCCGGTAGAGTCAAACACTGTTATCTCGCTATCACTGATTCTTCCTGCTTTTTTCCCCGCTATGATTTCACCTAGTTCTGCATATATTTGTTCACGTTTAAAAATTCCCTTAGAAACCGGAACGTTCAACTCCCCGTAGTGACAAGCCTGATCATAATCATCCACAACCACCTTCGCCCTTTTTAGAATCTCTGGATCCAGCTCCTCCTTCCCCGCGGCGTCTGCCCCTATAGCGTTGATATGCATTCCTTCACTAACCCATTCGTTTTTAACTATTGGTCTGGTTACGGGTGTGGTTGTAACCAAGATATCGCAGCCTTTCACAACCTCTTCAACGCTATGTTTAATCTGGATATTTAGGTTAAGATGCTCTACTGTTTTCGAGAATGTTTCGCATTCCTCTATGGTTTTTGCGCAGACCCTGACTTCGCTGATTTTGAAAGCCTCGTTTAAAGCTAGAAGCTGCGTCCTAGCCTGAGCTCCTGCACCAACCATTCCAATTATCTTTGAATCTTTTCTCGCAAGATGTTTTGCAGCTATTCCGCCTGCTGCCCCAGTCCTCATGTTGGTGATGTATGTGCCATCCATTATTGCTAAAGGTCTTCCGGTTTCAGGTTCTATGAGAGTTATCGTCGCCATAACAGTGGGTAAACTATGTTTCTCAGGGTTTTTCGGGTGTACGTTTACGATTTTTACACAGGCCATTTCAAGTTCAGGCATGTAGCACGCCATTGTCCTGAAGTCTCCCTCTGGAAAAGTTATGTAGATTTTAGTCGGCATCTGAACTTTCTCCATCCCCTTAGCTCTGAAAGCATTCTCTACAGCGTGCATCACATCTTTCATGGAAACGGTTTTTTCAACATCCTTTCTCGGGATTAGTGAAATCTTCATTCGAGATTTTTCGAATGTTTCAGGTACTTAAGGATTGTTAATTTCCGTAGCATTCCCATTAAAATGGCGATATAGGTCTATCGGAAAAGGCATCCGATAAAATTTTTAAAATCATTCTAATACTGGAGTAAACAATTGAAAATGAAAAATGTCTAACTATTTCCCGGTCTTTTCTTCTACTTCTTTCCTACCTTTTTCCAGTTCTAAAGCCTGTTCTTTATCTATTTTCAGAAGAAGCGTCTGTAATTCTCCTACGTGAGTCTTCTCCTCCTTAGCAATGTCTAACAGGATCTCTTTAATATCTCCTCTTTCAGTGGCTTGAGCCAGCTGTTCATACAGGTTTATCGCGTCAAGTTCAGCAATTATCGCTACTCGAAGAACCTCTTTATTAATCTCCTCCTTCTTAACCTTCTCTAAATCAATAGGAACCTTTGAAATCATCTTAATCATATTAGGGAATAGGTTTCTTTTAAGTCTTTAGGAGAGAAAAATTTCTAATTTCAAACATAAGTGTGTTTTTTAGACGCTTACGGTAACAGGTACTTGGCAACCCATTCTATCATTTTCTCCCTGTGTACAGGAGGACATTCATGACCCATTCCTGGGTATATTGCTAGCTCCTTGTTTCCTGAAGCTATATGGTTGAAAGTTGCGAAAATGGTTGAAGGCGGGCATACGATGTCTACGAGGCCGACTGACATAAGGATTGGACACTTAATGTCGGGAGCAAAATTCATCGCGTCGAAGTAGGAGAGTGTTTCAAAAACCTTCTCTACCTCATCAGGGTGCATTTTAAGATAGCGTGGTATCTCCAAGTATGGGTCTGAGCCTGCGACTTCAACAGCTCTTTCGAAATGGCATAGGAAGGGTATTTCTGGAAGCGATAGCGAGACTTTTCCTCCGAGGGCTGTGGTTACTAGTGTTAAGCCTCCTCCTTGGCTGGCACCAGCTACGCCAACCCGCTTTTCGTCGATGTCCTCTCTTTCAGAGAGAACTTTAAGCGCACGGACACAATCAATGTATGCATACCTGTAGTAATAGGTGTTCTTGTCAAGTATGCCTTTAGTCATGTATCCTGTGATGCTTCCGGAAGGGTATTTCGCGAAGTCAGGTGTATCGCCGAATTGCCCTCTAATATCAACCGCTAACACCGCGACCCCTTGGAGAATCCAGCCTAAGTAGTCGGAGATGGTGCCTCTGTGCCAACCGTAGCCGTGGGGAACAAGAAGAGCTGGGAAAGGCCCGTTTCCAACAGGCTTAAGGAACCACGCTTTTATCGGAGTCTTGTCTGAGAAACCGTCGAAGGAAAGCATGTATGCTTCAAGCTTTTTAACAGGGTACTCAAGCCTCTTTAAAACTGGGTTCAAAGCCTGTTCTTCAGAAAGCTTCTTATTGTTGTTCCAGAAGCTTTGGAAATCGCTTCTCCTTGTAAGTGGAGGCTTGTAAACCTTAAGCTGTTCTAGGGGAAGATCTACTATTGGCATATCGAGTAGTGGCATAGAGGACTATATAAGCACTAGGTTGCTCTCCTATGGAAAGACGAGCCTCATCGTGTTTATCATAAAAATTTTTCGAAACGCTTAAGCTGAGAGAATCATTCTCCATGCTTAGGAGGACGGGCAGAATTGGACCATGTTAGAATAGGTTTCGTAGGATGCGGTGGAATAGCTCGGGAACACATGAAGGGACTAGTTAAGATTCCGGGTGTCGAGATAGTATCGTTCTGCGATGAAAGAATTGAGGTTGCGCAAGAGGTTTCAAGGGAATACGGGAGCCCGGAGGCAAAAATATTCAGAGATGCTGGGGAAATGCTTGAAAAATCTGAAATGGACGCTGTGTTCTTCTGTCTTCCGCCTTTCGCCCATGGGGTTGAGCTAGAAGCTATTAAGAGAGGGATTCCTTTTTTCGTTGAAAAGCCTGTGGCAATACGTCTGGATCAGGCGAGAAGAATCGCTAGGGCGGTTGAGAAGAAAAAGCTTCTCGCGAGTGTCGGATATATGAATAGATATCGTAGTGGCGTTAACAAGGTGCGAGGGCTACTGAAAGATGACCCGCCTATACTTGTTCTGGGGGGATGGGTGGAGGGCACTCCCTCCTCCACTAAAAACTGGGTGATCAGGAAGGAGAAAAGCGGGGGGCAGATCCATAATCAGGTTACTCACACAATAGATCTTGCACGCTTTCTCTGCGGCGAAATCTCAGAGGTTCATGCCTACTGTGCTAGGGGAAAGAACAAGCATGCTTCTAAAGACTATAATGTTGAGGATGCTTCCGTGGTTAATGTACGCTTCTTAAACGGTGCTGTCGGGAGCTTCTGGGCCTCTTGCTCAGCTGACGCTGGTGGCGGTGGGATCAACCTAAGCATTTACGCGAACTCCACTACTGCCTTGTTCACCGAATGGGAGCATTCTCTCAGGTTGTTGCGCAAGGGAATGGAGCCTGAGAATATTCCTCCGGAGGAGGATATTTTCTACATTGAGGATGTGGTGTTCATCGAGGCGGTTCGAACCGGTGATGCGTCTAAAATCATGTCTCCCTACTCTGATGCTGTTAAAACGCTGAGGGTGACGCTGGCTATTAATGAGTCTATGAAACTGCGGAAACCTGTTAGGATTACAGGCGTATGAGGGGTTAGGAAGGATGAGGAAAACAGTGTCAACCTGCCATTTTACGAGAGGAAAGGTTTTAAAGTTTAGTATGCCTTATTTTGCTGGAGGTTGAAAAATAGATGGTGTTTCTCTCAGACCTTCCCAAGTTAAGCGATGCGGAGACTTTCTCCATCTCTGCCGAGAACCCGACGGGGGAGAAAGGCAAGGGGGCGATGGAGGTGCCTGGGCTACTTAGCCCTGCGTCGAGACTTGGGAAAGGATGGAAGGTTATGCCCTGCATAACCTTGGCAGCCAATAGAGTAACTACGCTCGCTGATATAAAGGGGAGCGGCATCATAAGGCACGTCTGGATAACTGTAGACCAGAAAGCATACCGGAACAGTGTTCTACGGTTTTTCTGGGATAATGAGGAGGCTCCCTCTATCGAGGTTCCTCTCGGAGACTTCTTTGCTAACGGGCATGGATTAAGGTTTAACGTTAACTCCCTTCCTATAGTGGTGAATCCTTCAGGAGGCTTCAACTGTTATTTCCCAATGCCTTTTAGGAAGAGAGCTTTAATAACCGTGGAGAACCAGTGGACCGAGGATATAGGTGGATTCTTCTACCAGATAACATATTCGCGGGAGAATATTGGTGAAGACTTGGCATACTTCCATGCTCAGTGGAGGCGTTCGATGACCACTAGGCAGAACCCGCAGCACACTATACTAGATAACGTTAAGGGGAGGGGCCACTATGTGGGGACAGTCTTAGCTTGGACACAGCTTTCCAACGGCTGGTGGGGAGAAGGGGAGGTGAAATTCTTCATAGATGGTGACACTGAGTATCCAACGATTTGCGGAACAGGCACGGAAGACTATTTCGGAGGAGCATGGGGATTTGGAGGTGAAACCTTTTCAACAGCCTTCTTGGGTTACCCCTTGTACAGGAAAGAGCCTGGTGAAGTTCCTAGGCATATGCTCTATAGGTGGCATATTCTCGACCCGATCAGGTTTAAGAATGATTTAAAAGTCACAATCCAAGCCTTAGGATGGTACCCGGATAATAAATTCCAGCCGCTTACTGATGACATTGCTTCAGTTGCATACTGGTATCAAAAGGAGCCTCACGCATCTTTCCCAGTTCTGCCGCCTCCTGAGGAACGCTGGTCAAGGTAGCCTTATTAGTTTAAGTTTTTAAGCGGGTTTTATTGCCTTAACTATTGGAGCCGCCGCTTGATAATAAAATTTAAGTTTTACTCTAACCTTTTTTAGAAGCATGGAAAACAGGGTTTTGGAGAAAAGGCTCGTTTTAATGTTCTGTATGATGCTAATTATATTACAGATTAGCTTTCTAAGAGTGGATGCACAATTCCAGAGCGGGTTTGAAATAGTTGAAAAAGAGAATGCCATAGAAGTGGCTTATCTTGAAGTGGGGATAGAAAAGTTTAGGATTGTAATAAACAAGAATGGTGGCATCTCTCAAGTTTTAATCTCTCAGATACCGTATACTAGTGTTGCCGGTTGCTACGTTTGGAATTCATGGGAGCAAACATGGTTTTCCAACTCTCTGGCTTCTCCGATTGTTGAAAACAGGGGTGATTATGTTGAGGCTCGATTCTACGGCAAGTATGCTAATGCTGAAGTCTACACAGAGACAAACTACACTATTTCGAAGACCGGCCTTATTCTTATTTCAAACGTTATAGAGGCTAAAGCAGACCTGCTGGATCTAAGAAACACGCTATGGATGATCTATTTTCCTACAGATGTTTTTCAAGGTGAGAAAGCACATGTCAAGCTTGAGAGAGAAATAAGAGAAATAACTCTGCCTGGAGACGTGACTAGTGGCGACTTCGTCGCTACAGACGAGATTTTCTACTGGGCCGACTTTAGCAGAGGCGCAGAGGGACTTACTTTCATAAACATGGCTCCAGGGTCTGAGATCTGGTACTCGGCTGGAGTAAGGGATGAGAGGCAATGGGGTTACCATAACGTTTACGGTGTACGCATCACGCATAAACCTGATGGAGAAGGAGGCATGAGTAGTGGCGAGAAGAGGTTTTCAAAAGTAGCCTTATACGTTCACGGTCCAGGCGGTTATCAAGCAAGTGAAGAAATGCTTAATCTAGTTTCAGGACTTGCTTCAGCACAAGTCGAATGTGAGAAAGCACTTAAGAAGTATGGGCGGGAGACTGAGGCTTGGACACTTGCTTCTCAAGCGATGACGATAGTCCGTTCTGGTCTTAATAAGCTGATTAGTGGTGATGAAAACGGGGCTAAAACCGATCTCGAGAATGCTAATAGCCTTATCCAGAAGGCGAGGGAAGCTGGAGGAGAAGCAATGCCCGATCTCCTTCTTATAATCGCATTAGTAATTATAGTGGTGGTTGTAATCGGCTTAATAATTCTACGAAAGAGAGGCAGAAAGAAATAGATTTACAAAGTATTGGTTTATTCATAACAGGGCTAGCTTAGTAGTTTCGTCACTTGTCATCTTAGCATAACCCTTTCCCCGGTAACGATGTAGGTTACTGATTCGCCTATATATGTTGCGTGGTCAGCTATTCTCTCAAGATACCTTATAACTAGAACACTGGATATTATACACTTGTTTATGGCCGAGGTTTCATCAATCAGCTTATCGAGAAATTTAAAATACATCTCGTCAACTTGGTTTTCCAATTCAGAAAGAGTTTTAGCTACTTTGATGTTGCGGTTTTCAAGAAGGTCCACACTTATACGTATCATCTCTAACACTTTTCTTTCCATTTCCATAACATGATTTCTAATCCAGTCTTCACATAACCCTAACCCATCAAGCTTCTCGTAGATTTGCGATATGTCCAGTGCATACCTACCGTATCTAGCTAAGTTGTATGATATTTTCATGTATGATTTCAAAAGCCTCAGATCAGATGCAACCGGTTGAAACCGTGCAATCAGTTCGAAAACCTTGTCTTCAACCTCCTCAGCGGTTGAGACTAAAATGACAGATGTTTTTTGAACTTCCAAGTAGGTGCTTACACCATTAATATATCCTTCGAGAGATTTGGCGATTGCTTCATGAGCAAGGTCGCCCATTCGAATAAGCATGCTCCTAACCTGCTCCAAACCTGAGTCAATTAATCTAGTCATTGTTTCTCACCTACCCGAAGCCTCCGGTTATATATTTCTCAGTCAATTCATTCCTCGGGTTCTCGAAGATCTGTCTAGTGGGGCCATGCTCTACCAATTCTCCCAGATAAAGGAAAGCAGCGTAATCTGAGACGCGTGCCGCCTGTTGAACATTATGGGTAACTATTATAACAGTGTATTTTTCCGAGAGTTTTCGCATTAACGTTTCTATCTTCGCGGTAGCAATAGGATCCAGAGCACTACACGGCTCGTCTAGAAGAATGATTTCCGGATTAACTGCAAGTGCTCTTGCTATGCAAAGTCTCTGCTGCTGTCCGCCTGAAAGGCTAAACGCACTATCGTTTAATCTGTCGTTAACTTCATTCCAAAGTGCAGCCTCTTCGAGGCTTCTTTTCACGATCTTGACAATATTATCCCTGCTTGCCATGGCATGAATCTTAACCCCATAAGCAACATTTTCAAATATCGATTTTGGAAGTGGATTTGGCTTTTGAAAAACCATTCCAACCCTTCTCCTTAATTCATAAACGTTAGTGTTTTCATCATAAATGTTTTTATTATCGATATATACTTCGCCTTTAGTGCGGCATCCCTCTATTATTTCATTCATCCTGTTAATTGCCCTTAACAAAGTACTCTTTCCACACCCTGAGGGACCCATTATGGCAGTTACAGCATTTTCCTTTATTTTAAGATTTACGTCCTTCAACACATGATTGTTTTTAAACCATACGTTCAAATTTATGATTTCTACCTTAGCCATGGTTGTCTCCTCCTGTAGTAGATTCTGAAGGCTATGGCTGCAATAGCTATGGAAACAACGATCAGGAAAAGAACTATAGCTATCCCAAAGACCTTATCAGGAGATTCTCCCAATATAGTAATTTTGACAAACAGATTGAAAGCCAAGGCCATTATAGGTTCCAATGGTGATCTAGGTAGACCTCTAGTTACTAAAACACATGATGTAAAGAGTATGGCCGCTGTTTCTCCAGCTACTCTCGCCATTCCTAAGAGAACACTAGTAATTATTCCAGGGGCTGCGGCAGGAATGGTCACAGAGCGTATAGCCTTCCATTTAGACGAACCTAGTGCTAAAGCAGCTTCTTTAAAAGTATTCGGAACCATCTTAAGTGCTTCCTCTGTCCCTCTAACTATTATTGGGAGCATCATCAACATCAAGGTTAACCATCCGGCTGCCAAAGAGATCCCGAGCCCAAGCAATCTTGAAAAAAATGCATATCCGAATAATCCTATAACTATCGATGGCACTCCTGCCATGTTATTGAAAGCTTGATCAATAATACGTGCAAATCTTCCTCGAGAGGAGTATTCTACAAGATATATGGCTGCTAAAACACCGACCGGAGTTGCTACTCCAACCGCCCCTATTAGTAAATAAAGAGTTCCGATAATCATTTCAAAAATTCCCCCCTCCAGAACACTTTTAGTAAAAAGTTCCCATCTGAGAGTACCAATGCCTGTTAAAAGAGCTAGGATTATCCACAATAATGCAGTCAAGCATATTATTAAAGGGATTCCGAGAATTATGAAAAAGGCTTTTTCTGTGATCTTGCTATTCATTTTACACCGCCTTTAATTTTAGATTCTCTCCTAACTATTACATCCGCCAATGTGTTTACAATAAAAGTTATGATGAACAAGATTAATCCTAGACCGAATAAGGCACTGTATTCAAGGCTTCCTACAGCAGCTTCTCCCATTTGCATAGCTATGACGGCAGTAATCGGGTATACTGGTGACAGGAAGTTCCAAGGTGGTTCTGGGATTAATGCTACATTGCCTGCAACCATAATTACTGCCACCGTTTCACCTATTGCTCTTCCAAATCCTAGCATGATGCTTGCAATTATTCCAGATTTAGAAACTGGTATTACTACGGTTTTTATTATCTTTAGTTTTGTTGCGCCAAGTGCTAAAGCGGCTTCCCTATATTCCTTTGGAACTGCAGATATGATTTCGCCAGAAACTCCGACTATAGTTGGAATAGACATTAATGCAAGTATTATAGAAGTAGTTAATGCCACTGTTCCAGTTGGTATACCGAAGAAAGAGGCTACTTGAGGAGCTAAGAAAGTGAGCCCTATAAATCCATATATTATTGAGGGAATGGATGCAAGTAGTTCAAGTAATGATTTTATTAAATCTCTGAATGTAAATGGTAGAACTTCTACTATAAATATTGCTGTAGCGACTCCAAGTGGAACAGCTATGGCAAGGGCACCGGCTACAACCATCAAGGAACCATATATTAGCGGAAGAGCTCCATAAAGACCAGAGTTAGTTTCCCAAACTCCGCCAATTATAAAATCTATTCCAAACGTGAGTAAGGTTTGCGCACCTTCTTTGGCTATAAATACAAACATTAATAAAATGAAAAGTATTGAAGATGACGCGCATAAAAAAAAGACTAACACTATAGGTTCTTCCCTAAGACGCTTCAGAAGATGGGTTTTTTTATTCATCGGGAGCCTCATCATCCATATTTTTTACGATCAGGGAACAGGAAACACATAGGGAAGCCTCAAGTATCCATTTGCCTCAACTATTCCTTGTCCTTCCTCACTTCTTATGAAGTCTATGAACCTGTCGACTAGTGAACCGCTTTTCGGTTGACCGTTTGTAACTAGATATAAGTATCTTGAAATCGGATAGTTTCCGCCAGCAATAGATGCAATTGTTGGATAGACATATGGTTTATCAGCTTCCTTAGCTAAAGATACTGCATGCATTTTTTCGCTTAGGAAGCCAAATCCAACATAACCTATTGAGTAGGGCGTGGTTTCAACCTTAATCCTTACGGCAGGGTTACTTGGCTGTACGCTTGCACGCTCCGTCACGTTATATTTCCAAGGGTGCATCGTATATTCTTCAAAAGTGCCTCTTGTGCCTGATCCTGGCTCCCTAACAACTACCATTATCTCCTTATGGGGTAATCCCTGTTTAACCTCATCCCAATAAGTATACGTTCCAGAGAAAATCTTGCCTACTTCCTGAAGGGTAAGGCTTAACGGATAGCTCGAGTTTGCAACAGAGGGATTTACAACTACAACCACAGCATCTAGGGCTATTGGATGTAGCCATAGGTCAACCCCCTTGTTTTTTGCATTCTCTATTTCAGTGCTTTTTGGGTCTCTTGAGGCCATCCCTATGTTGACTACACCATCTATGATATTACTGTATCCCACTCCAGTACCCCCACCTTGAACTGTTATGGTGATACCGGGATACTTATTCATCATAGTAATGGCACTTGCATTTGCTATTGGTAACACTGTAGTTGAGCCTGAGATAGTTATACGGGCGCTTCGCCAAGCAGAATCTTCTTCAACTTCTTTTAGGGTATTTTCTAATTCCTGTAGTCTAGCTCCTTGAGTAAGAGCGTTAATGTAATACCCTATAGTTATGCTAACTAAGGCTACTACAGCCATTATCACGATGATTTTATTATCCATCTCTTTTATCCTCCTCCGCATCTGGCGAAGTAGAAAGACATATATAGTTTGTCCAAATAGAAAATATATAGGTAAATGGTCTATATAGACAAGGTGAGAATTATGAGAGGACAGAAATCTCTTCCAAATGAGGAGATGAGAAAGATCCAGTTGACAGGAAAATCAACATACATAGTGTCTCTGCCAAAAAGTTGGGTAACCAGAATGAAGTTGAATGCTGGAGATCAGCTTGTGATTTCTGAAAACAATTTTTCGCTAATCCTAACTCCTAAAGGGCTCGTTAAGCCAGAAAGACCCACAGAAGCAACTATAAAAATATCGCAGAAAGATAATCCGGATACGATCATGCGTAAGATAATTGCGCTTTACCTCGTGGGCTATAAACTGATCAAAATTAAAACGGTAGGTGAAAACATAACTTCTCTTCAAAGAAACCTAATTAAGGACCTCACAAGAAGAAAGCTGGTTGGTGTTGAGACGATCTCGGATTCTGAAAGCGCGATTATATTGCAAATATTGGTCAGCTATCCTGAGCTTTCTGTTGAGAACGCTTTAAGACGTATGTGCCTTATAACTGCCTCAATGCATAGCGATGCATTACAAGCGTTAAGAGAATCGGATGAGACGCTTGCTCAAGACGTTATTGCGCTGGATGATGAGGTTGACCGTTTCAGTCTTTACGTGATACGACAGTTGAAGATGGCTGTGCAGAATGAGCGGATACTTAGAGAAATTGGGCTCTCTAATCCTAGAGATTGCTTAGGGTACCGGATAGTAGTGAAATTTGTCGAGAGGATAGCTGACCACGCAGTTAAGATAGCTGAAAACGTTATGTCGATAGGCGAAAGCATTGACGCCCCAATTTTGAAGAGAATATCTGAAATGAGCCTTTTCTCAGTGTCGATTTTCAATGATGCTGTAAAATCATTGTATGAGAAAAACTATCTATTAGCTGATAGCACTATCTCGAAAGCGAAAACCATATCTTCTATGGAAAGCGAGATTATGAAGCTCATCTCCAAGAGGGCAGATGCTAGAAAAATATCCGGTTTGAGAATGATTATAGAAAGCATACGTAGAACAATAGAATACGCTAGCGATATTGCTGAAATTGTTTTAAATCTAAACATAGAACAGATGCTTGAAGTTTAGATCTGTAGAAGAAAGTCGTGTAGTCTCAAACGGAGGAATTCTAATTAATGTTTAAATAATATTCGGCTATCTTATTTCTAGGCGGGTAAATTGGAAAGTATAACGTATTTCATGGGGGTTGATCTGGGTACGCAGAGCATGAAGACCTTGCTTGTTCACGGCGAGACGGGTTCTGTAGTCGGCAAGGCTGTTGAGAACTATGGGCTAATAGAAAACCTTCCGCCAGGCCACAAAGAGCAGGACCCTCAGGTCTGGATAGATGCTTTCCATAAGACTGTTAAGACGCTTTTGTCAAAAACTGGCATAGACTCTAGGAGTATTAGAGCAATAGGGGTTTCAGGTCAGCAGCATGGTTTTGTCCCGATTGATGAGAAAGGCAGGGTCATAAGGCCTGCGAAGCTTTGGAACGACACCAGCACTGCTAAGGAGTGTGAATACTTGACTAGGAGACTCGGCGGGGTCGAGAAGGTCATAAGACTTATGGGAAACCCCTTTCTGCCAGGCTACACTGCGCCAAAAATACTCTGGCTTAAGAGAAACGAGCCCCAGAACTATAGTCGGCTTAGGCACGTATTGTTGCCGCATGATTATCTGAACTACTACCTAACAGGTATGATGGCTATGGAGTATGGCGATGCCTCTGGAACAGCAATAATGGATGTTAGAAGAAGAGTGTGGTCTAAGAAAGTAATAGCAGCAATCGACCCTGAGCTCGAAGATAAGCTTCCTCCTCTGCAAGGCTCCGATAAGCCAGTTGGGACAATTAGGAGGGAGGTTGCTGAAGAACTAGGTTTGAGAGACGACGTTATAGTTAGTGCTGGTGGTGGAGACAACATGATGGGTGCTATCGGAACAGGTAATGTTAGAAGGGGTATTGTGACCGCTAGCTTCGGGACCTCTGGAACAATATACGCGTATTCTGAAAAACCTGTGGTGGATCCCAAAGGGGAGATAGCTGCCTTCTGTGACTCAACTAATGCTTGGCTACCATTGCTTTGCACAATGAACGTTACAGTTGCGACGGAGTACGTTAGAGAGCTTTTCAACATGACGCATGATGATTTAACAAGGACTGTTGAAGAGGCACCACCGGGTGCAAATGGGCTTCTGCTCATACCCTACTTTGAGGGTGAGAGGACCCCAAACGTTCCTGAGGGTACAGGTGTCTTCTACGGTTTAAACAGCAGGACTTTCAACAAGCAGAATATTGCGAGAGCTGCCATGGAGGGCGTTACGCTGGGAATGAACTACGGTTTGAACAGGATGAGGGAGCTTGGGATAAAGCCTAAGGAGATAAGGCTAACCGGAGGAGGCTCTAAAAACAGGGCTTGGAGACAAATAGCCGCAGACATCTTTAATACGGAGGCTGTCTGCATAAAGGTTGACGAAGGCGCTGCCTATGGTGCGGCCTTGCAAGCGATGTGGTGCTACCTAAATCACGTTGGGAGTAAGACGAATATTCGGGAAATATGTGATCAATACGTTAAGCTGGATGAGAAAACCCGCGTTAGCCCGAAGTCTTCGAACGTTGAAATATATAGAGAACTCCAAGAGGTTCATAACTTAGTCAGTAAAAATCTGAGAAACTCCTTCAAAAGGCATAGGGAATATCTAGGCAAGTATGTCATATGATGCACTTAAGGTTCTAGAATTAATGTTGAACCTACTATTATTTCCGACTTTTCCTTAAAAAGTATGTTGAAAGTAAGACTGCTACCACTATTACTAAAGGAATTAATATTAACATGATATTCTTCATTATAATTGTAGTACTTTCTGCGTCTTTTATTTCTTTAATTAGGTTTAAGGATTCTTCCAGCAAACTCTTTGCACCAGCAATATCCCCAGCAAATATTTTTTCATAGGCAGAACGTGCATACAGTAATGCTTGGTGTGCAAGGTTTTTGGCTGAGGGATCGTTGGATGAGGCCAGCATATTTATCGCATCATCCTCCGCCTTTCCCACATTGAGAATAAGATTTATCATATCCTTATTCTCCTCATAGCCACCCGGCCCATGGATATATATTGCAATCCTTCCTGTCCTGACCTCCCCCTTCCTCATTCCGCTTTTCTGCCATTCTGTGAACGCAAAGTATGCGTGGAAAGTGGGGGAGGGCGGAGGGTCAGTGTTTCCTCTGTTATCACCTATGCCGTAGCCTGTAGTTAAGGATGGCGCAATATTTATCATGGTTAATCCTTCTGATATGGTGCTGAAATCCATCCAGGAGGTGGATCTGCTAGTATCGTAGAACGAGGTGAAGGCTGAATTATATTCTGCAGGTAACTCCACCCTTATTACGGTCCCTTCCCTGCAAACCTCCGCATACCTTCCGCCGAAAAGGCTGAAGGGGAAACCCCAGAAGCCCCAGCCTATCCGAAGAATCCTATTCGCATCTTCAACGGCAGTCACGTTCATGTTTATCAGTATTATTCCGTTCTTTGAAATAATCATTTTCGTGACAACTGCCACAGGATGCACCCTGTATAGTGCGAAGAAGGTGGCTTCCACATAATCGGGCTTCTCCTCTATAATTGGTCTACCAGTAGAATTACTTCCATAGATTTGTTGCCAAGCATTATCCCAAATGAATGCTCCTCCTTCAGTAGTGTAGTTTATCTGCATCACCCTTATGTTGGAGATGCCTCCATTATTCTCAATAGTTATAGCGAATTCTTCTGAGATTGGACCTATAACAGCAATGGTGACATTCTTTTCCCTAACATCAATTTCAAACCTCTTGGCTTCCTGCATATAGGGTGTTAAACTTTTGGCAGGCTGTGGGGATACGAACATTGTTAAAGGGTTGATTGACACGATAAGGAAAATTGCTATCATGAACCTGTTCTTCATAAAGTTGAAAGGCTTAAGCATAAAAGTATAAAAACTTTATGCTGCTCTATCATCATTCTTTATCTTGTTTTTCATATTCGCTATTAATTGCATGATTGCTTACCTTTCCATATTGTTTCATACTACAGGCGAATGATGCTTCTCTGTCGACATTGTTAAATTTTTCAGGTTCAAAACCGTTTTTTACTGTTGATTATTGATGGGCTCTTATATTAATACTATCTCCGCTTCTTCCTGCGAACATATATGATGATAATGGTTGCTACAATTATCAGTAAAGGTATTAACCAAAGAAGGTTATTCACTATAACCGCGCTATTTTCAGCATCCTCCGCTCTTTTAATCAAGTCTAAGGCTTCCTCCAGCAAACTCTTTGCGCTGAAGACATTGCCTGCAAATATTTTTTCATAAGCGGAACGTGCACTCAGCAACGCTTGACGAGCAAAGTCCTTTGCAGAGGAGCTCCTATACGTTGTCATGGCGTTGATCGCCTCATCCTCCGTTTCCCCTATTTTAACAATAAGATCTATCATATCTTTATTCGTTTCATATCCTCCCGGTTCATGTATGTAGAGCGCAATTCTAGCTGTCCTCATCTCGTTCTTTTTCATGGCTCCTTTACCCCAGCCGGTGAGCCTGAAATGTGCATTGAAAGTCTCATCGGTTGAAGTCGCATTCCTGTTGTCCCCTATGGCAAAACCTGTGAATAAAGAAGGAGCAATATTTATCATGGTTAATCCTTCTGATATGGTGCTGAAATCCATCCAGGAGGTGGATCTGCTAGTATCGTAGAACGAGGTGAAGGCTGAATTATATTCTGCAGGTAACTCCACCCTTATTACGGTCCCTTCCCTGCAAACCTCCGCATACCTTCCGCCGAAAAGGCTGAAAGGAAAAAACCAGAATCCCCAGCCTATTTGAATTATACCACTTGCATCCTCGACAGCTGTTAGATTCGTGTTTATCAGTATCACACCGTTCTTCGACACTATCATATTCGTAACAATCGCTAAGGGATATGCCTGGTATTGCGCAAAAAAGGTTGCCGATACATAATCTTGTTTCTCTTCCACAATTGGTTTACTGGTTGCGTTGCTTCCATAAAGCTGTTGCCAAGCATTAAACCAGATGAACCATCCTCCTGCGTTGGTGAAGTTCATCTGTGATATCCTTATGTTGTAAATTCCCCCGTTATTATTAATTGTTATAGCGAATTTTTCTGAGATTGAGTCTACAACAGCTATAGTGACATTCGTTTCACCGGCATTCACTAGAAACCTCCTAGCTTCCTGTGTAAATGGTCTATTTATAGCAGGTTGAGGAGATATTAAAAAGGTTGAGGGTGTTGATATGAGAATCATTAGGATCAATGATGGCGCAAACCGGCTACTCAAGAGATGAATATAATTTTAACCGAATGATATAAAGCTTACTATGATATATTTCTTCTTACTCGGCTTACTTAAGTTGGCTAATACTTATGCCAACCCTCTCTCTTTTAGATATGACTTTCGCAACTTTCTTCCTGTGTAGCTCTGTCAGGCTTGAAGCTCCTGCGTAACCCATGGCTGCTTTTACGCCCGAAGTAAACTCGTTTATTACTGAAGCAACCTCTCCCCTATAGGGTATCCAGACTTCTGTGCCTTCCGGAATCTCCTTTGAGAAAACCGCGTACCTGTCCAACGCCATTCTCTTCTGTCTAGCAGATTGACTACCCATGCCCCTGTGTAGCTTGAAATACCTCTCGTTTATTATAGTCATTGGGCTAGGGCTTTCCTTGCAGCCTGCTAAAACATACCCCAGCATTACGCAGGAAGCCCCGAAAGCAGCGGCCAAGGCTACGTCCCCCGGGTTTCTCACTCCTCCGTCTGCGATCACCGGGATCTCCATGCCGATTTCTTCAAGTGCCTCCGCCGCCTGAGAGACGGCGAAAAGCGTCGGTGCCCCTGTTCTGGTAACATCAGTTGTTATGCAGACGGAGCCGCTTCCAATCCCTACTCTCAAGCCTGCGACATTATCAATTCTGGAGACCGAGTCCAGAACTCCTTCCTTAGTACCGAGGTTTCCAATAATAATGTCAACCTCTACTTCCTTAACCAGTCTTCTGGTTGCCTCAATCACGTTCTCATTGTGGAAGTGAGCAACATCTATGACCAATGCGTCAGCATATTTCGCCAAGAGCTTGGCTCTCTCCAAGTCAAACGGTGAGACGGCTGCAGCAACCCTCAGCCTTCCTTCCTCATCCCTAGTGGCTCCCTTGTATTCTCCTCTTAAGGCCACATCCTTATAGGTTATTAATCCTACCAGTGTCCCATTCTTGTCTACAACCGGCAGCTTCTCCACCTTGTGTTTCTTCATAAGCTCAACCGCTTCATCCGGGGTTACACCCGGCTTTGCCACGACAACATCCTTCGTCATGGCTTCGCCAACCGTTACTGAAGGATCGGTAAATCTAACATCTCTCCCGGTTATTATCCCAACCAGTTTATTGTTTTCAACAACCGGTAGCCCTGAAATCTTGTGTTTCTTCATAATCTCAGCCGCCTCCCCTACTTTCGCTTCCCTGCTTATTGTTACGACTTCCTTGATTATGAACGACTCTGATCTTTTAACAATCTTCACAATTTCGACTTCTTCCTCAGCCGAGCAATTCCTATGTATTACTCCAATCCCACCATGCCTAGCTAGAGCTATCGCCATCTCAGACTCAGTTACAGTATCCATGGGTGAAGAAACGAGCGGAATATTGATCGGAATGTTTTTCGAAAACTTTGTTCTTAAATCGATCTCTTTCGGCTCTACTCTTGATAGTCCAGGAAGCAGAATCACATCGTCAAAGTTGAAAACCGTTTCAGCCTCGTTAAATCTCTTCTGAAACTTTCCCATATTCTAATGTTTTTTAAAGCGCATATAAGCTTTTCTTTTTAACCTTCTCCCACCGACGAATACGCGAATCGTTTATTTTTCAACACTGACTATGAGGATAAACGTATTAGGGCCTATCTTGAAAACACCTGCTTCTGGTTTTTTATGCGTTGTAACCCCCGTGTTTGCCAATGCATTCGTATTCTGCGGCCAAGTTATAGGTTGGACAAGCTCCGCAACACCATCGTTGAACTCGATTTTGAAATATTCTACAGGTATTAAGAGGTTACTAAAATTGCCCAGTACTATAATTTTGCCTGGAAAAGAGATAAGTTCACTCATATTGTTCATAGCTAGGTCCCCAAAAACAATCATTGAAACATTATTACTATTAATCAGAATGAATTCGATTTTACCTTGATACTGTCTGATAGTTCCATTACTTAGGGATAAAATTAAATTATATCGGGATTGAGTATTATTGCTGAATTGTTCAATGGCTAATTGAGGTAATTGACTTAAAGGCTGATAACTGAATCTCACACCGTGAAAAGTAATTTCTCTCAACAGTTGTAAATCAGGTGTATTTAGAATCAAATAATAGTATTCTTTTCCTCCTATCTGTACCTTGCCATTGCTGAAACTAATGCTTCCATATAACGGAATTGAATTTCTTAATTGTAGGTATTGTAACAACACAAACAGCAAGGATACTGTAGCCACTAGAAACAGAAGGCTTAACGCGATCAAATTCCGCCTGTTCGGGGTTAAACTTTTCTTGGAATACAGGCTCAATGGTTCTTTATCGACTTCTTCTATTGTATTCAATATTCTTAATGCTTCTCTTCCATCATCGCTGAGAGTATACTTTCCTTCTTCTGTTTGCTTAATTAAATCACCAAGCTTTGCAATGTGATGCTGGAGATTACCGCTGCTTTCTATTTCTAGAGTCCTCTTAAGCTCAGCGAAGCTAAGTTGCTGGTTTTCCAGAGCTTTAAGAATCTTGATCCTAGTC
Organism: Thermoproteota archaeon; assembly: GCA_038848185.1. Lineage (GTDB taxonomy): Archaea > Thermoproteota > EX4484-205 > EX4484-205 > JAAOZP01 > JAAOZP01. Next base: position 63,101 of record JAWCNV010000005.1, on the reverse strand, counting down.
TCGTGAGCCAATGTTTCGAACAACTCAGTTCTCCTAACAGATTCCATTGTCTATTATTATGTTACCTGGTTTTAGTATTTAATACCTCTGTTCTTGACCTGTCTAAAAAACTTGTTTATAACGAGACCGCTAAATGATGAGCGTTCAAAACAAGGCTGTTCGAAAGATTTTGTTAATATTTCCTCAATGATTCTCTGATCATTCTATAGGTTGAACCTCGTGTCTGCGATACTGCTGTAGTCGTTATACTTATTTTGCTTCTTGTCTACGGGTGGTGTTTGCCTCTTTTTGTATTTGTAATACAGGAGTATTGTGATAAATGCTGCTGAAGCGGATGAACATATGATAATTAATCGAGTATAGTCTTCACGCCATTTCGCAACGATTTTCTTAGGCCTATCCATAAGTATGCTGGAGTTTAAAGCTTGGGCACTCATGTCCCCCTCCCACCCTTCAAACACATACGTTATTATGCTTGGAGACGGTGGCTTAACACCGAAAGATGCGGTCGAGTTCTCAACGTACCATCCCCCTCCCCAAACCTCACCATACTTTGAGCTAATGTTGAGATAGAACTCTGATGACCATTTCGCCCTTAAAAACACCGGCGAATTAATGGTGATTGTCATGCTACTTTCATTGCCCCTGAGGTCTCCCTCCCAGCCTAGGAATACATGACGTATTTCCGGCGCCTCGTAAACCATGGGCTCTATGAATATTCTTGCTGCTGAAGACTCGTTGTACCAGCCTGCTCCAAGCGGACTACCGTATGTAGAGTTGATAGTCAGATAATGCTCCGACCTCCAAAAGGCTGTCTCGTTAACCGGGTTCCTAATTACAATGGTTTGATTTGCCCCCGCTCCAGAGTAGCTTCCCTCTCCCTCGCCGGTCCATGATTCAAAAACTCTTCTGGTACCGTTGCCACAGTCTAGGATTTCAGGATGCAAGGAAAAGTTTGCTGCAGAGTTTTCGTCGTACCATCCTGCTCCGTTAACATTCCCGTATGGTGATAGTACTTGAAGCAGAAACTGCTTACTCCATTTGGCCTCCACAGACCCGGGCTCGTTTAATAATATGTTTATCGCCACATCTGAGACATTGTTCGACCATTTTTTAAAAACAAGTCTCGAATCTAGGCTCAACTGGATAATTGAAGAATTTACTGAAAGATGGATTACCGACTGGGCATCATACCATTTGGAATCAGTTCTACCTGGCTCTATGCTGAAGGAGAAAAGGTATTGAACCGCGTAAACCGCTTCAAAAACAACCGGCTCAATAATCTTTATGACCCTGGTTCTACTCTCGTTTCCATCACTCCACCATTTAAACGCGTAGCGTTCCATTTCCGAAAATTGGCGTGCTTCTTCCATGCTTACTGTATGAATGCTTCCCTTAGGCCATTGAAATCTTACGGGCAGGGAATAGTTGACTCCATCCACGTTAATGCTCATGTTTGTAAGATTAGAGCTAAAGGTTATCTCAAATATTGGAACGATTATCCGTATCTTTGTAGCCAACGACCAAGACGAGCTTGCTCCATGACTGTCCTTCGCCATAACTCTTATACTATAGTTTCCCGGTTCTACCCAAGAGTGGTTTAACCCTACGGCGGTTCCTGAAGCAATGTAGTCTGTTATCGAGTATTTGCCATCGCCCCAATCAAATACATAGGATATTGAGTCTCCATCAGGGTCAGTGGATGAAGTTGTAAAAACGTAGCTGTCGTCAACATGCCCTAAAGAAGGCCCTGAAGGTTTTCCTGGTCGGGACGGCGGATTGTTTATGCTCGGCGGAGGCGACGGTGGTGGCGTAGGTGGCGGAGGTGGACTACCGCCTCCTGAATCATCATAGCCTCCGAAATCAGTTGTCCAATACCACTTGTAGGTTGAACTTGCACTGTAGGCAAGTCCTATACCTATAACCTTGAAATTTGGGTTTAACATGTTTGCGTTATGTCCTGGAGAGTTTTTCCAAGCGTTGAATACTGATTGTGCTGTGCTGTAGCCTGCTGCTATGTTCTCGCCCAGCCAAGTGTCGTAAGTATAGCCTGCCTGCCTAATCCTGTCCACGAACGTCCTGCCATCGAGGCTTGTGTGGGAAAAATAGTTGTTAGTGGCCATGTCTTCACTATGTAGTTGCGCTGCAGTAGTCAAAGCGTTTGAAACAGCAAGTGGAGAAACACCGTTCTGCTGCCTATACTGGTTTATCAGCGTTAAGAACGCAGATTTTTCAGACTGGAGATCCGCTTTACATGAAATAATGCTTATGAGTAGTGGAAAAAACAGTAGTGTAATTGAGAGAATTAGAATTCTTTTTTCATTGTTCAGCTTCAAATTCTCACGTTTGCAGGATTCTAACACTTATCAGAAGTCTTTTTCAATTAAGGCTTTGTAAGTATTTTCAATGACAAAAATGGGTTATCCAACTGGTTTGGTTGCTAAGAGTTCACTCAAAAGACTTTATGAAGACCTCTTCAACTACTCCTCTATTCTTTTCGGGATTGAACATTGCGTCAACGATGCGACTGTGATCCTCATAGCTAAGATTGTTAAGCCTCTTACAGGCATTTCTAATCGCTTTAATGTTGATTTTTAAAGCTGTTTCAACACTCATCCGCTCAGGATTAATGTCTATTCCAAAATACTCTCTATAGTTATGCATCTTTAGAACAAATAAAGCTGCATACAGTTGATCTAATGCTAAAACCCCAACGTTAAGATCTTGATCATAGTTCCCGAGGGGCTGACTGTTCCAGTGAGTATGTGCTAACCTTCCTTCCCTAAGTATTGAGGCGAAAGCATATGCAAGTTCTTCATGCCCCATGAGAACATGTCCAACCTCCGGGTTTAAAGCAACCATCGCGTGACCCTGTTCAAGCAGCTTCTTATTCTCATCAGATTTCAAGAGTTTTTCAATTCTCTGGGCTGCTAGAATGCCGTTTGCAGTATTCCTGTAAATATTATTTCCCCTTGGCTCATAGGGTTTAGGCTCTATCGCGACTCTCACTCCCGGAACCTTGTCCATAGCCTGTGCTAAACCGGTTTCAAATCTCTCCCACATTCCTAAGAAATCCATGCCAAATGGGTTCTCATAACCGTCTATCCCTGGCCAAACTACCATGAAGCTCGTATCCAGCTCCTTGTTCATCTTTAAGGCTTTGATTGTTCTGTCTATCGCATGGTCTCTGACTTCCTTAATAGGGTTGGACAGGGAGCCGAATTCGAAAATCTTATCGTAGAAAAGATTGGGTATAACAGTTATCAGTTTAATACCGGTTTCCTTTTCAAGCTGCCTATACTTATCCACGTTGTCCTCGTTAACCTCATTGGGGTAGTGTGCTTCAAGTCTAAAGCTGCTGTCTATAACTTTCTCGTCGTATAGCTTAAGCACAATATTTAAAATTTCCTCTATCTTTCGTGTCTCACCATAAGTGTCATGAAACCTAGACTTGGCAGGTGAGAAGTACCATACTCCTGCTGAGAACTTGGGTTCAATCTTGAATTCGACAAGCTGACTTAAAATCTCTTCTTTACTTCTTAACCTAGCCTGATCCCTTAGATCCCTTATCATGCTGGATCGAGAATAATCCTGAATCCTCCTATTAAAATGTAGCGCGAAGAATCTTATTGGCACGAGGAAAGTTTTAAGATGGGGTTAAATTCATATGTTTTCATGTCTGAAAAAGTTAGGATCCTAGTTGCATATGATAGTCAAACCGGTAACACTGAGAAGATGGCTAAGGCTGTTGCTGAAGGCGCTAGTATAGCCGGTGCAGAAGTATCTTTGAAGAAGGTTGCTGACATAACTGTCGAAGATTTTCTTGAGAACGACGGATTCGCCTTCGGCACCCCCACTCATTGCGGAGTCATGTCTACTAAAATGAACGAATTATTTACTAAGATTGCTATTCCTGCATGGGGTAAGATGAATGGAAAAGTTGGGGCTGCATTCAGCAGCTCAGGAGGATTCGGAGGAGGAAACGAAATGGCGTGTCTCTCAATAATCCTCATGATGTTGAACTACGGTATGCTGGTTTTCGGAGTTCCGGATTACGTTGCTCCAAATGTTACGTTGCATTATGGGGCAGTTTCAGTTAGGAATCCGGGAGCAGACGAGTTGAAGGCCTGTAGGCTGCTTGGGAAGAGGCTTGCAGAATATGCTTCAATGGTTAAAACAGGGCTTCGTCTTAAGGATTAGTCTTCTCGTAAGATTCATATCTGGCGGAAATGGGTTGTGAAAAGGGTTGGATGAGTTTGAGAGCGCTTTAAACGAGGCGATGCGGTGTAGGAAATGTAGGCTGAGTGAAAGTAGGACTAACGTCGTTTTCGGAGAAGGGGACTTGAAAGCTAGCGTAATGCTGATAGGTGAGGCCCCTGGGTTTAACGAGGACAGGGAGGGTCGACCCTTTGTAGGTCAGGCTGGACGGTTTTTGAATGAAATATTGCTTAAGGCAGCTGGGCTCGAGAGGAACGAGGTTTATATAACTAATGTTGTTAAATGTCGTCCTCCGGAAAACAGGGAGCCTACTGACGACGAGGTGGAGACATGCTTCCCATATCTGAGTGTGCAAATCCAGTCTATAAAACCAAAGGTAATCGTTACACTTGGCAATGTTGCCACAAGCACCCTCTTCAAAAGGTTTAATCTGAGACTTGCATCCATAGGCAGTATTCACGGTAGAATATTTAACGTGAGCACTTTATCATATGGAAGCTTCAAGATGGTTCCTTCATACCATCCTGCAACAGCTCTTTACAACCCTAGAGTGTCTGAAGTAATGATTGAGGACTGGGTGAAGATAGGCGAAACAGTAAGAGGCTTTAAATAGGGCCTTGAAAACAACAAGATGTTCATATAAATTTTTCCCATCGTTTAATACTGGTTTAAGAGAAACTTTTTAAAACCCGTGGAAGGGAACAGCTGAACAAGCTTCATGAAACAATTGATTCACAACGGGGTCTTAATCCCTCCCTACGAGTATAAAGAGCTTTCCATCACGGTTAATGGGAACAGGATTAAACTAACCCCTGAGCAAGAGGAAATGGCCGTAGCATTTGCAAAACAACCTCCAGAAAGAATGGAGGACAAGGTCTTTGTAAAGAACTTTCTGAAAGACTTCTATGCTGCATTGGGTGTAAACAGTTCTCCCCAGAATAATTCAATAGACTTCTCAGAGGTTAAGCAGTGGGTTGAAGAGGAGAAGAGGAGAAAAGAGATGTTGACTAAAGAGGAGAAGAAAGCGTTAAGCGAGGAAAGAAAACGTGTCAGGGAGGAGCTTAAGCAGAAGTATGGTTACGCTATAATCGATGGTGAAAAGGTAGAGATAAGATATACTGTTGAACCCCCCTGTATCTACATTGGAAAAGGTAAGCATCCATTAAGAGGAAGATGGAAGCCGAGAGTAGGTTATGAGGATATTACTCTGAACCTTTCGCCAGATGCTCCGACGCCACCAACTCCAGACGGCGGAGAATGGGGCGGGCGAACTTGGGATCCAGATGCTATCTGGATAGCTAGGTGGAAGGATAAGCTTACTGGTAAAATGAAATACATATGGGTCGGGGAGACTGCTCCAGTTAAGCAGGAGAGGGAGAAAAATAAGTTTGAAATGGCAATGAGTCTCAGAAACAAACTGGGGAAGATAAGAGGACTTGTAAGAAAAGGTTTGGAGTCTCAGGACGAGTTTGAAAGACAGGTTGCAACCGCAATCTTTCTTATAGATCTTCTCAAGCTCAGGGTTGGTGACGAGAAGGATAAGGACGAATTAGATACTAAGGGGGTTACAACTTTAACTAAGAATAACGTTAAGATAATAAGCGAGGATACTGTTGAGTTTGACTTCCTTGGAAAGGCCGCGGTCCGTTTTCATCGTAAGGTTAATCTTCCCCCGATTGTCGTTAGAAACCTTAAGGAGCTTATAGATAAGACTCCGGGGAGAAGGATATTTCCAAGGCTTAGATCTGAGCATGTTAATGCCTATTTATCTAAAGTCATGTCTGGGTTGACTTCAAAAATATTTAGAACGTATTATGCTTCCCAAGCGGTTCTTGACAAGCTTTACGAGTTTAAGACGCGTCCTGAAGACCCTGAGTTTAGAAAGCTCTTCGTAGCTAAGCTTGCAAATCTTGAGGCGGCGAAGACCCTGAATCATAAGAAGACGCTTCCTAAAAACTGGAGTGCGCGTGTTGAGAAACAGGTTCAAAGAGTCGAGAAAGTTATTCAGGATATAGAGGATGTTAAAAAGATGCTTAAAGAGAAGCCTACTAAAGCTAGGAAGAGGAGGTTGAAGAATCTAAGGGAAAAGCTTCAGAAGGAGAGGATAAAGCTTGAATTGATGAGGAGAACGAAAGACTATAATCTTAACACTAGCTTAAACAGCTACATCGATCCAAGAATATATTTAGAGTGGAGTAGAAAAACCTCCTTTGATTGGAGTAAAATATACTCTAAGTCTCTTCAACGCAAGATATCGTGGGCTCTTCGAGACCTTGAACTAGAACAAGTAGTAAAATAGGTATGCTTGCTATTAATAGAGATAGAGTTCACAACCTTTAAATATCAAGCAGCCGTATTAAAAACAGGGTATGTCTAGAATCGCTACTGGAAAAGGGTTTGAGCTTGAAATTCCTACATCATATTCCGAAATGATGGAAGAAGCTGAAAAAACCATCATGCAATTAACAGCAGAAAAGCCTAAGGCACGAAGAATGTGGGAACTATTGAAGAACGATCCGGAGGTTAATGCTGACTGGGACATGGCGAACTTCATCGCAGTCTCAAAATTAAAGTATAATGATCACGGAGAGGTTCATGCTAAAATCGTTGCTGCAAACGCTTTAAAGATGCTTAAGCTTCTCTTAGACAACGGGGTTTTAACCAGCGTGATCAAGGAGAAGGCAGGTGACGAGGATGATGTTTATCTGATAGTTCTCACCGCAGCCCTACTCCACGATATTGGGAACCAGGTTCACCGGGAGAACCACCACGTTTCCGGCGTATATCTGGCCATTCCGTTGCTGAACCGGCTTCTTCCTGAAATATATGAGAATCAGGAAGTCATGTATGAGGTTAGAGCTCATATATTGAGCTGCATTTACTCTCATGAGTTTGAAGTTAAAGACTTGACTGAAGAAGCATGCCTCATCGGAATAGCTGACGGAACGGATATGACAAAGGGGCGTGGAAGAATGGCTTTCGACAAAGGGAACGTGAATATTCACACAGTTTCTGCTCTAAGCATTGATAAAGTTGAGATTACACGGGGAAAAGATGTGCCGGTGCAAATATTGATAAATATGAGTAACAGTGCAGGTATTTTCCAGATTCAAGAAACATTAGGCAAGAAAATAATGGATAGCCCGCTTGAAGACTATGTTGAAGTAATTGCAATCGCTAAGCCGGATGAGCCTATGACAGATCAGAGAATAGTTCATAAATTAATTGTCAAAGGGAGAAAGTTTCAAGCATTAGGTTGAGTTAACGGAAGCAAGATGTTGCTAGATGCTGCATTCCATATTTAGGGAACTATTACTCCCTTTATATAGTCGCTTGGTTTCTTTGAAGCGTATTCGAAAGCTTTTTGAATCTCATCGAGAACCCATTTGTGGGTAACAAGCTTCTCCAGATTAAAATTGCCCCTAGTCATCATCTGTGCAGCTATTTTCAAATTCTCCCTCATATCGTCTGCTCTTGCAGGGCTCGTCATTATTACTTCCAGCCCTCTTGAATCCCACTCTCTTAAGTCCACTTCAACAGGATTCGTATGGTAGCTGAATATAGCCAGCCTACCTTTCTGTTTTACCAGTCTAGTCGCTAACCCAACACCTGTAGGGTTCCCCGTAGCCTCTATCACCATGTCAAACCCTTTCCCTTCCGTTATAGCAAGGGTTTCCTTAAAAACATCAATCTCCTTCGGATTCAAAACCATATTCGCTCCATAGTGTCTGGCAAGTCTAAGCCTCTCATTACTCACGTCAACACCAACTAAATTGCTTAAACCTAGACGGTTTAATGCTTGAACGAGAAGCAACCCCATGAAACCAGTGCCAACCACTGCAACATTATCACCAAGCTTCGGATGAACAAGTCTTACAGCGTTAACTGCGCAGGCAAGTGGTTCCCCTATTGCATATTCAAAGGGGATGCTCTCCGGTATCTTTTCCACATAGCTTTCATTCACTACCACAAAGTCGGAGAAACCTGGGCCTCCTAATGCAGTAACATGGTCACCCTTGGAAAACTTAGTCACATTAGCTCCAACTTCAACAATCTCTCCCGTGGGCTCGTGACCTAATGGGGATGGTAATTTAAACCATACTGGGTAGCCTGAAAAACCATAAAGGTCGCCAGTACATATGCCGCAAGCCCTAACCTTGATCAACACATCCTCCTTACCTAAGCTTGGGATTTCTTCTTCAACCAGTTCTATTCTCCCTTTTTCAACCAAGACTGCAACTTTTCTTTTCATGCTGTTTACTCTGATTTTTAGATATAAAAGGTTTATTGCTTACTTTAGGGTCTTTTTCAAAAACTTTTTCTTTTGTGAATGTTGGTAAGCGGATTTTGTAGAATAGCAAAGCTTATATATCGCTGTCGATATCGACATTGATATGTTTAGGCACTGGATTAAACATACAGCACACGCTCCAAAAGGGCTTCTTAGATACTTGATTTTAGAGATGTTAAGCAAGAAACCCATGTCCGGCTCAGAGATTATGGATGAGATTGAAGAGGAGACCCGTAGAGCATGGAGGCCAAGCCCAGGCTCCATCTACCCACTGTTAACATGGCTACAGGAGAAGGGCTTCATAAAGGCTCTTCCGAAGGATGAGAACGGGGTTAAACGCTACGAGTTAACCGATAAGGGCAGGAGGCTTCTCGAGGAAAAGGGTGAAATCAGGGAAAAGCTTCTTGAGAAGATGACTTCCTTTCCACTTCTCATTCCTCCGCCTCCCTTCGTAGGCGAATTCCCGCTAAGCAGGCTTGATGAGTTACATGATCCTATCCGTAGGCTTTTCTTCGCTTTCAGGGAGTTCATAACTATCTCGAGAGAAAAAGTTTCTAAGGAGGATCTTGCTGAAGTCGGGAGAGTATTTGAGGAGGCTGCTGAGAAGATAGAGGCGGTAAATAAGAGAATCAGGAGGTAGATGTTGCAATGGCTGAGGAAGTTATAGTTGCTGAAGGGTTAACGAAGGTTTTCAATAAGAGTCTTGTTGCAGTTGACCATGTGAATTTTAGCGTTAAAGACGGCGAGGTCTTCGGGTTCCTAGGTCCTAATGGAGCTGGCAAGACAACAACGATCAATATGTTGATAACTGTTTTAAGACCGACGGAGGGTACAGCATCCGTCTTAGGGCACGACATCGTAAGGCAGACTGAGGAGGTTAGGAAAGTCATAGGCGTTGTGCCGCAAGAATACACTGCAGACGAGGACCTAACTGGTTATGAGAACGTAATCCTATGTGCTGACCTATATGGCATTCCACGCGAAACCGCGAAGAAGAGAGCCGTTGAACTACTAGACCTTGTAGAACTCACTGATTTCAAAGATAAAAAAGTTGAAACCTATTCTGGAGGGATGAGGCGGAGGCTTGAACTCGCGTGCGGCTTAGTGAACAGACCTAAAGTTCTTTTCCTAGACGAGCCAACCCTAGGTTTAGATGTTCAAACAAGGACTGCAACATGGGACTACATTAAACAGCTAAAGAATGAGTATAATATGACGATTTTCATGACGACGCATTACTTGGAGGAGGCTGATGCCTTGTGTGACCGCATAGCAGTAATCGACCATGGAAAAATCGTTGTGACTGGGGGGCCTGAAGAATTGAAGCAAAGTTTAGGCGGAGATGTCATAACGATAAGCATAAGGGAGAATACTGACATTACTAGTTTAATTCAGAGTGTCGAAAACGTGAAGGAAGTAAGAAGCGAGAATGGCTCATACCGGATCAAGGCGGAGTCTGGGGAAGTTACAGCTCCCCTGATAATCGAGGCTCTGCGGAAGGGAGGCTACACCGTAACCAGGCTTTCACTAACAAAACCGACTTTAAACGAGGTTTATCTTGAATACACCGGTAGGTCTATGCGTGATGCAGAGGAATCTAAAGAAGCGTTTCGAGCACAGAGAATAACCTTATGGAGGGCTAGAGCGAGATGAGTAAAGCAAACGAGTATCATCCGAGTCTTCTCATAGGCCTATGGGCTTTGACAGTCAGGGAACTGAAAAAATGGCTGAAAGACCCAGTAATGCTCCTGATGCTTGTAATCCAACCTTTGATATGGATGGGGCTTCTAGGGAAATCCATGAACATAGGTGCAATGTTCTCAGCCAGCAACTTGAGCAATATACCGGTTCCAGAGAAGATTCCGATACCGGGAAATTACATTATCCCCCCAGCTAATGGAGTCGTATATATTAGCGGTACACTGGTTTCCCAGATGATTCAACAGATGTTTTCCGATATTGGTGCAAACGTTATGGGGAGCGTTTTCGGAGTCACCGATTACTTCAGCTACATGGCTATCGGCATGATCTCTATGATAGTTATGACCACGACAATGTTCAGCGGAATGTCGATAGTTTGGGATAGGCGCCTAGGCTTCTTGGATAAAGTTTTGAGTACACCTGTGCCGCGTGGAGCAATAATCTTCTCAAAGGTTCTTAACGCGACCTTGAGAGCGATGCTTCAGGCTACGATAATCCTTGCTCTCGCAACCATATTCGGATTACAGGTAAGCTCAACATTTACCCTGCTTAACATACTTGGCATTTATGCTGCAGTTTTCCTACTTAGCGTAGGGCTCTCATCAGTGTTCTTGGCTTTCTCCCTGAGGTCAACTAGGTTGGAGAGACCGATGCAAATCATAAGCCTGATCACTATGCCTATGATGTTTGCGAGCAACACTTTCTTCCCGATCTCTCTAATGCCCGATTGGTTGCAGCTAGTAGCACAAGTAAATCCATTAAGCTATTTAACAGATGCTTTGAGACAGTTGACAATTCTATCTTTAGACTTTTCCAAGCTTATAACCGATTTTATATACTTGGGTGGTTTCGCAATAGTGCTTTCCTCTGTAGGTATAGTGCTTTCTTGGAGATATCTGTCCAAGTAGAGATTAAACCTCGAAAAACCTATTGCAAGGCAAGCTTCTAGAAGCTCTTCGGGGGGCTGAACCTCACGGCTGAGGAAGGTGAGTTTCTTTATTTGAAGAGTTTTCTGGAGGCGGAAAATCAACCATCCTGGTGCACAGTAAGTTTAAATATTGCAATCCTCACTTTTAAAGAATGAGAGGTAGTGATCGTACCGCCTCCATGACGTTGTGTTTAAAAGTGTTGTTGATGCTTGTTCTTCCAGTTTTCAAGGTAAAAGCCTCTCCAGACGGTATGCCTTTCCAGCTTATCGGCGCGAAGACAAGGGACGAGCTTGGTGAAAAGTATCTCCGACGATTAGAGGAAGATAGGTTGGTGAAGTCAAAGAGGAAGAGGAGAAGCAGGTTCAGGCTGTGTGCATACCTACTTTTAACACTAGTTCTGTTATCTCTTCAAACGGGCCTTGTACTTCCTGCAGTAACCTCCTTATCGACAAACAAGTCTGAGTACCTTAGGGGTGAAACAGTGGTCATAAGTGGGAAAGCGTCTTCAGGCGAATGGGTTAGGATCCAGGTTAATGATCCGAATGGTGTACAAGTATTTACGACCACTGTTAAAGCAGGCGGAGACGGCAGCTTTTCTTCCAGCTTCCAGCTTTCCTCTACTGCCACTTACGGTACTTACACGGTTTACGCTGGTCCTCGCACAACAACTTTTAAAGTCGTTTCTCTGCCTCCTCCACCTACGCCAGGTAAAAAGAATTCTTCGATGGCCATAAGCGTGAATGAGACTTCGATCACATTGGGTGAGAGCGTAATGATAAATGGCACACTGACTCCAGCCTTAAACGTTGCAGTCAGCCTAAGGATAACGTGTCCAAACGGAACCGAGGTTTTGAAAAGCATTTCAACATCCCAGGGAGAGTTCAAAGATTCCTTCAAGCCTGACATGTCAGGCACATGGAGCATCAGAGCATCCTGGTTGGGTAACGCAGAGTACTACGGTTGTTCAAGCAACACTGTGACGCTGACAGTGAGAACACCCGTCTCACTCCAGATACTGGCAGCCCCCCTGCTGACTAACGTAGGAGGCAAAATCATAATCTACGTCAGTACTTCTCCACCCCTAGTTGACAGACCCCTGGTTCTCTCGTTTATCAAGAATAAGACTGCGGTGTGGAATAACCTCGGTACCTTTAACACCGGCTCGGAGGGCGTTGTAGCCTGCCCGTTCACACCGGGCGAGACTGGGAAGTACAGGTTTAAGGCTGAGTGGGCAGGGGATCAGGAGTTTATGCCTGCCTCAGCAACATCTTCTGAAGTGCTTGTAATGGAAGAGGCTTTAAGCCCTGACGATATCGTTAACGCGTTGAACAAGTTGAAGGCTCTTCAGGAGCAGGTCGATGATCTACAAACGGATTTGATGAATGCACATGGTGAGATTTCAAGCCTAGAATCCGAGTTGGCTGAAGCAAAGTCTAAGCTCTCCGAAGCAGAGTCACGTTCCATGATTACGAGCATGGCTACACTAATCGGTGGCCTGTTAACAGGCTTTATAGTAGCCTTCCTACTAGCGCGTGCGCACCTATTTAACAACATCGTGCGCAAACCACCACCAACTACACCTACTAAAGGTACGTTAGAGATGGAGACCGCTGAAATTGGAAAGCTTAAAGCTAAGGAGTTTGGGAAGATAGTGGCTGAAGAGCCTCCAACTTATGAAGCTGAAGTTGAAGAGCCTCCAGAGATAGTGGCTGAAGAGCCTCCAACTTATGAAGCTGAAGTTGAAGAGCCTCCAGAGATAGTGGCTGAAGAGCCTCCAACTTATGAGATGGATGTCGATGAGCCTGGAAAGTTTAAAGCTAAGGAGTTTGAGAAGATTAAAGCCAAAAAGCCTGAAAAGATTAAAGCTGAAGTTGGAAAGATGGAGGTCAAAAAACCTCAAAAGTTTAAAGCTTCTGAAGTTGGAAAGATTGAAGCCCAAAAGCCTCCAGAGATTGCAGGCGAAGAGCCCCCGCAGGTTGTAAGTGAAAAGCCCCCGCAGATAACAGGCGAAGAGCCTGGAGTCGGAAAGATTGAAGCCCAAAAGCCGCCTGAAATCAAGGTTGAGGGTGAAGTCGGAGGGGTTAAAGCAGAAGAGGCAGTTGGACCAACGCTTGCCGAAAAGGCTTCTTTGTCTCCGGAGCAGTTAACTGAACTCGGTTTTTCTCAAGAAGAAGCCTCTAAACTGTTAGATGCGTCGATATTGATGCTCAAGAGTAACCTGTCCGGGATCGAGGGTCTTAGTGGCGAGGTGGCCGCATTTGTGGCAGCATTACTTGTTAAAATGGGGGTTGATTCAAGGGAGAAACTTGCGCAATCAGATCCAAAGGAATTACATGAAAAACTGAGAAAAGTGTTAAAGGATAAATCACCACCGCTCGAAACCATCCAGAATCTGGTAGAGACTGCGAAGAAAAAATAACCACAATATGATGGTACGAGTAGGAAAACGACTAGTAGTTGGTTTAGAGGAAGTCTGGCAACGCGAGCAGTAGGCATCATCCTATATGTGCAGCTCTAAGATTAATCGAAAACGGTCCATTAAATACGAATTTAAAGTAGTGCCACAGACGGGGATCCAATAGGTCTTGCAGGATGCACATGAGTATTGTCTCTTTTTATCAATTTGGAGGACTGTTCATGTTGGTCAAAAAGGACTGGGAGTTAAAATTCATAGAAGAGAGAAATATTTTTTAGATTCAAGTCATTTGCAAGTGTTGGTTTTCATAAACTTTTAGGTGAGCAGATACTTGAGTAAAAAGTTGCAAAATTCTTAAAAGCATTTAGAGTGCAGCGTTGCTTGAAAATGGCTGGAAACAACTTTGGAATGCAGGGGTTAACTATCTTCAGACGATTACATTCAAAATTTACATTTCGTGAGCCATTTTTAAAAATGATGCTCCGGTCTGGTGATGAAACATGAGTATTAAAACGACTGTTGCGATGGAAGCGGTTGCTACGGAACCTCTCGCTCAGGAAAACTTGGTTCAGGCTGCGGGTCTTCGCAAGACGTATAGGTCTGGAGGTAAACAGACGGTTGCACTTCAAGGCGTCAGCTTCAGCGTTAAGGTGAAATAGTCTGTCTTCTAGGACCTAACGGAGCCGGCAAAACTACTTTGGTTAAGATATTGAGTACACTCCTGCTTCCTGACGAGGGACAGGCAAAGGTAGCGGGCTACGACGTTTTTTCTCAGGCCGATAAGGTTAGGAGAATAATTGGCTACGCAGGCCAAGATAGTGAGAGATCTGCGTTCTTCAGGTTGACCGCGAGGGAGAACCTCATCTTCTTCGCCACTGCTTTCCACGGGTTGAGTAAGTCTGAAGCTAATGAAAGGATTGAAGAAATGGCTAGGGAATTCGATTTTAAAGATTGCTTAGACCAATATTTCATTGCGCTGTCGGGAGGCCAGAAGCAGACGTTCGTAATAATGAGGTCTTTAATCACCCAACCAAGAATCGTGTTCATGGATGAGCCGTCTAAATCCCTAGATCCCCTTACTGCTTCCAAAATTAGAAAATACTTGAAGGATTACGCACAGGAGAGAAAGGCCGCCATAGTTGTCACTACGCACAACATGAGGGAAGCTGAGGAGATAGGCGACAGGGTAATCATGATGAATAAGGGTAAGATTATGTTCGACGGGACTCCGGAGAAAATGAGGGAATCCGTCACTAGAACCGAGGTAATTCAAATAAACGGGAACAATATTCGTGAGGAGGTCAGGAGGCAATTGGCTTGTGTTAAGGGAGTTATCAATATTCAACAGGAGGATTCTGATTTAAGAATTTACTGTAAAGATGCTTATGAGACCTTACCAGTTGTGCTGACTCTCCTGAAAAACAATGGGCATAGGCCCGGAATAAGGATAGAGAACTTAACGCTTGAAGAAGCCTTTAGGATAATGGTTGAGGGTGAGGTAAGATGAGCAGTATAATAGCAATGATTAGAATGACAGTCTGGAGAAGAATAAGGGAGATAACGCGCTATAAGCTGAATTTCACAGTAGAGTTTATAATGAGTTTCATATGGGGGCTCGGCCTCATGATATTCGGATTTGTCATAGACCCTGCAAAATTCGGCTCGATTGGAAGCTCGAATTACGCCGTATTTCTCCTAATCGGAGTTGCTTTCCAAAACTATCAGGGTGCTGCAACCTGGGGAGCCTGGGAAATAAAGGATGAGTTAACTAGAGGGCAAATTGAATACACCTTCGCGTCACCGGTCTCAAGATACGTCTACATGCTTTCCTCATCCATCTCCCAAGCCGTTGTTGGAACATTATTCGGCATAATACCGATGTTTGCAACGGCTTTCATTCTCCTAGGCAGCTTTCCCTCCCTACCCGCGTTCTTGATGACCTGCGTCACGCTGTTTCTAACCTTCCTTGCCCTATGTCAAATGGGCGTGATAATGTCCAGTGCAATACTACTTTTCAAAGATGTTTCAGCAGTGATGTCCATCTTCAATTTTCTCTTTCAAGTAGCCACGGGAATGTTCGTCCCCCTCCAGTTTATGCCTGACCCATTAAAGATTCTTGCATTCCTAATACCTCTAACCCACGGGATAGATCTTTCACGCCACTTCATAATGGGAACCAGTACTGTGTGGCCAGTGGAGGTGGAGCTTGGAATGCTGCTCGTCTTCATACTAGGCTTTGGTCTACTAGCGAAGACTTCAATATTCTATCTGGAGAGAAAGGCTAAGAAGGAGGGTCTTGCTCTAGCATAGGCTACTGAACGTATTCAATAATTACTTGAAATGTTTCGCTATCCCCAAGTTCTCCGGCATGGAGAGAAGATCATCTATAACTTGATTAACCTGCTCTGTGGATTTAGTTCTAGGGTCGATTATCAACCATTCGAACAAAGTGTCTCTGCCCCCTTCCAAGAAGGCTTCTAGAGCCCACTCCATCCTCATCATCCTAGGGTGAAGAACATAGTTTACTACACGTCTTGGCAGTCTCTCAACCTTCACCCTGTGAACGCCTTTACCGTCAACCTTCGCAGGGATTTCGACAGCAACATTATCAGGTAAGCTCTCTATAACACCCTTGTTCAAAACGTTAACCTGATAGACTCCTTCCTTATCGTTCATTAAAGAATCTATTATGGGGACCACGGATTCATGGCTCAGCTGAGGAGACAGCACGGTTGTCAAAGGAACATCAGGATTCTTTATTGCCGACGCTATGGTGTCAAAATTGTATTGAAGCATACTCAAGTATACTTCCCAACCGGTTTCAGAATCAGGGCTTGCAAGCGACCCGTACCATTTCCGCTTTGTTTCCAGGTTCCAATGGTACTTCCATGTTCCTCCTCTGACAGTGTCTCCAACAGGGAAGAGCCCGTAGATTCTATACATGTCTACTGCTGCCGGAGACATCTGAATATTGAATGGGTTTACTTGATTCTCACGCCACACTTTCCAATATTCTTCAGCCTTGTTCTTAATCCAGTCATCTATGAGAGGGTAAGCGTCTTCTCCATTATGCTTAAACTTGGTTAACCAGATTACATGGTTGAAACCTGTTGCTTCAAAATCAACATCCTTAGGGTCAAGCCCTAGAACGCTAGCTATTTCTATATATCCTAGGTGTCCATGACAAAGCCCTATGACTCTGGTTTTAGTCTCCCTGCTTATGAGGGTGGTAAGCTCGAAAACAGGGTTGGCGAGTTGAAGAAGCCAAGCCTCTGGGCTTAATTCCTCAATGTCTCTTGCGATGCTTAAAGCCAGCTTAAACTGGTAGTATCCCCATATTGTATGGTAGTCTGAAACCATGTTCCATTCAACGCTGTTTATTCCTCTATAATAGCCGTGTTTCTCAGAAACCTTTCTCATATCCTCATAGTAGGAGTGGCCCCCAACCATAGCCGTGTTTATCACGATATCCGCATCTCTTACTGCCTCCCTCCTGTCAGTTGTTTTCTCGAAGACCAGATCCGCTTTAACCTCTGAAGCATATCTTTTCGCGAAAGCGTGAATCAGCTCCAGCCTCTCCTCGTTAATATCCATGAATATAACTGTAGACTTACCTAAGCTTGGTGTCAAACATAGGTCGCGAACCAGGGTTGCTGACCAAGCTAGGCTTCCTGCACCAATAACAGTTATCTTAACCATGGTTACCATTTTATTCAGAGTATTATAAACCTATTCACACATCCCTAATTTCAGCGTAAAAATTAAAATATCAAGAGTTAAACCTCTTACTCATGGAATGCAAGAAGGAAAGAAATTTGAAGAACTGTCCATGCACATGGCCTGACTGTCCTAGGAAAGGAGTATGTTGTGAATGCATAAGCTATCATAGGGCACATAACGAGTTGCCTGCATGCTTCTTTTCAAAGGAGGCGGAGAAAACATATGATAGATCTGTGGAGAGCTTCATAAGGAGCCGGTATCCGAACCTAAAAGTCAGGTAAAATCTTCTGTCAACAAACCATTTTATCTTACCATTTCCTTACCAGTGGTCTATTGGGCTGATAAACCATGTTCTCTTCGGGAAAAGTGCTTGAACAACAGAGATTACTTTTCCGAGGTATTGGGTTGTATGTATTCTAACCATGTTTTCACGTATCAAGTCCTGTATAGTTTCTATTCCGAAAAGCATTCTGGTGAAGCAGTTTGAGTCGAAGAAGATTTTTACCATAGGTTCTTCTTCCGATTGTAAGCTTAATTCCCCGCCGTTGAGGCCGAGTTTCATGCTTCCATAAGGTGTTTCAAACCCTATCACTAATCTACTTCCTACGTAGGGTGTTAGACTCAGCCTCTCCTCCAGGTTTCCTCTCACTTCTTCAAACAGTTTTTCAATCAGGGGTATATGGGCCATGAAAACGCTTTGAGGCATTTGTCTAAACGGTCTAAAAATATTCAGGTAGGCCTCATCCTCTGGAAAACATGCTTCACATAGTTTAACATCCTCGGAGATGAAGAAATCCATGATAGAATCTATCAAGCTGGATAAGGCTTTGAAATGCCCGGGTTTAAACGCGATCTCCCTTATTATAGCTGCCTCCGGAGGCCGGTACGGAATTCTCCTCTTCTTGCAGAGCGTGACATAGGCATATCCGGCGATCTTCCCGTTTTCAATTGCGATGAAGACTTCTCCTGGATCAAAATCTCCGTAGAAAAAAGTGAAGACTGTGCTTCTTTCAACAAGCTTCTTTCTCCAATACTCTAAGCTTCTTTCAACAATTCCACTATAGGCTTTGCTCCATTCGACATAAGTTTCTAGGATTTCCTTCTCGTCCCCCTTCTCGTAATGTCTGACCTGTATATTACTAGCTTCCCCGCAGTTGTCTTTTACACGCTTCATCTCATCAACGGTTCCCATGAAAGAGGTGAATAGAGCAGTATCTTCATAACCTACTCGCCGATACACCCTGTGGGCCACACTACCGTACCCTGTAAAAAGACCGCTTAACGGTATTCTCTCTTTCACACAGTAGTCTATAGCGTTTGTCAATAATGTTGTACTTATTCCTCTCCTCCTTGCTTCAGGTATTGTCGAAACATTTGCTATGCCTCCCATGTTCACGTAAAGCTTATCTCCAAGCTTCACTTTTCGACGAATTATTTGAACATGGCCAACTATCTTACCATCATACTCCGCCACTAAAGCGTTCTCTGCCTTAAAACCGGGATCTATCTTCTCATATTCTAGCCAAAGCTCCTTAGTTAGTCCGAAGTCACGGAAAGTGTCAAAACTAGAGTTCATTACTGAGACAATGCTCTCCTCATCCCCCGGCCTATATTTTCTAAACACTATCTCCGGGTTCTTCATCAAACAGTATTATGTTTTCAAAACATAGTTAAATAACTTTCTGTTTAAAGATGGAGGCTTGAAGTAGCATTCTGAAAAACTTAAGATGAGGCTAAACACATCTTCGACAATGGTTGGGAAAGAGTGGAAAGACAGGGAGTTTAGGGGGGTTCTTATAGGAGGTACGGTCTATCAGGCAGCCTCTTCAATGCAGGGGACAGTAGTCTCCCCCTTCTTGAACAACAGGGGGTTTTCTCCTGGTCAAATAGGCTTATTAAACTCAGTCAGCTGGGGCATCATCGGCTTTGCCTCAATGCCGTGCGGCAGGCTCTCCGATATTATTGGGAGGCGTGCCCCATTAATACTCTCAAGTTTTCTAGGTATGGTCGCGTGTATACTAGTATATTTTCTAACGAACGCTTTTACAGCAATATCGCTATATGTTCTTATAGGTTTTTCAATAGCGTTCTTCACACCTAATACCAGTGCTCTAATATTTGAGAGTGTTGAATCTTCTAAGGCTCCCGTCTTCTTCGCAGTATTCTATCTTGCAACGCTGGTAGGAGCATCGCTCAGCTCCTTCGCATCCGGATGGGTTTCAAACGTTTTCGCGATGGAGTTTGCCTTCCTTGCCGCTTCCATAATTTTCCTAGCGTCAATCCCAATCTATTTTCTTTACATCAGTAAGGGCGGAGGCGGGTTCAAGGGAAATGGGTTACGGGTTCTTTCACATTCAGTTAACGTCAGAGCAATGCTACGTATGCTCAAGCAGAAGCCTCATCTGGGTTTCTACGGTTTTTCTCTACTATTCCACGAATTGGGGTTTTTCATGATAAATCCTTACGTCACGCTTTTTGCACAGAAGATAGTCGGCTTAGATATGGCGGGGGTTGGGATGGTTGTTGCAATTTGGAATGTTGGGTCAGCCATAGGTTTCCTTCCATGGGGATGGGTCACAACGAGAAGGGGAAGTGGAAAAATATTGCTGATGCACCTATTAATATCCTCACCGGCTTGGGCTCTGCTCGCATTGTCAAGTAGTCTAGAATCAATGTTGTTATATGTTTTCCTATTCGGGCTTGTAGGCGCCATGGATCTTCCTGCTAGAAGAACTCTTACAGCAGAGCTTTGTCAAGGTGAAAATCTTGGAGAGGCCATGGGCTTTATAGAGTTGAGTAATGGTTTAAGCGGGATGCTGGGCGGCGCCATTGGCGGATTCTTCTGGGAATCTTTTGGGCCGAATTCAATATTTTACGCTGCCAGTGTTCTAACACTTATTTCAACACCATTGCTCCTGATCGTCATAAGGAAGAACAATGCTACTAGGAAGCCGGGTTAAGAGCCTAAAGAATGTTGCTGCCGAAGCCTAAAAATCTTAAGTAGGTGATTAAAGTAAGTAAAGACATGGATTCTAGAGAAAGAGTGTTGAAAACGTTAAATCATGAAGAAGCTGACAGGGTTCCATTCATAGATTTTCCGTGGGAAGAGACTTTGGAAAGATGGTATAGTGAAGGCTTACCTAGAGGAGTCTCCTTGAACGATTACTTTGGCTTCGACATTTATCTAATAGGTCCTGATGTTAGTCCAAAATACGATACTGTCGTACTTGAAGAGAATGATAAGTTTAGGACATATGTAGACTCTTGGGGAGTAAAGGTAAAAGCTTGGATCGGAAGAAGTGGCACTCCTCATCCTGCAGGTCCCCCCTCCGTTTCAACGGTCGAAGACTTCAAAGAAAGGCTTGAACCTCTCCTAGACCCCGAGTTACCGATTAGAGTTTCAAGTAGCAGATACCCGTTTAAAGGAGAGCTGGAGAAAGGCATAGAAAGACTAAAGGAGCGTTACGCAGTTTTCTGTTCAATAATAGGACCTTTTGAAACAACTAGGCACATACTTGGAGAAAGCGTTGACAGGGTTTTGATCGCTATCCATCGAGACCCAAGTCTCGTAAAGTATATTTTCAGACACCTAGGTAAGTATTTCTCTAAGATTGTAGAAACCTATCTTGAATTAGGGGTTGATGGACTATGGGTCTGGGAAGATATTGCCTACAATAAGGGACCGTTTTTCTCTCCAAAGATTTACGAGGAGCTTGTAAAGCCCGTGCACATTCAAATGACCTCGTCTTACAGGGCAAAGAAAATGCCAACTATAATCCACACGGATGGAAACGTGAATCTACTCATTCCTAAATTAATCGAAGCAGGGTTTACTGCCATACAACCGTTGGAAGTGAAGGCCGGAATGGATGTGATTGAGCTTAAAGAAAAATACGGGAAGACTCTTTCATTCATAGGGAATTTAGATGCTAGGAAGATGGCTGACCCTGAAGAAATAGAGGCTGAAATTTCTAGGAAGTTGCCGGTAGCAAAGATGAACGGAGGATATGTAGCTTGTTCTGATCATAGTATCCCTCCAAATGTTTCGCTTAATGCTTTTCAAGAATATATGAGATTAATCAGAAAATATGGATCATACTTGTGATAGTAAGCCTGTCAGAAAGGAAATCTTTAAAATTGGATTGAGACGGTAAAGCTTTTTATAACCTGTTTTTATAGCCTATTGGTTGAATGGTTAACACACTTAGCAAAAGCGTGAAGAACCTCAGGATATGCGTCACAGAAAGTTGCAACCTAAAGTGTTTCTTTTGCCATAAGGAGTGGGATCCTTCCAGTAATAGATGCGTCTCGTTAAACGAGATTAAAAGAATCGTTGAAGTGGCTTGCAGCTTTGGAGTTGAGAAAATAAAGATAACTGGTGGAGAACCTTTGATGAGGAACGATGTTGTGGAAATAGTCAAAGAGGTTTCACCGTTAGTCAAAGAGGTTTCTCTTGTTACAAACGGCATACTGCTGGAGAAATATGCCTCAAGGCTTAAGGAGGCTGGGCTTTCCAGAGTAAACGTGAATCTTCCAACTCTAAACTCATTAAAATATAGCGAGATAACTGGGAGCCATGAAATAGGTAAAGTGTTCAATGGGATAAACGCTGCTATAGATGCCGACTTAAACCCTGTCAAGATCAACATGGTTATTCTTAAAGGAGTTAACGAGGAGGATGTTGCTGAGATGCTTGACTACACTGGTTCTACAGGTGCTGTCCTGCAACTGATAGAGTTGCAACCCATTCCCGGTGATAAACAGGTTTTCGAAAAATTCCATTTGAATCTAGACGATATAGAAAAATCTATAGCGTCAAAATCAGCCATGAAAACCCTTAACTCGACGGGTCAACGCGTCATCTATACGCTTTCAAAAAATGGAGTTAAAGGTCTTGTAGAAATAGTTTCTCCTTTTGGGAACCCTGAGTTCTGTTCTCGCTGCTCTAAGCTTAGGGTGACTTGCGACGGAAGGTTAAAACCCTGCCTCCTGCGAAATGATAATCTGGTGGATATGGTTGGGCCAATCCGTTCCGGCGCTGACATGGATTTTCTGAGGAAACGTTTTATGGAAGCAATCATGCTGAAAGAGCCTTATTGGAAGAGAAGTTAGTTTTTTACGATACTGGCTCAAAAACTATTTTAAGCTTCCTAGCATAATCATAGGCTTCTTGCATCTCGCTTGAATTAGGTCTTCTAGATATGTCAGGGTACATTCCGGGATTCCTAGCTACCAAGTAGTCTGGATGATACTGCCCCATTATATTGACCAATGCTCTTGGAGTGTTTTCAGATACCCATTTTAAAATAGGTTTAGTGCAGCAGTCTAAGTGGTTAGGCAGAACCAGATGTCTTATTATTACGTCTCCATTCTCAGAAGCGATCCTATGGTTCCTAGATACTATTTTAAAATAATTTTCAACTCTAGAAAGCCTTTTTGCACAGTCGTTATTTCCATACTTGAAATCAGGTAGCCATATGTCTATGAGTTCTGCTAAAAGCATCATCGTCTCAGTACTGCAATACATGTTGCTGTTCCAGAGTTGAGGAACATTAACATCTAGATACTTAAGAGATGCTAATATGGTGTGGAGGTTTGGCGTAGGGTCTCCTCCAACATAGTTTATGTTTGCTGCCTTCTCCATTTTCAGGCGTTTGCTTATTAATGCTAGGGTTCGAGGATTAACCTCTCCGCCGTTCTCAGGGTCTGAGGAGATATCCCAGTTCTGGCAGAATACACATGGGCCGAAGTTGCAGCCTGCGAAGAATATAGTGCCTGAACCTCCTTCTCCTATTAAGGGTGCTTCCTCGCCAAAATGGTGGAACCAGGTTGAGACCCTGCTCTCATACCCTACTCTGCAAAACCCTAGTTTACCCTCCTTCCGGTTAACTCTGCACCGCCTCTCGCAAAACTCGCAGTGTTCAACAAGCTTTTCAGACAAGGCTATTTTCACATCCAGGAAACTGGGATCTAGACTGGCTAGCGTAGAAATCTCCCCGTTCTTTACAGATTCATAGGTGTCTCTAAATTTTACAACAAGTTCTTCATGCAGATTCCAAAGTTCTTCTTCACGCATGTTTCTTAAACTGGAGGCACTGACATACGCCGAGATGCTCTTGGCTATCAGAAATTTCGCAGGCTTAGAGCCTTTCATAACGGCTCTATACCATGAAAGCCTCTTCTGCACCTCCTCATCCTTCCAAACGGTTGCTGCATCACTCCTAAGAAACCACATTAGATTATGTGTAAATATGGGGGCTAGTTTTATAAGAGTTTTGGATTTTTAGCCCTGTTTAACAGGAGAGTAGGAAAGGTTAAAAGACTTTTAGATGTTGGGACGTGTAAATGAAGCGGGCTGGGATCCTACTGGATGAGATGTATTCGGGCTTGAAACATTTCCTAAGAATACTCGGCTGGGATGCTCAATCTGTTGAGGATGTGGGTTTAAAGGGTGCGGAAGATATTACTATAGTGGACTATGCTTCGAAAAATAGGCTTGTAATCGTTACGCAAGACCAGTTGACGGCTGACTTAGCCCGGCTTAAAGAAGTGCCCTGTGTACTCATCGGGCTTGTTGACATAGCTAAGATGGTTGACGAGAGGCTTAGAAGTATGGATGAGCAGAAAGTTTTCTAGTTGGCTTTACTCCAGAGCCGTTCATCCCAGCCTGAAATCTTCAGAATAGGTCTAAGTGCCTTAGGGCCGTGCAGCCACCTGTAATACATTGCGTAGGCAACCAGACTCATTACGCGAATTAAACGTTGAAACTTTTCATCCGTCCATGTTTTAATGTTATGCTTCCAGCATGTGGAGAAAACATCCCAGTGGAGCTCAGTTAAGCCACGGAGGTCAGCGTGCCTTTCCCTGTTCAGGATGCAATCCGCCTCTGATGTGAAGAGAAGTGGCACGTACAGGATTTTAGCGTTTTTCAACCTGTCTAATAATTCAAGCGTTGCAATAACGTCTTCTTCAGTTTCAGAAGGTAAACCTGTTATAAGAGTAGCTAACGGATATATGTTGTTATCGTTCAATATTCCGAGGGCTTGAACAACGATGTCTGGCCATTGCTCAGGAGGATAAGGCAGCATCTTCCCTTTCATGTATTTCTCTATCAGCTTCACGCTCCCAGTCTCTATGCCTATTTCAAAAGTTGCATACTTCTGATTATTCAGATAAGTCCAAATTGATTTCTCCACGAGTGTAGGCGCTATTTCCTCGACAATCTTAGGGTTGTATACAACTGGTGCGAGAGCGGCATGTGCTATTTGCATATAGTTAACTCCTTCAACCTTAGCTATTGAGCTTATGAGTTCAACCACCGCCTCCCTATTAGGTATGAAACCCGGATGGGTTTTGTAGAGGAAGATGTCATCTGTCTGCATGGTTATCATCCTAGTCCCGCTTCTAGCATTCAGCTCAACCTCCTTCAATATGTGTTCAAGTGGGAACGAGTACCTCTGCCTTAAGGTTGGTGAACAGAATTGACATCCTCTTCCGCACCCCCGTGTCACCTCAACCACGCCGAAGAGAGATGCTTTTTTAATACTCGGAATGCTTTCAGGCTTAGGCTTACGACATACTACCTGCTTTGGAAGTGCCTCTCCGTTAACAGCCTTTCTGAAAAGGTTAACAACATCCTCCTCTGCCTCTCCCATAACAACCGTATCTATCCCAAGCTTCTCTTGAATCCCTGCCTCCACGATCTGCCATGCCCCGCTTCCTCCAAGTATTATTTTCACCTTTTTTCTTCTTAAGGCAGGATTTGCCAACATTTCTTCGAACTCTATTGTCGTCATTGGCTTACCACTTATTCCGACGAAACTTGTGTATGTTCTGCTGACAAACCCTATGCCAAGCGGGTCCATTGAAGATATCCCAACCACCTTGGTTTTTTCTCCAACGAATCTTTCAAGCATCGTAGGATATACTGTAACAACATTTTCCTCTCCAAACTCATCTATAAGTAGAGATTCTACCTTCCTTAAGCCGTAGGGTGCGAACTTAGCCGTCCCATCTTCGTTGAAAGGGGTTGGAGGGTAAAGCTTCTTCCGGAGTGTTCCCTTTGGTGCGATCATTGGGAAACCCCCCGCGAAAGCAATGAATGGGTTTAGATTGAAATCGCTCATCTCAATCGCAGAGGCCGTTAACACTATTTTTCTACCGCCATCACGTGTCTTCAAAGCATTTTTTCTGGACAATCTTACTTTATTCTATTTTTCTTCCTCGATAGGCTATGGTATATATGTTTTTCTTAATCTCTAGTCCGGCTAGATGTTTAAAATGGTTCGATAAAAGACTTGGCTGCTACGAGAGATTTAAAATTAAAGGCATAAGGTTTTATATTTGCAGTAATTTTAAGAAGTAGGCATAGAAAAACATAAGGCCCGATGGGGATAGTTCTTCAGAGAAAATGAAGATGATAAGAGGTCCTTTCTCCTAGAAACCTTTTATAATTGTCATATTGATATTGTTCGGAGGAGTTGGAATGAAGGTTGAAGTAAAATACTATGCTTGGATGAGAGAAGCAATTGGAGAGAAAGAAGTGCTTGAATTTGAAGAAGGATCAACCGTCGAAAAAGCCGTAAAAAAACTAATGGAGAAACATGCAAGTCTTAGGGAAGAAAACTTTATTGTCGCAGTAGACGGAAGAATAGTCGATTGGGATACTAGCTTGAAGAATGGAGACGTAATGGCTTTATTTCCTCCCGCCGGAGGTGGTTAGAATGATTAAAATTAGTGAGGAAGACTTCCTAATAGATGAGATTGTTTCGCGGCTTAAAGGAAGGGAAGTAGGCGGAATCGTTTTCTTTCTAGGTGTTGTTAAAGGCTTTAGGGAAGGCGAGACGGTGAGCGAGATGCTTATTGAGGCATATAACGAGGTTGCTGAGGAAAAGCTTAGAAACATAAGAGAAACAGCTTTGAAGAAATTCGGCATAGTTGATGCAGTCATAATTCATAGGGTGGGGAGGCTTAAGCCATCGGACAACATCGTCATCGTAGCTGCCTCAGCGAGGAATCGTTCAGATGCCTTTAAAGCATGCAGCTGGATGATAGATGAGGTTAAGACTCAGGCTCCTATATGGAAAAAAGAGTTTACTCCTAGGGGGGAAAGATGGGTCAAGGAGGTTGGTTGAGCTGAGTAAGGAAGAAGGGCTAAAAATAATTGATATCACGGGAAAGAAAATATCATTTAGAAGAGCTGTTGCAAAAGGTGATATAATCCTTAGAGATGAAACTATCAAAGCCATAAAGGATAACAATGTGGCTAAGGGGGATGTCTTAACAGTTGCTAAAACTTCTGCAATCATTGCCGTAAAGAAGACTCCCGAGCTGATCCCAGGTTGCCACCCTATACCTCTTACTCATATAGGGGTTGATTTTAAAATTGAGGAAAACCGGATTACTGCTGTCTGCGAGGTTTCTTCAGAGTCTAAGACCGGTGTTGAAATGGAGGCTTTAACTGGAGTTGCTATGGCTCTCTTAACAATCTGGGATATGGTGAAAGAGATTGAAAAAGATGATAAAGGACAGTACCCGGACACTTCAATAGGTAACATAAGGGTTGTGGAGAAAGTGAAAAAAGAATGACCTATTTAAAACATAAAGAAGATTCGCCGAAAAAATTGAGGTTTGCAATAGTTACTGTAACTGATTCCCGGACGATTGAAACAGATGAATCTGGCAGGGTTGTTGAAGAACTGCTCTCATCAAACCAGCACGAAATATACAAGAGGCTTCTCATATCTAATGATCCGGATAAAATAAGAGAGAGTGTTGAAGGGCTTTTGAGAGATGGTAATGTTGACGTTATAGTGACGATTGGAGGAACAGGATTGAGTAAAAAAGATTTAACTGTCGACGTGGTTTCAAAACTTGTCGAGAAAAAGATTAACGGTTTTGGGGAGCTTTTCCGTCTTTTAAGTTATCGAAAGATCGGGAAGAGTGCGATGCTTTCAAGAGCCTTTGCAGGTGTAGCGAAATGGAAAGTGGTAGTGTGCCTACCCGGGTCAATCGATGCTGTTGAGCTTGCTATAAAAGAACTAATACTACCTGAAATCGGCCACATGATTCGAGAAGCCCGGAGATAAACCTGTGTTGACAATCATATCCTTAATAGGAAGCATTTGGAAAGAGATATTGTCATTAGAATTTATTAAGATGGCTTGATCCCCTCAGTCTTAACTTGGCGTGGAGCAAAGACTTTTCTGCGAATAAGGGCGAGAGATACTGTTGACGAAAAAAGAACTATAGTGGCGATTGTTAAAGTTGTTTTCAACTGGGGCGGGAATAAGTTGATGAAGGATAACTGGAAACTCTCGTGGCCAGTAGCGCACTGAAAAGGATGAAATGCTTGCTCTATGCTCTCCCCTTTTACTTCGATGTTATGAAGATTGTTAGTTCCAAGACGCCTCTGGTTTCCACGTACTAGTGTAGGTATCTTCTCCGGGTCGAAACCCATTATGAAAGACGCCACGGAGTCGGTTGCTACAGGATCTCTGCCTGCAATTATGAGTCCAAGATTAACCGGTGTTCCATCGTGGGGCCCCTCCCCTTCCATAGCGACCCTGCCGTCGATGATTGTCAGGTTTATCCTTCTAGCAGTACAGAGATCTGTTATAACTCCTCCCAAATATACGTCGTTCCTATCTGCCGCCTCTTCATGAAGACGCCATTTGTTAGCCCAACCAGATCTACTGTAGACGGCACCAGGAGCTATGCCTACTAGGTTCTTCATCCCTAAGGTTACAACCGCCGTATAATGTGTCTTCATAGCGGGGACTGATATGAAAACATCTGCTTCAGTAAGCACTTTGTTGAAAGTAAAACTGTTGAACACAAAGCCTCCATCTTCAACCGGGACCTCTACTAGTTCACCGTAGTTCAGGTCAACAAGTATTGCTCCAGTTCTCTCCGCCACTTCAAAATAGCCTAGGGCTCGGAAATTATCCATCGTATTTTGCTCTCCGCTTCCTTCAGCTATCCAAATTATACTCGGGTTTCTCTTTTTAATTATGTTAATAAGTGCTTCAACTATATCCGGACGTGTAGTGTCAGGAGGAGCTTGGTTCCGAACTAGGTTCGGCTTTATCAAAACTTTTGCGCCTTCAGGCACTATACTCTCTATGCCTCCTAGATAGTTTATTGCTTCCTCCAATGCTGCTTCAAGGCTTTTTTCTTCAACGCGTACCACCGATACTGTGGCTAGTTTCTCATTAAGGCTGGTTCGTTGCCTTACAAGGCTAGAAACATCGCTGGCGAAGTTGGCGTAAAGCAGTACACTATAGAGCAATACTGATGAAGACGCCAAGACTATAAGGATGGCAAGCGTGGCTCTTTCCGTTGATTTGCTTTTTAAAAAGTTGGCTGGACGGGTCAGTTTTAACCCTAATTTATTTGCTACTCCAGCTAAGAAGCAGATTACTGGAAAAATCAGGAAATTGTAGCTGGTCACTAATGCTGCCTTTTGACACGGATATGTAGCTCTGGACGGCTTTGTACCTGTTCTGTACAAGAACCATAGAAGGCTTATAATCCCAATAACGTAGGTGTTATGTGCAAGTTTCTTAATAAATTGTTTGAATGAGCAAGCAATATCTTTCAGACTGCTCACTTGCTTCATCTTTACCGTGTGTTTATATCTTTTCTTCCCCTTTTATGTTTTTTGATGCTGGCTGTTCGTGGCCTATACTCTTTTCAATTCCGATTTAAATCTGTTAAAAAGGCGGTAACAAGTTTAAACACTTTATTCCAAATTCTCTTGTTTACCCCTACTAAGAAAGCGTGAGCATGACGATTATAAATGTTATTTAGCTCGAGAAATATGAACTGGTGACTTAAGTTTCTAGTTGTTGAAATAAAGCAGCGTCTTTTTACAGGAAGTAATCTTTATAATGCTACTTTCACACATCAATATTTCTGATGTATTTGGATAAGCCCATGAAGGTTTCTTTCAAAAACACAGGTGAAAATGATTCTAAGGCAAAAACTAGGTCTACAGTAAAGGTCAGCTTAGTTAAAGGGCAGGATAGAAAGGCAAACATTCACAAGGCACTAGGTTTGATAAAGGAAGACATTAAACTACCTGAAAAACCAATCCTATTAAAGCCAAATTTTGTTTCAACAAGCACCTCGCTTGCTGCAACCCATGTAGATGCAATCAAAGCTGTAATGGATTTCTTCCTTGAACTTGGAGCAAAAAGCTTTCTAATCGGTGAAGCATCTTCAGGACACACTTGGAACGGTTATCGTAACTTTGGCTATCTTGAGCTTGAGAAAAGCTATCCGGTTAAACTACTAGATTTAAATGAGGACGAGTGGGTTAAAACAAAAATTCTCGACTCCCGTTTTAACATGGTTGAAGTTAAAGTTTCGAAAACAATTCTAGATTCATACAGGATATCGATTACAAGACCAAAAACGCATGATTACGGAATAGTTACGTTAGCTTTAAAAAACATGGCAGTGGGTTCGATAATCGGCTGGGATAAAGACTTGATTCATCAGGGTTATCGCATTTTTAATCTAAATCTAGTTAAACTTGCAAAGCTTACATTCCCCCACTTAAGCGTTATAGACGGTGTCGTCGGCATGGAGGGTAATGGTCCAGTTCATGGGGGTGCAGTCTCTTCCTGCTTTACTGTAGCTAGTGCAAACGCGTTAGCCTGTGACCTAGTTACAAGCACATTAATGGGGTTTGATTACAAAAATATTGGGTACCTTTGGTATGGGACTCAAATTGGGTTAGGACCAAAAACTTTGGATGAGATAGACGTGATTGGGGAAAAGGTTGAAGATTGCATAATGAGGTTTCACCCTCATCGCAGTTATGAGGCGCAGTTAAATTGGAAGCTTGAGCAGTGGAGAGAATTGCTCGCTAAGATAATTTAAACATTTAAAAAAGCTTCGTAAGGACGATTTTCCCATTAGAAAAGTTTAAGTTTTATTATAGTTTTTCAATAATATGGTGCTACCCGGCAGCTTCGACCAGAGAGATAAGCTGCTGATAATTCACGCGGATGATGTAGGAATGTGTCATTCTGAGAACATGGCTACTTTTCTAGGCTTTCAAAACGGGCTGGTTTCTAGTTGTAGCCTTATGATGCCTTGCCCATGGGTTCTTGAAGCCGTTGAATTCTTCAGAAGCAATCCTGATTATGATCACGGGATACATTCAACTCTAACAAGCGAGTGGAAACATTACAGATGGGGGCCTGTAAGCTCTAAAAACGAGGTGCCAACACTTATTGACGAAGAGGATTACTTGTATCGAGATGCGAAAGATGCGGCTAAAGCCTCGCAAAAAGATACTGAAACCGAGCTTAGAGCCCAAGTTAAGAGGGCGTTTGAGCTAGGTCTTCATCCTTCTCACCTGGATAGTCATATGGGTACTGTCTTCTTTAGACCAGATTTTTTAGAAACTTATATGAGAATTGCTTTGGATAATGGGCTTATTCCAATGTTAATTAAACCTGTTAAGGAAGTTCTTGAACGAGCTAAGGAAATAGGCATGGATATATCTCAAGATACTGTGAGAAAGGTATTGGAGTCTGGCATTGTTTTAGATAATTTGATCGACTCCTCACTTGGATCGGATTTGCAGGAAAGAATAAAATGGTTTAGAAGCATGTTGACGAGTATAGAGCAGGGTACAGTAACACAGCTGATAGTCCACCTGGGTCTTCCTGAGGAAGAGATTAAAGCAATAATGCCAAGCTACATGGAAAGGTACCTTGATTACCGGCTGGTTACCTCTAAAGAAACCCTTAAAATTATTAAAGAACTGGGCTTTACATTAGTTGGCTGGAAGGATCTTAAAGGAGGACGCGTATAGAAATGACTAGGGTTCAAGCATACAGGATACCGCGTGAAGCGTGGTATGCTGTCCTCGTGTTCTTTCTCTTCATGGTACTCCATAATTCCGATAAATTTCTAGTTTCACCGCTCCTAACCGCGATAAGAGACGAGTTCGTACTCACATACACTCAGCTGGGTGTTATACAGACGGGTGCCGCAATAGTGGCTGTGATTTTCATGCCTTTATGGGGCTATCTTTTTGACAGGTATGCCAGGCCTCCTCTAGCAGCTCTTGCCAGCGCTATCTGGGGCGGAACAACAGTTCTTTCCGTATTTTCAACTAACTATATTGAGCTGGCTTTTACGAGAGCTCTCACGGGGATTGATAACGAATCATACAGTGGAATATACTCTTTCATCGGCGACAATTTTCCGCCTGAAAAAAGGTCTACGGCGCTTGGCGTCCTAAATACTTCAGGTGCTTTAGGGGCTCTGATTGGTACCCTTGTAGGAACCATTATGGGCAGCGCCTTCGGATGGCGTAGCGCCTTCCTAGTGACGGGGATACCCGGTTTACTGCTAGCGGTTCTAATCGTGACCACGTTAAAAGATAAGCCGAGAGGCTCCACTGAACCTGAACTGATAGCTGTGAAAGACAGGCTGAAAGATACGTTTAGCAAGGAATCATTGATCGAAGTGCTTAAGAGAAAGACAATGCTGTTTCTGTTTGTTCAAGGCTTCTTCGGAGTCTTCCCCTGGCAGATAATCACCTATTGGTTTTTCGCCTACATGACTGATGTGAGAGGTTTCGATCCTGATTCTCAGCTGCTCATCATGCTGGTTGCGCTCTTAACGATGGTTGCCGGTAACGTGTTTTCAGGCTTGATGAGCGACTGGGCGTTTAAGAAGACTTTAAGGGGGAGAGCCTTTTTTGCAGGGGTTTCCGTGGCTGTGGGGCTAGTCTTCTTCGACCTGACGATTCTGACGAGAGGCGGAGTGGAGCTCTTCATCGTATTCGGGGCACTTACCGGTTTCTTCATACCTATGGCTGGTCCCGCTGTAAGCGCGTCCATCCAAGACATTGCCTTGCCTGAGGTCAGGAGCACAACTCAATCGGTACAAGTATTCGTTGAAAACGTAGGGTCAGCTTTTGCGCCTCTGATTACTGGCTATTTAGCGGATATCGTTGGATTAGAGTGAGGAATAGTGACGATAATAACCATAACTTGGTCCATATGTGCTATAGTGCTTACTGCCGCCTCGTTGACACTGCCGAAGGACATCGGGTGGAAACGTGCGAAACTAACTGAAAGATCCGAGAAACTGACTTCTACAGGGAGTCAGTAAGGTTGAAAAACAGGGGTTAAGACGCCAAGTGTAAATGCAATGTTTATTTTCTTCCGTTTAAAATCAAAACTATGCATCCTGTGATTGTTGTGGATGGTAAATGCATTCCGGAGGTTTGGGAGAAATCCATTTTTGAGCTTTGGAATAGAGGAGTATACGTGGAAACCGAGTATGGAAACAGTAGTAGGGATTGCACTATGCTGATGATAATAAGGGAACCGATGTCTGAACCAAGGATCCATAAGGCTGGCCTAATGGTCGGCAAACTTTCTCAGCTTGAAGAATATGTACGCGAGGTTTGCGACGGGATACACGATGATTACGTTAAGAACGGGACATGGCCCTACACATATCATGAACGGCTTCGCTCCTACAGCTGTTGCAATGAAACTGTGGATCAGATAGGCTATGTGCTAGAAAAACTGGTGAAGGCACCATATTCTAGGAGGGCGCAGGCAATAACTTGGAAGCCTTGGGTTGACTCGAAAATCGATGATCCGCCATGCTTGCAGAGGGCATGGTTCAGAATTTACGAGGATAGACTCATCATGGAAACATGCTGGAGGTCGAGGGACGCGATGAAGGCAGCATTCATGAATATTTATGCTTTAACAGCTTTACAGAGGAGGATTGCGGAGGAATTATCCAAGAGGATTGGAAAAGTTGTTGTTCCTGGGGAATACGTGGACTTCTCTAACTCCTACCATATATATGAAACGGATTTCGAAAAGGCGGAGAGCCTTGTTAAAAGGTCTAGGGGCAGCGAGTGGGTAACACGTTCTTGGAGCACGGAGGAGTTCAAAACACTGGTTTTAAGAGAGGAGAAGATTAAAACCTCTTTTTAAACGGTTGAGACCTGAAAGCATTTCGTCAGCATAAAAGTAATATTTTAGACCTGTATATTCATAACAGCTGTGCGACGATTCAAGTTTGCTAAGGAGGAGTTGATCCAGGGACTGGTGAAACTGGGGGTTGAAAAGGGAGATACTCTTCTCGTTCACAGTTCCTTAAGCAGCATTGGCTACGTGCCTGGTGGCGCAGAAACAATGATAGATGCTCTTCTCGAAAGCGTTGGAGAAGAAGGTACAGTGGTTGTTCCTACTATAACTGGCAAAATATTTGATTCTCCCGAATACCCGCCAAGTTTTTCAAAGAATAAGCCATGTTGGACAGGCATAGTTCCTGAAACTTTCAGAAAGAGGAGTGATGCGTGTAGAAGTAGGCATCCAACTCATTCTGTAGCTGCAATAGGTAAAGATGCTAGAAAAATAACTGAGGGGCATGAAAACGCTGAAACGCCTTGTGGCAACGGAACCCCCTACCTAAAAGTACCAGAGTTTAATGGAAAAATACTTTTCATTGGAGCAACCTTGAAAACCAATACAACTTTCCACTCTGTAGAGGAGCTTGCTAAACTTTACTACCATATTCAGCCAGAGCCATCGGTCTGTAAGATTGATATGGATGGGGAAGAAATAGAGAGGAAATATTTTCTTCATGCTTACGGGACTCCGAGAGCATTCGATGAAAAAGAAAGAGAATTTGTGGAGCATGGAATAGTGCGAATAGGCTATGTTGGTAGAGCGAGAAGCATAGTGGTGGATGCTAGGAAAATGATTGAGTTTACTCTGGAGAAAATTGAGGAAGACCGGTTATACTTAGTTAAAAAACACTATGTTGATTTGTGGAGTATTTCTTCAAGTATTCGTTTACTTCAGGAAGAGCGGTTTAAATCCATAAGAATAAGCCTCTACCTGCCGAAATCAGCTACTGTGAAA
This sequence comes from Thermoproteota archaeon, assembly GCA_038848185.1. Taxonomy (GTDB): domain Archaea; phylum Thermoproteota; class EX4484-205; order EX4484-205; family JAAOZP01; genus JAAOZP01. The sequence continues at coordinate 28,907 of JAWCNV010000005.1, read as the reverse complement.
TTCTCTGGCAACTATGTAGTTGTTAGTGGTGTGAAGATGAATTTATTCGGCTTCAACCTTATAAACAGTGTTTTAGAAACCCGGTTGAAAATCATAAGAGAACTGGAGCTTAATGGCGGTTACAATTATTGGCTGGAGCTTAAAAAGGCAGAACACGGAATTAAAATAGAAATGCTTGATTTCAAGGAGAGCGGTTCTCTCTTTAGCTCAACACTTTCTTCATAATAATATTTATAGCCGTGATTCTCATCCCTTGAATCTAGCTATCTGATTCGTTGCAAATATTTTGTATCACACGATGCTCATCAAGCATTCCTCTCAATGTGAACCCAGGAAAAATAGAAAAAAACTTAATAACTGGGAAAATTAACTAGTGTCAGATGCTAATAAAAAACGCGCGAATAGTCAACCCTTGGGGAGAAACGTTCGGAGACGTTCTAATCAAGAACGGAAAAATAAAGAAGGTTGGTAAAGCCATCTACGGCCACGCACAGGAAGAGAAGATCGATGCAGAGGGGAACATGCTATTCCCGGGATTCATAGATGTTCACATGCATGGGGCGGGAGGAGCAGATATTCTAGACGAAGATGAAGAAGCCATTAACACCATCTCGGAGGCATGTGTCAAGTTTGGGGTAACAGGTTTCCTCGCGACCACCTTTTATAAACCTAGGCAGAAAAACAACCATCTGGATGTTACTTTAAAAAAGGTTTCAAAAGGTTTGGGTGGAGCCCGCTTCCTAGGCTTCCATTTAGAGGGACCCTTTATCTCTAGGCATAGAAGGGGAGGCATCAGGGAATCATCAATGTGTAACCCCTCCGTAAAAATCTTGTCGGAGATAATGGATAAGTGTAAGGGTTGGCTTAAGATGATGACGATAGCTCCTGAGCTTGAAGGCTCTGAGGAGGTGATTAGGATGCTACTAGAAAAAGGAGTGGTTGCTTCCTTCGGTCATTCTTCAGCTGATTACGAGCAAACTCTGCAGGCAATAAGAATGGGCGTCAAGCATGTTACACATATTTTTAACGCAATGCCATCTATCCACCATAGGGCCCCAGGCCCTCCATTAGCCATATTTGAATCGAAAGATGTGACTGTGCAAATAATATCTGACGGTGTCCATATTCATCCTTCTATGATTAGGTTTATGACAAGCGTTCTGGGTGAAGACCGGATTATTCTTATAACGGATGCGGTAAGGTCAACAGGTTTACCGGATGGCAAGTATGTTTACGATGGTACTGAATACTTTTCAATAGATGGGACAGCAAGATATGTAAGCGGCAGGTTGATCGGGACCTCAGCAGGCATGAGTGAATTAGCTAGGCGTTTCATCAGTTTCACTGGCGTTCCTTTAAGTTCAATCGCTAAAGTAGCATCTTACAACCCTGCTAAGCTACTAGGCATCGATAAGCACAAAGGAAGCATAGAGGAGGGAAAGGATGCTGACTTAGTCGTAATGAGAGAGGACCTTAAGGTACGGATAGTGTTCATAGAAGGCATGTTAAAGCAGATGAGCTAGACGCTCATGTCAAAGATAGTTTACTGTTTAGAAAGGCTTCTCGAAATATAAGGAAATATAGTTCTATCTAAACATACGGGGTTTAAGACGCCAACCTTAAATAAGAATTTCTTTTAAAATCTTAGTTAAGAACGCTTAGCAATGTGCATACTCTGAAACTATTGTAAGTTGTTTGTTCCTTATAGTTTGATAAAGCTCTCATTAATGTGCCTAAAGTAAACCTTCGCTTCCTCTTCATTGACCAGGTGGATTTCAAATGGATGAATTAAAGGTAAGCCGGCTTTGTCAATTATCCTATCTTTTATCTTAGACCTTCTGACGATTGATTCCGGAAGGTTTTTAGCAACAACCAGCATGTCAACATCTGAGGAAGCCACCAGCCTCCCCGTAACCGCGCTCCCAAACACATATACTCCGAGTAAATCAGATGATAGTGCTTCATCAGCAGCTTCTTTTATCTTAACCGACCATTTTTCCCAATCACTAAGAATGCTAGCTCTTTCCCATGCTGCGTCTAAGCTCCTCACAAAAGCCCACCACCTCTTCAGCCAGTGAAACCAAGTACTCTCCATCCTCCCTGTCAAACATTTTGTAAAAATACCTGCTTGTTAAATAAGCATCCTCCAAATTATGGAGCCCCCTCTTGTTTTCTCTGATGAATTCATCAACCTCTTTTTCACTTACACGTTTAAGTTCATTGAGGAGAAAAATGAGAGAATGAGTTCTGGGAAAGTCGCCTACAAGCTCCAGTAAAACCGATTTCAAGTATAGCTGGGCAGCCTGCTCAGCGTTGAAAGCAGCTATGTCGTAATTACTCGATTTTAAGGAATACTTAGCCACTTCGAGAAACCCCGCTGCCCTTCTCCTCATTAAATCCACTTCGTCCCTGCTCCCACCAGACATTCCTCAGTAAATATCATATTTTGCTCATTTAAAAACCTACATTTACCCTAAGAAAAACTGTTAAGACATCGAGAAATGAGGTAAGGCGAAATACATAGTTTTAAAAACCCTCAATATAAAGGTGAGAATACTTATTCAGGGAGTTTTCTCATCGATATGGAGTAATAACTAAAAATAATAATTTTAATAAATGGCACAGTTTTGGGCATTAGGGGTTTATTTTTTAAATAAAGTTTATATTCCTAGGGAGGCTGCTCTTACCGTGGAAAACATTGAGTAAAGTAAAGGTAATATTAGGCTTTTTAACAATAATAACAATCATATGCTCAACAATACCCTATGTTGCTATAAGAGTGGCTGGCTACGGTGAAATTCTTCACACTCAATATTTCTCCCCGTCAGCCGATGCTTTCACTTATGAACTATATCCGAATAACAACTATGGATCAGTTACATATCTCCTAGTTAGGAGTCAAAGTGGTTATAATGAGCGAAGCTTCATAAAGTTTGATTTAAGTAAGATTCCTCCTGGTTCAGTTATAGATTCCGCCGTTCTTAGCATATTCATGAATGCTGCTCCTACTTCAAGTAGGACAATACAGTGTCATATGATAAGCTCCTCTTGGACCGAGGGGGGAATCACATGGAATAATCAGCCTAGTGTATCCACCTATGTGACTTCTTCAACAACAGGTACTACTGATAACGTGTGGCTTAATTTTATTGTAACCGCTTCAGTTAAGAAGTTTGCGTCTAAGGATTCTGCTGGTTATGCTCCGAACTACGGTTGGAGACTGAAAGATTCTACTGAGAATGCATCTCCCGGTTTTCTCTGCCAGTTCCGTTCTAAAGAATACAGCGGGGAGACCGTACGTCCACGTCTTGAGGTTAAATATTACCCCCCTCACCTAGAGCTCAGTCTTGCAAGCACTACGCTTGAAGCCGGCAACTGGGTTAAGATGACTGTCTATAGGAAAACCAACGATGGTGAGACTGTGACCCGCGGTGCCTTGGAGGTTGATTTAAGCTCAACCTCAACTTCTGCTAACAAGAAGTTCTCCCTGAGTCAGGGGGGTGCAACAATAACAAAGTTGACGATACCTGACGGCTCAGACCATAGGGATTTCTACTATTACGATGAGAAGCTAGGCACATGGGATATCTACGTTTGGACAGATGACTATTCGTACGTTGTTGAGAGTGGCGGCTGGTACATTCCTATAATGAATTATGGTGACGATACTAAGCAGTTGACAGTCACACCTGGTCCGCTGGATCATTTCGCTTTCGACACGATTTCCTCCCCGAAGCAGGTTGCAACATCTTTCTCAATAACTATAACTGCTTACGATGTTTATGGTAATGTTAAGACTGACTACACTGGGACAAACTCTCTCACCGACACTACTGGAACTATTAACCCAGTGATGACTGGTGCCTTTGTGAACGGTAAGTGGATAGGGGATGTGATGATAAACAAAATAGGAAGCAACGTTAAGATCACTACCAGTGGAGCGGGCAAGACGGGAGAGAGCAATTCCTTCAATGTTAAGGCAGGTGTTCCAGCAAAACTCGTTATGGTGCCTTCAAGCTTTACTATGGCTGCTGGAGTTACTTACTCCCACATTAACATCACACTGAAGGATGCTAACAATTTTGAAACTACTCACACCTCTGATATAATTGTAAGCCTTTCAACAACCTCCTCAGACGGGGAGTTCAGACAGTTTGGGACAACAAACATGATAACCGGTGTGGTTATTCATGCGGGTACAAGCTTCGTCAAAGTGGACTACTATGATATTAAGGGGGGAACACAGACTTTGACAGCGTCAGCCACCGGCTTAACCTCTGGCACCGCAACGGTAACAGTGATTCCTGATACTACTCCGCCTGTGACAACGATGACTGTTGGTTCTCCAAAGTATTTGAGTGGCACAACAACCTTTGTTTCCGGCTCCACGGTCTTCGAGCTTTCAGCTAGCGATGATGCGAGCGGGGTTAAGGAGACCAAGTATAGGTTTGACGCCGGCTCGTGGAGTACTTATACTGCAGGGTTCACTCTTTCAGTGCTCTCAGACGGCTCGCACACCATAGGATACTATAGTGCCGACAGGTCGAACAATAATGAGGCTGAGAAAACTTTGATGGTCATGCTAGATAAGACTCCACCTGCAATAAGTGGCGCTTCACCCACTGGAAGCTTGGTATTAGGCTCAACATCTGTAAGGTTCACTGTGAGGGTTGAGGACTCTGGCTCGGGTGTTAAGGAGGTTAGGCTGACGGTTGACGGTGTTTCTCAAGGCATTATGACTAGTGGCAGCGACTACTCTAAGACGATAAGCCTTTCGGAGGGAAGCCATACTTGGAGCATTGAGGCTTTGGATAATGTTGATAACGTGGCCAGTCAAAGCTACTCTTTCACGCTTACTGTCGATGCTGTTCCGCCCACGGTCTCAGGCCTATCAGTGCCATCCAACCCTGTTTTTGGAGAGTCAACCACAATAACATGCGAAGTTTCAGATGCCCTTTCCGGGGTTAAAGAAGTTAAACTCTACTACTCAACTAACGGAGGCTCCTCATGGACTGAGGCTGTCATGACTCTTCAGGCAGGAAGATACACCAGCTCAATACCGTCTCAAATGCCTTTCACAAGCGTCCAGTACTATGTTAAAGCTGTAGATAACGCTGGCAATGAGTATCAAACACCTGCTTCAACATTCAGCGTCGGCATACCTATGTGGCTGTACATAGCGGTCATAGTGATAGTCGTCATCTTGGCTGTTGCACTGCTTTTAAGGAGAAGAAAGCCTGCACCTCAGCCTACGTATGTTCCTCCAGCCTATCCTCCACCGCCTCCAAGCCGTTCCGCTTGAAGAACACTGTTTAAACCTTTTTCTTTTTCCTAATGCTTTTCAATAAGGTAGCTTGATGCATATTCAGACAAGAGATGGACACTACCCTCTTAAAAGATGTTTCTCTACGAAAAACTTTTTGAAGGTTGATGTTTATAAAATTTACGAAGGAAGCTTAATATATGCTCGCAGCTTGCAGTACTATAATAATGGACTTGGATAGACTCATAGGCATAATGTTCGGCTTGTTGATTCTTGTAGCGGTTTTCCTACTCCCTTTCGGCTCTTTCCGCCTACCCTCTGGTCAACTTAGTGAAACAACGTTCTTCAACACGGTTAGGCGGTTGATTGAAAGCATTACCAACGATGCTCAGCAGTCTGCTAACCTGTTGGTCTTCAATATCCTGATTGTAATTTCGTTCATATTTCTAGTTATAGCAGGGGTTTTGGGCTTCTACCCTATGCGTTCGGGGGTAATGGGGATACTTGGAATGATACTTGTGACAGTCGTATCCATGTTTAATCCTCAGTTGGGGTTTAATATTCCTAGTTACGGGGTAGGCTTCTTTGCTGCTTGGGGCTTCTCCGTCGCTATAATTATCATGGGTAAGATTCAGCCTCAGATGAGGAGGAAGCTCTCCTTTCTCTCATCCAAGGCTTCTGAGAAGGCTGTTGAACAGCCTGTTGAAAACGTCAGTCCACCGGCTAGTCTTTTCAAACCCCTGTCCGGCTCGGAGGAATCTTCACCTCAGACTCCTCTTGCTCCTCAAGAATCCTCAAAATCGCCTCCTATAGAGCTTTTCTCCTCCCTCTCAACCTCAGACACCTCTTCGCATTTGCCAGTAATACCGTTGCCGTCTCCGCCGGTTGAGATTAATGTTGTCGAGGAGGAGATTAAAAGGATTAAGGCGTTTATGGTTCTCTTGGAGGATGAGAAGAATAATAGACTGATATCGGAAGAAGCTTATGACCGACTTAGGGTGAAGCTTGAGAAAATAGTGGGTGATCTAGAGAAGGAAATGGGAAGAAGTGGTAAGACTAGTTGACACAGGAGGAATATTGCAGTTAAACTGATTAGACGGAATGAGCCTAATAAAGAAATTTAAAGACTGGAGTCACGTTGTTAGCAAGGATTGAAAAGGTGAAAATCTCTAGGAAGGCGGTATTAACGGTTTTTCAATTTATTCTTGGAGTGTTAATCATAATCATTCTGCTTCATCAAGCAAACATGTCAGAAACCATCGGAGTCTTGCTTAAAACAGATATGAGATATGTGGTGATAGGGTCTCTTCTAATCGTAACGGCCTCTATGATGATCGCCTTATCTTTCTACTTCATTCTCACCGTTTTAAAATACAGAGTGAGTTTTTCAAGTTGTGTTCAAGCGAATTTTGCAGGACAGTTGGCAAGTGACCTGACTCCTGGGCGTGCAGGCTACTTCATAACCCCCTTCATAATGGAGGTTCTTAGTAAAGCTCCGGTTGAACCTTGCACCGTAGCGACAGTTGTGTCTGGGATGGTTGACTTCGCCATAAGAGCTTTCCTAACAGCGATTTCTGCCACGTATCTCATTGGTCCTGTTGAATCGATTTCAGGTATTCAATGGATTGTGGCGGTAAGCGCTTTCATCCTCGCTGCCAGCGCAGTGTTCTTTGCTATACTCCTATGGTCAGATAAGCCTAGGAAACTGATAAACCGGCTTAGAGGCTTCAGAAGAATAGGCCAGTTCTTAGATCCTTACGTAACTAGGTTCGAGAATTTTCAGAAAGAGGGGGTTAAGGCCAAGAAGTCTCTGGTCCCGGTCGCCTTCGCCATGTCACTAACATCCCTGTTTGACTCCATGGCTCTTTTCTTCTTCTCCCTCTCCATTGGAGTTGATCTTCATCCTGTTCTATTCGTCTTCATCTATTCTCTTGTTTCAAGCTTCACTTATCTTCCTCTTACTCTTGCAGGTCTGGGAGTGCAGGAAGGTGTTTTAGCTGCTTTGCTGCAATTGTTCGGAGTTCCCCTTTCCCACGGCGTGTCCATATCGCTGCTTTTCCGATTCTTCTACACAATAACTGATTTCATAGGTCTACCGCCCATTTTGAAAATAGGTTTATCAAAAGTATTCGGTAAAACGCAGATGTAAAAAAACATAAAGTTGTAAAATTATTGATTTGTAAGTCCTTGTTCAAGCTTTATATACCTCCCTAATAACTAAGGTCTGTGAAAAACAGTAAATGAACCCTGGCAGAATAGTAGGCATAGTTTTAGGAGTAGTAATCCTAGTTGCAGCATTCCTGCTGCCTTTCGGCACATATGGAGACACGTTTTTCACTCTAACGCGGGTGAATATTGAAAACCTCGGATTGATTCAGGAGATGGGAGAACCAGCGTTGATCACATTAGCCTATGTTACTATCGTTTCCTTTATCCTCTTAGTTATAGCGGGTATTGTAGGTGTCTTCCCCCTGGGTTGTGGGGTTATCGGGATTGTTGCTTTAGCCATTTTAACCGCGGGGCATATCTTAGTCTACAACTCATATGGTGAAGCATTCAACGTTTTAGAACTTGGAGTTGGCTACTTTGTGGCTTGGATAGCGTCAATCGCTGCATTAATTGCAAGCTTCTGGAGAAAAGGACAGAAGGTACAGCAGCAAACAGTAAACGTCACGGTAGTCAATCAGCCTCAGGAAACCCCGCCACCCCCACCACCGTAAGCGTCATTTAATACCCCCTTCCTGTTTTTTTTGGTTTTCCAACTGATTGTTAAAGTTGTGTTGATACTGTAAAGCTTAAATAATGTTTGGCTGGAAATGCGGAGCATGGCTCACTTTGACCCAAAGAAGTTTGTAGAGGAGAAGACAAAGATTCTTAAAAGCGAGATTGGAAGTGATGTGTCCATAGTTGCTTTATCTGGCGGTGTCGACAGTTCTGTGACTGCAGTATTAGGGTTCAAAGCAGTTGGCGGAAATCTGAAGGCTGTGTTCCTTGAAGATGGGTTTATGAGAATAGGGGAGTCTGATAGGATCAGGAGGGTTTTTAAAAACATCGGTATAGATGTTGCTGTATACGATGTTCAACGAGAGTTTTTAACCGCCTTAAAGGGAATCAGAGATGCTGAAGAGAAGAGAAAGGCTTTCAGAGATACTTTTTACAAAACCTTTTCCAAGATTGCAAGAGAAGCGGGGGCAAAAATCATCCTGCAGGGCACGATTGCGGCAGATATAGTTGAGACTAGGGGAGGAGTTAAAACACAGCATAATGTTCTTGAGCAAATAGGTATAAACCCGTTTGAACAATATGGGTTTAGAATACTTGAGCCGTTAAAGGAAATATATAAGAATCAGGTTAGGCTCGTTGCCAAGGAGCTTGGTCTTCCTGATGAAATAGTTAACCGGAGACCTTTTCCAGGACCAGGATTATCCATAAGAATACTTGGCGAGGTGACTGAGGAAAGGCTTTCAATAATTAAGAAGGCAACATTTATAGTTGATGATGAGCTTGCCGACATAAAATGTTTCCAAGCCTTCCCTGTTCTTCTGGAGGGCAGAGCCACTGGAATGGGAGCAGGCTCGTCTAGGAAATACGGGTACATGGTTGCCTTGAGAATAGTTGAGTCAGAGGATGCAATGACTGCTAAACATGTTAAACTAGACTGGAACCGGCTTGATAAAACAAGCTACAGAATACTCACAGAGATTCCTGAAGTCTCAAGGGTACTCTATGACGTAACTGATAAGCCTCCTGCCACCATAGAGTTCGAATAGGTTTTCACAAACGTTATAAAGTAGCACCCAGCTTTTATTTTATAGAAAATGGAGGAGATACCTGTATTCATCAAGAACATGGGTGAAAAAATATCAGGGGTAATACATGTTCCGGATAAAACTCCGGCGCCAGCCGTGGTTTTCTGCCATGGTTTCACAGGACACAGAATAGAGGATCACAGACTGTTTGTGCGTGCTGCTAGGAGAATGAGCTTGGAAGGTTTTGTCGCGGTTAGGTTTGACTTCAGAGGGTCTGGTGAGAGTGAGGGCGAGTTTGAGAATATGACCATCTCGTCAGAGATAAGCGATCTCAACGCTGTTTTAAGCTTCCTTGTTAATAGGAATGAGCTTCTCAAAGATAGAATTGCCTTGGTAGGATTAAGCCTAGGGGGAGTCGTCTCAATTCTAACCTCCGCACAGAACCCGCTTGTGAAGGCAGTTTGCACATGGTCTTCTCCAGCTGAACTTAGATCACTGTCAAACAATATTGAGAAATCTTTCGGAATGGATGTGAAAAACCTGTTTGAAAAGAATTACGCCGACCTGCCAAGCGGATATAGAGTTGGGAAGAACTTCTTCATAGATGCTTTGAAACACGATGTGCTGGACAGTTGTGCAAAGATTTCTCCTAGACCCATGCTGATCATACATGGCTCTGAAGATCCTGTTGTTCCGGTTCAACATGCGAGTATGCTATACAGTAAGGCGGGTGAGCCTAAGAAGCTTGTTATAATAGATGGTGCAGGCCATACTTTCAGCGGGCGAGTCTCGGAAGACAAGGTTATAGAAACTACAATAGAATGGTTTAAAGCGAATCTTAAACCATGAATGTTGCTAAGAAGGATACGAATATTGGCAGGAGTAAATTGTCTTCGACAGCATATGCTTCAACGATCATGGCAACAACTGAAAGAACGAGTGAGTCTATAAGGGATACTCCTATCAGGATCAAAGCTGTAAGAAAAACTATAAAACCGGAGATGCTTCCTTCGAGAGTCTTATTGGTAAACGGAAGCTTATGAGTACCGGTTAACCCGCCTACTACAGTTGCTACAGCATCAGTCGTTGCCAACGAGACAACCCCATATAACGCGTAATCGTTGAAAAGAAAATAGGATAGGGTTACCCCTAGGATCCCATAGGTTAACCCAATGTATCCGCCTCTCTTCTCATAGTCTCTTTCAACAGTTGAAAGCTGGTAATCTATAAGATTCTCAACACCCCTGATCTTCTCCTCAATCCTGTCCAGAACATTGCTGGTAACTTGGCTTCTAACCGGTAGGAAGTTTTTAATATCTACGAAGAATTTCTCTCTGCTCTCCCTCATGAATTTCTTAACCTCGCTCCTCAGAAGAGGCCTTTTAATCTGTATAGCGTTAAAGGTTAAGGTTAAGATGCTTAAGGCCGAGTAGAAAACAGCCTTGTCGAAAACTATTCTAAAATAGGTCAGTACGAATGGTAGCAGGAGTATTAGCGAAAGAATGATATGCAGGCTTTTTCTAACGATCTCCCTGTAATTCAATGCTCAGGCCCACCGTAAGCTACGGTTGCCCGATTAAAAGGTTTTCAAAAATGCTACTCTCCGCCGAGTTTTTCAAGGGCTTTCTCCCCCCTCTTGTAGGAGTATAAAAATGGAATCGCGAAATCCACCTTCTCATTCCTTTGGAATTCTTCAAATATCCTCTTGTTTATTTCGTGAGCTATCCTAGGACGGTCAACTGCCAAAGTCATATACCTCAGCCTAAGGTATACTCCGTAATCATACATGTCTGACCTGATGTATGGCTCTTTACCGGTTTCTCTTATTATGTCTCCAGTCACCTCCCTCGCAGCTCTAAGCATTATTTTCTCAGCCTCCTCCCAGTCCGAATCATAAGTTATTCTGGCGACGACCTCGTCTAGTATATAGGGTTCAGATGTTTTAACCTCACTACTATAGTTTATTATGACGTTTGAAAAAAGTATTGCGTTAGGTATTAAAACACGCCTTCCCGATGGTTCTTCACTACCTATTGTCCCTCCAACCTGGTTTAGAGTAGTATACATCATTCCAACATCTAGAACATCACCTATGAGACCCCAAGCAGGGAGAAATATACGGTCTCCCACTTTAAACGGGCGCCTTATGTTTATCAGGAACCATGCTGCCAGTCCGGTGACTGGTTGCTGCAGGGACCATCCTAAGAATAATCCTCCGAAGGCTCCGAAGGCGGCTGCGAAGGTCAATCCTCCTCCGGCAAATATGCTTATGATCAGTAGGATTGCGACAGATAGGATGATTGAACGCAGAAAACTTGTCAGCATCTTCACGTCTCCTGGTTTCCCTCCAGAACGGGTTATTGTTGAGGAAACCATGTAGGAAACTAAAATATAGAGTATGTAGAAGCCTGCTGCAATCAGTAAAGCTTGGATGAGTGTTGATACTTCAATGTTTAAGCTTGAAAACGATGGTATAAGGGGAATCATTTTTGTGCCATATGTGATGAGCAATATCAATATTAAGAGAGAGGCGGAAAGTATACCTAGTATTCTAAGTCGCCCCATAAGATAGAGTTTTTCACACTCTATTTAAGTGTTCTAGACACGTATCGCCACCAGTGGATAAATATTGGGAAATTATAAACATAAAATAGGATAATGCTATTGAATAAGCAATTCAGGAGCCTGGTGCTTGCTAATCATTAGGCTTCCCAGGTTTTCAACCGGATTCTCTGCCTCATCTAAAAGTTCATAAAGTAAAGATTCAAGCCTCCTTCTAAGCCTGTAGTAGGCTCTTTCTGATATTAGCCCACAGTTTCTTTCTCCCTCCAGCATAGCCAAATATGTCTTGATCCTGATGATCTCTTCCTCGACAATGGTGTTGTCAAGCGGCGGTGATGGAAAGCTTTCAGAAATGGCTGGCGAAGGCGTTAAGAACAGCTTAGGAGCTTCATTAAACACTCCTTCCTTTCTGCCTACATGAATCTTTACCTCAATATTTATAATCGGCTTATCCGGCTTAACCCTGATGAGTCTCGATCCAAAATAGTTTTTGGTGACCACGGTAATAACATACTCCTGCTCCATCCAATCATTCTTAGAGCAATCTATTATTCTCCAGACTTTCACTGGAACCGGCGTCCTACCAGTATGAACCTTCCCCTCCACAGGTTTCCGCCAAAAACCAGTGTAATTATTCACATAAACCGTAAAACCTTCTTCTGCCAAGGAACCTTCCTCTAGCACGTCTCCCTCTTCGTTAACCGGAGCAACTTCAAAAATGATTAAGCCTATTGGCATGTCAGGCTGGATTTTAATCGGAGTGGGGAGATCAGAACTTCTCCTCGCTAACCCCACCGGCTTTCTCCGAACCTTATTGGAAAAAGCGGGGAGAATGATCTCCCCTGCCTCCATCCCCCCTCCCCCCAATCCCTTTAACAATGGGATCCAGAATAAAATGCTTTCTTTCAGAATTGTTTCAGAATTGTTTCTGAAACGTTTTTTACAAGATTGTTTAAATAAAAGTGGTTGGGATGGGGGTGATTTTACTTAAATGGGAAATATTAAACTGTTGTAAACATGGTTATTTCCTCCACACAAGCTTTTCTTGAATATTATGCGAAGATTTTTTTTCAAAGTTTCATCCATTTTATTTTTGATTGCGAGTGTACCATCTGCAAACAGATCATAGTTTTTATTTAGATGTCATTCGGGTACTGGTGCTTTCGAAAGTAAGTGTAGTTATGTTGTTGAATTATTCTGATGGCTCGGTGGGAATTAAAACACAATGAATAGTTGAGACAGTAAGATAAATAAGTTGGTTCTAACCGGCGGACGTGAAGCATGCCGAATAACACTAAACACCCGTTCCGAAGAATCCTAAGTTATATTATTAAAGAAAAAGGCTTGTTTTCAGGTGTTTTAATACTTATTCTAATCGGTACGCTGATGAACATTGCAAGCCCAATAATCGCAGGAAGAGTTGTAGACATCACTATGGTAAAAGCATCTTCAGACTTATGGCTGTATGCATTAGCCATAATAGTTCTGACTCTTTCATCTGGTGGCACATCCTTCATAAGGGAGTATTTAAGTGGAGCCATGTCGCAGAAGGTTGTTTACAGAATTAGAATAAGCATCTACAAGCATTTGCAGGATCTATCATACAGTTTTTACGATAAGGTTGACGCGGGACAGATTATAAGCCGAGTTACTAGGGATACTGAGAACATAGGTGGATTGCTGGGTTTCGCTCTTCCGAACCTGCTTGGCTCTATTATTACTTTGGTGGTTGTTATCATGATTCTCTTGACAACTAACTTTAGGCTTGCACTCTTGGCGTTAGCAATAACCCCGTTTATAACTGCAATATCTCTATCGTTCAACCGCTTCGTAAGACCTCTTTTCGAAAAGACTTGGAGAGAAATAAGTGGGATGAGTATGATGATTCAAGAGACCGTTTCTGGCTTTAAGGTTTTGAAGACCCTTGGCATCGAGGGTGAGATGCTTAAAAGATTTGAACAGAAAAACAGGGAGATTTACAACATGGGGTTAAGGACTGTTTTTCTCAGCTCGTTGACTTGGCCTTCGCTTGGCCTCATAGTGGGCATTGGGTCGGCAGTAATATATTGGTATGGTGGTTTTCAAGTGGTTGCGGAAGAGATTACCTTAGGTCAGCTCGTTACCTTCACCATGTATTTAGGCATGCTTGTCTGGCCGATAATGTCAATAGGCTTCGTGTTGTCGAGATACGCGGAGGCAATGGTTTCAGCACGCAAGATATTTGAGGTTCTTGACGCGGAGCCTGAGGTCAAGGAAAAGCCTGAAGCAGTGGAGTTGAAGTCTGTTAAGGGTGCTGTACGTTTCGAGAATGTGACATTTGGATATGACAAGGATAAGCCGGTTCTTAGAGAAATGAGTTTCGAAGTGAATCCCGGTGAGAAGGTTGCTCTGGTAGGGGCAACAGGATCGGGAAAAAGCACGATAATCAAGCTAATACCGAGGTTCTATGATCCTCAAGAAGGCCGCATTCTCATAGATAATATGGATATTCGAAACATTAAGATAAGCTCCCTTAGAAGAAACATTGGAATAGTGCACCAAGACGTATTTTTATTCCCAACATCCATAAGAGAAAATATAGCGTATGGAAAACCTAATGCTACACAGGAGGAAATTGAAAAAGCGGCGAAGGCGGCCAGAATACACGATTTCATAATCCGCCTTCCAGAAGGATATAATACTGTGGTAGGCGAGAGAGGAGTCACTCTTTCAGGAGGCCAGAGGCAGAGGATAGCGATTGCTAGAGCACTCCTTGTGAATCCTTCAATACTTATTCTAGATGACTCAACTTCAAGCGTAGACGCTGAAACGGAGAAAGAAATATATGAATCTTTAAAGGAGCTTATTAAAGGTAAAACAGTCTTCATCGTGACACAGAGGCTTTCCACACTCAAGCTTAGTGAAAGAATAATTGTTGTAGAGAATGGTAAAGTTGTTGAAGACGGGCCTCATGAAGAACTGATGAAGAAAGGCGGAGTCTACACTAGATTATACATGTCGCAGTACGCAAGCCAGGAGGTAGAAAGCTAAGATGGCTTGGCATTTTCGTCACGCGGCTGAGGCTGAGGGGAAACCTAGAGAAGTAGAGTCGCGGACACTAGTCGCATGGCTTATCCGCTGGCTTTACCCTATGAAACTTCAGACAATTCTGCTCATAATAGTTGCGCTTGTATCGCTATCGATAAACGTAGTCAGCCCCTATGTCGGCAAGCTTCTTATCGACGAGGGCATAGTGCATGCTGATCTTAATGCTATAGTGAGATATGTCTTAATCCTGATAGCGATCGCTGTAGGAGGGTGGTTTCTAGGTTTTACAAGAGGGTTTCTATCAGGCAGGATAAACCAGAAGCTTCTGTACAACATGAGGAGAACCGTTTTTAGACATATGGAGGAAATGGATATTTCCCATGTTAATGTTGAGAGAACAGGTAAAATGATATCGTTAATAACCAATGATATTAGCGCTATTGGAGACGTCACCACGTCGGGCACAATAGAGGTAATGATAGGCTCGTTAACCTTAGTCGGCTCGCTTTACGTGATGTTTAGCCTACATTTATGGCTGAGCTTAGCCACTATCTCTGTAGTGCCTCTAATGTTGATTCTATCAAGATATCTGGCTATGAAGACAAGAAGAGCCTACAGGCTTACAAGGGAGAAGCTAAGCGAGTTGACGAGCAATGTTGAGCAAAGCGTCTCCGGCTCGAGAGTTTCACAGTCTTTCGCTGAGAGAAGGCACATCGATATCGCGTCGTTCGACAGGCTTAGCAACGAGACCATGAAGGCAAATCTACGAGCAAGGATAGTTTTCGCAATGATTCAGCCCTCGCTCGACGCTGTCAGGACGCTTTCCTACGTGATACTTATAATGTATGGCGGTAACCTAGTTGCCTCAGGGGAAATCAGCATCGGGGTTCTCATTGCCTTCTACGGTTATGCCGACATGTTCTACAGGCCGATAATTACTTTAACAACCTTCTACAGTACCCTGCAGGCCGCTTTAGCAGCGGCTGAAAGGGTCTACCTGTTTCTCAAAATAAAGCCTGCGGTTGTCGAGTCTAAAGAATCTAAGTGGATAGAGATAAAAACAGGGGAAATTGAGTTAAAAAATGTTTACTTTGACTACGATGGGAATACTGTTTTCCAAGGTTTAAACTTTAAGGTTGCTCAGGGCGAGATAGTGGCTGTGGTAGGGCCAACAGGTGCAGGTAAAACCACTTTGACAAACCTAATCATGCGGCTTTACGATCCCAAGTCCGGAGAGGTTCTGATAGACGGACATAATGTTAAAGAATTCTCGTTCGAATCGCTCAGAAGCCAAGTATCTCTGGTTCCACAGGAACCTGTATTGTTCAATGACACTGTTTTAGAGAATATAAGGCTCGGAAACCCGAAGGCTTCAGATAAGGAAGTTAAGCAAGTAGTTTCAGAACTAGGCTTAGACGACCTTATTCAAGGATTGCCTCAGAAATATGAGACAGTAATCACTCCTGGAGGAGGAAACCTATCTTTAGGGCAAAGACAATTAATAAGCTTCGCTAGAGCCATGCTTAAGAATCCGAAGATACTTATACTGGATGAGGCAACCAGCAGTTTAGACTCCTACACGGAGTCGCTTATCCAGAAGGCTATGGTAAAACTTATGAAGGGCAGAACATGTATAATTGTCGCGCACAGGCTTTCAACTGTTAAGCTTGCACATAGAATAGTCTTTCTTGAAAACGGTATGATAGTTGAAGAGGGGACGCATGAAGAGCTTCTCTCAAGAAGAGGCGCGTACGCTAAGCTTTACGAGCTTCAATTCGGCGTAACTCCGGAAATTAGAAGCAACTCTTGAAAATAGTTATAAAACACCTTACTTAAAAACGACTATTTAAAACATAAATACCTTTGTTAAAATCCTGGATTCGAAAATGGCGAGTTATGAGCCGCAGGTTCAACCACTTGTTGTTGAGGGCCTCGTAGTTAAATACGGCTTCTTCGTTGCTGTAGACGATATTTCTTTCACAGTTAAGCCTGGCGAGATATACGGGTTGCTCGGGCCAAACGGAGCAGGTAAAACCAGTACTTTAAAAGTAATCATGGGGCTCTTAGAACCTGCTTCTGGAAAAGTCAGCGTCTTCGGCAGACCTTTGTCAGATGAGATCGCTGTTAAAAGCATGATAGGATATGTTCCTGAAGAGGTGATTCTAATGGATTCGCTGACTCCAAGAGAGTTCCTAGAATTCGTTGCTTCCATAAGACGTCTTAATGAAGACACGGCGAATACAAGGCTTGAAAAGCTAGTTTCAGCGTTTCAACTAAGAGAGTATTTTGACACGCCTATTGCTGCTCTCTCTAAAGGAAATAAGCAGAAGGTTGCGATAATAGCTGCTTTACTGCATGAACCGCAACTTCTTATTCTAGATGAGCCTCTGATAGGACTGGACGCATTCTCTTCCAAGATACTTAAGGAGCTGGTGACATTTCAAGCTAAGAAGGGGGGTGCAGTAATATTTTCGACACACATCATGGAGGTTGCTGAGAAACTTTGCACAAGAGTTGGAATAATACATAAAGGAAAAATAGTGGGTGAAGGGACGGTGGAGGGGCTTCGTAAACTGGTTAAGAGTGCAGAAGGCTCATTAGAGGAAATATTTCTGAAGGTAACCGAGCAGGAAACCGGAGTCCAAGAGATGGTTAAAGCCTTGGAGGAGTAGTGCTATGGAGCTCTCTGAACTATGGAAGTTGTCGAAAGAGGTTTATAGAGAAATAGTTTTTCAATCCTTCTTCTCTCTCCGTACTAGTGGAGGCATGATGTGGGGTGGAGATGTTGAAAAATCCATCAATACTCTCGCTAAGAATGCAGAGACTAATATTAAGATAAGCAAGTACATGATGGCTTTCACCGTTTGTTTTTTAAGCGTTTTCATGATGATTATGGGACCTAATATTGGAGTTGAAAAGGAGCTGTTTTCGACATCTAGTGTTTCGATGACGCTTAGTATAGTTTTATTTATGGTTGCCTTTATGGGAATACAGGTGGCAACATCATTTGTCTCCTCCAGGATCGCAGACCTGCTAGCGGTTTTCCCTATTTCAAAAAGAGATGTTTCAAAGATTATCCTCCTGTGCTTCATAAGGATATTTGATATTCCGTTGATAGCCGCAGTATTAATCATTCCTATCGCCTATGGAATCTCATACAGTTCTGTTTCAGGTGCTTTAACAATTTTAATAAGCATTATTGTTACCGAAGTTTTTGCGTTAACATTGGCCGTTTTCCTCGCGCTCTTTTTCTACTCAAAAGTGATTAGAGGAGGCGGAAAATCTAAATGGAGTATGTTTATGAGACTGTTATCCATGCTAGTATGGATTATCCCCACATTCTTATTGTATTCAATTATGAGTATAGCACCGCAGATTATTAACTTAATTAAGACCCTTTCTCAAGGTGCCTCATATGTACTCGCATCATTATATCCCTTCTCCTTCGGCTTCTTGGTCTCATTCACAACCTTCTTCAAAATAAGCGACTCTAAGATACTTGTTTTATCATTAGGTTCTTCTCTTATCTATATTTTGTTAGCAGTATACTTTTCTAAATGGCTTGTTAAAAGAATAGTGAAAATAGGTTTCGGAGGGGTTTCTACATTTTCTAGGGAAGTGGTTAAGGATACATTTATCACTCCTAGATCTCCCTGGCTTGGAATACTTAAAAAAGATCTTATGATAGCCTCAAGGGCGCCTTCATATTTCACTATACTTGCAATGCCAGTTATTCAAGCAGTTATTTTCGGTTTCTCCACAGGAACGTTTTATGCTTCAGAAGCACCAGTAGGTTTTTCACTCTTTATGTTTCTACCACTATTGATAATGCCGTCTATAATGGTTTCAATTCTTCCGCCAACACTTTTAGCCATCGAAGGTACAGCGTACTCTTATGTTGGAAGTCTGCCTTTGAAAAAGAAGTCGCTGCTCTTTGCTAAAACAATCTTGTCGTTCTCATCCTACTTAATATCGCTTCTCATATTGGTGGTGATAATGTTGTTAACTGTCCCAAAGCTTGTCTTAGCATTCATGTTTCTGGGAGGAATTTACATTTTTCCTGTACTCTCCTCCATAATATTGGAAATGCTGGTGATAATCAGGCTGTTTGGTGGAACACTTCCTTCAGGAAACTTATACTCTAAACCTGTTTCCTACATTCTTCCCATAGTGATCAGTATTGTAATCCTAGTAATTCCAGTCATATCATTCTTTCTAGCAATGATTGTAACATTCTCAGAAAGCATGAGCATAATTAGCTTACTAGTTGCAGCGATTCTAGAATTTATGATAGCGCTTATATTTTTATTAAGGGTGAAAAACTGATTTATTAAAGGTGGAAAGGATGCAGAGCCGAAAAGTTAGGTGTGGTGTTGTAGGCTGCGGGGTTGTTGCCAACGAGTCGTATTTTCCAGTCATAATTGAGAAGGGCGAGTTAGTAGCAACATGTGACAGGAACAAGGAAAGAGCTAAGAGAAGTATGGAGCTGTGGGGTGCGAAAGAATACTATACTAACGTTGACGAGATGCTGAGAAAAGCTGACATTGACGCTGTTTTCATATTGTCAGGTATGGGTATGCATGCAGAGCATGCGGCAAAAGCTGCTAAAGCTGGGAAACATCTTTTAATTCAAAAACCGTTGGCGACAAGCATGATAGATGCGAAGAAAGCGTTTAACGCGATTAAGAAAGCAGGTGTTAAAGCACTCGTCGAACCAAACGTCCAGATGAACCCGCTATACTTGAAGGCTAAAAGCATACTTGAGGAGGGGACTATAGGCGAAGTCTATTGGTTCAGAGCTGGGCTGGGTAGAGGCCCACCCACTTGGGGAGAAGAGACCTTCTTCACCAGACGAGCCGGAGGACCACTTTTCGACCTTGGCGTATACCAGATAGCTGCACTAACCTTCCTCTTGGGCCCGGCTTCGTCAGTGACAGGCATGGCGAAACTGTCTATACCTGAGAGATTTATAGTTCCTGAAGAATTCTTCACAGAACACCTTGCCCATAAGCCCTACGAATCCTTCTGGCCAAAGATTGCGAACGCGAAGCCTACTAAACGGATAAAGATGACTGTAGAAGACAACACGTTTACACTGATTAACATGAAAAATGGGAGCTTAGGATGCGTCATAGCGAACTTCGTTACTCCTGATGGCTTAAGGACGGATGTTGGAAGTATGCCAGATATAGAGATCTATGGGAGCGATGGTGCTTTACTCATAGGTGGGCAAGCAGCGATCTCTGTCATGACTAAACGAAAGGAAAGTAAATACTATTTACCAGAAAACTGGTACCGAATGCCTAAGCAGGATTTTCCGCCTTGGAACTATTATCGGGCATCTACGGAACACTTTTTCGATTGTATACTGAACGATAAGGAGCCACTGCCAAGTCTGAAATGGGGCATGCATGTTAGCGAAATAATGATAAAGTCGTTACAGTCTTCGAGGACGGGCCGTAAGCTGAGAGTTTCATCGACTTTTTGACAACTACTCTATAATCAATATTTTTCTAGGAAGGCTTTTCCCCGTTTAAGAGACTCGACCACATTAATACCTGTCTCATCCTCAAGCGCGAACCATCCTGAGTAGTTTATTGACTTGAGTGCGCTTATATAGTTGTCCCAAGGTACAAGGCCTTCGCCGACTGTTGCACGCTTTGTCTCTGGGTTGTAATCTTTAGCATGAGTGTGCACAATCCAATGGGCTAGGGTTCTCACGCCCTCCACCACGCCATACTGGAGCATGTTTGCAGGATCATAGTTTACTTTTAATCCCTCACTTCCCACTTCTTCAAGCAGATGTCTCAGAATCTCTGCCTGCTCCTGCCCCGTCTCTATGCAAAACGCAACACCAACCTGCTCAGCATGCCTAGCCAGCATCTTGCATGAATTTAGCATTGTCCTATATTTACTGCTTGAACTGTCTTCAGGTATTTCCCCAGGATGAGTTGTAACTACCGTTGACCCCATGTCTGAAGCCAGCTCAAGAGCCTTCATGGTTTTCTCAAGCCTCTTCTCCAGTTCTCTTGGGTCGCCGAAAGCAGAGCCTGGCCATGGCATACCGGGATCCATGGGTCCTGTTAGTTGAGCACAGAACCCTGTTATTTCAAGCCCATATGACCCCACCAGTTCTAAGACCCTCTTCCTCTCCGCGCCCACACACCTATCAGGATCTAGAAAACAGGGTTCTGAAGGCGAGTAGTCAACGCACCAGAGTTGTACTCCTCGGACACCAATTTTTCTTGCTGTTTCGAGAGCTGCTTTAAGCTCAATCTCGTTCCTAGTCGGCCCTAATGACCACAATGTTAAACCTATCTTCAAGCTCCCCATTATTAATCACGAGTTAAGGAGAATATCTGGGAGATATTAATCTTATCATGTCAAATGTTTAAGTAACTTCTCAACCTCTTTAGCAAAACCTGTCTTCAATAACTTATCAGTGTCCCCTAGGTTTTCTTCAATCTTTGGCTCATAAAGTATTTCTCCAAGAAACCTGATATTGAGTTTCCGAGTTTCTTGCTGGATGATGCTTGATTTAGTCTTCATGTTTTCCACGATGCCGATTATTGGAACATTAAGCTCATTCAGCATGCCTACTAATTTTTTAACTGTTTCGAAGGCTAATATAGACGGTGTTGTGACTATCAGGAACCTTGCCTTTTTTATTAAACGTAGAAGGTCGAGCGTAGCATCTCCGATTCCGGGAGGCATGTCTAATATTAAGAAATCTAATGCCTCCCAATTCGTAACTGAAAGCAGTTCAATAAAAGCGTTTGAAAAATCGATCCCTCTTAAAGGGGTTGCTTTCCCACTGGAATAATAGATTATTGACATGTATTTCAAACCATGTACAAGAGGGGGAAGAATGCCCTTATCCTCAGTCGGCTGTACTCCTTCAACACCCAGAATCAAATGAGTTGAAGGGCTTGTGAAATCCAAGTCAAAGAGCCCAACCCTATAACCTTTTCTCGCAAGAATAAGGGCGAGTGTCGAAGCCAGTAGGCTCTTACCCACGCCACCTTTACCGCTTGAAACCGCTATAATTTTCCCAATGCTTTTCAACCTGTCTTGGATTATACTTATCCTTGGATCAATCATCTTTACTCATACCCCTCACGCTCTCAAGCCATACTCCACGACCCTCAACAACCTCGAAATCCGGGCTTCCACACCTCGGACATTTGACATATGCATGAGACACCTCTGGGAGAAAATGTATTGCCTCCAACACGTTCTCCTCCAGCCCCTCTTCTTGGAAAAACCATTTTTGGTCACATGCTCTGCATTTCAATACTGTTTTCGCAATATCTATGACGAACGCCGTATCCTTTAATCCAGCAGGTCTTAACTGTAAGAGCGCCATCCTAAATACTTCATGCTCCACCTGCTGCATCTCTCCAATCCTTATCTTAACCTCAGTAACCCTCCCAATACCCTTCTCTTCAACAATCTTTAAGACTGTTTTTATCACAGACTCTGCTAAAGCCCACTCGTGCATTGAAAACAATATCAGTATCAACACTATTTAAAAACATTTTAGAAGAGCCAAACCTTTTTGGAAATAGTTCATTAGATAAGACGGGTCAAACCTATGAAAGATTCAGGGCGTTTTCAGAACAAGACTTAAATATGTTGCAGAGTTGGTGCAAACATGCCGCATGTTGCCAATGGTTTTGAGCACCATAATGAAATGGTTTCATACCTTTGGAAAGATTTCAAGCTGAATAAGCATGAAAGGATTCCAGTTACCTGGGGGATGAACAATAGAATGATAATATTAAACAAGGAGTTGAACGTGAAAAACTACACCTATGAAAAAATCTTCAACGATCCTGAAACTATGCTTCAGGTTGAGCTTGAGTTTGAATACTGGAGGAGGCATAATGTTTATGCTGACTGGGAAATGGGTTTACCGGGAGAATGGTCCCTGCCAGTGCACTTTCAAAACGTTTATGAATCAGCATGGTTCGGCGCACCTCTCTATTTTTCCAATAACAGTGTGCCAGACATAGTTCCTTTTCTTAAGAACGAAGATGATTTAAGAGCGTTTATGAAAAAAGGGATGCCAGAACCCTTCTCCGGCTTCATGGCCAGAGTGAGAAACTTCTATGAATACTTTTTGAAAAGGAAAGAAGAGGGGTATACCTATTTTGAAAGACCCATTGGAAGCATTTCTGCACCAATCGGGACAGACGGTCCTTTCACCGTCGCGACCAACATAACAGGCGGTTATGTTGTTAAACTGCTCTATCGAAACAGGAGTTTAGCTGAAGAATTCCTTTGGTTTATGACTGAATCCATAGTTGAGAGGATGAAGGCTTGGCATAGGCTGCTTAAGATTTCTTTTCCGTATGAAGGCTTCGGATTTGCAGACGACTCGATTCAGCTTCTGTCTCCTAAAGTCTATAGAGAATTCATCCTTCCCCTCCACAAAAAGATAGTTAGCACTTTCTGCTTAGGAAGACCAAGTATACATTTGTGCGGAGCAGTCATACAGCATCTAGAAACCCTAAGGGAGGAGCTTAACATTTCCTCCATCGACACCGGGTTTCCACTAGACCTTGGTAAGGCAAGAGAGATATTGGGAGAAGATGTGGTAATACAGGGTGGCGTGAGGGTAACAACTCTTAAGCAGGGTCCTTTAAACAAGATTGAGGAAGAAGTTAAAAACATATTGGATTCTGGGGTTACGAAAGGAAAAAGGTTTGTATTCAGGGATGCTAACAATGTGGCTCCAAAAACTCCCATTGAACATCTTAACTTCACCTACCAGCTAGTAAAGCGGATCGGCCGTTATGAGGAAGATTAAAATTTCCACCTCGAACGTAAAGGGAAATCAGTAAATTCAACTAAATTATGACTGTTTCTATTCCGAGTATTTTACAAGCATCTTGGATAGGTATGGTATAATCGCCATGAATCATACTTGCGTGATGTATAAAACCATTATTAAGAAGAGTCTCATAGAGTTTCTTCAGATCCGATACTTCAACCCAAGCCCAAGTACCTTGAAGATTCTGGCTGCTTTCTAAGATTTTTCCTGTCGTTATTAACATTTTGAATTTTCCTTCATACTCTATTAACCTATTGATGGTTACAACACCCGGCTTGAGTTGAAAAGTCCCCATACCGTATTGATTAATCCTAGCCTCGCCCTTTGCCAGAGAAAGTGGCGCGTTTCCACAATGCCAAGCCAGAAAAACATTTTCTTTTTCTTGATGCTGTATTGTCCAATCGATGAAATGGGGAGATGTCTTTTTGAAGGATGCTAAATATTGAATAAGCATTGTCAAAGCACCTAAGATGTCAGCTTCACACGATACCATAACGCCTTGATCTACAAGCCTACCACTTACATGGCACGGAGCGATTCCAAAGACCCTGTACATAGGTCCCCAACACTGGATTCCCATTGCATCCAGCTTCCATTTATCAGCCAACGTTAGTAATGAGTACTCTAGCTTTGCCATCCTGATTAAGACATCCTCACTTACAGCGGATGCGTTAACTTCGCTTCTAATAGACCGCGTAATCTTGCTGATCTCTAGTTCACTGAAGTCTTCTGCTAAAGCTCCGGCTTCCACTAGAGAAATAGGAATTACTCTCTGCCCGAATGTCCTTATTAAAGTAACCTCATCCAGAGCACAGGTTTCAAAGCTCTCTGGTCTAGGACCTACAAGGCCTATTCTCGCTTTCAAGAATCCGTTAACTATAATACATGTTCTAGCAAAATTTTCAACAGAGTTGACGAACTCTTTTTCTTCAGGAAAAACGATTCCTCCCCAGATGAAAGGTATCTTTCTCCTGTAAAGTGCCGATCCGATTGATATTGTTCCACAAAATGAGTCTGAGGTTCTTTCTCCTTCTGCAGTAAATGGAGGCTCTTTCGTTGCAAATAGTATGACTGGCTTTGACAAAGCAGACGCTATAAGTGCTGCAGATACTTCATCACCAAAATCTACAGCCTCGATAATAATTCCATCCACATGTTTTTCCTTAAAAAGTTGTATCACTTTGTCAGCATCCTCATCAGTCTGAACTAAACCGTTTCCAGTAAGTTCTTCATCTGGTGCCACAATATTCAGAAAACCAATCTCTTTGAGTATTTTTAGAGTTCGGTCACGCAGCTCTTTTGCCCATGGTTCAGATCTTTTGAACATCCTTCTGTGAGAGGGGACAAAACCAAGTTTTACCTTGATATCCTGATTTTTCAAATTTAGAAACCTCCTTAGAGCAATTAAAGGAGTAGGCTATATTTATACTTTCTTTGAAATTTCTTAAGAATTCTCAACCCTTTTTAGATAAGGTCTTGACCCACTGCACTACCTCCTAATTTTTTAAGGTGGCAACTATAATCCGAAAAATTCTACATGTGTTTCGACTTTGAGCCAATGAGAGGATTGAGTTTCGATGAATGAGTAAATCAAACTACGAATGTCGTATGCCCTATAAAGAAAGCCTATAGGTTTAAGAAGGGTTAAGAAAAGAAGACCTTTAAAAGGCACGAGAAACTGTATGACCCGGTGCAGATCCTCTACATCTGAACCTAGAGAAACATTCGTTAACGCAACACTTATGGGAAATGTTGCACAAGCTGGCTCAGTAACTCGGATTCAACTGATCGATTTTATCAGAGGCATGAATGTTATTCTAATGATTCTTTTTCACTATCTAGTAACCTTAGTCTCCTTCGGATTAATTCAAATACCGGAAAACTTTCTCTTCTGGACTGTCTTCCCTCACTCAATATCGTCCCTCTTCATATTTTTAGCTGGAACTTCCGCCTACGTTAGCTACAATAATCGGAAAGAAGCTTTTATGGAAAAATATTTTAAAAGAGGGGTAAAGCTCCTGTTTTTTGCAGCGTCAATAAGTCTTTTAACATTCATCTTCGTGCCGAGGCTGACAATATATTTTGGTATTTTACATTTCTTTGCATTCTCCTCCTTCATAATCCCATTTATAATCCGCCGTAGAAAACTTATTCTGCCTCTCAGTTTAACATTAATCTTATTAGGCGTGTTTCTACACGCTCAGAAAATTGATTTTCCATATCTCTTCTGGTTATCGTATGCTTTTGCCCTGCAAAATTTCACTCCACTAGAATATTTTCCTTTAGTTCCTTATCTGGGGATACTCGTGTTTGGAATCTATTCTGCACAGTTTCTAATTAATAAGGTGCATGATATGGAACTCGACGGCAAGCTTTTCGAAACATTCACCTTCATAGGTAAAAGATCTTTAACATTCTACCTTGCTCATCAACCAATTATTATCCTCATTCTTACTGGATTAGGATTCAGATTAACGGTCTGAATCAATAAGAGTAGAAACTCCTAATACGGTTTTTCGTAACCAGCAATATCGAATCATTGACTACTTATTTTCCCCTTCCTCTTTTATCTTGAAAAGCTTCTCACTCTTCTTTCCTTCGGTTATATCCACAATCTCGAGCTCCATTAATTCTCTGAGTTTCTTTGCAACTGTTTTCCTAGATGCCCTTCCCCTGATCTCTCTGAGCAGATTGGTCAGCTGAGATATATTTAACGGGCCTTCACTTAACAATATTTCAGTTATGTCTCTGGCTAATGCTCCTGCTCTCAGACTTTGCGAAAGAAGAGTTATCTTCTTAGAGGTCTTGTAAGTGTCTGAACTTAAAGACAGAACATTTCTGACTATAGCGAGCTCTCGCAATATATCTCTATTTAACTCCTTTTCCTTTTTAAGCTCGTTCTCTAAAAAACTAATCTTCTTGATAAGCTCGTCTATCGTGCTTTCCAACTAGATTCGCCCTCTTTTTCCAAGTATTCATTACGAAAAAAGATGAAAGTTTCCAAGGAGATAATTCTATTTCTGGAAAAATGTGTTTGGCTATTTCAACTGAAACAGGTTCTGGCAAACCTTCTCTTTTTAATGCCTTCAGCATTTTCTTTCTATTTCGACCTATCTTGTGCTTGATGTAATAAAAATTCAACAAAAGCCACAATAGGGTAGGGATGAATATAAAAAGACTTACAACGATTTCGCCTAACGTTAGGGCTAGCTGCAATGATCTTCCCATTTCGAACATTGAAATATTATTTGTTTAATATCTTCTCTTCTTCTCTCCTCTGGGAAATCTGTCCTAGAACATTTCTGATTAATTCCGCCGGACTGATAAACTGGCTTTTAACCAAATCCATTGCAACGTCTTCCTTCATTCCTGCTGCAAGAAGCTCTTTATAAAAAGTAGCTATTGCCTTAGCTCTCTCTCTAGCCTGCTCCTCGGTTAACGATGTACCCATCAGCTCTTTAAGTGGTCCCACAATATCCTTTAAAAGACCAGGTACTTCCTCTCTTACAGTCTTTAAAACTTCTTTAAGTTCCTTAACGTCTTTTATTTCTCCCATTTCCTTTTCTTCTCCCACTTCACATCACCACTGAGTACTCGACGCTATAGTTTATAAGACTTGTGTAATTTTTTACTCAATTTTTTACTCAGCTCTAGAAGTGACCATTTAAAAAACATTATAGATGAATATTTCATTAACACGTCTATCTGAACTACTTTAGGTTGAAGACTTCCTTTCTTACCTTCCTAATTATTGTAACCAGTTCCGAGTCACGCGTCTCAACGTAGAGAGGCAACTGATCTAAAGGCGATTCACTACTTGTTTCCATAGGCCCTTGGATCTCCTTGTTGCTCCAAAAGTCAATCCATTTTCCTTCAGGTACGTAAACAGTTCTCTCATTACACTTGCTTTTCAATACTGGGGCTGCCAGAAGGTTTCCTATGAGATATTCATCATTTATATGGGCACACTTGTCATCCTCCGGATACCTGAGGATAAGCGGACACAGTATAGGATCACCTGTTTTCATAGCTTTTTCCGCGAGCGAAACATAGTAATCGCCAAGGTAAAAGTGGAAAAGAGAGTATTTCCTAGCTATGTCAACTGTCTCGCTGTCGTAAGTCCACGGAGTTATCGAGTACTCGACTACCGGCATCAAAGACACTGCCTCAACCCATCTGATGAAAAGCTCTTTGTCACACCTATACTTATACTGGTTACCGCCTATCATGTCTGGCATGATGTATGGATAACCCACTGTAGAAAGCGTTAACGCCTGAGTTACAGCTGCATACAGACCGTTGTCAATCCCCCATGAGGACTCTTTATCTCCTTCACGAGCAATTATCCCAAAACTCTGTGCTAAGTATCCTACTCTAGCTTCTGCTAGTTCATAATGATTCTCAAATATGAATCTAAGCCATTCGTCGGTATACTGGTTTGGAGTTATGTTTCCATGGGTGTGTCCTATTTTTATGGGTCTAACAATACCTCCCTCTTTTTTAGCGAAGGGGAAAAAGTAGGCGTCTCCACCATCAAACTTGAAGCCGTCGAAACCATGGTTCTTCTTCAGGTCTCTCAGCTTCTTGTCAAGCCATTGACGTGCCTCAGGATTACTTATATCCAGGAGCCCAGCAGACCCGTTCCACCAGACTATTTCAGCCGGCTCATCCTTCTCAGGATCCCATACTAAAAGTCTTCTACTCTTAAAATATTCATAGCTTTCAGAATCACGGTTAATGAAAGGATGTACCCAAAGAGTCGCCAAGAAACCGGCATCATGGATTGCCTTAACCATGATTTTCGGATCTGGAAACTTCGAATTATCAAAAGTGTATTCGCCATATTTCTTCTCCCATCTGTCGTCTATCTGAATAACGCTGCAGGGAAAATTATTCTCCTTAATATCCTTTACAAACTTCAAAACCTTCTCCTGATCAACGCCCTGTTTGTATTCAACCCATGTGGTGAATATTGGGCTTGTTAAAACCCGCTTATCCGGCATCCTTTGGGGGAGACCGACCTTTTTCAACGCCTTTCTTCGAGCGTCGACAAGATTCTCACCAATGATTATCTTGTAGCTAAAAGACTTGGTATTTAAGCCTCTTACTGTTATCCCTCTGTCAAACCTAGTGTCGAAAAGCAGGTAATTGTCAACAAGTATCGCAACACCGGTTCTCGTAAACCATAATGGTGGCTGAATGTTGCCGGTTATGAAAGGCTTCATCTCAACAACATGACTATTCAAGGGGAAAGCCTG
Organism: Thermoproteota archaeon; assembly: GCA_038848185.1. Taxonomy (GTDB): domain Archaea; phylum Thermoproteota; class EX4484-205; order EX4484-205; family JAAOZP01; genus JAAOZP01. Next base: position 212 of record JAWCNV010000005.1, on the reverse strand, counting down.
GATAATCAGCTGGCCCTGCCCATACCACTGGGTCTCGCCCACAGAAACCCAAGTGTCAGATATATAGTCAAACAATGCTTCACCTTCCCATGTAACATTCAGTGACCGATTATCCAAAGAAAGCCTAAGTCTTGCGAAAGACTTGGTCTGGCTCCAATAGTTACCCTCACATCTTAAGACTATAGATTTCTCCTCCTTCTGCTCCACTTCAA
>JAWCNV010000004.1:108777-114044 GCA_038848185.1 Thermoproteota archaeon | reverse complement strand
GGGGGGGATTTGAACCCCCGGCTAACAGCTTACGAGGCTGCCACTTTCAGCTATTTTTAATATCTACCAGGCTGAGTTACCGAGGCTCATCTAGACATTTTTCCGGAGAGGTTTAAAACGTTTTCGTCTTTAAAAAAGGATAAAGATTAAACTATTAGACTACTTTAAAACAGAGCATATGGCAAATAGAGTTTTCAGCGAGCGGGCTGTAATAGATTTCATTAAAAAACGGTTCCCCCAGAAAGACAATATTCTTTCACCCTATGATGATGCTTGGGGATGTGTACTCAACAAAAAACACCTTGTATTCTCAGGAGACATGCTGGTTGAAACCACAGACGTCCCCCCTTTCATGACGATCAGGCAGATGGCTGCCAAGAGTTTCACGATGAGTGTTAGCGACATGGCTTCTAAAGGAGTTGCCCCAACCTACTACTACCTTATCATAGGGCTTCCAAAAGGCTTCGGCTGGAGAAGATTCCAGGAGCTTGCTAATGGATGGGAAGATGCGATCAGCCTCTACGGAGGAACAATTATGGGTGGGGACACTAACGAGGCACCCTGCGTAACAATTAGCGTGGTCACAGTATCACTGGCGAATAAGCCTCCCATCACGAGAACAGGTGGAAGACCCGGGGACATTGTTGCAGTAACCGGTTTATTTGGAGAAACCTACGTTGGCTTCAAGCTCATGAGAAACCTCGACAAAATACCAAGCAAGGTGAAGAGCAGGGTTATAGAGAAAATATGTAAACCTGTCGCAAGGCTTAGAGAGGGCATGGCTCTTAACGGTGTTGCATCAGCATGCACAGATTCCAGCGATGGGCTTTCAGCATCGTTACACAACCTTATTCAGGGAACTGGTAACGGAATACTTGTTGAGAAACTCCCCATCAGCGATGGGGTTAAAGAAGCCTCGAGCATTGTTGGAGCAACACCGTTTCAAATGGTTTTTTACGGGGGCGAGGAGTTTGAACTTATAGCAGTAATTCCAAGAAGAAAATGGGAGAAAGCGGTTAGAAGGGTTAAGCACGTTGGGGGAGTTCTAATACCTGTGGGAAAAATTATAGGTAAGCATGGAGTATGGTACCGCCAAGAAGACGGCAGGACCCTTAAAGTATTGAGAGGAGGATGGGAACACTTTAATCGCCGTAGCTCCTAGCTTGCAACCAAGGTCTCAGTTTTCTCAACACCGTCGATCGAGTTTATCTCTGCCGTCAACAGGGCTAACTCAGCTATGTCATTCGCCTGAAGGAGAATGACGATATCAAATCTTCCGAAGCATTCAAAGGCATCAATAACACCTTCGATTTTCCTGATTTTTTCAAGAACCTGGGTTACTTTTCCATCGTCAACGTTAATCAGGACGCAACTGTATGTCATTTGGAAGCACCTCCAGCCTCAACCTCAACTAGGGTTTCCGTCGTGTCGACGTTTCTGAAAGACCTTATCATTCTAACCACTCTACCTATTTCAGTAAGGTTGTCTGCCTCAATCTTGGAAACAACATCATACGCACCTAGGCTGGAAAAAACAAGCTTAACATTCTCCATCTCCCTAAGCCTTCTAACAACATCTTTATACGTTCCTGCTTTGCATCTTACTAGTACCACAGCCCTAACCATTGTTAAGGAGGCCTCGTGTTACTTTGATTTAACTTTTTCCAAGAAAACAGATATATGGCCCCATTATGGGCATCTCCCAGCCTATCTACCCCCGGAGAATTGTTAAGGTAGTCCATAACATCTTCAGAGAGGGACCCGGATGACTTGGTTACAAGGTTAAGAACCTTCCCGCCAAATATTTCCCTCATCGAGTCGGAGACCAGTATTAACATGTCCTCCTTTGGATAGTATGGTTTTCCGGAAAGCGATACGTTTACTAGCCATGAGTTGGAGGGCAGGAACCATGAAGTTATGTTTCCCATCCAACATGCCTTCCTATGCGATAAGAACATCAGGATAACACCAAGCCTGTTATCTGTATCTATTCCAGCGTCGAACGCCAACGAATAGCTGTAAGCATCTTCTGCAAGCGCTATTTCAGACCAGTTCACAGATTCATTAACGCCATATGCGAATTCCGGCTTAGGATACGATGTGAAGGCCAAGGAGAGAATGAAGTAAGACAGGATCATCCCCGCTAAATACTCTTTCTCAACACTGTTTAACTCACTGCTGTAGCAACTTAGCCCATACCCAGCAAGCGGGGTTGCGAAGAATATTACGAAAGTAGGTATCCTATAGATAAGTGTTCTATAACCTTCTAGCGAAAGCAGTAATGAGGATTCAACCATAAAAATCATGAGCGGAGCCAAGAAGAATACTGTATCGTAAAGCGAAACATTTTTACAGTATTGGATAAACCCGTGGATTGCAAAAGGCAGGAAGCCGAGTGAAATAGGTACAGTGAACCATAGGATGGTTGGTAGAGAATCAGGGCGAAAAATAATTGCTAAAATACTCGGAATCACTAGGCCGACCACCAGTATTGAGATGAATGTCTTTTTGAAAGTGAACTTCTCATATCTTTTCACAAACTTTGCAACCTCCATTGTAATAATCGGAAAAATTACTGCTCCGACCACTAATAGAAAAGGTAGAAAACGGTTTCCAAAAACCATTATGAGAAGCAGCTTCAACATGTTTTCTTCTTCCCCCATTGAACTCCATACTGATACTGAGGAGGCCAATAGAAGCAGGATGTTTGCAAAAATCAGAATAAGTAGGTGTAAAATTCTATTCGTTTTCTCATGTCTCAAATAATAGTAGAAATAGGAGAGGAATAATGATGCGAAGAACAGGATTAGTTGGAAAACCGAGAGATGGTGGCTCATAGCAGTCAGAAACCCGGAGAACATTGCCGGAAACATCCATCGCCAATCCCCCATCATAGCCTTCATCGCAAAGAATATTGTCATTCCATAGAACAGGATTCCAAGACCCTCCGGTATTATTACGCCGCCTACCTGGTGTACAAGAAGATTTACCGTCGCAGCGTAGAGAAGGGTGTAAACAGGTCTATTCCCAAGAGTTTTAAACTGTCTCGAAACAAAGTAAAGTGGAAGAATAAAGAAGGAGAAGATAATAGGCTCGAGGAAAGTCAGGATTTTGATAAACGAGTTGTAGCCAACAGCCTTGAGAATCACTAGCTGAATATAGTAGAAGAGCGGACCGTGAGGAAGCGGCACAAAGCTCTCCTCGTTCAGCACAAATACTCTCGAAATAAACTCGTAAATATCAAACCCGTAGGGCAGACCATACTTTATTGGCGGAACCATTCTTAAAAGTACTGCCATCAGAAACACGATAATTAGGGAATAGTTTTGCCATTGTTTCAGCTTAGCCAAGTTTGAACCCATACTGTCTTATCCCTCCTTAACACTATTGAGCCATTGTAACCTGTTTGAAAAGCAGGGTTAGAATCATAACAGTATATCACCACAATCCGCTTAGCCCCGGGATCCAGCACTATGCCTAAACCTAGTGTTTCCTCCTCTCCAGGATTAAGTGTAAGCATGCTGGAGTTGAATGCCTTAAACTCTGTGAACTGGTAGTAAGTAGTGTTCTCTGTGACCCTGCTTTCCTCATAGCCCAAGAGAACTAAGAGAATACCCTCACGTCTATCGCTTGAATTATTGCTCAAAACCAGTTGGAGAGAAGCCTCCTGCTGCTTCTTCTCGAACCCGCTTATTTTCATCAATACAAAACCCTTAGGAGGGGCGTCTAAAAACTCGTATATTATGAAAAGCAGGATTAGGAAGAAACTCATTAGTAGTATAATCTTCTGGAAAAAGGCGCCTTTCTCACTGTCTCTGTCCCGACTCAAAGGATGACCGCTAACCATAGAAATAAGCTTATTAAATTATCGTATAGTTACGCTTGGAAAACTTATTAAACCACGTTTCTCCCGAGTTTGGGAAAGAATGCTGTTAGAAAACCTGACGCTAATCATGATTGCTTCGGGATCAATCGGCTTCGCAGCATCCCTGCTAACTTTGAAATACATATTGAGGAGCTTTATTAAACTGGGCATTTATGGGGTAGACTACCATAAGCCTGAGAAGCCGCGGATCCCGGAGATGGGGGGTTTAGCGTTTATCATAGGAGTTTTAACGGCTTCGCTCCCAGCATTTTTACTCAACCTCTATGTTTCTGAAACACTCGGTATACTTCTCACAGTGCTGGCAACCGGTATTGTGGGGATTATAGATGACCGTAGGAAGCTGGGTGCTGTGGAGAAGCCTCTTCTCACGGCTGCAGCAGGACTACCTCTAATTCTTATCCATCCTTACTCCGGTAGCCTGGTTCTTCCTTTCGAAACTGTTTTCCGCATCCCGCTGGTTTACATTGTGATTATCCCGGGGCTGCTTGCAGTAGTATCCAACTCGATTAACATGTTTGACACAATGAATGGTACGGCAACAGGCTCCTCTCTCCTAGTTCTGATAACACTGTTCATCGTCACCGTCATTAAGAATCTTGCCGGGAGGGATGCTGATGTTTTTTCAACAGGCTTAATGTTCAGCATCGTCTTCCTTCCGTTGCTGATACTTTTCTACTACAACAAGTATCCGGCGAGAGTTTTCGTCGGAGACACTGGCACTCTATCCATAGGAGGAGCTCTTCTAGCCTTCTCAGTAATCCAAGGCTGCGAAATACCTTTGATAATCAGTCTTCTACCCCATTTGACGAATGGTTTCTTCAACCTTTCAAGCGTTGGGAGGCTCTTTGAAAGATCAGAGCTGAGCGTGAGGCCGATAACCGTCTCGGAGAACGGGGTGATAACTGCCAACAGGGATTTAAAAGCCCCCATAACCTTAACTAGGTTTGTCGCAGCACTTGGCTTCAGAAGCGAGAAAGAGATTTTTAACGCGATTATGATTCTATGCGTTTTCTCAGACCTCCTAGCCATTTTAACAGTTGTTCTAGGGTTTTGGTGAGAGCCATGGGGAAACTTTCTAGTCTTAAACCTTTGATCCTCTTAATATTGTTCAACTATCTTGTGATCGTATTCGGGTCGCAAGCCTTCTACATTATTCAAACCGGTATTGAGAGAGTTTTAAGACCCTTTACACCTAGGTTGCTCATAGGGCTTATTCAAACAGCCATAGGCTTATCTCTCATACTACTGTGGATATTTGTTTGGCTGAAGCTCTACAAGTACCTATTCATTAGAGAAATAAGTAAAAACAGATGAAATAATCATATTAACCCTAAACATGTTTCCGCGATTTTTTCAGCAGGATCCTCCGCCTTCTTAAGCCG
>JAWCNV010000004.1:93836-108682 GCA_038848185.1 Thermoproteota archaeon | reverse complement strand
GGCGCGTCAACGATAAGAACCTTTTGCCCTCATCCAACTCTTTTGAAACCGTTTTCCTCAACCAGATGCGCAACCCTTTTTCATCAACAGCCTTAGCCAGCAATCTTTTACCCACCAAGTATTTCTCCACGATTGTCAGAGACGGATAGACGGATACTGCTGGAACACCCATAAGCACAGCCTCAATGTTCATTGTACCGCCAGCACCGATAAAACCCTTCGAATAAAACATGATTGAACGCGTATCCTCCCCGTGCTCAAGTATGACAGCACGGTCTTTGAAAACCCGTCTATAGGTTTCTTTCTCATATCTGGGCACGACCACGAGTTTCAAGCCTGTTAAACTCTTCTCACTATGGTAAACCTTTGAAACAGTTTCAAGCGTAAGGTGGCTCACGTTAAGATAGGAGGCTCTATATTCTTCCGGCCTGTACATGATGTAGCTGTCTTCAGATAAGCCGTATTTCCTTAGAATGTTTTTTCTAGGAGTAAAGTCTCTGAGCCACGCAACCGGGTCAAGAGATTTGTATACAACTATGTTTTCTCTGCCTATACCGTATTCCAGCCAAACTTTTCTACCAACAATCTTAGGAGTGAGTAGCCTGCAGCTGAGTGGAATAGCCAGCTTCGCAACATAGGTTGAGTGAGGAGAATCGTTCACGGAAACATGGGGAATATTCAACCCGAATGCAACCCTCGCAGCCTCCGGGGAACTGAAGCTCAGCACGAGATCAGGGTTAATCCTCCTCATGATTTTCGAAAGACTAAGCATTCTGTGAAGCGAGGAAACAAGCTTCCCATAAAGATCAGCACCACCATGTTTACCTGTTATTACTGGCCTGATGTTTGAAAGCTTGAAAATATTAGTTAATTCAACATACCGGCGCGACGTAACGTATACTTTACACCTTCTCTCCTCAAGCTTCTCCTTAACCTTACCGAATAGGAGGGCTTGCTTAGGCGTAAGCACATCTATCATAATCGTTTTCCTGGGCAATGCCTCCAACCTATTGTTCGGTACAAGCCATTATTATCTTTTCAGCCTCCAGCGTGCTGAATCCAGTAATCTTAAAAAACACGTCCGCTACACTACTGTGAATGAAGCCGTTCCTAACCACGCCGGAGGAAGCTGTTGAAAACCTTAGAAAAAGCACGTATACTGTTGGAGTATTCGGGTTCGGACGCGTGGGCTCTGTAATAGGCGTAGGATGGGGGTTGGCGGGGGCAAGGGTAATAGGAATGACACTAGATCAACAGGCGTTAAGACTCTTCAAGACAGGGGCCTCACCGTTCCCTGAGGAAGCCTACCTCACTAAACACTTACAGATTTTGATGGGCAAGGGTTGTCTCGAAGTGACCGACAGCTACTCCTATGGAGCACGTAAATCAGATATTAAAATAATCGCAGTCCCAGTATATCTTTCAAGCGACAAGAAGCCTGATTTAACCCCGATTAGGCAAGTATCTGGTGAAGTAGGTAGAAGCCTTTCGAGAGGAGATCTGGTGATGGTGGAAACATCTTTGCCGCCAGGGACAACGCGCAACGTGGTTAAACCGATCCTAGAGGAGGCTAGCGGTTTGAAAACAGATGAAGACTTCGCTCTTGCCTACAGTCCTGAAAGAATCTCTGCCGGAACAGCTTTAGAAGACTTTTTAGAGAAGTACCCCAAGATTATTGGCTGCGACTCGCCTAGGAGCCTTGAGCTAACGGCAAAGCTTTACTCGACAGTGGTGAAGAAGGGAGTTATCACCATGACAAGCACTGTTGCAGCTGAAACTGAGAAACTGTTTGAAGGAATCTACCGTGACGTCAACATAGCGCTTGCAAATGAACTCGCCTCCTTTTGCGAGAAAATAGGAGTATCGTTCGATGAGGTTAGGAGGGCAGCTAACTCTCAACCGTTCTCACACCTTCATAACCCAGGTATTGGTGTTGGAGGCGCCTGCATCCCAGTATACCCCCATTTCATCATGGAGGCTGCTGCTGAACACGGGGTGAAGCTTCAGATAACCCCGCTTGCAAGAAGAGTGAACGAGTCTTCGACAGAACTCTTCATAGGCAAGATCAAGAAGGCTGTTGAATTCTTAGGATTGGAACAGTCTAAATGCAGTTTCGCGCTGCTCGGCCTATCCTTCAGAGGAGGCACATCAGACACTAGGCTTTCACCAGCTTTAAGAATACTCGATTTCATCCAAAAACTCGGAGGAAACATTAGGGTTTGCGACCCGCTTGTTAAAAGTGTTGAAGGCAAGGACATCGAGATTCTTAAAGACTGGAGACAGGCAGTGCAGGGAGTCAACGTAATCATAATAGCAAGCGACCACAGGGAGTTCAGGGAGATAGACATTGAGGAAGCATCCGGTTTAACCGGAAAAGATTTTGCAATACTTGATGGGAAGAGCGTTATTAACAATTTTAACATTAAACCCCAGTATCGCGTTCTTTATGTAGGAGTGGGTAGACCAGCATTCCTAATAGAGCCCAACGGCCATAAAAAGCATGTAGAAATAGAGTTTTAAGTTAAAGGTTATTAATTCCTTAAAGCTAGGTTTCAACAGGCCCGGGAAAGCCCGGTGGAGCCCCAAAAAGACGCCGAATGTAATGGCAAACATGGGGGGCTTTGGACCCCTTGATGAGAGTTCGAATCTCTCCCGGGCTATCTTGGCCTATCAATAAACATTAGGTGAAAAATAGGTTTATAATATTCTGAAAGCTTACTTGGTGAAAACACATGGTAAGAAACATAAGGAAACTGATAAAGCAGTTAGCTGATCCTACTGGTTTTTTCGAGGAGGCGCGAAGCGAGGGTTGGAAGCCTCCTTTCGTTTTCTTCCTATGGGTAACGTTGGTCATTTCTATTGTTACGCCTATCGTCAATTATCTCGGTGTAGAAAGTACGGATCTGTCTTCCTCCTATCAAGCACAAATTTTAGCGTATAACATTTTGAAAAGCAATTTACTTAATTCTTATGGAGTGTATGCCTATTTGATTGAGGTTATTTTAATATTTGGATTCGCCGTCTTCATTCTTCTTTTACTAACATTGCTCTTGCATCTGGTTTACAGGCTTATCGGTGGGCGGGGGCCTGTTCTGAATGCTTGGAAAGCAGCTTGTTACGGTGTGGGACCGTGCTTGCTTGGCGGTTTCCTGCCATATGTTTCCCTTTTCGTAGGCTTCTACTCTTTTGCAATGCAGTTTTACCTTGGGCCAATGGTTCTTTACAGGGTGAAAGAAGGAAAAGCAATAATCGTTTTCGTGTTTTTCATAACCATAGCCTTCATAGAAATGTTTGTGGCAGGTACAACGGTTAATTTCTAATTTAAAGGAGCACCTCCCTCTAATAAGATGATTCTGATGATTTAATTATTCGTGGAAGTAGAGAAGCGAATAAAAGAGGCTTTGTAAATCGGCCCAATCCTCCTGATGAATTTAATCCATGCCTAGATGTTGCCCCACTTGTCAATCTTATTTTTCTTAAAGTACATTATTTAACGGAGATGTTTTTCACCGAGAACAGAAAGATAGATGTTTTCAAACAGGCTTCTAGCAGGCTCTATGTATTCTATCGTCAACTGGTTTTTAACTATCAGCTGCATAAGTTTCGTTAAACCCTCAATACTATCATCCCTGAAAACTAGGTAACCCTCTAGCAATTCTAGGTTATTTAGGTGTACTTCCCTAGCTTTTTCAAACAGAAGCTCATTATTGCTGGTGACAACCCTGTATTCTAAGACTGGGTGAACTGGTAGTAAGCTACTAACCTCCGAAGCCAAAAGCAGACGGCCATAGTGTAGGAGTACTATGAAGTTACAGACCCGTTCAAGCTCTGAAAGCACATGAGACGATATTATGAAACTGATCCCCCTCTCCCTCCTTAATTTACCAATTAAACCCATGACCTCAATTCTTGCTTTCGGATCAAGGTTCGCAGTAGGCTCATCCAATATTATAACTTTAGGTTCTCCCAAGAGGACTTGCGCCAAGGCTAAACGCTGAACCATCCCCGCAGAATACTCGCCCAAACGCCTATTCAGGCTCTCCGCGATCCCTACCATGGAAGCGGCTTCATAAGCCTTATCCCTGGGGCTTGACAAGAAGTAGAGGCTTGCGACATATTCCAAGTATTCGATGCCGGTGTACCATGAGGGAAACCTTGGTTTCTCATGGATAACGCTGACAACTTCTCTTACTTTCCTGCCTTGCACCCAAGGGTTAAATCCAAGCACGTCAACCTTCCCCCTATCAGGCTTAATCAAACCCATTAGAATGTTTATGAGGGTTGTCTTACCCGAACCATTCGGGCCGATCAACGCTGTCACGCTATCGGGAATGTCAAAGGAAACATTTTCTAAAGCAATGATTCTTCCATATTTTTTAACTAGATTATCTGCAGAAATTATTCTTCTCATCTACACTCGCCTCAAACGGAGGAGCTTATCGAATGCTAACGAAGATGCAATTAAAAAGGCTCCGAATAGGAGTAATATCATACCGAGGGCTATTAAACCGTATTCCGGTCCTTTTTGAATCACCTTCATATTGACTACCTGATTTTTATCAGTCGAATTAAAAATGAGGATATAAAATCCCTGATCTATTGCTCCTAGAGTTTTATTCAATCCGCCCCTGATGGTCGATTGCATAAAGTATGTGGTAATGCCTTGAGATAACAAGGTGCGAATTTGCTCAGAATTCAACATGGTGAATTCAACATTCGAATCTGTGGTTAAATCCATTACGATTTGAGTTTCCCTATTATACATGAAAGCTAAATAAATTGAATGATTCGACTGTTCTGCGAGAGATATTCCTCCTCCGTAGTATAGTGAATTGAGGTCGGCGACCCAACATCCGGACATAATGGCTAAAGATAGAGCAGTTAGTATTGTCCCAATTCTTTTAATCGGATTCATGATATCTGCATCCTCCTAGTCACATAGTAGTAGCCGAACGAGAAAAACAGGAGGGAAAGCAGAAATGAAATGAATAGAGGCTCAAAAACAGAGGAGTTAAATGCTCCTCGACTAATAGATGTAACGAGTCGTTCCTCAAAAATACCTAAGCTATACGGCAATAGGGATAAACTCTCCCTCAATTGGAAGGAAACAAGCTGTAAAAGGTATAGTAGGGAAAAAGTGATTATAAAAGATACACCAGGCCTCTTTACTATAAAGGTCAACAAAGTCGTTATGGAGGCGATCAGAAAAGTAACGGAAAAGGCTTCGGTAAGAATCATAAACGAATACAAGATTAATTCAGTCAAGGGTATGAATTGAATCGCACCAAAGCCTCTAACAAAGCCTGAAAAAGAAACCGAGGCAAAAACAAGAAGGAGTAGAATGAGGAAGGAGCTAAGAAACTTCGATAGATAAAGAGTTCCTCGACCAATGGGAAGTGAAAACTCGGTTTTAAGGAAGCCAATGTCCCTGAGATACGAGACGGACGAGTAGGATAAGATGGATGAAAATAAAGTAATTACCAGATATATGTCAAAAACTTGGCTCCCAATACACAGAAAGTATTTATTAGAAGCTAACGACGTCAAAACAGACTTTTCTAAATCATATGTAACAACGAAAAAGGTTCCGATTTTCGATATAGTTTGAAAGACGAGGACGAAGAGTATCAATTCAAGATATGGGAATCGCCCTATATTCTTAATCTCCCTAAGTAACAGAATTCGGAATTTCTCTAAATCCATTTTAAAACCTTCGGACATGATTACTCACCGATGCCTCTTCTTTAGCAGGAAGAAGCCTAATATAAAGATTATGAAACAGACTATAATTATTATCATGAAAGGCATTATGGTTTGTATTAACGAAGGTTTGCATTCAATTGAGAAACTTTTTCGTAAAAGTACTTCATCATCTCTTTGTACTTCACAATATAGGTTATATGTTCCCTCATGCAAGAGCCTAATCCTTAACTTAACTTCTTTAGTTTCTCTGGGTCTGATACTATCCACTTGAATTGGGGAGGGTAATTCAACTCCCTCGTTAAAAGATCCCAAGAGCATTCTCAAATCCTTTGCTTCACTAGTACCGTTGTTCTCCAGAGTCAAGCTTACTTCAAATTCCTTCCCCGCTTCAACATTCGTTGGAATGAGAACAGTTAATACTGAAAGACTTATGCTCGTGGACTGCTCATACTGATTATTTTCTTCCTTAACTGGTTCGACACCGATATTATCCAACATGAACCCAAATGGCGGTGGAGAAGTAATATTGCTTAGAGTAAAAATATTTAAAAACTTTAGCAATACTGGATCCTGTTCGATAAGCCCTATCATTATACCGGAACCTCTATCATAAATAGCATCAAAATCAGGAGGAATGTGCACACGTGGGTTTATCACCCTAACCCCCGATATGTTAGTGAAATATGCAAAGATAATATCGCTTGCACGAAATGTCTTCCAAGAAGTCACCACATAATCGCTCATTCCATAGCCAAGAAAAGTTCCAACATACCAGAAATTCATTAAATACTGGTGTCCTAAGAAGATTTCATCATTTTCCTTAATTCCAAGCGGTATCCAATACGGAAGATAAAGAGGATCAGATCTAGTGGTGTTAAGTATGAACCTGTCACTTATGTTCACCATGATTTTAAAAGATTTTGTGAGCATAACCTTCTTCCAATCCGGTCCCGAGGTAAGTTGGAAGCCTACCACACTAAAATTTATTTCTATTAAAGCAACATCCCCCTTTATTTTCAGCACCTTCCAGAAAAAGGTTCCATTTGCATCAATAACAGTATTTTCTTCATCAAACCTGCAGTCATATGGACTTAAAAAATTAACCAGACAGAAAGCAGTTTTATAGATAGAGTATTTTGCGTAAAATCCCTCCGTCAACCAAAAAGGGGTAGCTAACACTTTTACGATCAAAAACTCTTGGAAAAAGAAAGAGAGAAAGAGAAGAAAACAAACGGTACCTTTATGAGTCATTACAGTAGTCTCAGCCTCGGATCATACGTTTACCTTTTAACCCATCCAAGTATATATGTTGGCTTGTGCTATCATTTGGCCGATTATTTGGAATCCTTGTGTGGCATCTGCAATATTAAGAGTGTACCTCGCGTACCACCAAGTGGCGCCATATGGTGTATATTTTTCGAACTTAGACCCCCAAGCATAGTAAGGATAGGAAGGAGGATTGTGCCCTCCGCCAAATGAACCTCCAGTCAGAAACCTCCATCCATATATTCCTCCTACAATTGTCGTGTTCACTTTGTAAGCTCCTGCATATGCTTCGACAAATGCTGTTCCATACAGGGAACCTGTGGTAGGATAACGCTTATAGCTATAAACCCATATTTTTTCTCCCGCTGCCAGTACTCCTATGATAGATATAGTGCTAAGGAAGCAGAGTATGATTAGTAAGCATAACCTATCTCTTCTCACACCTTATCTCACCCCAAATCTATCTGCATATAATTGTGCTATATATATATAGGTTTTGATGTTCTAAAGGTTTGAACGTTTCAGAAACAATTCTGAAATGATTCTGAAAGATATGTTTAAATAGTCTTGAATTAGAAGCATCTATTTTATAATTGTATAAATGGCAGGTATTTTCAACAATAGTAGTGGCCTCTTTCACTTCTGCTGTCCAAAAAGGATGGGAAAAGGGGCTGCTTAACATGGTTCTTAGAAGATTGGAAGCAACCGCAATATCTAATGAGAGGTAAAATCTTGATATCGATGGAACGCTTCTCTAGAACAGGTTATATGCGCTATTAAGAAAAAGTAGATTAAAAAAGCCTATGATCTTAATCTCTCCAGAGACCTGTAAACATCGCCCACAGCGGCCTCACGCCTCTTCCTATTATCCTTCAAATATTTTCCAGCTAGGTTTTCAAAGACGCTTCTCGTGATCCGGCCGCCTCTAAACCTGTCTATAGTGTTGTCAACCATCCTCTTCAGATCGACATCTATTTCTTCGAAAACCGTGTATGATCTCTTAACCTCCTCACCGGCTTTCGGGTTTTTCAGGGAGATTTGCTCGATGTTTTTCAAGACTCTTTTCTCAGCCCCTGAGATCCTCCGCCCATATTCTTCAACACTTGCTTTATACTCTTTTGAGGAAATTTTCCCCAGCGCGTTTTTAACCTTAACCTCTTCCAAGCGAGACTCGTAGTCGATTTTCTCGTGTAGGGCTTCCACCAGCTTATCTATAAGCGTCTCGGTTTCCTTCTCCTCCTTCAGCTCTTCAACAGGCTTTACAGCTTTCTCCCTGAACAGGTCAACCACCACTAGTATGAATATTGTTAGCAAGCCGAGTATCATCGAGATGCTTCTCCCAGCCTCAAGCTGCGCGGGACGGAAACTGATTTCCAGGGGCTGAGTCAACATGTCCGGCATCACGTTACTCATGTTTTTAGAAAATGCTCCGCCTTTTTCAACGCTTATAGTTGTAGAATCCACGGTTATCCTCCAGTCTTGCTTTCCCCCTACCTTTACATTTAAAGAATAGTTGTTAACGATGTCAGTATAGGTATGCAGATCCTTTAATCGAATAGTAGTTAAGCCTTCACTTATGCCCGTAAGCACTGTTTTAAGAGGAACACTATATTCGACTGTAGCCTCATATTCTTGCCCAGGGTTCAGGGCGTATCTGGAAGACACTGTTATAGTGCTCATATTAGGCTCAGATGAGGCACTGCTAGAAGTTCTAAGAGAACCCAGTGCGTCTCTCGCCTTTACCGCTTGACTCATGTTTGTTGGGATAATTATCTTCAGGATTTCGCTTGTAGAGGAACTACCAACGTACCTTACTTTCAACTGGTCTCTTACTGAAACCTGAAGCTGCTCCGTAACCGTTATTTCTCTGAAAAGGGTTTCTATAACACATTTTTTGAACGATTCAAAAACTACTCTGCCAGTTACGTTGCTAACTGTCGTGGGTCTAAAGTACGTGCTCCATAATCCTATGGCTGTCTCATTTGAGAAAATAGGGTTGAAATAACGCAGGTACTGACTATAGCTCTCCAGCCTGCCACTGGTCAGAAGCGTGAAATTAACGGATTCCGGAACGATGTTGAACCCTGTTAAAATAGGCAGGTTAAACCCTACAGAACCCTCAACTATATCCCAGCGTTGAACTAGGCCGATTCTAATGGTTGCGTTCAACTTATTGCCCTCAACCGAAGGAACCCTTGCGGAAAGGTAGTCGTAATCAGCCTCATGCTCTAAGCATAACGGTATTTTCTCTCCATTGTCCAGAAATAACATAGGCATGTCTGTCGCGGTTATCAGATTGGAAGATGCCCATTTAGGAAACTGTATTCTAAAAGTCCAATCTGCTTCGCTTAACGCGTTAACCGACTTAGGACCCATCGTCACATTAACATTGTAAATGGCGATTGCATTCTCATCCATGTTAACCTTTACATAGACATAGAGGTCTGACTGAATGTAAACCTGGCCCAACGTCTTTACAACAAGAAAACTGTTAGAAACTACCGTTAGAGCCAGCAGTAGGATAAGCATACGCCTGCTTTTTTCATACGGCTGCATTGCTAGCCGTATTTAAAACCGGGGGTTAAAAACCTTTATTTAACGCTTAAGAGAAGCTTGAGTAATGCTTCAAAACTACATTTCGGAAAAAGCAGTTATACACGCAACAGTAAGGCTTGAAGGGAACAATTTGGTTCTTGGAAGAAGCGAGATAGGTGAACAGACCTACATCGGGTTCAACACTATAGTAGGATACCCCTCTAAGAAGAGTTTTTCAGGCAGAGGCAAGCCGCCGGAGGATATCCATGTTCTAGACTCCTTGTCAAGCGGTGCGAGAATAGGCCCGATGTGCCTAATAAGACCGGGATGCACGGTTTACGAGGAGGTTGTGATCGGGAAGAGTCTTGCAACCGGCCACAATGTTCTTATAAGAGAGGGAAGCAGGATTGGAGATAACTGTCTAATAGGATCAGGCTCCATGCTTGACGGGAGTGTTTCAATAGGCAGCAACGTTAAGATCCAGTCAGGCGTGTATCTTCCACACGGCACGCTAGTAGGTGAAAACGTTTTCATAGGGCCGTATGCATGTGTAACGAACGATCGTTACCCGGTTTCCAGCAGGCTGACGCCTGTTGTAATAGGTAACGGGTGTGTAATAGGGGCTAATACGACTCTGATCTCTGGAATACATGTAGGTGATAATTCAGTGGTGGCAGCAGGCTCAGTGGTTACGAAAGACGTTCCCCCAAACACGGTGGTTAGAGGCGTACCGGCAAGAATATATGCGACTAGAGAAGAATATGAGAGAAGGAGGAAAGAATATGAGCATGGAATATGATGTGCTTTCAAAAGCTAGGGACGCTGCTTCTAACGTTGTGGACCCAGAGATAGGTCTAACCCTTGGAGAACTCAACCTGATTAAAGACGTTAGGAGAGAGAACGGTAGCATAGTTGTCGAGTTCATAGCAACAACACCCTTCTGCCCCCTAGCAGAGGTCTTAGCCCTAATGGTCAGGGATGCTGTGAAAGAGGCTGTTAAAGGCGAGAGGATTCTGGTCTACATCAAGAAGCATCTTAACGAAGAAGCTATTAACGAGAGGGTTAACAAGGATCAGTAAAACCTGTATCTCAGAATACCCCCTATGCCGCCCAGTCTTCTAAATTTTTCCGCAGACTCATGGCGACCACTTACTATAGTGGTTTCCCCACCATACTGCTCGACAAGCCTCATCATCTCCATTATCCTCTCTCTGACCGAGGTTGACTTAGACGCCAGCTTAACATGTATTATCAGATGGCTGACCGCCCCTTTCTCCACAGCATTCCAAGTCTCCTCTAAACCGTAGACAGCCTTCTCCTCAACAAGACTCTTAAGAAACTCCTCTATCACATTTATCTCGCTAACAGCCTTCAGCTCCCTAGCCACAATCCTCATCTCGTTACTCCTCAGAAACTCGTTGACTGCTGATATCGTCCCCCCTGAAGAGTGGAAGCTGCCAGTTATGGAAGCATGCAGCTCACCGTATTTATCCCTCAGGAAGCTGGCGAAAGCATCACGTATGACACTGGGACCTATCAGAATTATCTTCGGCTTACCGTTGACCCAGAGGCTTCTCAGAGTCTTCGCAGCCTCGTGGAAAAACCTTGCGGCTAAGGCCTCACGCTCCTCAGGAAAGTTTTTACCAGGAATATCCTGTTCAACCTCGAGGCTTTCAACAATCCCGTAATCCTTCACAAGCGTGATCGTTGCAGTCCCAAACTCAACAGCCACAACAATATATTTCTGAACGTTTATGCTCTGGTTTAAAATCTTCCTGTGGAGAGGAGAAAGTTGCTGTTTCTCCAGTGTAACACTTCCCCCCACACCTATTGAAAGAGTGTGGTAGTGGCCTAGAACCCCTTCCATGTCCTCAGGACACTCCAGAACCCTCCCGTTAAGCTGAATAGTCTCTGAGGAAACATCGAACTCAACCTTCTCAACCCTTATCTTGAGAAAAGCTTTACGCCTGTTTTTCTCACCCTCTTCAATCTTTATGATTCTCACTGTTTCCGCTGAAGCCAAATCGCCCTCTTCAATAAGGTGATACGCCTTCCACAACTCCTCCCCGGAGAACGGCCTTATCTCCAAGATACCCTTATCATAATCCACTTTAATCATTGAAAACCCTTCTCCCTCGTCTTAACAGTAAAGCCATCCGCCAATCCAGCTTTTGAGCAGGAAACGAAAAATATAAGTATTGTTCATTCCAAGACATACCATTGCTATTAGAAGCCTTATAACTTTTCGCCGTGAAAATTATTGTTGCATAGATATTCAAGAAGACGTAATAACACAAGATAAAAAACTTAATGAGGGTAAAATAAAGTGTCCTATACCGAAAGTATTCCATAGAAAAAAGGAATTTGCGAGACACGAGTAGGAATACCTTTAAAATGTGTTTGCAACCGCATTATGAAAATGACCGAAGAGAGCACCCCTATGATTCCAGAAATATTCTAGCTATGTTTTTCAAGATTTTCTTGATACATTAAATTTGTTATAGCATAAATATACGATTTTACATTTAGCAGAAATAAGCCAAGAAAAGGTTTAAATAAATTTTAAGTATATGAAAATTAACCCATGACTTCTGTTGAGTATGCTATAACACTGCTTCTTGGAGATCAGAATTTTAGAAGATACAGGAGGAGAAGGTTTTCCCGCTACCTGTCGTACATTGCAGCATGCGTCATAGGGTTGGCTGTAGGACTAGTTGCGGGAGGCTTCTACAATTGGTTACCTGAAAGCGAGATCAAAACCCTTTTTTATCAGAATGTCATTTATTTTCTAATATCTCTCCCAGCTTTAATCCTTATTTACGGCTTGGCAGCGACGATGATGGGTCAGATTCAACGCATGGGAGTTAAATTTTCAACCCTGCCTCCATATTGGCTGCCTATTACTTGGGAGGAGCATACTTTATCCTCTGTCTTAGCTAAACTTTTTGGTTTTCCCTTGCTATTCATGATTCTGTTGAGTTCAGCCATACTGGTATTCTCCATATTTCTAGAGATTCTTCAGTTAGCGTTTCTAACTGTCTTAACACTGTTTGTCAGCGCTTTCTCGGCCAGTGTAACAACGGAGATTTTTAAAGTATTGCAGTTAAGATTTACAAGTGTCATCTACAAGTCTTCTGGAAAGATTGCTATTTGGGTAAGGTTCTTCGGTTTTTTAATATCCCTGATTGTTTTCTACATGATTTGGTTTAATCTCTGGTCTAGTACTAACTATCTTGTTCTTCTCGAAATGATAATAGGCGCCCAGAGTATTCTCTGGTTCATTCCGTATTTATGGTTAGGTATAGCCTTGGCTTATTTCACAAACGGATTATTGTTGCAGTCAAGTATTTTTTTAGCAGCTTCACTTATGTTTACTCTACTTCTCTTTCTTACGGCGGTTAAATTGAATACTAGGTTCGGATTATATGAAGCACCATCGATAACTGTTTCTAAAGTTTACTATCCTAAAACAGGCTTCTTGAGAAGGATCGGTTTCTCATCTTTAGAAGCTGCTTTGATAAGGAAGGATTTTAAAGCTTTCACGAGACGAAGAGAACTCATGGGTTTTTTAATATTACCTACAATTATCATGGTTCCGTCTATTATATCTTGGTTACAAATGCGAGCATCGAGTGAACCTCTGCCACCAGATCTTTCATTCATCATATATGGAAGCCAATTCCTCATATTCCTTTCTACAGGCGTTATTATGAGTACGATGTTGGGGGGTATAATTGTTGGGGAGGAAGGCTTGTCTGTATGGATTCTCTACTCCTCGCCAATTAACGCACGTAGCCTAGTTAAGGGCAAGTATGCCTTCGTAAGCATCTTTTCATGTATAGTGGCGGCGATTTGTAATTTTATTGGAATTCTAATACTCAATCCGTCGCCACGTTTTATTTTTGCACTATTTGCAGAATCTGTTTCACTGGTTTTTGCTTTAAGCGCTGTCTCGCTAGGAGGAGGAATAAAGGGAGCCGATTTCTCTGAAACTCCTAGACCTAGAATGATTAGGCCATTAGTATCTCTTATTAATGGTTTCCTATGTTTAATACTTGGCTCAATGATACTTTCTCCGCTTATTCTATATGGTTTTACCAGAATACTGCCTGCTTCAATACTCCCGCTGAAAATAGATCTTTATAGTGCGGTCTTTGTAAGCGTGGTCATAGCAGGCATTATAACCTTCGTGTTTTATAGAAGAAACGTTAAAAAAGCAGAAGAGTTGCTGCGTAAAGGTTATCAGTAAAAAGAATATCCCTCCGTGTAGTTTTATTTATACGAAATAATGTTTTTATACTTTTCAAGACATTTCAAATAAAAATGTCAAAGAGAAGCATATTAATAATGCTCTTTATTCTCGTGTCGATTATGCAAGTATCTTCTCTACCATACGGAATTGCTTCTCAAGCATCCCCAGAAGCTTTTGAAGGCACCGGTCCAGTTTTACAGTCTAGAATAATCACACAGAGCTCCATAGCCACCTTCATTAAGAAAAAGGTTATACTTCCCAGTTATCAGTATGCTTCAGATAAAATAGAGTACCCTATTCCTGAGGATTCAGTTGCCTTCGGAACATTCGGCCCCGCAACATGGAGCAACCTCTACTGGACGACGAGAGATTATCAAAGCCCTATTAAAGACGGTTTCACCCTTTTCTCGAATGAAATCTTCCAGATACGCTACACTTCCTTTGTCGAAGGCGACTACTTCAGGATTAACAGCACCTACCCATGGATTCTTCAGAATTTCACTGTCCCATCCTCCTATGATAATTTTGAAGTTAAACATGTCTGGCTGATTGTAAGAGTTTACTCTGGAAGCGTAAGGCTTCACGCAGAAATATGGAACTATGGGATGATTAGTTTCGGAACCTCCACAGAGTCTGTGACTGTAACAGGTCCCTACGATTGGTGGATCGCCATGAAGATGATTAGTCCAAGAGTCTTAGATGCAGACGAGGTCTACAGGCTTGAAGTAGTCTGGGAAACAGGCTCCGGTGCTGACATGAAACTGTTGAGTAGCTCTAAGGATGCTGATGATAACGCACAGGGCAACGCCAGATTCTTCAACACGACCTCCGGTAATATGGAGAACATAGCTGGAAAAATGCTTGAAGGCGTCCTTACTCATCCAGCCAGCAGCACCTACTCGACCAGCTTCAGCTCATGGTCTAGGGCCCTCTCTCTGAAAAGCTACCGGATACGTCTTCATGGCCGCAACATACCCCGGAGCAGCATAGTGATGAAGGTTAAATCAGCAACCTTTGGCACTGGAGAGACCCCTGAGATACGTTTACCATACCCATTGGACGAGTTGGCGTTTTGGACAGTGGTTCCGGG
>JAWCNV010000004.1:67573-93737 GCA_038848185.1 Thermoproteota archaeon | reverse complement strand
TGCCGCAACATACCCCGGAGCAGCATAGTGATGAAGGTTAAATCAGCAACCTTTGGCACTGGAGAGACCCCTGAGATACGTTTACCATACCCATTGGACGAGTTGGCGTTTTGGACAGTGGTTCCGGGCTCGACAAGCTTCTCAGGAGGAACTGTTGAGATATCCTCCAACTTAATGTCGGTGGAGCAGAGTAGAACCTCATATGATGAGAACCATCCGCCACCATTCTACAGGCCCTTCGCATCCCTATCGATATTCACGGATAATGCGGGGAAGCCTTGGGGAGAATGGGAGATAGGTGGAGGAGCATGGGAAGCATACGTTGGAGACGCCTACAGTAACCTCTATGCTCTGCCGGCTGACAGAGTTGAACAGTTAGAGCTTGGTTTAAAGGCCACCTACCCACTCTTCTTCTATTCTCCGGCTTCACCCTCCTACGGCTTCCTGAACTTCACAGTCAGGTTCGACTACAATATCGAGGTCTCCTCCCCAGGGCCAGAATTCTACTCAAGCTACTCCGTCTCACCCCGAAGCAACGCATCCTGGAACATCTCTAATCCACTCCTCTCTTTCTCAGCCTCACCCTACTCTTCCGTAACCATTAAGATAGGGCCGGTTCCAAGAGACTGGGCTGTTCAAAGAGCATTCATAACCCCGGGTGCAGGCGGTGAAACACCTTCCGTATCTATTGTGAACGATGACATAACGATAAGTGGAATAGTAATGGGGGCATCCAGCACGTATTCCGGTAGAGCGGAAATCCATGTGAAGGCAGACAACTACTTGGAGTCTCAGGCGGCCTACGTAAGGTTCAGGTTGGCGAATACCTATTCCTCAGTCTTCCTATTGAACGACACCATAAGGATAGAGGCGAGAGCAGGCTCAGCCAACCCGAGTTTCCCCCCTGGAGTAATCTCGATCAAGGCCATTGGACCAGCAGGAGTCTTATTCAACCAGTCTTTAAACCAGCTTGATCAAAACGGGGTGACCACAGGAAACCTCTGTCTAAGCCAAGCAGGACAATACTTGGTTAGCGCAACATACATGTCGTCGGACAGACTTAGAGTAGGAGCAACAGAAGCCTCTTTCAATACCCTAAGAATATCCGTGTCCACCGATAAGAATATTGTCCCATTAAGCTCGCCTACTGTCACCGTTGAACTAAACTCTTCAGACATTTCCCCAATAGACTCAGCCCGATTTATTTTAACACCTCCAAACGGCTCAACCAGAATAGTAATGTTCGACCAGGCGGGTGGCAGATTCATCAGAGAACTATCTTTCTCGCAAACAGACCCTTCAGCCATAGGCAACTGGAGCATTACCCCCTTAATACTCCTTCCAAACGGAATTGGCAGACAATTGCCCGCAGTCAGTTTCTTATTAGTAGACGATATCCCACCAACCATATCTAATATAACACGTCTACCAACAGAAGCAACGTTCATGGAGGAAGTTAACGTTACGTGTATAGTCGTCGATAAGGGTACAGGAGTCAGGACAGTCCTAGTCTCCTATATCTCTGGAGGCGTAGTGAATAACGTGACAGCCAAACAAATAGGACCCGGCAAGTATTCCGCCGTAATCCCGAGGCATCCCCCCCTCACCATGGTTTCATACAGAGTCTATGCGATCGACAACAGTGGAAACACCAGCGTCTCCGAGAACCTTGCCTACAGCGTTGGAATACCCTTATGGCTTCTAATTCTAGTGGTGCTGGCTTTATCCTCAGCCATACTAATAACATGGCTGTACTTGAAAAGACACGCGCCGCCTCCATCACCACCACCCACTCCTCCTAGCCCTGAGATAAGTAGTCCCACGTAGAGCATTCTTTCTATTTCAACCTAGGTAAAACGGATACTTACTCATCCGACTTGAAGACTGAGAATAGTAACTGACACGCATATCAGAATTTGAACATAAGCGCCGGCGGGATGATTCGAACATCCGACCAACGGATTAACAGTCCGCTGCTGTAGGCTGTTGAACTACCTGCTGAGCTACGCCGGCCCGCCGGCTGGATTAATTCAGAATAAAGGGGATTAAATAATCTTTCTATTCTCTGAATCTGAATAATAGGCCGATTACTCCTAGTATTGTTATCACTATGCCGGTGAATAGGAAGAACGGGTATGTTTTATCAAGAGCTTCCCCGGTGCTTATGGTGTAGTATAGTAGTATGGCTCCGCCGCATGTCAGTAGGATTGCGAATAGTCTTGCTGCCACTGCGTCAGTCTTCAAATCGTCTTCATGCTTGAAATCCTCAAGATAAACCTTTCTCCAAGGGCTGTAAGGGCTGCTGTTTAAAGGGGTTTTACGCTAGTCTTTTCTTCAAGTATACGTCAACCATGTAGGATAAGCCGTATTTGGAGAATGCTTCCTGCTCCGCCTTCTTCTTTATCTCGAAGAACTTGTCTATCTCTTTTCTCCACGGGTCCTTCGTATACCTCTTGTCCTTCTTAAGCTCGTTAAGCCTCTTAATATCCACGTCGAGAAGCTTGGTGCTCGGAAGCTTATACTCCTCTATGTCTGAAGCGTAGACACCCATCCACCTTGCCTTCGGCGTAGCCAGCTCAGGAACATGCGCAGCGTTCGCCGAGCCTGATATTATTACTTGAGCGATATGGAGCCCCCATGGGTCAGCATCTGTGAAAATGTAGACAGGGAGGTCAAGCTCAGTGTTTAGCCTTCTTATCAAGCGTCTCGTGGCCCTTGGAGCCTGGCCAGCTGTGTGTATCAGGATGGCATTGTATTTCTTCCAAGCCTTCTCCTCGATGAACCTTGTGAACATAGCGCCCTTCTCAATACATAAAACCTTGTCGGCGGGGGTTTTAACAAACTTGGATGTTGCTAAGGCTGGGCCTATCATGAGTCCGTCTGGGTGCGAGGTCAGGTTGATTCTCTTTCCCTCGTAGCCTTTAACAGTGTATTCTATTGTTAGGTCGGCGAATATTGCGCTTCTCTCCTCAGGATAGATTTTGAAGTCTTCTCTGGGAGACCCTATTACGGATTCAAGCTCCGTTATTATCCTGTCAGACTCGCTCTGATCCTCGAACCCCAGATCCACGCCCTCAGCCATGTAGAAAACGTCTCTGAGAGTACTGGTTTTATCCTCGTCTATAAGATTCCTCGCGAGGCTGGCGACCCATACGAGCTGGGTTAAAGGCTTCAGATGCTTCACGTTACGCGACGTGCGGACAGCCTTCTTAGGTCCTAGAACATAATGCCCCTTCTTATCGTCGAATATTATGTTGTCAACCGTTCTCAGAGGAAGCTCGAGTGAGGGAGGCTCCTTCCTTTCAACTTGCTTAAGAATCTGGATGGCCATGCTTACTATGTTTCTCTTAGCCTTCGACTCCTTTTTCATTACTTGTTTAAGCCTCCCCGAATAAGGCTTTTAAGTATTAGTTGAAAACCAGCCCATAAGCGTAGCTAGGCTTGAACAGAAACCTATTTAGGAGGCTCAATACTACTTTTCCCTCGAGGCGGCAGGTAGGCTTGGGGGGCTCGCCATCCCCTGTAGCCTGAAACTGGCGACACGCAGGGAGCGGATAACCGTGAGGACAGAGCTGATTCACACAGCCAGCTACGGCTGGTCTGTGAAAGCCGTCCTTACTGGGCAGGCGCAGCAGCCGCATCCGCTGTAGGGTGGGTGTGTCTGCCTAATTACCGAACCCCGCTAGGCCCGGGAGGGAGCAGCGGTAAGGTAAGCTACCTGCGTTAGTATGAGACGGCTGGAGGTTAAACCAGTCGCATGCTGGTTGTGTTGGAGAAGCCCGATCCTCATGGGGCTGCCGCCTCTTTAAAAAGCGTTGCTTATTACGAGTTGCACTGAAAATAAGTGTAGAAATATCTTTCAAACAAGGTTATACCAAAGAATAATAAATAGTGCGGAAATATGAGGGATTGCTGGTTTGAGGCTAAATCAGTAAACTATTTTAAGACTCTACTCTTCTCACGATAGATAATTGGAGTGCAGTGATAATCAATGTGTGGAATAATAGGTTACATAGGTCGAAGGAATGCAGCCCCCATAGTTTTAAACGGGTTGAAACATCTCGAGTATAGGGGGTATGATTCCGTAGGATTCGTGGGTGCCCATGGTGGAAGGCTGATAGTTAAGAAGAATATTGGCAAGGTGGACGAGGTCCATGCTAAACTGAACTTCTTGGAGCATAATGTTAATCTTGCTCTGGGACACACACGGTGGGCGACTCATGGCAGGGTTACGAAAACCAATGCCCATCCACATACTGATTGCAGTGGCAGCATAGCGATAGTCCACAACGGGATAATAGAGAACTATCAAGAGTTGAAGAAGGAGCTGGTTTCAAAAGGTCATGTTTTCAAAAGCAAGACGGATAGCGAAGTCATAGCTCACCTCATAGAGGAGGAGACGGGGAACGGGGGGAGTTTCGAAGAGGCTTGTTTCAGAGCCTTCAGCAGACTGCAGGGAGCGTACGCTGTGCTCGCAGTCAAGAGTGATGAGTTTAAGATTATCGCTGTTAAAAAAGGGTCTCCACTAGTCATAGGGGTTGCTGACCACGGATGTTTCGCAGCCAGCGACATACCTGCATTCATCGACCACACGAAGAAAGTGGTGTATCTTTATGATTATGATATGGTTGTGTTAAGCCCTGAGCCAGTATTCTACAGCATTAAGGACGGAATGCTGCTGAAAGTGGAGAGGCCTGTTCAAAGCGTTGAGTGGAGCGTTGAGAAAGCGAAGAAGGGAGAGTTTGAACACTTCATGCTTAAGGAGATCATGGAGCAGGTTGAAACAGTACAGAGGGCAGCAACTCAGGAGAAAAAGATTCTTGAGAAAATCGCGAGGGAGATAAGGAGGGCACATGGAGTCTTCCTAATAGGTTGTGGCTCAAGCTACCACGCCTGCCTAACAGCAAGCTATATTTTCTCTAAGGTTGCTAAGGAGCATGTGAACGTGGTGCTTGCATCAGAGTTCCCGAACTATGAGCATTTCCTAACCAAGAGGACACTGATAATCGCGGTCTCTCAGTCAGGTGAAACATATGATGTGCTTGAGGCGATTAGAGCAGGCAAGAAGAGAGGTAGTAGAGTAATATCTATAGTTAACGTTATGGGCTCCAGCCTGATGAGGGAGTCAGACTCATTCCTGCTCATGCATGCAGGCCCAGAGATATGCGTCCTTTCCACTAAAACATACACTTCTCAGATAGCTCTCTTAACCCTGTTAGCATACACGTTAGCCGGAAAATACGAGGAAGGCAGAAGGAGGCTGAAATATCTTTGGAACGTAATCTACTACCTGACCTCCGCCAACACTAGGAACAGAATAAGAGAGCTAGCTGAGGAACTGAAAGACAGGGAGCACATATTCTGCATAGGTAGAGGACCACAATATCCGACTGCAATGGAGGCAGCGTTAAAGATCAAAGAGGCAAGCTACATTCATGCTGAAGCATTCGCCGGAGGAGAGTTGAAGCACGGCACCATAGCACTGATTGAGAAAGGTACTCCCTGCATAGTCTTCGTCTCAGAGGAAAACGAGAATGAGACACTGTCAAACGCGATGGAGATAAAGTCGAGGGGAGGATACATAATCGGCGTCTCGCAGAAAAACAGCGAGGTCTTCGACTACTGGATCAAGGTGCCGGAGTGCGGAACAGAGAACCCTATAGTGCAGATAATACCTATTCAAATCCTAGCATACCAGCTTACTGTTTTAAGAGGCTACGATCCAGATAAGCCTAGAAACCTGGCGAAAAGCGTAACCGTGAAGTAGAAAAATGGGCCAGGCCGGATTCGAACCGGCGATCTCCCGGTGTCAGATATGCAGATATTATCAGCCGGGCGCCTTAACCAGGCTGGGCCACTGGCCCCTGCTTCTTTATTAAGCTCTAACTATTAAATTTTTTTACTTAATTTCGAATCAGTTGGACAATTATGCGGGCCCGGCGGGAACTGTTCCGCATGACTGCGCTTGAACCCGCAACATCTGGGTTAAAAGCCCAGCGCTCTAACCAGGCTGCTCCCTTTTATTAGGATTGAGCTACGGGCCCTAGAGGAAGCCGAGCTTAAGAAGGATAAAAACGTTTCTCGGCTATATTTTGAAACGTGATGAGCCTAGAATTTAGAGCTAGGCTTCTGCTGCTTCTCTAAGGCTGTTTCAGAAGACTGTTTTGCTAGCTGAGGATTTTCACGAAGAACTCGTTTAATTCCTCGAGCCTTTTTATCGCAGGGTGTCCCGCACCCAGCTTCTCAGCGAAGTATTTCAGGGTTTCCGAGAACTCTACTATCCTATCTCCGTCTACGAGCTTGTCAGCGTAGCAGACTATTTTCTCTTCAAGCGTTTCCGGCGTAAGGTTTAAGGAGCCCAGTTTCAGGTCTGCAGCCTCCTCGCCTGATATTCCTCCTCCAACGTGTCTCTCAACTATTCTAGCAAGCTTTTCACCAAGGTTTCTTCTTCTTATTATCTGCCCACCTATTACGCCGTGTGAAACATCATGGGTTACTGCTCTACCAACATCGTGAAGCAATGCTCCCGCTGTAATCAGTTCCTCATCCACAACGTATCCTTTCGACTTTATTCTTCTAGTTAGGTCTTTAGCGACCTCCGCGACCTTTGCAACATGCTTTAGAACACTGTTGTTGACTCCTTCCTCCCTAAGGATCTCTAAGCATTTCTTCTCGTCTGGTATTCTACTCTTTCTCTTCATCTTCAACCGTCTTAATCAGGGTGTTAAGCTTCCTGATGTAATCCTCCTTATCCATCCTGTACAAGGGTTCTCCGCAAACCGGGCATTTGAAAAGGTTTTCAACAGCCTCGTCGAAAGTAAGAATCTTATGGCCCTCCTTCCCACAGTGGTAGAGCTCGTTCCCCTCTACGAATTCAAGCTTCTCCCTGAGCTTCTGCAGTATCATCCTCCTGTAGTTTGCAGCTATTCCCTCAACCTGATCTATGAGTGGAGACCACAGGAATATGCTTTTTATCCTGTCACCCTCCTCCTTCTTTATCTCCTCGTATGTTATCAGAGCCTTCTCGTAAAGCTTGAACAGTATTTTTCTAACGTCCCCCACTCTCAGCCCGGTTTTAGTGGATATCTGCTCCTCACTCGCCTTCTTAAGCTGTATTAATGCTTCCGCGATCTCGATGGCCTCGTCCCCACCTATTAGGCCGACTATCTGCGTGTATAGGTGGCTTACAGCGTCAAGCCTGTCTTCAGCCAACTTTCTCCTCCTTCTTATACATGGGGTTCCTACATATTACTTTTCCCCTAGGAGAGGGAACTATGAAGAGCCGCGCGTTCCAATGCTGCTTATAAAGCTCTTTTCCCTTGAAAAGCCTGTCCAAGAATATTGCTAGGGCAGCTATCTCAGAGTGAGGCTGGTTTGTGATTGCAACATTATAGTCTGAAGCCTCATATGCTTCTCGAGGAACCTTCTGCCCGCCGATTATCACCAGAATCCTGCTTGCCCGCCTAATATCGTTAATAATGTTTTCAACCGGTATGCCGTACATCGTGAGGTGGACTATAAGGCTTCCCCTGCTCCTCCATTCCCTAACAGTTTTCAACCAGTCTTCACTGTGCTGAATACTTATCCGGCCACCCCACTCGTTCAAAACTTTTCTCGCGTTATCCTCAAGCTTAGAATCCTTATCGCCATGGATGATGAAGGCTGTTGCTCCGAAGGCTCTTGAAACCAGGAAAGCATGCATAGTAACCCTCTTGTCTCTAACTACTCTATGACCAAGGCGGAGAACCCCTGCTTCAAAACCATTTTGCTCCATGCTTAAGGTTAAACCATTAAGCCGTTTCAGAAGACTCTTCTCGTAAAACATCTCCCAAGGTTATGCTTGAGTAAGGCTTCTTAACTAGATGCTTGGTAATTGTAGCCTCTTCCTGAAACGTTTTCGGCTTAAGCAGCTTTATTTTCAGAACATTCTCTATCTTCCTTGTATCTGGGATCGAGGGAGTTATCTTGCCTGACTCAACCTTCTTTATCAAGGATGTTTTTAAACCGGTTTTATCCCCCAGATCCTCCTCGCTCCAGCCGAGTTCCCGCCTCCTCTTTTTTATAAGCTCCGGGTAGTTGACTACAAGCTCTATCAACTCTGTTTCTGAAACAGCTTCCATGGGTTTTTTCTTCTCAATTGTTTTTCTAACAATAGGCTTAACCGCCTCCTTCCTCTTAACAGGCGGCCCACCAATGTCTCTAGGAAAACCGCTTTCAACAGGAATCTTCTTGGTGAGTGTACTGAAGCAGTCTGGGCAAACACTCATGGTGCTGCCCTCTACAACAACCCTTCTAAGCTTAGGCGCCCTGCTTCCACATATTTCACATATCATTTAAGATGTTTGAAAAACATTTAGAGGATAAATATGCTTTTCCCTAGGAATGGCTTGATTGAAGTAGAACTATTGCCTGAGCAATATCGCCCTCCGTTGTTATCAATGCTTTCCTAGCGTCTTCAACACTTCTACCTGTCTGCTTAGCGACAAGCAGAACATCCTCCTCCTGTGGAACATACTCCTCCTTCTCCTTCTTCTCAACCACGGGTTCTCCGAAAACCTGGTAAATCTCCTGTGGTCCACCAACCATCTTGGTGACGGTAGGAGAGTCGAAGACTATTCTCTCGCTTTCAGTCTCTATTACTACGTTTCTCACACCCTGTATTTCCTCAAGCCTTATTCCAAGCCTCTTCAGCAGACGCTCCTGCTCCCTCCTAGACCCGAATCTCACACCCATCTCTAACCAGTTCCCGATACCTACTGCTATCCGGTTTAAGCTTTACTTGGTGAACCCTTCTATCGGCATCAGTGTAAGAGTGTTTCTCACGCCCTCAATCTTTCTTATCGACCTGCTTATGAACTCCTTAAGCTTCTCACTGTTTTCAGCCTCAACCTTAGTTATAATATCATAGACGCCGAAAACTATCCAAGACTCCACGACCCCAGTTATCTCCTTAAGCCTGTTCAAGACATCGTTCTCCGTCCCTATCTCAACGTTTATCAAAACGTATGCGTGAACCATTTTTCCACCTGCTATTTTAAACTACATAACCTCTTAATAAAATCTTCCCCTTCTCAGCGTGTGTTTAAGCCCGCACGTGAATTAAATATGCATAAAATATTAGGTCTAAACCGCCAAAACATATGGGCAACACTGTGTCAAAATACCTATGGGGGAGGGATGAAAAAGCATGATCCCCATTAAGCTTCAAGAACCAGGTATCCTAAGCATGGGGAAAGCACTCATCTATCTTGGGTCAGTTTAGGAGTTGAAGGATACTGGACACTTATTTAAATGAAAAACTTAAAAACTCTTCTTTTTCAAGAAACGATGGGAGAAGGGGCCATAGTCTAAAGTCTGATGAGACGGATAACCAGGCAGGACGGCGGGCTCCAGCCATGCAAATATATGGATATATGCGTGATCCCGAAAGGGATATGAAGTAAGGTTGGAGCTGTGAGGGAAACCCGTGAATGGGTGTTCAAACGCGCGTGTGCGCTGAAAGTCACCCTGGCCCCACTCCTCATTTTTCTGTTTTCGCCAGAGAGATTTTTAACTATATGTTATTCGTGTCCCAATCTTCCCCCCGGACACAGCTTTCACAATGTTCTC
Organism: Thermoproteota archaeon; assembly: GCA_038848185.1. GTDB lineage: Archaea > Thermoproteota > EX4484-205 > EX4484-205 > JAAOZP01 > JAAOZP01. The sequence goes on along the minus strand of JAWCNV010000004.1, from coordinate 84,128 downwards.
AGGGTTAGACCCGTTCACTATCACGGTTGGAATCCTCGATCTTTCGAGTATGCTTAGTGAAACCATATCTAGAAGCCTGTATTTGCCTGGCTTCGACTCTTCCACGGTAAGGATTTCCTTAAGCTTCCCTATGCTTACCTCTCTAAGCATCCTAGCATTAGGATTCTTCTCCGGATCCGAGTCGTAGACCCCGTCAACATCAGTAGTCTTAACCAGAAGGTCTGCTTTTATTCTCTCAGCTATGAGTGCTGCAACAGCATCAGTCGACTGTGCAGGAGTGAACCCACCTGCGACAAGTATCTTTCCCTCCGAAACACTCAGTTGTTTTTCAAGGTCTTCGAAGCTTCCTACGATGCCTCTGCTTGAAGCCTCTCCTAACGCTACGGATAGCAGGAGGGCGTTAAGCCGGGTAACCCATATGCCTATCTCGTCGCATGTTGCTAAGTCTGCCCCAAGCTGTCTAGCAGCCTCAATGTAGCTTCTGCTCAATTCTCCTCCCCCCGCCACAACCATTATCTTATGACCCTTATTATGCAACTGCAGGATTGCCTCCGCGGTTCCACGTGTCTTACCTAAGTCTATCGAAGACTCCTTGAAAAGGGCGTGCCCTATTTTCAGAACGACCCTCAATTCTCCCTTATTCCCCCATAGGGGGTTTAAAACTGTTTTGAGCAAGATATTGTTTTTCAATAAAATTTGGAAATTTTCAGAGTAATAAGAGCGATACTTATCGAGTCAAGAGAAGTTCGCCCGTTCACCCTGAAAGCCTTCCCATGAAAAAGAGGAAGGGAGGCTTAGTGTTATGGAAATTAACGCTGAGCTAGACGGAACATTAATATATGGGTTGGGAGTTCTCTCTCGAGAACCGTAGTTTTGAGTAAAAAATCGCTCGCATCCTCGGTGAGGGAGTATCTTTCCAGGAGGACTCTTAGAGAACTCTCTGAGAAGAGGGGGCGTGGAACAGAGTTGATCAGCCTCTATATACCTCCTGGCAGGCGGATAAGCGAGGTGATGGTTAACCTGAGAGAAGAGTACGGTAAGGCCTCCAACATTAAGTCAAGGGTAACTAGGAAAAACGTTCAGGATGCTATAGTTAAGGTTCAGCAGAGGCTTAAGCTGTATGATGAAGCTCCTGAAAACGGCTTAGTCGTGTTCTGCGGAACGATCCCGGGCGGGGCTCCAGGAGCGGAGAACATCGAGATCCATGTTATAGAGCCTCCTGAGAAAATCTCCATCTCATACTATGGTTGCGACGACAAGTTTTACGTTGAGCCTCTTAAGGAGCTGCTGGAGAAGAAGGATAAGTATCTTATCCTATCCATAGATAACTCTGAAGCTACGATAGCGCTCGCATCAGGAAGAAACATGGATGTGAAGGACGAGTTGACGTCTGGTGTCCCAGGTAAAACAAGTAAGGGAGGCCAGTCAGCTAGAAGATTTGAAAGATTAAGAGAGATGGAGCTTAACGATTTCTATAGGCGTGTGGCTGAACGCCTCAACGAGGTGTATCTCCAGAATACTGATGTCAAGGGGCTGATCGTAGGCGGCCCAGGGCCCACTAAGGAAATGTTTCTCGAGAAGGATTTTATTCATTACGAGCTTAGGAAGAAGATCCTGACTGTTGTAGACACATCCTATACTGGCCATCAAGGTATTAAGGAAATCCTTGGGAAGGCGTCTGAGAAGCTTCAGGAGCTGGACCTAATAAAGGAGAGAAACCTGGTGGGTAATTTTCTTAATCTCTTAAGCTCTGAGCCGGATAAGGTGGTATATGGGCTTAAGGAGGTTGAGAACGCGCTTCTAAGCGGGAAGGTTAAGCTCGTACTCTTCTCGGAGGCGTTAGACGTATTCGTCGTGAAAATCAAGTGTGGGAAATGCGAGTATGAAACCAGCGAGCAACACCCGTTCCAAGAATTAATAGGCCTCTCAGCAAGAATATCCTCTACACCATGCCCGAAATGCGGCTCGACAAGCCTTTACATAGCTGACAAGGAGAGCCTCCTCGACCGCTACATCGAAATAACATCCCAGAAAGACGCGCAGTTCGAACTCATATCGACAGCAACAGAAGAAGGAATGATGCTTTATAAGGGTTTTGGAGGAGTAGTGGGAATACTCAAATAGCAGCTTGTGAAGATTTGTTTTTCTAATCAAGCGTGTTAAACCTGTTTAACTTTTTAAAATATTGTATTGCAGCTATCATATCCTGCATCTTGTTCAAGACTTTGCAATGATTGGTTTCTGCCGTTCTTTTACAGCTTTTTCCATTGATTTTTGCGAGAAACATGTCAAGCTGAATCAGCTGCTTAACGATCTCGTTTTCTCTATATCCGATTGATACATTGTGGCATGGTGCGCACTAGTATAAGTAGGCTAAGCCAGCTGAAGATCGTCTTAGCTAAGATGCAACTATAAGCCACTTCCATAAAGGTAAGAATTTAATCATCCTGTTTTCAAGTTTCAGCTCGTCTTCATAGTCCCAAGTAATTATTTGTAATTCTTTACAACTTAGCTGTTCAGAAGCTTTGATTAAAGACCTGATTTCTCTTCTTTCAACTTCATCCTTTCCAGAAGCATACGTGACTTGAATTAGTAGATTTACCCTTGGGCCTTCCTTTATTACGAAATCCAATTCATTTTGCTGAGAATCTTTCCAATAATAAACCTCCCATTCTTTAAACCAATAGCTTTTCCTTCTCAATAGTTCTACGGCAACCAGATTTTCCATCAGGCTACCAATATTTTCAGATATTTTAAAGCCGATTGTATTTACTATTCCGCTGTCTATGCAATAAACCTTCTTTGGCGCAATAATACTCTCTTTAAGTTTTGGGGAATATTTCTCTAACAAGAAAATTAAATATGCATTAGAAAGGTAAATGGAATAATCTTTTACTGTGTGAACGCTTTTTAAGTTTAAAATGTTTTTAAGCTTATTGAAGGATATTTCTTGCGCACAGTTCGAAACATAGTATTTTGCCAGATCTTTTAACGCGTTCTTAACCTTTATATTATATCTTTGTATTACATCCCTCTCCACAATGTCCCTATAGTTCTCCGAGAGAAAGTATCTCCCAACCTTATAGGTTAGGGGGAACCCTCCCATCTTTAAGTATTCAACCAGTAAATTTTTTGTCTTTGCTATATCTTTCGTTAAGTACATGTTTGGGTTAAAATCGTTAAAAAGCAGGTATTCCCTAAAACTGAATGGGAAAAGTTCGAAGTCTATATGTCTTCCTGTTAGAAAAGTTGAAAATTCTTTACTCATCAACCTTGCATTACTGCCAGTGATGATCACTTTTTTAGTTGGCAATATTCTGGATATGAATCTCTCCCAGCCATTCATGTATTGAATCTCATCGAAGACTATGAATTCTACTTCCCCCTTTAAGGAAGCTGTAGCCTCCAGAATAGCATTCAGCTCGTCCTGTTTAAGTTGCAGCCTTTCATCCTCAAAATTTATGTAGGCAGCATTTTTCCGCTGAGTTAACAGAAATGCGAGGATCGATTTACCACACCTTCTTACTCCAGTAATTATGCTTGCAACATCTTCGCTTATCTTCCCTACTTTCAGCTCCCTTTCTATGATCCTCTCTGTTTCCACTTTATTCTTTAATTCTTCCTCCTTATCCACTATCGCTGACTTTATGGCTTCTATGTTAACCATATTGATTTATCAACGCAAACTTTCATATAAAGTTTGTGTTAATAATGCAAACTTTCTCTTAAAATCGCCCTTTTTACTAGACAGAATTGACACTTTCACGAAACGAGCTAATTAAGAGACCTTCTGAATCAGCTTGGCCATGAGTTTCTCAACCGCATCGTAAATCATCTTCTCATTCACCGCACCCGTGCACACCAACTTCCCGCTTGCAAAAAGAAGGATCATGACATCAGGGTCATGCATACGGTAAATAAGTCCAGCAGTATTAGAATCCTATATTGCTAGGACATTTTCATCCTTTTTGGAAACCCTTGGCTTAAAGGCTTGAATTCGGTTGGAGGATTACCGTGGTGCTGAGGAATCGGGTTCAAGAGGCAGATCAAAGGGCAGATAGTTAGTATTAAAAGTCGATTATAGACACATTTAAAAATACCACTATTATGCATATGAAAACACTGAGAAGTCTGAACATTCATCCGAAGTCTTAATTTTACATTTTAAAGAATTAAACGTTCATAACATAAAGCTTTTTAAAAACTATTTTTACACTTAACAGTTGCATGGGCGACGGTGCTGCGGGAAAGCCTTCGATGAAGGATGTTTTATCCTCCACCTACATAATAGTGATGATGCTTATCATCCTGCCCCTGGTTGTAGGCCTATGGATATTTTTTAACTATACTATTAAATCACAGCCTATATCGGAAGGGTGGTGGATTACCCCAGTGGACGAAGGAGCAACTACAACCAGAACAATTAGATTGCAGGAGGAGACCTTTGAAACCTTAGTCATAAAGGTAACTTATCCTTATCAAATTGGGGTTATTATTGAGGACATAGTATACGGCGAGGCTTCTGGAAACAGCTTTACCGGAGAAATTGGAGAAACCTTGAGGTTCGAATGGCGTGGTAACGGAGAGATAAGGATCCAGCCGGTTAACAGTACCCTTCGCGTTTTAAACATTGAGAATTTGAAAAACAGAGTAGAAATGTTCAACTTCCCTCTGAATGAGCATCTTTTGGAAGTTGAAGCTACAGTTCTTAACATAACATATCCTAGCAGGGACAACCTTCCTGAAGACGTTAGCCAAGATTTCACGAAACTATTGGAGGGACAGGATTTCATAAAATGGCTTAATAGTGAAGGCTTTAACTACACAATAAGCGGGATCAGGCCTTCTATGATTTATTATCCTTTCTACCCAGAACCCTATCTTCAGGACTTTTACTACGCGGAATTCGAGGCTGAGCTGCTAGTTGAGGGAATTGAAGCAAGATGCAGGTTTCCTGAATTCATGTTCTCCGGATTCAGCAGAATATCTACTAATTCTGATCTTGTCGAAAAGTTACGGATGACTCCTGATGTAAACGAAAGCGTAGTCTGCATATATATTTATAGACGTAATGAAGCGGAATATGTTTTAGGAATAGTTTTAAATTCCGGCGATCCTTATTCTGGCAGATCATATGATTCGAAAGAGGTTCTTCTGGAAAACGAGTCTTACGTCTGGCTTCCCCATAGTGGTATTCGATATCACCTTAATCTTAATTATTTTAAAACGTTTACGTTTAGTGCAACAAGTGAAGTAGGAATAAAGGCTATGAGAATCTTAGAGAGCAATAAGCTTACGAAGAAACTTCTAGAATCCGGAGGCGATTCCTTATATTTTTTGAAAATACAAATCGGTGAAGAGAAAGAACTACCTCTTGAAACAGCAATTTTATGCAGAAACAGCACATTGACTCTGAGAATTAACATGGATGATGAAAAAATAGAGGAAATATCTTTCTACAGTTTTACCGACGTTTTTGGGTAGCCAGTTACTACGTTGAAGAATTATGCTTCTACTCTGCAACACCATGAACAATCTCCCACTAAGCATTATGCTATACATCGGTAAGAATACTCCTCCTAGATCTCGAGAAAGAAGAGGGTAAACGATTCTATTTCGTAGCCAGATTCAACTCAAAGAGAATAAGCGGTGAGGAAAAGCCGAGAATCATCAAGATCAGAGGGTATTATGAAGCTTAGTATAGAGGTTTAAATACGTTCTGCCGTATTAATAGCGAGGAATTGACTACTTCCCTTAAAGAACTGGCTTGAGGACTGATACTGCGGCGATAACCTACGCGGTGGGCGAAAGCATATAGTACGGTGGACAGGCTACCTTCACATCGATGCCTACTGGGTATTCTTGCTCTACTTCGATCTTGAGAATAAGATGCCAAGGATGATCTATGGAGCATTATCGAGGGATTGGCCTCCACCTCAAGCTATAAACTTTGTATTTAAAGCCCCAGCCTCTTTCCCTCTTAAGCTTTTGAGCCTCCTCCTTCGTTAGCATTAGCATTATTATCATCTCGTCAGATAGCAGGTAATATTGATACCCTGTATCTTTGATGATCTCGTTCAGCTCTTCAAGACCGAGGTCCATGAAGTAGTCATTTTCCAGAACGATTTGGATAACGTGTCTCTTACCCTTGAAATCGAAACCGACTTCCTGCACCGACCACTTGTATTTTGGTTCGGTTGTCCATCTACTACTTACGTTCGTAGGTTGAAAAATGCCCCTGGATATCTTTGCAAGCCTATTGAGAAGTATTATGCCCATCTCCTCGGCAAAAATTGCCGTCTCCGGATCCTCCTTTATAACCCTCTTGGTATCGAAGGGAATCATGTAATAGTCTATCCTAGTATCGCTCAACTTCATCCAAAGACTCTCGTTCTCCTCTATGGATCTTTTGGCGACTACTCGCAGCCTGCGGGCTGGTTCCCCCTCTAATTCCTCCCACCAAAACGTACAATTTACCTCTCCGCTGAAAATCCTATCGAGGATCTCACCTGAAGACAGGCTGGAATATTCTTGGAAGAAATCCATCTTCCTAAGGTATTCGATGGAATCTATAAAGCGCTTCATAAGTTCAGGGTTCATCGCTACTATCTGCCCAATAAGGCTCAAGCGTAACTGTAGCAAAAGATTTATTTGCCTTCAAAATCTCCTACATCCAAGCCCTGGTAGTATAAAGGCTCAGTATTGGCGGCTGTCAACTCCCTTAGGGAGGCGGTTCCCGCCAGATCCGGGTTCGAGAGCACAGTAAAAAATACTTAAAAAAAAGTGCCGAGCATCCCGGCCAGGGCGTCTATCTTTTTACTTTCTGCAAACCTGTTTTTACATGTTGCTTTAGAATAAAGGGTTAAAGCTTGACTACGTAAATTGTCTTTCTTCAATCGGATGTTACTAAGCATGTTACTCCACCTTATTATTGGATAAGCAAGCTTATAGTGATGCTGCTAGGCTATCGAGAACCCTCTCCAAGTATTTCGTCAAATTTTCAGGAAGCCCTGAAACCTCAACGCTTAGGAAGCCTCTCACTATTATTGATCTGGCTTCTTCCTCGGTGAATCCCCTCGCCATAAGGTATATGAGCTCTTCTTCGGCTATTCTGCCTATGGCTGCCTCATGGGTCAGCTGAACATCCTGCACCCTTGCCTCCAGCTCAGGTATTGCGTCTATTCTGGACTCGTTCGACAGTAATAGTCCTCTGCACTCCACATGCCCCCTAACCCCTGGAGCCTTACCAGCGACTCTGGCTCTTGCTACTGTTACGCTCTTGTCGAAGCCTATTGTTCTAGACAGTATTTCGCCTGAGCATGCTGGAGCCCCCAGTTCCAAGGCACCGCCCACATCAATGTGGGATGTTCCCCTGCCTATTATTATGGATGACAGGTGGGATCTGCTCCCGTTCCCGTTTAGATGAGCCGCCGGTTGTGTTTGGAGGGAGGCTACTGGTGAGGTGTTTATGTAGTGGCTTATGAAGACACCGTCTTCCTCAACGTGGGCTACTGTTCTAGGCCTGACGTGAATAGTTTTACCCCAGCTGTGGATCATTGTGAACGTTAGGGTGCCTCCTTTCTTCACGTAGAACTCTGATATTCCGATGTGGAGGCCAGCCTCCTCCCTCATGGCGGCGCACCCGGTTATCACGTGCAGTTTAGAGTTCTCGCCGACCACCACTATGTTGTGTGGAGCCTGAATCAAGCCCGGTGTCCTTAAGAGGAGGCAGGCTTGCACGGGTGTGTCAACATTAACATCGTCGTCCACCCTTATGAAGTATCCTTCTTTCTCCCCTAGGAAGGCTGCGGCAGTATACTTGTCAGTGTCGACCGACACAGCTTTCCAATAGTAGTCTAGGTTTTCAGGGTCTTTAAGAGCCTCGCTCAACGGCTTAACTGTTAGCCCGCTATGCCTGGCTGAAGCGTAGACTGCTCTGTTATCCACCTGGTAGTAGCTTCCAGACCTGTTCCTCTCTCCCAAGTCTATTCCCACGGATTCCAGAATCCTCTCGGAGCCTTCAACCCCTGTTGCAAAGCCTATTCCAAGCTTGAAAACTGAAAGATTCAGGTCTAACCCGTGTGGAGCCGGTTTTGCCAAGGCCTTCTCAGCCTTCGGCTTAAGAAGCCTTCTAGCCTCCTCTAGGTTCACCGCTTAGCCCTCCTGCAGTTCACACATGCTTCGAAACCGTGCTCCATAATGTTTGAAACCATTTCCTCAGGGTCTCCGCTGCACACTATGCGTCCGTCGATCATAACGTGTGCTTCAGAAGCCTTGACGTGTTTAGCAATATAACCCGTATGTGTTATCAGTATTGCCGTCCTCCCGTTTGGAGACAGGTAGCGGGATATTGCTGAACCCATGAGTGCAAGATTCTCCACGTCGACGCCGGAGTCAGGCTCGTCCAGAAGCAGGAGGCGAGGGTTTTGGATAAGGGTTAGCATTAGCTCAGCCCTCTTAGCCTCTCCCCCGCTGAAGCCCACATTGAAATCCTTGTCTAGAAGGCTCTCCATTCTCAGGAGCCTCGAATACTCTTCGAGAACCCTTTCAGCCTCATCCCTCGGCAGGCCTCTTTTCTCAAGGACCCTTAATGCTAGGCCCCTAAGCCTGACGCCTTTCAGCCTCGGCGGAAACTGGAAGCCCAGGCTTAGGCCAAGCCTAACCCTCTCCTCCATCGTTAAGCCGGTCAACTCTCTTCCGTCGAAGAGCAGGGATCCTGAAACCACTCTACACCTTTTATCTCCAACTATCGCGTGTAGCAGTGTGGATTTTCCTGAGCCGTTAGGCCCCATGAGGAGAGCTAACTCTCCGCTATTAACCTGAAGGTCTACCCCTTTGATTACGGTTTTTCCACCGAGTTCTACCACAATGCTTTTTAAATAAAGCATTTATATTACCCCGCTTATTTCGCCTGAAAGCTGGTTTAAAAAAGTTTAAGCCTCAGATTAACTCTGACAAGTCACCTTTTCCTTCAAATACCTTATCCTCATAGGCCGTAGGCTAAACCTTCCCCTTAGAGAAAAACTTTATCTTTAAACCATTAATGGTGTTAAACGACTGATTAAGGCGATGGAGACGCGGAGAACCCTGGTGAGGCGGTGTAGGGTCCCCCTTGATATGCTAGTGTGGGCTATGGTTCTCCTCAGCGTGTAAGCCTTTGGGAATGAGGTGGGCTAGATGAGTTTTGCAAGAGGTAAAAGAGTTTTCGAAGAGTATGGTTATGTTTTAGACTTCGTTGAGGAGGGGAGGGTTCTAAGCAGGCTTGGGAAGCCTGTGCACTCGCCGTATGCGCAGCTTCTCGGAGATGTTTACTTCACCCTACTGGAGGTCTCCCTTTTCCCGCATGTGAGGCTTAGCCCTAAGGAGAGGGTTTTCATAGGGAAGGGGGATAGGGCGCAGGTTAAGAATGTGCTGGGGAGGATAAGGTATAGTGAGTTAACTCCTCAGGCGAGGTTTATGCTTCCTGATGTTGCGGAGTTCATAATAGTCAGCAACGAGCAGAGGTTCATAGATCTCTTAAACAATCTGCAATCCATTTCCCCCAAGATGCATGCGGTAGAGCTATTGCCGGGCATCGGTAAGATGAACGCTAGGAAGATACTTGAGGAGAGGGCTAGGAAGCCTTTCTCATCTCTCGAAGACTTTTCGAAGAGGATCGGGATACAGGGTGTTGCGAAGCTGATGGCTCAGAGGGTTGTGGAGGAGCTTTCCACAGAGGTTAAGTACCGTATCTTTACAAGAGACTAAACACGTTTCCTAAAAATCTTAAGGACAACAATCTTTTCGAAGAAGAATTCCTTGGAAGACGCTTCTTCAACCGAGAAGCCTTTAGCCTCAATAAGCTTCTTTAAACCCTCTAAATCGGTTAGGCTTGACTGCACGAGGAACATCACACCGCTGGCTGACAGCATGGGAAGCACGTTTTCCAAAAGCCTTTTTGAGAAAGAGTTTTCTTCTCCAGCTGCCCATGAGTAGTCTTCACTAGTTGAGGCTTCAACCGGGATGTAGGGGGGATTGCTCACTACCATGTCGAGCTTTACGTTTCTCCTTAATGCTGTTGCAAGATCCCCGTTTACAATATGCACAGTGCCTTGAACCCTGTTCGCCTTTAAATTGGTAAGCGTATTCCTACACGCTTCCTTTTCGACATCCACAGCAACCACCTCAACATTCCTATGGGCAAGTGTTAAAGATATTAGGCCGCATCCGCAGCCTACCTCTAGAATTTTCTTAGCTTCAGTTTTTTTAACAGTGTCAAGAAGCAGATAAGAGTCTTCCGAGGGAGGATATACAGCAGGGTGAATGATAAGCCTTAACTCGCCCACAACTATCTCGTGCGTATTTCTATCACATCCCTGTCCAATAGTTTGAAAGAGGGGTTGACTCTCAGCGGTGTGGATTTGAATCCTCCTCTCCATAATCTAGCGTACCTAATGCTTTCAGACAGCCCCCCGTGTATTTTTGAAGCAAGCTCCCCTACTGTAATCTCTCTGTTTACAAGCATCGGCTTGCCTGAGGGCAAGGGTGCTGACGGAGGCTTCAGGTAAACCCTGATGAGTTCAGACGTTTCGAACACGGTTTTTAAAGGATTTCCTTCTAGAAACATGTTCATATTGATTATAGAGGTCTCTGAAACGTTTAGTTGACTAGCTAAATCGCTTCCACTCATGTGGTTTTTCAAGACAAGTAGAAAGTTTTTCCTCTGCAACCCTGTAACACAGCTTTCAAGCGTGTAGAGCGACGTGAATTCTGAAAGATGAACGATCCCACTTTCAAAACCATGTCTCGATAAGAAAACTCTGATTTCCTCCTCGCTCAAGAACCTTGACTTATTCACCACTGTTATTCCACCTGCCTTCAGGCTTTTGAAAACCGCCATCGAATTCTTTGAAGCAGCATAGATGCCGAATTTCCTCAGTGTTTTTTTAACCAGATTGAATTCTTCAGGCGGGTTCTCACCATTCAGAAGCGCTAGAATTAAATCAGATTTGAAGAGAATTGATTGAATAAGCGAATACCTGCGGCTCTCCACCATGGAGAGTGACAAAGGTATGAAGCCTAAGACAATGTCTTCGAAACCTATGCTCAAAGGCTTCAGCTCGCTCAGCGATTCTGAAACAAGCGGTTCGTCGAAAACGTTTAAGCGTGTTAAAAGCTCGTGGAGCAGCCTCTTATCCTCAGCCAGCACCGCGGTTAAAACAGTGTTCTCCCCTTTGTCGAAAGCCGCTTGCCTAGAGCTACGCCTCTTCCTCTCAACCAGAATCTCATCCTGAAGCCGGGATATTTGGCGTTTAACCTGTGCCCTAAGTTTCTCAGTGCCCTTGTGCTCAGGTATCATGGAGAGGAAGATCCTCAGGTTCTCAAGCTTCTCCTCTTTACTCTTGGAGGCAACTACCTTCTTATACTGCGCCTCAGCCTGAGGAGGGAGGTTGGTAACCATTATTCTCTAAACAAGAGAGACGAACCGCTAAAGGTTTTAAAACCTATCCTTCCATCAGCCTCCGCTTCATAACCTCTATTCCCATCCTCGTCTTCCTCAGGAACCACAGTATGCTACCTGCCTCCTTAGCTGAAGGGGCGGAGCGCCCAATAAGGTTCCTAAGAGACCGGGTCACAACCCTCTTCTTAACTTCCGGCAGGCTTAAGGCGGAGAAAATATTCTGGGTCTCAACATAAATCCTGTTTGTTATCTCCATGCTGGCGGGCCTTCGTAAAGACTTTCTTTTACCCCCTGAACCAGTGAAAACCTCGTACATCAGTATTGAGGCAGAGACGGCGAGATTCATCACGCTGTATTCGCTGGAAGCAGGTATGTGAACAACATAGTCTAGTTGCGAAAGCTCCTCGTTCTTCAACCCTATGTCCTCTCTGCCGAACACTAGAAGCACTTTACCCTCCACAGGGTTGCAGAGTTCAACCATCTCCTTTGGTGAAACATATTGCCTCAACAGGCTTTTAGACGCCTTCCTGCCTGAGGTGCCGATGCTTATTGAAGGCTTCAATTCTCGCAATGCCTGTGAAAGATCCTCGTAGACAAGTTGTTTTTCAACGATTTCTGCACCGTGAGCAGCGTAAAGCTTTGAAGACTCTAAGGCGTCTTTCCCAGGGGAGACTAAAACCAGTTTTCTAAAGGAGAAGTTCATCATTGTCCTCGCTATAATGCCGACGTTAACCGGATACTTCGGGCCCACGAGCACTATGTAATACTTGCTTCCAATATTCATCGTTCCCCAACTATTTAAGCCCAATGGGCTGTTTTTATCCCCTACTCTTGAAAGAGAAGCTTTTTAAACCAGTCTGCCGGAAAACAAGCGAGCAGGCAGGGAAAAGTTGAAGCAGATGCCTTACGCTAGGAAGGAGTACATATCGAGGATACCTCAGCTTAGAGTAAGCCGGTTTAAACTTGGGAAGGAGGGGGATTTCGATGCTGTTTTCAGGCTTGTGGTTAAAAAGCCTGCTTTGATAAAGCAGGAGGCTCTTGAAGCAGCCCGTGTCGCAGCCAACAAGATTCTAGAGACAGAGCTAGGCGAAGCTAGGTATGTTCTCAGGCTGATCCCATACCCTCATATTGTCTGCAGGGAGCATAAAATGCTGACGATGGCGGGTGCAGACAGGCTCAGCAAGGGTATGAAGAGAGCATATGGGAAACCCACCACGCTGGCTGCGAAAATAGGGGCAGGTGAGCCGGTGATGGAGGTTTTTTCAAAACTCGAGTCTGAAAACATTGTTAAGAAGGGTCTTAAGACAGCTTCTTCAAAACTGCCTGTGGAGACTTTCATTGAGATAAAGGCTCTGGAAAAAACGGGTGTGAGAGATGAAGCAGGTTCAGAATAGGCTTGTCCTAATTGGAGAACCCCTTGCCACACTTGAGGAGTTTTTCCCGGGAGACGGGACCTTTGAGGAGAACGGGGTCATATACTCAAGCAGGGTCGGAAAGATTAATGTTGACAGGGATAGGAGAGAGCTGGAAGTTATTGAGTTTAAGCCTCTCCTCATACCCAAACCAGGCTTTAAGATCATTGGAAGCGTAACTGGCTTCTCCAGCCATTATGCTAATGTCGATATTTTTTACGTGAACGGAGTTAGGCTGAACCATGAGTATACTGGCCTCATAGGTAGGGAAAGTTTTGGGAAATCTTATCCCCGTTTCCGCACGGGAAGCCTGAGAAACTATGTTAGGGAAAACGATATTCTGTACGGCAGAATACTTTCAACTGTGAACGCAAACCTGATAGACTTGTCTGCGAAGGAGTATGGTGTGGTAAAGGCTTATTGCAACAATTGCGGTAGACCCCTCTCGTTCTCAAAGAAATACTTGTTCTGCTCCTCCTGCAGGACGAGGGAGGATAGGAAAGTAAGCATTTTCTACGATGAGCCGATTGAGAAACTGGTGAAAATGCCATGAGAACAGTATATAGGAGTAAGGGGAAGGGGGAGGCAGAGTTAGAGGTTTATGGCGAAACACATACTCTCCTCAACCTTTTAACAAGCTATCTGAACAAGAAGCTGGCGAAGGGATATTCCGCGTACAGGATAGAGCATCCGCTTAAGCAGGAGGCTACGCTCTACATATATGCCGGCGAGAAAAAGCCTAGGGATGTCCTTGTGAAGAGTCTGAGGGAATTGATTGAGGAGCTTGAAGACTTCGAGGAGAAGCTTAAAGAAGCGGCTGAGGGCAGGGCCTCTGCCCCCTAGTCGGGGGGCCCTAAGCGTTTAAATTAAGCTTTCAAAAAAGACAGTAATGTTTATTAACAGGATGGTTATCCCCATTAGAACCCCCATGCGAATAAAATTCTGTCCAAAGTGTGGAACAAAACTTCAGATAAAGAGGGGTAAGGAATCTCTTTTATACTCCTGCCCGAAATGCGGCTATGAGGAGCGTGCACACACAGTTGAGAAAAGCATTGAAACGAGGAGGAAGGATAGTGCAGTGAAGATAGTAAGGAAGGAGGCGGATCTAAACCCGCTTCCGGTTATAAATATGGTATGCCCTAAGTGTAAGAATAAGGAGGCATACTGGTGGTTATCACAGACTAGGGGGGCTGATGAGAGTGCTACACAGTTCTTCAAGTGTACTAAGTGTGGATACACTTGGCGAGAGTATTCTTAATTTTAATCAGGCTTTCTCCATCCTCGGCGCGATGAAGAACATTACTGTACTGTCGGGAGCTTCCTCGACTGGTTGAGTTATCTTCATAGGGAGATCGGTGTCGAATTCCAGCTTCAGGCTTTCGCTGAAAAGCAGGGAGGAAACTATGCTGCTAAGTCGTTTAAGATCGTAAGATGCTTTTGACCCCTCTTTCAAAACAGGGTTTATCAGGTTGCCCTCCTCAGAGGTGAGGAGAACCTGGTATTCCGAGATCTCGCCTTTAGCAGAGAGAAGAACAGTGTTTTTCTCAACGCTTATAGAAATATAGTCTGAAATATGCTTCCCGCTTTCAAGCAAGTGCCTTATCGTCGACACCTTTGTCTCGAAAGAGTTTCCCAGCGAGACCTTGGGCAGGGGGAGATCTCTGTCCTCCGAGAAGAAAACAGGGATCGTGAAAATCCTGGTGAAATCGTTGCTGACTTTAAAGCTCACCTTATCTTCTCTGAAAACGATCTCCAGCTTCTCAGACTTGGATTCAAACTTAAGAAGATTTAGCACATCGCTTAACCGTATGTTCACCTTAATAGGCTTGTTGAACTCGAATGTTTCGAAAACATTTTTTGAAAGAACTAAGTCGATCATGGAGACCTCCGCCAGATCCAAGGCTCTTATCGAGAAACCTTCGTCACTTATCTTAATCGGAGCCTCATCTATAAGTGAGGAGGTTGCTTTGAAGGCTTTACGAATAATCTTAGCGTCATTCACCACAAGCCTCGCAAGGATGCTTGACGACATGGCCACCCATTATAGCTAATGGACCCCTTATATAGCTTGCTTCCTTTAGCCAAGTCCCCGACAGGGTTTGAAAACCCATGGTTCAGCGCCACTTCCCCCATGCCTGATCCTCGGAGAATCCTGTTTTTAGCGGGGATAGGCCACATGGTTTTGATTATGCTTAGGCCCGAGTTTGACCCTTATCAGCATTATAGTTAATCCTCAACGTTAATAAGGTTTGCCTATGGAGACACATTTAGAAAAAGAGTCAGGATGATGAGTGAAAATATTCTCAGGGTTGCGAGATACCCGTTCCTGCCGGAGGCAAGAGAATTCATATCCCGTAATATCGATTTATCTCTTGAAAGCCTGGAGAAAACAGGTTCTGAAGCAGCTTTGAAAAGAGCTGTTGAAAGGATTAAGAATGCTCTTATTTCAAGGGAGGTTAAGGTAGCGCCCCAGCACGAGTCTAACTACGTGCGGGAAATACTCTCCTTTCCAATAGCAATTATTCTGGTCTCCATGTTGATGAATGAGTATATCAGGAGAATATATGCCCTCGGGGAGAGCAGGGGGGCTTACAAGAGAATGCTTAACGAGAGTGATGAAACACTACTCTATATCGGGAGGAGACTTGGGGTTGAAGGGTTTTTAGATGAGGAGAACATGATTAGAGTGAGTATACCTGCCTATTTGAACTTGGCTTACGCTTTCCATGAGCGGCACTGGAAACTCGTAAACAGGATTGTTGACAAGGGGAGTGTCTTAGTGAGCAGGGTTGAGTATGCAAGGCTACTCCAAGTGGAGGTAAACAACTATGTTTACGATAGGACTCTGGAACCTGTTCCAGCAACAGCAGTGCCTGAGAGCTTTAAAGAGGCGGTTAAGGCAGTAACTGAAACATGGAGTAAGCTTGAAGCCGGTAAGCCAAGCTATGCTCCTAGTAAAGGAATTGGTGAGAACCCTCCATGCATCAGCAGGATTATTAGGAGAATGGAGAATGGTGAGAACGCTTCACATTTCGAGAGATTAACAGTAGCAACCTTCATGATTTCTAGAAACATGGATATTCAGGAGATCATTGAATTCTTCTCCAAGCAGCCTGATTACAAGTATAATGTGACGAAGTACCAGGTGGAGCATCTGGCTGGTCTTAAGGGAGGAGGCAAAAAGTATTCAGTGCCAAGCTGCAGAACAATATTGACGAACGGGCTCTGCCATCCTGATGACAACTGTAGGGGTATTAAGCATCCTTTAAGCTACGGTGAGAAACATGTTGCAGACAAGCATGGAGTTTCTTAAGAGAGAGTTCTTCAAATACTACTATGATAACATTAATGATTTAATGCCTCCAAGTCCGATAAAAAACAGGGAGTTCGGTTTCTTCCTGAACAAGGAGGGGAGCATGCTTAGACACAAGTGTTTTAGCAGTCTGGAGGAATTCCACAGGTTCGTCCTGAGCGAGGTTCCGTTTGACATTTATGTTTCCGCCGCTAACTACGAGGATCCTGGAAACAGAGATATGTCTGAGAAGAAGCTGACGAATGCAGAGCTTTTCTTCGATATAGATGCTGAACCGCCGAGCGGGTCTTCAGAGCAGGACTCCGCGTGGCTTTGCCAGAAGTGCGGCCAATACGGTTTGGGAGGAGAAGAGAAATGTCCTGCCTGCGGCTCTAAAACAGATTTAATCAA
>JAWCNV010000004.1:64168-67477 GCA_038848185.1 Thermoproteota archaeon | reverse complement strand
GACATAGATGCTGAACCGCCGAGCGGGTCTTCAGAGCAGGACTCCGCGTGGCTTTGCCAGAAGTGCGGCCAATACGGTTTGGGAGGAGAAGAGAAATGTCCTGCCTGCGGCTCTAAAACAGATTTAATCAAACTGGTTAGCGAGGAGCAGTTGAGAGAAGCCTTGAAGGAGACGGAGAAGCTGATAAATGTTTTAACAACCGATTTTGGGGTAGACAGGGAGCATGTATCTGTTTTCTTCAGTGGAAACAGGGGCTACCATGTGCATGTAAACCAAGAGGAGTTTATGCATATAACGGGGGAGGGTAGAAGGGAGATTGTAGATTACCTGCTGATTCAGGGGTTAGAGGAGAAGGAGCTGCTCAGCTTCTTAAGAGGGGGGATGGTTTTTAGAAGCAGGGATTTGAGAGGGGTTAAGAAGAGGGTTTACAGTAGGGTTTTTGAGATGCTTTACTCCACAGGTAAATCTAAAACTGTGCACGGCGAGAAAAGAATATTAAAACAGCTTGAGAACGCTATTGAAGAGCTTAAAGTGAGGATTGACCCTGTTGTAACCATCGATATGCATAGGTTGATGAGGATGCCTGGCAGCATCAATAGTAACAGTGGCATGGTTAAGAAGAGGATTCGGCATGATGAACTACACTCCCTCAACCCTTTGAAGGAGGCTGTTGCCTTCAGTGATGAGGAG
The DNA here is from genome assembly GCA_038848185.1 of Thermoproteota archaeon. Lineage (GTDB taxonomy): Archaea > Thermoproteota > EX4484-205 > EX4484-205 > JAAOZP01 > JAAOZP01. Next base: position 66,787 of record JAWCNV010000004.1, on the reverse strand, counting down.
ACTGTTTTAAAAGTTAGGATAGCCCCGAGGTTTAAACTGGGAGGAAGAATATTCGGGCCTTTTAAGGATGAAGAGGTAGAGTTGCCTGTTTACGCAGCAGTATACATCGTGTGTAAGGGATTGGGAGAGTATGTCGGAAGATAGTGCTGTATTAAAGAGACTGTTGGAATCTTTGAGGAAAAACAAAGAACATGATTACTCAAGCCTTGACACAGAGACTTTGGCAGAATTGTTAATACTGATAAAGAACGAGTTACAGCTGGTCGATAAGACTTCAAGCAAAAGAAGGATACTTGAATGGTATTACGGTGCTGTGAAGAGCCTGCTTGAAGACGGTGTTAGAACACGCTTACTGAAGAGCCTTCTGGCTAGTGTTAAGACCCTTGAAAAAATGGCGAATCAAGACCCGAATAATCTTTCAAAGTTTTCATCTGCAATACCTGAGCTTGACTTGAGGCTCTTGGTTTCGCAGCCTCTTAAGGAGGCTAGGAACAGGAAAACCCTAGCAATAATAGTTAGGGATATAGACAGGTTTATTGGGGAAGACGGGAAGGAGTATGGGCCGTACCCAGCAGGGTGCTTAGTAAACATACCTTATTCAGTAGCTAAGATTCTAGAGGATAATAAGGCGGCGGAGGAAATCTTTATAACTTAAGGCTTCTGAAAAACGCTGAATCCATGAAGATTCCGGATAAGATTAACACGTATTGCCCGAAGTGTCGGCAGTATACGGTGCACTCTATCAGCCTGCTTAAAACAGGTAAGAGGAGGAAGATGGCTGCGGGAGAAAGGCATCATGAGAGAGTGGACAGGCATGGCTATGGAGGACAGAAAGCACCGCTTGCAAAACCGGTTAAAACAACCAAGAAACAGACTTTAAAGTTAAAATGCTCCAAGTGCGGCTACGTGGTACAGAAGAAGGGTATAAGAATTAAGAAGCTGGAGGTGGCTAGGTAAATGGAGAAGGCACCGTTAAAACCAAGGTCTCGTTTTCTTAAAGTAAGGTGCAATCAATGCTCTAATGAGCAGATAATCTTTGAGAAAACAGCGTCAAACGTTAAGTGCAGGACGTGCGGAAGAACCATTGTTAAGAGCACCGGCGGTAAAGGAGAGGTCTTAGGAGAAATCATAGAGGTTTATGGCTGAGAATGTATCATGAAACAGTTTCAGCAGGAGACCTTCTTGTCTGCAAGGTTAAGGAGATAACTGATTTCGGACTTCTGCTCGACAGTGAGGAAATAACTGATAGGGAAGTTTTCCTGCATGTTTCGGAAATACCCCGAGGGAGAGGCCTACAAGATTTTAAGATTGGCCAAATGGTTGTCGTAAGAATCATAAAAATAAGCAGAACGGGAGAAAGAGTTTTCGTATCGTTAAAACAGTTGAGTAAGGCGGAAGCCCGCTCAGTAATGAGAAGTTGGAGGGCGGAGAAGAAGGCGCTGGAGATTTTTAACGATGTAGCGGCGAAGTATTCGATACCAAAGGAAGTTTTAGAGGACACTAAGAGGAAGCTGGTTGAGAAATACGGGAGCGTTACTGAAGCTCTTAGAAAAGCAGTCATGGAGGGAGAGAACACTTTAGCTAGGACAAGGCTTAGCAACGAGGCTAGAGAGGCAGTATACGAGCTCGCAGCCAGGGAGCTGATTAGGAAGAAGGCGAAGAAGACGATACTCGTCAGACTATACTTCACTGACAAAAATGGTTTGGAGAAGCTGAAAAGCGTTTTCGGGGAGGTTGAAAAAATGAGCGGGAAAGATGTTACGGTGGAGACCAAAGTGGTTGCTGCACCAAGGTACTCCATAACCCTATCATCGCATGAGCCTAAGAGGATTAAGAAGGCAGCGGAAGAGGTTCTGGTCAAACTGAATGAGATGACGAAGGAGAAGGGGGGAACCCTGAAGACCCTTGAAGAAAAGGGGTAATACCCATGTTTTAACTGGTTTTCCCAGATTTTCCCATGGTTTCTAGAAGAGCCTCAACCTTATACTCGATGAAAGGATCATCAAGAGAAAACTTTGGAGGATGAGGACTATGCGTTTTTACGCCGCATTTCTTACATACTTCTACAAGCATGTATCTCCTGCACTTCGGACATTTACGTAGCCTCCTAGCAGTCATCAGGTTTCTTAAATGGGAAGGGCAGGCTGTTATTAAGCGTTAAATACATGTCCACTGTTAAACACTTCAGATTAATTTATTAGGAGATAGGAAGAGGGTAGGAGGATGTCTGAAAAACAGTTTACGAGTATCCGCGTGAAGGATATGCCGTTGATGGAGACAAAGATATGGATTAAAGGTAAAATCAAGATCGTTAACCCTCTTGTCATAATTGGATTACCAGGTTTAGGTAGGATCGGCGGGATAATCTCTAGATACTTGGCCAGAAAGCTTAACACGAGGCTTATAGGCATAGTGACATCACCCTATTTCAGCAACCAAGTTATAGTGGGCAGTAGGGGGGTAGCTAGAATCACCGCGGTGAAAATATACGGGAGCGAAAAACTGTTTAACGGTTCGAGCCTGCTTATAGTTACGGCTGACGAACATCTTGAGAATATTTGGGGAGAGTACGATGTCGCTATGAAGCTGCTGAAGTTTCTGGTTAAGAAAGGGGTTAGA
>JAWCNV010000004.1:54368-64069 GCA_038848185.1 Thermoproteota archaeon | reverse complement strand
GCAAGCAGTAAGCAGCTGTTGAAAAAGCTCGAGGAAGCGGGTTGCAAAAAGGCTGAGGTTGGAACCCCTGTGGTCGGATTATCAGGGATCATACTTGGGATAAGCAGCATAATGGGTGTTGACGCTGTATGCATACTTGGTGAGACAACCAGTATACGTCCAGACGCTGAAGGATCTAGGGAGGTTTTAAACGTGTTGAACAGGTTCCTAAACCTCAACGTAGATATTAGCGACTTCCAGCGTGAGGAGGAACGGATAAACGAGATAATAGGTAGGTATGAGAAGAAGGTTAAGCAGTTGATGCAGGATGAGAGGGCACGGAAAATAGCGGAGGCATTTAGGCCGCCGGACTACGTGAGTTGAAAAGTTTTTTCACGGTATCTCTATTCTTACCTCGTAGCTAACATAAGCGTAAGCCGGGCTGGTTACGCTACCCGTCTCCACGCCTTCAGCAAACATTAGGAACCCTGCTTCAACACTACTCGCATCCTCAGGCAGCGGAACAGTTTCAATCAGCGTTTGGTTAACCGTAATCTGCAGAGAACCAGCATCGTAGATAAGCCTGTACTCGCCCAGTGAAACCGGGTAAAGCCTTTCAACGTTCCCGTTAACCTTAACCACCAAGGAGACGTTTGCCTTTAAAACCCTTGAAGCATTATCCACCTGAGCCTCCCCCTCCTCCATACGCATGTCCTTAACATCAATCACCATGTTTGTATCAGGTATCAGCGGCAGCACGTAAAGCTTCGAAGAGTTTCTTAAAGCCGTTCCTGTAGAGGAGCCTAGAACCATGTTTTCCTCCCCGTATGAAGCATTATAGTTAACCTTGTACACTGATACGAAGCCCCAAGTGGGGGATACGAACACCAGCTCATAGAAAGGCGAGGTGGATAACTGGAACCTTTCCGGCGGAGAAACCCCCAATCCTTTAAGATGCTCCATGTATGTATTAACTATGAGTCTTGCGAGAACAGAATCCCCTCTAGGCAACACGACCCCCCCTGAGGGAAGGTATTTTATTTCCTGCCCAGAGTATGAGTACATTGTTGTATCCTGCATGTCTCTAGTTAGGTTTAAATCAGCGTAGCCTCCTTCCCTATAGTCGTTAGAGATCCAGTTGTAGCTTGAGTTAACAGGCATCAGGTTGTACCCTATGGCGGCCATCCATGTCCACTTACCCTCGTCGCCCCAAAGCCCGATGCTTCTCCCAATATACCAGTGCCATGGAAGCATGGAGAACACTGTTATGTATGAGATATTGTATTTTTTCAACAGGGGGATTGCAACAGTATCGTTAGACATAAATATCCTGCCCACGACAGCAACCTGCGTGGAGTTTATCGTCGCGTTATCTATTAATGTGGGTCTTTCACCCAACGTGGTAATCCAGTATCCGTAGTCCCACCATGATAAGACTACTGAACCTGGTGGAGTGTTGTAGCGTATCCATGTTAATGCTTCAATCCAGTCTGGGAAGGAGTATGCTGCCGGGATGGAGGAGGTTGGAAGAGAGGCTCCCCCTTCTCCTTGCACATGCATAGAAATACCGGTGTTGATCCCATGGTAACCCGCGTAAAGTATTAGAACCGCTGAGAGCACCAGCCCCCATATGCCGGTTTTACGTGGAGCAGCTACCCTCCTCCCTATTTTAATTCTTTCAGAGATGGCTGGATAAGAGTAGTTGATTAACGAGGAGCAGCCTACTGCAGCTATGAACGAGACGAAGGGAGAGAAGACCAGCCCTATTCTCACCATCATGTTGGCAAAGTAGAGAGAGCTTAAGCCAGCGGAGATTATGAATATTTTACTAACCTTGTCTCCTTGAAAGATGCTTGAAACGGTTCCAATAGCGAACAACAGTAGGAGAAGACCGTGATCCGTGAACAGTGAGTACCAGGTGCTCATCTTATGCTCAGCCACAGACTCCACTATAGGCTGCTCGAAACGAGCCGAAGGGTTAACCACCGCCAACATCTTACCCATTAATGATGAGAATAAGCCGGTGTTAAAGAGAAGTATTGTGGCTGACAAGGCTAATGCTGTGAAGCCTATTAGTATTGGAATAGTTAGTGAGGCCTCCACCCGTTTAAGATACCTCATAAGCAATACGGCCACGAAGCCCACGATCACAGCAATGTAATATACGGAGTATATTGCACCCTCCCCAGGCCGCGGAAACTGGATAGCGATCAGTATGGATATCCCCATGGTTACCGCATATGCTATCAATGTCCTATCTGTTGTCTCACGGCCGGTGAAAAGCGCGACAAGTATTGAAAAAAGCGCGACGAGGCCAACCATATATACGTAGGCGGTCCAAGAAATACAGAGGTAGCCTAAGACTAAGCCTGACAATATTGAGTATAGGAGAAGCTTGCTAACGTTTTCAGATTTAACTGACTTAACGAAGAGGTATGCGGAGATAGCTATAAGCGGTATTCCTAAGCACTCATGCTTAAAGAAGCCCAAGTGAGACCTGTCGATGAAGCTCCCGTTGAAAGCTAGGAACAGCATTGCAAGCAGCCCCACCCAGTCGTCTCCTGAAAGCTCCCTGCCCATGAAGAACATGATGATGACGGCGAGCACAGATATAAAGGGCGGGAAGAGTATGGCGACATCCATCAGGGAAAGCGTGACACCTAAAGCGTTAAGGAAAGCGTGAAGACCCACTGCTGCCAATGGAAGACCCGGAGGCGTGGATGCTGCTGCAGCCCTACCATAGGGGTACCAGCTCATGTAGTCAACCCACTCTAAGAAGGCGGAGAGACCGTTCTCCATTATGTATTCCGCACTCCGGTAGTGCCAGTAGGGGTCGAATTCTCCAAGATAGAATCCGAGTGGAAAATTGTGAAGCCTTACGGCTATAGATAACAGTATTAGGGTTATGAAGATTGATGTTTTAACATAGGATTGGGTACTAATACTCGGCATTAAACCGGAGGTCTTTCTAACGATCTCCCTAGCCCTCATCATTTCTTAACTCGTCTACCCTTCCTTCGGCCTTTCGAAAGGGAGTATAAAAATGTATTTTCTCGCATGAAAACTTTTAGAATAGAGAAGGCGTGAAGCGATTTAAATAGAGGTTTTAATGTAGGATTAGGGCTCTTGTCAAGATACCTGATAATCGCGGAGAAGCCGGAGGCGGCGAGAAGGATTTCGGAGGCTTTAGACCCTAAGTCGAAGCCTAGGAAAATAGGTAGGCTCGTGCCCTCATTCCTAGTTAGAAATGGGGATTCAGAGATATTGGTTACAACAGCCCTGGGCCACTTGTATGAGCTCACCACTAGAAATAGGGACAGGTCAGTCTATCCTGTTTTCGACTATGAATGGGTTCCCAAGCATATTGTTGAGAACAACAGGAGGCTTGAGAAATGGCTTGATGAAATGAGCAGGATGAACGGTAACACGGATTATTATGTTAACGCTTGCGACTACGATATAGAGGGCAGCCTAATAGGATACAATGTTCTAAGGTTTCTTTACAAGGTTTCAGACGATAACCGGGTTTTCAGAATGAAGCTTTCAACTTTAACGAAGAAAGAGATTCATGAAGCCTTCCGGAGAATGAAGCCGGGACTGGACATGGGGCTGGTTAAAGCAGGTGAGACACGACACATCGTGGATTTTCTATATGGGATAAACCTTTCAAGAGCATTGACAAAATCAGTGTCGCGCTTTGTTAGAACGCCTTACGTTCTTAGCGTCGGAAGAGTTCAAACCCCTACTTTAAACCTTCTTGTCGAAAGAGAGATATCTATAGAGACCTTCATCCCCCTGCCTTACTGGGTTCTAACTGCAGAGGTGATTATCGACGGGAAAACATACGAGGCCACGTATGAAGAGGACAGGGTGCAGAGTCTTTCAGAAGCTAGGAGAATAGCGGCAGAAGCAGACTCAAAAGAAGCCTTGGTTGAAAAGGTTACGAGAAAAATCGAGAAGATAAGTGTTCCCGAGCCCTTTGACCTGACTACTCTTCAAAGAGAAGCGTACAGTGCTTTCGGCTTCACTCCTTCAAGAACCCTCAGCATAGCTGAAACTCTATACCTGAATGCTTTAATCTCGTACCCTAGAACATCCTCGCAAAAACTTCCTCCCGACATAGGTTACAGAGAGATTCTTGAGAAGCTTTCGGAGAACAGTGCTTACACCAAGGCTGTTGAAAAACTATTCTCGAAGGAGGTTTTGACGCCTAAGCAGGGTGAGAAAGATGACCCTGCGCATCCCGCCATCTACCCTACTGGGGAGCGGAAAGAGGGTTTGAACGCTGACCAGCTTAAAATACTTGACTTAGTGACGAGGCGCTTCCTAGCGGTTTTCGATGAGGATGCGGAGAAGGCTGTTTGCAAGGTTGCTTTAAAGATTGGGGGTAGAAGGTTCATTCTTAGGGGTAGCGAGATTGTTAAGAAAGGATGGTTGGAGATATATTCTCCATATTATTCTCCTGAGGACAGGATAATACCCCTGCTCAGAGAAGGAGACTGCTTAACCGTTAGAAGGATTGTCACCGACGAGAAGTTCACAAATCCTCCTCACCGTTATAACCCGGCTTCCCTCGTTAGGGAGATGGAGAGACTGGGAATAGGGACCAAGGCCACTAGGGCAGAGATAGTTGAAACACTTTACAAGAGGGGTTACATATCTGGCAGATCTATATCAGTAACTGACCTAGGTTTTAACCTTGTCTCTACTCTAAGCAGGTTTTCACCTAAAATCCTCTCGGTTGAAATGACTAGGGAGGTTGAAGCTAACATGGATAAAATAGAGAGAGGACTTATCGATGAGAAGAAAGTCATAAGCATGGCTGAGGCTGAGCTTGCTGAAATACTTAGGGAAGTAGGAAGCAAGGAGGAAGATATAGGGAAACATCTTTCAAACTCGATAATCGTTATACTTAGAGATAAAAACACTATTGGAAGATGCCCCGTATGTGGGGAGGGAGAGCTTAAGATAATCGTTTCAAGAAGAACCGGTAAAAGATTCGGAATATGCACTAATGTTTTCGATAAAAAATGCAGCCTTACAATACCTCTACCACAGAACCCTAATAAGGTTTATACTGTTGACAGAGTATGCGGTACTTGCAGTTGGCCGATGGTGAAAGTTGTTACCAGAGGGAGACCTTGGTTCCTATGCGTCAATCCTTCCTGCCCCGGTAAGACAAATCGTTCAAGAAAAGCCGGAGAAGATCGCGGCGGGAAAGTATGATGTGTGCAACCTCCTTAACCCATTTCCCGGTGTAATCATTTTTCTCCAATTTCTCCAGAAACCTTTCAGGAGTTAAATCGCCGTACGCATTCCTCCAATTATCATAGTTATCAAGGATTCTGCCGTATGCCTCCATGTGAAGCCTGCAGAAAGACGTTTTAGAATGTGTTTCAACATCTCTTTTACAGACAACACATTTTTTAGCACCTGTTTCCGCAGCCATTATTAAGCCTGAGCCTCTTGCCCCAGGATGTTTTTAAAAAGCTTTTCAAAAAGGGAAATGCTTAAATCATGAACCGTTTAACCATAGGGGGTCGGATGAACCCTCTGCTATTACCCGAGTACTTGATGGATAAGATAAAGAAATGGAGCGAGAAGACAAGTGGATTCTATGGGGGACAATTATTGAACATGGCTATAGTAGTAGGTTTGACTGTTGCTTTAGGAGTCTTCCTGTCGGGAGCACCCTACGTAAGCACTTATTTTGAAGCAGTACCCTCGATGATAGATTTATCATCGTATGGTTACGGCATATTTTTCTACTTACCTAGGGTCTTAGGGGATCCTCTTTCCCAAACACGCTTAGAAATGGTTTACGTGTTAATATCCTATCTTTTCGCAGGTGCGGGAATGATCCTCATGATAAGAGCTTCAAGATCGGTTTCTCAAAGAAGCATGACTATATTAGCGGGAAGCATTCTCATAGCATTATCCCTGTTGATGATAGTAGTATTGGATTATCTTAAAACAACTGCTTTAAGATAGCAACGATGCCTTTTCACCATGGCACCTTCTTTATTTTAAGGAGGAACGCTGAAACGTTTGAAACCAAGTGTACTGCCGGTGTCAAAGCCATGATTATTATAATTGAACGAGGGTCCAGATACTTCCATGGTTGAGAGAGGAGTGTTGCTCCAAGCATGAAGTCGAACTGGTCGAGGATAGGCGCAGGGTCTCCAGGCTTGATTGAAAGCCTCCTTTTAATGAAGGCCCCCGCCAGGTCTCCAAGAAGTGCTCCAAGGCTTATGAGAAAAACCTGTGAAAACGGGATGCCCATTAAGATTCCTATGATTACTCCTACAGCTAAACCTAGAAAGAAACCTCTGAACGTTTTACCTTTTCCGAAAACTGGTTTACCGTCTATAAAAAACTTTCCGAAGTCCATTTGCCTCCTGCCTTTGAATATTAGGGCAGAGGCGTTAGCAGCATAAGCCGGAATGTAGAAGAACACTCCGTTAATCCCAAGCTCAAACATTTCTTGGACAAGCATCCCTGTTACACTCCCCTACCTCACCTATCTCCCTGATTCTTTTTAAGGGTATGCATAAACGGGTTTTCTCACCGTTTTTTGCAGTAAGCTCACCGATTACCCCGCTCATGTTGCATCTACGCAGCTCCAGAAGGTAATCCACCCAGTAGAGGAATATTCTTTTAGCCGGAATATTTGCTTCACCATTCAAGTCTCCGCTTGGGCCAATAAGAATACCTGTGCAACCATATTTTTTTGAAAGAAACGAGAAGAATGCCAAGATCTTGTTGAGAAGATAAAGAATGTTTGAGTGTGAATTAGGCTCGTGCAGAGATATTTCGCGTAGATAAGCGTTCGACAATGAGCCTAAAACCAAGAGGCTGAACATGCCCTTGTTAAGCAGGGTTTCCGAATGCTCTAGGATTCTATCTAACTCCACGAGGCTTTCAAACTTAGAAACCGTCATTGTGGAGAGCTTGCTTAGGTCAAAGGAGCTTGCCTCGTTAAGCAGAGTTCTCATGTTGAAATCGTCTAAGAGAAGCAGCGTATTCTTACTGTTTATTTCAATAAGATTAACTATAAATGGGAAGACCCTTGAATAGTCTCCGCAGATCAGAATAGTCTTCTCGCTTAAACCGATGGTCATGTTTTTAAGCGAGATATTCATCTTTCCCTTTATAGGACTTTTAAAGATGTATTAAACTCTTTCAAGAACAGCCTGATTGTGGATAAGGCTTTTTAAACATCGATGAATCCAATAAGCAGAATCAGATATGAGGATAAAGGACTGTTTAAAGGAGCTTGGTGAAGAAGTATTGTTCGACAACAACCAGTATTCAGACCCCTCTGCTGTCTCGAAGAAGATAAGGAGTAGTGACCCTCGAAGCATCCTGTTTACAAAGCCTTTTGAAGGAAGAGACCCGCTTGTAGCCAACCTTTACTCTACGCGAAGTAAGATTGAGAGGCTGATGCATGTTGAAGAAGGAGGATTATTCAAACAGGTTACTGAGGCTAAACGTCTCCTAGTTAAGCCGGCGGTTAGGGACAGGGGTTGGGAGGAGGAGTCTGGCCCTGACAGGCTTTCAAAAATACCAGTTTTGAAATATTACGAGGAGGATGCTGGGAGCTATGTTACGAGCTCCATAATTGTTGCTAAGGATCCTGAGGATGGAGTGGTTAACATGTCTGTGCATAGGCTTCTACACATAGATTCTAACAGATTCGCCGTAAGAATGGTTGAAGGCAGACATCTGCACCAGATATTTCTGAAACATAAGGTGCTGGGCAGGGATGTGAGGATAGCTGTTTTAATAGGTACTCCTGTGCACATTATTCTGGCAGCTTCAACACAGCTGCCGAAAGAGGTTTCAGAAATAGAGTATGCTGGTGCACTGGACGGTAAACCTCTTGAGACAACCTATCTAAATGGGCTTGACCTTCCAGTACCGTTAGAATCGGAATATGTTTTTGAAGGTAGGATAAGGATAGACTTGGCTGCTAGAGAGTGGATGACCGACATATTATGTTTACCTGATAAGCCTAGGGACCAACCTATACTTGAGGTTGAACGTGTTTACTCTAAGGAGAATCCCGTTTATCATGCAATTCTGCCGGGAGGGCTGGAGCATAAGATGCTTATGGGGTATCCAGCGGAGGTTAAGATAAGGGAGAAGCTTGTTGAAAACAATGTTACTGTTAAAGATCTGTGGCTTTCAAGCGGTTCAGGAGGATGGTTGCACTGCTTCGTAAGCATTTTGAAGAGGAGTGATGAAGAGCCTTACAAGGTCATAAGACTTGTGATGGAGGCACATAGATCAGTGAAAGGGGTTGTGGTTTTAGACGACGACATAGATCCTAGAAGCTATGAGGATGTTGATTTCGCATTAGCAACTAGGTTCCAAGACAGGGAGAAATTCTATTTCTTCGAGAATATGCGTGGATCCTCATTGGATCCTTCGAGCGATCAGGAGAAGCTACTTACCTCTAAATGGGGCCTAGACTTAACCATTCCAACCGGGGTTGACAGGAAGCGTTTCATCAGGAGCAGTATGTAGCTTGAAAAAGATTAGGAGGGAAATCTTCAGAAAAATACTGGACTCCGTGCAGACAGGTAGAAAACAGTATGTGAGGATCTCTAGTGCACATCTATCCGGAATTTCATATCTGAATATTGGTGACGCTGGGCTCGAGTTTCTTGAGGACCTAAGCAAATCCGGATTAAGGTTTAAGGTTAGGACGACGATAAACCCTGGATGCGTTGATTTCGATTCAACGGCTGAATGTGACCCTGAGGTTGTTGAAAAACAGAGGAGAATCGTTGAAAGCCTCGGAATCATGGGAGCAGTACCCTCGCTCACATGCACCCCATACCTGTTCGACAACCCTGTGAAGAGAAACCAGAGGATAGCTTGGGCAGAGAGTTCAGCGGTGCTTTACGCGAACTCCGTCATAGGTGCTTCAACAAATAAGGAGGGAAGCCTAACAGCACTTGCTTCAGCCATACTCGGGTATTCTGCTAAGACGGGAGTACATCTTAGAGGTGGGAAGAACCCCCATATACTTGTTGAGTACGAAGGTGAGCTTAAGGATGAGCTTGATTACGGGCTTCTCGGCTATGTTTTAGGTTTGAAAGCAGGTTCGAAGATACCTTACCTCCGTTTAAGAAAAAATCATACAGAGTATTTTTCAAACTACAAGCAGCTTTTAGCAAGCTTTGGGACGAGTGGGACTGCACCCATTGTCTGGATAGAAAACGTTACACCTGGATTCTCAAAAGTAAGGAAACCCAAGTTGAAGATAAGTTTGGATAAGCATGAATTAGAGGATCAGCGGAAAGCCTTATCGGAGGAGTCTCCGCCATCTAAGGGTGAGAAGCTGGTTTTCATAATGGGCTGTCCTCACCTCTCGTTAGAAGAGGCGAGAGAAATTCTTGCAACCCTAGAAGGCGTCAGAAGGCTATCGGTGGAAACATGGGCGTTCGTTTCGCGTGAAGCCTATTCAGAGGCTACTGGGAAAGAACTGTGGGAAAGCCTTTTTGAAAAAGGTGTGAGAGTGCTTAAAGACTCCTGTGTGATGCACTGCAGGCTTAAAAAAGAGAAGGCTTACGTTGTGACGAACTCTGTTAAAGCAGCCTACTATCTCCGTGGAAACTTCAGGCTTAAAACTGTTTTAAAGTCGTTGAGAGAGGTTGTTGGAGAATATGGTGTCAGATAAAAAGAGCCTGAGAGCAAAGATAGTTAACAAAGGT
>JAWCNV010000004.1:48429-54273 GCA_038848185.1 Thermoproteota archaeon | reverse complement strand
AGGTTTTGTTGAAGGCTCCCTGTTGATAAGCCTGCAGCCAATATCTTTCTTCGGAGGGGTAGACCAGTCAACCGGCATACTGGTTGAGAGAAACCATCCCTTAGAAGGAGTAAGCATTTCGAAGAGAATCCTCGCGGTTCCTTCAAGTAAGGGTAGTACAGTAGGCTCCTACGTAATATATGGTCTTGTTAAGAAGGGTGTTGCCCCTTCAGGCATTATTCTTGGGCAGGTTGACAGCATAATCTCCGCCGGAGCAATACTGAGTGGAATACCCACGGTCGTGGCGAACATTAAGAAGCTTCAATCATTGTTTAAAGACGGGGACATCGTGGTCTTGGATGCGGAGAGGGGCAGGATCATGAAGAAGAACCCTGCTCCAATAGTGGGCTAAAGAGATATTTTGAAGGAATATGGCTTTTCGCCGAAGATCTTCTTAGATGCGTCGAAGACTTTATCTCTATATTCTGGAAAAGTGTAGACTCTAGCAAGACCCATGAAGCCTTTGAGGGATTGAATCATCGGCGAGATTTCGAAGACTAGTTTAGATGTTCTTTCATTATTCTCCTTACTTATTATCTTTATGTCGAAGCCTCCATGTCTCTCATCACTATAATCAGGGTGGTACGGGAGGGAGGGCACTGAAGGCAGATCCAAGAAAACTAGGCTGGGAGCTAGACCAGCTTCCTCAGCAATCTCGTTTTCAAGACTCCCCCGAAGCAATGGTCTGGAGATTAGAGAGTGGTAGAGAGGATCCTCGTGATGAAGCATTATTTCGAATACTGATTTAAGCAGAGACCTATTCAAATAGCCTGATACAAGTCTTTTAGCGAGCCTAACTTCTTCACAATCCTTGTCTATAGAGATGATTCTCTGGGTCACGGAGTAGTCGTCTAGGGAGATGTATTCTTCAGGGTTTTTGAAGCCGGTTAATCCGATAATGTCGTCAACCAATAGCATAGCCCTTGAAAGCATTATGACTGCGGCTCTAACAGCCCTGTGGAAGTAGACTGCTTTAAACATCATATATCTTGCGATGAAAAGAGATTCTAAAGCGTATAGTGCAGCCTCATCAATAGCGAGAGAATCCTCCCATAGCATTATAGAGTCTATGATTCTCTCCGAGTCGATTAAACCGTATTCAACCCCTGTGAAAAACGAATCTCTCGGAAGATAGTCAAGTATATCAGCGTCAAAATAGCTGGAGATTATCTGGTTAAACCACCGGCTTCTCGAAGCATTTTTACCAATTGAAAGGCTTGAAACATCATCTGCATTGAAACCGGCTTTAGAAATTAGATCTTTAATCTCAGTCTTGCTTATCAACATAGAACCTACGTTCTCATGCGTCACCCCTCTCTTCTCGCTAAGCACCTCTTCGAAAGTATGTGAGAAGGGGCCGTGCCCAATATCGTGCAGCATGCCTGCTAGCCTTACCAGTTGAATATCATCCTTATTCGCCTGCTCAGGATAATAGTTAGAAAGATGAGAAAACATTTTGCTAGCTATGAACATCGCCCCAAGAGAATGGAGAAAACGGGTATGCAAGGCACCGGGATAGGTTAAGTGGGCTCCTGCCATCTGCTTTATCCTCCTAAGCCGCTGGAAAACAGGGGTATCTATTATGCTCCTCTCCACATCGGTTATGTGGATATACTTATGCACTGGGTCCCTTATCTCCCCTACATATTTCAAAACTTCAAGACATGTTTTAATAAGAGTCTTTAATAAGCTTTAGGAGGATGGCAGTGGAGAGGAAAGGGTTTCACATAAGCTTTGAGGGAATAGATGGCTCTGGGAAGACAACTGTCTCCACAAACTTTTACCTGAAGCTCAGGGAGAACGGCTACCAGTGTTTCTACACAGTAGAGCCGACTTTTATGAGGGTGGGTTCACTGATAAGGCTTCACGCCTCAAGAATACGGAATATCCCTCAATATTATCTAGCGCTGCTCTTTGCTGCAGACAGGGTTGAACACTATGAGAGAATCATAAGGAAAAAGCTTGAAAAAGGCTTTCACGTTGTTTCAGACAGGTATGTCCATTCTTCAATCGCCTACCAAGGAGGATTATTAAATGACCTTGAATGGGTTAGAACCATTAACAATAAGATTCCCCTGCCAGATTTAGCAATCTACCTAGATATTGACCCGGAGAAGGCTCTTCAAAGGAAGCGGGTTTCAGGACCGTTTGAAGAGGTGCTTATTCTCAGAAAGATAAGGAGTGCGTATCTTAGGCTTGTTGAAAATGGGGAGCTAGTTATGGTAGATGCGGAGAAACCTTTGAACGAAGTCTTGAAAGACGTTTTTAATATTGTTAGAGATAGGTTGAATATTGATCTACCGGGTTAAATCCTCCTCGGCGAAATCCTTTGTTAGAACCTCTCTAATCCTTCGGGCCTTAACATCCCCTATTCCTTCAACCTGTTGCAGATCCTGCTCACTGGCGTTGAAAACACGCAGAGGATTCTTAAAGTATTTCAGGAGCCTTATGGCTGTGGCTCTTTCCACCAAGGGTAGGCCAGAGAGGAGGAAAACCTGCTGGTCAGCAACGGTTTCAGGCTTCTTCTCGCCTCTTACTTGCAGATGCTTCTTGAGCTCTTTCTGCTCTCTTAGCGCAATAGAATAAATGAGTTCCGCAGACTCTTTTGAATCCTTAGACCAGAGTAGGATAGTCTTATAGCCAGTTATTAGTGCCGCAAGAGCCCCTTTTAATGCGCTGGGACGGATATTGCTAAGCGGAGCGTATAGGTCCTTCCCCTCTATAAGTAGTATAGGTATCTCGTAGGAATCTGTCAGAAGTTTAGCCTGCTGGAAAAGTCTCGAATCTATTATTGATGAAGTGAAATCGTTAACAGTCTTCCTTTCAACACATACTCTTTCAGATAGAACGTAGTCTCCAACGTCAAGCTGGCTGAAAGTGATCTTAGCCCCAAGCTTCGCAAGCTCGTTTACAACCGGGGAAGCTGACTCACGGTTATCAACTATTATACATACCTTATCCCCGTCATTTTCCTTCTCATTCAAAGGTATAAACCTAGTCAATGCGTAGTGAGGCTCCTTATCATGAGCAGACTGGTTCTGAATCATCTTCATCTCCTCAAGCATCCGTCTCTCTCTTCTACGGGCAATCCAGAGATACTGCTCGTCTCGAGTACCCTGGAAGTAGAGAATATATACTTTCCCAGGTGCGTTGCGGCCTGTTCTCCCGACTCTTTGAACAAATCTAATTCCGCTCGGAGTATTATCATAGAAGACTATAGTGTCGGAGGAGGAGATATCAAGCCCCTCTTCACCTACCTGCGTCGCTATCAAAACATTAAACTCTCCCTTTTTAAATCTGGAGAGGACATCACCTTGCTCTCTTTGCGATTGCCCTTTGTCACCGATCTTAGAAGCTTGCCCTATCAGCCTAGTAACCTTAAAACCCTGCACGGAGGAGAACTCTTTCTCTATGTCTTTTGAAGCTGCACGGTAGCTTACGAATATTATTATCCTCCTAACCCCTGATTCAAGTTCCCTCTTTGAAAGCTCGATTAACTTAAGTAGTTTAGCATTATCCTTCTGAAGCCGGAGGAGTTCAACCGCATCCAGAACCCTCTTATCGGAGATTATCTGCGTTAAATATTTTGGCGAACCGGGTTTCCTAGTTCTTTCAACAATTCTGTTTACGAATTGAAGAAAATATTTGGGGCCAAGCAGATCAAGTCTTTCTAAAGCAGTTGTCAAATATCTCGCCCTAGCTAAGTTTTTCAACGCTTCCACTAGCTCTGGCTTATCTAGGAAGGGGCGGCTTTTAATGGTGTTGATTAGCTCGGTTATTTCAGAGAAGTTGCGAGGCCTCTTATCCCATGGGAATGCCTTAAGCGCTTGGTCAACCTGATCGTTGATGAAGCCCTGAATAAGGGTCCTAGCCTCCTTAACCAGAGGGTGTAATGGTACTGGCACAAGATGATAATCGATCTTCTTAACGTAAGGAGCAACATCCCTATCGCTCCTTGTTCTAAACTCTAAGCTTTTTATGTCTAGGCTTCTCATCAGTGTCTCGATATCCTCTTTATGCGAGCCCGGGGAAGCGGTTAACCCCAGTATTAACGGGGAGGGGCAGTCTGAAACATAGCGTTGAGCAATAGTCACGTAAGCATAGTTGCCCCTTGCCCTATGAGCCTCGTCGAAAACCATGAGTATCACCCGCTGCAGCTGAACGTTCCCCTTAAGAATCTCGTTTCTAAAGAGCTGGGGCGTAGCGAAAACCAGCCTATAGTCTGAGAAAAACCTTTTACCCACAGGGGTTTCCCCTGTCCAGAGGGCAAGAAGCCCAGGGTCAATGTTAAGGCAATCCTTGAAGAACTGGTAATGCTGCTCCACTAGAGGCTTAGTCGGTGCTAAAACTACGCATACGCCTTCAATCCTTCGAAGCCTTTCAGCAGCAACTAGGAGCGCTATGACTGTTTTGCCGAGCCCCGTAGGTAGGACAACAAGCGTGCTTCCTTTAAGAGCAGTTGAAGAGATTTTTATTTGATACTCCCTGACTCGAATTCTCCGGTTTTTTACCAAAGGATGAACTATAAACCCTTCATGATCCATGTTGAAAATATTTGAAGAGTATGTCATTTCAACCCGTTCCTGAAAGCTCGTCCCTTAGCTTTCTCAATGTGTTGATAACGCTATTCATCCTATGCTCGTCTTTAACATTCATCAGCTGCTTCTCTATTTCTCTTAAAAGCGACATGGCGTCCTCCCTACCGGATTCCATTGGTGGAAGCTCCTCAACACCCTTTCCACCCTTAGTAAAACGGTAGAGTTTACCACAGTTGACGCATTCTATTCTACCGTCCCTATGTTTGAACAAAGGGGCGCTGCACGACTCGCAGTGAACCGCCATCATGGTGGCACCACTCTGCAGGGCTTCCGCCATCTTCTTAACGTTGTACTTACTGTAGGACATAGCACCTAGTCGCCTTCCACCCTTTCACACCCTAATTGTTTAAGGAGAGAATAGAAAAACATATATTTTAAAAGCATATGCTTGGTAAAGTAGGGCTTAGGGATGGTGAAAAATGTCTAAAACACCGCGTAAAAAAGATGTCGAAAACGAGGAGAAAATCATGAAAGCAGTGGAGATGTTGAGCTTCGTAGTTAACGATGTAACTACTCCCCGTAACATCAGGAACAGTATTAAAGAGGTTATTAGCAGCCTGTCGAAGAAGAACACTACCCCAGGAATAAGGGCGGCAGCAGCCATAAATGTTTTGGACGAGATAAGTCAAGATCCTAATCTTTCAACAATATCCAGAACGAGAATATGGAGTTCACTAACTCTTCTCGAAGACATAAAAGATTAACTCGTCTTTCATAAATTAAGCAGCCTACAAGTCTCTTAAATCGATTAGAAACTAGATGGCTTCTTCTGCTTTATCTAATTGAACCTGACAAAATCATAGCTTTGAGAACTGAGTTAACGAACTCCTTCTGAGATTTTAGGTATGAAGACTTTTGCACCCGCGTCTTTCAATGCTTTCACAAGCCTCCCTGTTTTTTCTTGAATCAGGAAAAGCATCACTCCACCGTTCCCAGCTCCTCCAAGCTTAGCTGCTTTTGCTCCATTCATCAAACCTATGTTTCGCAGCTTCTCATCTATAGGATGCGCCCATCCAATGTTTCTCGCTATCTCATAATTCTCATTCATCAGTTCAGCGAGGATTTTCCAATCTGAATCAGCTATCGCCTTTTCTCCTTCATCAGTTACCCGGATTAATCGCCTTACTGCTTCAATTACCTCACCATCGCCCTGAAGATATCTCTCCCTAATGAGTGCGTGAACATCTCCTGATCTTCTCCTTATACC
>JAWCNV010000004.1:0-48331 GCA_038848185.1 Thermoproteota archaeon | reverse complement strand
CCCAGTAGCCGCATATAAGAGGAATGCGCTTTGCTTTCATCGGACGTATCTTCGCATAGGGTTCTCCTTCCCAGAGTTCACGATCTATATTTTTTCCAGAGAAATCCATGAAAAGCAAGCCTCCGAAGGCGATACAGTAACGGTCGTTGTAGCCCGCTGTTATGCCTAGTTCCTTATGTTCGATCTTCTGTGTGATTTCAGCCAGACGATAATTGGAAATATTCAGTTTAAACATTTTTCTACAAGCATTTAATAATGCAAGGATTATCGCGGTTGAACCACCCATTCCTGATTGTCTCGGAATCCTCGTCTTAACAGTAACTTCAAGTGGTTTGTCTCCTAAGACAAATCCTTCTTTCCTTAGTCTTATAAGAGATTTTTCAATGAGTCTAGTCAGTTCAGGTTCCTCTTCTCCGGAAACTGTTCTTACTGAGAATTTTCTCGACTGTTTAAGCCATATATGGGCTCTATACTGTATTGTCATCGATATCACTTTTCCACTGTAGAGATCACTCGGATTTCCGAGAATACCGATTCTGCCAGGGGCGGAAGAATGGATGGTCATTAAGGATCCGTTTTTCTCGGTTGGCCCAATCCTATGGCAGCAAACTTAAGTTTGTCTTCGAAGAGTTCAGGGTTAAATATTCGTCTGCCGTCTATAACTAACGGGTTCCGCATTCTTTCTATAAAGTCTTCAGGCTGCAGATTTTTGAATTCCTCCCATTCTGTTACAATGATGCAACAATCTGTATCCTTAAGGCAGTCAGCAGCAGAAGCAGCGAAATCGATTTCCTCCTTGAATATTTTTCTTGCGTTATCAGTAGCAGAGGGATCATATGCAACCACTTTAGCTTTCTCTTCCAGAAGCCTCCTAATGATCTTTATTGAGACCGCCTCCCTAATATCATCCGTATTTGGCTTGAAGGCTAAGCCGAGGATTGCAACCCTCTTATCTTTAAGACCACCTAAAAGAGCTCTAGCTATTTCCACCGCCTTATTTGGCTGAGCTTCATTCACATCTTCTACGGCGTCCAGGAGCACAGGATCATAGCCTAATCCTTTGGAAAAAGAGATTAATGCTTTCAAATCCTTAGGCAGACAGTATCCACCATACCCTAATCCAGCATTCAAGAATAAGGGCCCGATTCGCTTGTCTAAGCCTATGGCTCCAGCTACCGTTTTTACGTCTGCCCCCGGTATTTTCTCACATATGTTGGCTACAGTGTTTATGAAACTGATCTTTGTTGCTAAGAATGCATTGTTAGCATATTTTATTAGCTCAGCTGTGGAAAGGTTGGTCCTGATTATTGGAGGAGCCTCCTCTCCATAAAAGCTTCTGTAGAAGAGCTCTAAAGCATCTCCTGATTTTTTATCATTTTCACCAATGACTATTCTATCGGGGTGTAAGGTGTCATGGATCGCCGAGCCCTCGCGCAAGAACTCTGGGTTCATGCAGAGGCCGAATTCTTTACCGCAGTGTTTGCCCGAGTGTTTTTCGAGAAGAGGCTTAACCACGTTTTCTGTCGTACCGGGTATAACGGTGCTTTTCACCACAATTAACTGATGCTTATCCTTTTTCCTTAAAGCATCTCCAATTCTGACAACAGCTTCTTCTACTTGACTAAGGTCTATGCTACCATCAGGTTTACTTGGAGTTCCGACTGTAATAAATGCGATGTCTGTCTTCAGGATGGCGTCTTCCAAGTCAGGCAGACAGATTAAATATTGTTCATCCACAGTTTTCTTCAGCGTCTCTTCAAGATCCGGCTCATAGAAGGGGGCTATGCCCCGATTAATTAAGGTCAGCTTCTCATGATCGATGTCATATGTGACAACCTTGCAGGCTTTGCTTGCAAATCCGACGGCTGTGCATAAACCTACGTATCCCATCCCTATAATAGATACGCTGTAACTTGTCATTCATCAACCCCTTATTTTTTACAAAACTGTTGATGAGAAATGGATAATGCTTGCCAATATGTTTCAGGGCTACCTATGTCTAGCCTAATATCGCCCGGTCCTAATCGGATGGCGTAAACATTTAAGCCCCATTCAATCATTTTCTGAATCGCATCGGTAAGCTGAATTTCTCCACCCCTGCCAGGGAGGGTTTCTTGCAAAGCGTTAAAAATAGTTGGGTGAAAGATATAGACAGGCATAATAGCAAGGTTCGTCGGAGGCTTCTCAGGTTTCTCAACTGCCTTTTTGACCCTGTAAATCCCTTCCTCCACTTCCTTGACCTCAATGACGCCGTACTGCCTCGGATTCTCTACTTCTTGAACGAGGAAGATAGCATCAGCGTTGAATCGTTCATTAGTCTCTGTCAGAGACCTAAGATGATCATCATTCTCGGAGATGATGAATGTATCTCCGGCATGCACGAGGCATAGTTCATCCCGGACGAATGGTTGAGCAAGTAGAACAGCATCTCCAAAACCCTTTGGCTCCGGCTGGTTTACCCAGACAATTGAGGAATTTGCAAGCTTCAGGTAGAAGCTTTCTAAATCTGTAGTCAGATCAATTTTCCCAGCACCCTTAAGTAGGGTTAGGAATTTTGGGTCTGGAGTGAAGTGGTCTTCAATAGCACGTTTACCTCTTCCCACTATAAAGCAGAATTCTCTAAAGCCAGCGTTATAGAGTTGCTCGAAGATCATCTGCAGAAGAGGCTTGACGCCAGTATCTCCATTGGCTAGTCTTGAGAATACAGGAAGCATTTCTTTCGGCTGCTCTTTTGTTGCCGGAAGCAAACGAGACCCTAGACCTGCTGCAGGAATCACAACCTTGCGGAGCATTAGCCTATCTTACTAGTCCATGGTTATAAAAACTTTGAGTTACTGGACATTTCCGTTTAGTAGGTTTTCTAATGATATCTAAGAATTGGTTAATAGATTGTCTTGAACAATATTCAAGTTATTGCCTTACATTGACTTCTCTAACCATACTTTTGGCGCTTTCTTTGTTATTTCAAGAGGAAGCCTGTAGCTTGGCTCCTGTGGACCGACTTGTTTCGCCCATTCCACCATCTTAGCTACGCCTTCCTTCAAGCTATGTCTTGTTTTATAGTCCAGCAGTTTTATCGACTTATCAACTGTACAATATGCATGCTTAACCTCACCCGGCCTTTCCTCCATATAATGAGGCTTAAGATTACTGTTCATAGCCTCCAAAACAATCCTACATGCTTCATTTATCGTAACTACCTCGTCGCTTCCTACATTAATTGTTTGGCCAACAGCTTTTTCATAAAAGGCGGCATTAGCTATTGCCGGTGTGACATCCTCTATATAGGAGAATGCGCGTGTCTGTTCACCGTCCCCATAAATTATCGGAGGCTTGTCCCTGAGGATTCTATTTATCCATATACCTAGCACGTTTCTGAAGGGGTCTGCAATGTTCTGCCTTGGTCCATATACGTTGTGCGGGCGAAGTATGACGAATTCAAAGTCATACGTCTTCGCGAATATCTCGAGCATTGTTTCACAGTAAGCCTTACTAGCCCCATAGGGATCGACTGGTTTCCTAAGCATGCTCTCGTCGAAAGGCGGCTTTTGGTCTCCATAAACAGCCATTGAAGACGTAAAAATGAATCTTTCCACGTCATTATTAACTGCAGCAACCAGTAAATTATTCATTGGAGCAATATTGATATCGTTGATCGAGATTGGTGAGAAAAAGGATTGCCCCTCAGCAGCGTAAGCAGCCAGATGAAAGATTATGTTGACGCCCTTTACAACTTGCTCTGCTTTTTCCTTTTCCCTAAGATCCGCCTTGATGAACAAGCAGTTCTTGTTCACGTTTCTCATAAAGCCGCCTAATAGGTTGTCAACACTGATAACATTATGTCCTCTCTTGATTAGTTCGTCCACGAGCCAAGAGCCCATAAAACCTGCACCGCCAGTTACAAGGATGGTTTTTGTCTCCATGGTTTTGTCTTCGAACTCTGTTTGACGGCTATATAAGGCTTCCTGAGAAAGGGAGGGGAACTCACAAACTTTTCGCATTGAACTATTGAGAATCAAAATCTTTTTATTGCAACTAAGACTTGGATAAGATGAGAGATGTCGTATAGCGTTGCTATGTGTGCACATAATGAGGAAAAATATGTTAAACAAGCTTTAGAATCAATCTTCCTTCAAACAATTAAACCTGAGAAAGTGGTTTTAGTACTCGACAGGTGCACTGATAGGACTGGAGAAATAGCTAGAAGATTCTCCGTCGAAATCGTGGAAAAAAACGACAAGAAGTGGAATAACTCGTATGCTGAGAACCTTGAGATAGCGAGAAAACGCATTGGCTCGAATTTCTACGCTATAGTTGATGCAGACGTAGTTTTAGAACCTAACTACTTTGAGGCCCTGCTATCAGAAGTCGGAGATAAAGACGCTTGTATAGGTGGGAAAATAGTGACTAAAAGCAGAACCTTTATCGGAAACCTTTTATCAATTTGGGAAAAAACTTATGTTCTATCTCCTTCAAGAAGGCCCAGAGGATGCGCGTTACTCATAAGAAAAACCTTATTGGATGAGATCGGTGGATTTGCTGATGTGCCTGCTCCTGACACGTATGTTCAGGATATGGCCTTAAAACTTGGATATGGGGTTAAGATTACGTCTAAATCCAAGGCTCATCACATCCGAGAAGTAACGTTGAGGAAGGCAGTTAAGGCTCAGTTTTCAGCAGGAATCGCTAGATATGTTCAGAGAAAAGGATTTGTAAAAACTTTTTTACACTCTCTAGTTAGGCTGAGGCCTTTCGTATTTGCCGGTTATCTCTATGGAATGTTAACCTGTAAAAAAGCAAAGAACCTTAAGTAATGAAAAACAGGTATCAGAAACTCCAGTATGTTAATATACTTCTAATGTTAACGTTCAAAACGAAAATGGTAGAGCCACGTATATCTGTAGTCATACTAAATTATAATGGACTGCGGTTTTTAGAGCCTTGCCTTAAATCTCTCCTAGGTTCTACCTATAGAGACTTCGAGGTAATACTTGTTGATAATGGTTCGAAGGACGGTAGCGTTGAATACCTAGAGAAAAACTTCTCTAAA
Source organism: Thermoproteota archaeon (assembly GCA_038848185.1). Classification (GTDB taxonomy): domain Archaea; phylum Thermoproteota; class EX4484-205; order EX4484-205; family JAAOZP01; genus JAAOZP01. The sequence continues at coordinate 43,281 of JAWCNV010000004.1, read as the reverse complement.
GAACCTAGGTTGAAAATTATTCCACTAGGAAAGAATTACGGTTTTGCGATGGGCAATAACATAGGTTATAAGTATACTAATCAAAATTCGGAATTCATCTTCTTCCTCAACAATGATACAGAAGTCGAGGATAATTGTCTAGAGAAGATTATTTGGAAAATGGAGAAAGATGCTTCAATAGGGGCAGCTCAACCCAAAATCAGAAGCATGAATGATAGGAAAAAGATTGACGCTGTCGGAGGAATTGTAGATTACTATGGGCGGACTTGGCACCGTGGATTTGGCGAATATGACTATGGGCAGTATGATTCGGTAAGCGAAACTTTTTACGCACAGGGAGCAGCTATCATCGTGAGGAGAAACGTTATAGAAAAAATAGGATTGTTTGACCCCGCATATTTCATTTATTATGAAGAGACTGATCTATGTTGGAGAATATGGCTTGCAGGATACAAGGTAGCAGTGATTCCGGAAGCTATTGTATATCATTATGGAGGAGGAGTGATGACGCAAAAAGATCCTCAGAAAAAATACTTGATGTTCTTCCGCTTAAGAAGGAACCATATCACAACCATGCTTAAAAACTATTCTTTGCAAAACATATTTAAGTATACTCTTCCATTTCTAGCGATGATGTTAGTAACCGCTATCAAATGGAGTTTATCTGAAGAAAGGATAAAGGCGAGGGCATATTACAGTGCTTTTTTATGGGTATTCTCTCATATTGGGTTAATAGTTAGAAGAAGAATGTTTGTTCAAAAGATCAGAAAGATATCTGATAAAGAATTGATGAGTAGGATGAAGCGTCCTACAAGCTAATCCATACAAACAGAATCAAGCTTATATAGTTAAAGAAAGCTTTCTCTATGGATGAAGATAGCTTTAATCCACACAATATTCATGTCTAAGGGAGGAGGAGAAAGATTCCTCTATGAAGTTTTTAGAAGACTTAGAAAAAATCATGAAATACATGTTTTCTGTAACGGTATTAGTTCTGAAACCTTCAATTTCCAAGAGTTTGAGCATACTATCATACCGGCGAGGCATGACTTTGTTGGAAAATTCGTTGCTTACTATGAGGCAAAAGCCCTAAAAAAAGCGATAGAACATGCGGTAAAGTGGAGACCAGATTTAATTTGGCTTAATAGAGGATACTATTACGCAGGCGGGATAATTGAACGTTACAAGATAAAAGCCATTCCATATGTTCATTACCCTATTTCACTAGAGCCGCTGAGGAAGGATGTGTTACATAAACTCTATAGGAGGGTGATTGGTCTGGAGAAGCTTGAATCCGAGTCCTTCGCCCAGGTTCCAGTAGTTTTGTGCAACAGCAAGTATACTGAGTCCGCTATAAAAAGGGAGCAGCCTGCTGCAAGAACACAAGTTGTATATCCGGGTGTTGACCATGATAAATTCTTTCCCACATGGGAGGACGAAGGCTATTTGTACTATAATAGTCGTTTTCAAAAAATTAAGAATCATGAATTAGCAGTAGAGGTTGCCAAGAGAACCGGGTACAACTTAATTCTGTCAGGATTCGTCAGCAGGAATAACTTAGATTATTTTGAACATATTAAAAAGAAGGCTGAAGAATTGGGTGTAAAGGTCTTACAGAACCCGAGTGATGAAACAATAGTAAAATTACTGCAAAGATGCTCTGTTTTCCTCTTTCCTTCGATAGGAGAGCATTTTGGTATAGCTCCAGTGGAGGCTATGGCCTGTGGGAAGCCTGTTGTTGCTCATAGAAGTGGCGGTACTGTTGAAACCGTTGGTAAGGCAGGCGTTCTATGTGGTGATGATTTGGACGAGTGGGTTAGAAATATAAAATATTTGATGGAAAACGAGAACGAGAGAAAAGCTTTAGGAGAAAAAGCTTTCAGATTTTCAAAGGAGTTTACATGGGAGAATACTACAAGAAAGATCTCTGAGATATTGGAGAGAATGATTGAAGATACTTGAATTATGTATTGAGTCTATTCACTGCTTTCTTTAAGATTAGAAAAAGCATTCCTATCGGTAAAACCATTCCTGCAACTATTGCCAATAGACTATAAGGATTTCCATTGGACCTTATAATGTATGCTACTACCAATATAAGAAAGAGCGAAATAAATATTGGTACGAAAAACATTACGTAAAAAGGTATGAGAAAAAGCGAAACCCATAGTAGTGTGTAATAAGCATATTTTGCTATGAGATACTTTCTTCCAGCCTTGATCTCCTGATAATGATAAATGACTGATGCGCTAAAGCATGTTCTTAGGTAATCAAGAAATCCTCTCGGTTTCTGTTTAAGATGAATGGCTTCTTTTCTGCTAACAACGCATCCATATCCCTTCTTTTTAAAACGGAATACGAGCTCATTAGGATTCTCGCCTTTTGAAAAGCCTGTAAAATATGGCCCAACATCATTTAAAGCAGACCTTCTTATAGCTGCACAGCTCATCCCCTGTGGCTCCCCGATTGACTTATAAAATTTATCCACCCATCCTTCCTTACTTTTCTCCACTATGCACGGAATATTTATGAAAGCGATTTTTGAATCAGAAGAGAAAAGCCTCTCCACCTCTATTAACAAGTCAGATGGCACAATCACATCCGAATCAATAAACAGTATAAATTCTCCCTCTGCATTAAGAATACATGTGTTACGACCCTCTGTTACATCATATCTTCCAGAGATTACTCGAATATCCTTATACTCATCTATGTTTTGATCCCTGAATTTTTCTAAAATATTTAAAGAACCATCTGTAGAACCACCATCAACGAAAACTATTTTTATTTTCTTCTTATCATATTGAAGGCTTTTAATGCCTTGCAGAGCATCTGATAAAGTTTTAATCGAATTTTTTAAGGTCATAGCAATAGTTAGCAATCTACTGTTCCATTATACAGGATTCATAGATATAAGGTTTAAGACCATGACCTGATAAACGTAACCTGTGAATAACAATAGCAACATCGCGACCCCCTTTAAGACTACAAGTTGCTTGCAATAATTTTTGCGTATTTGCTTTCTGGATAATAAGTTCTGCCAAGCAAGGCGTCGAATATCATTTATGGAGACTAAGCTGTTTAGCAAGCAGAAGGTCCCACCTATTCGATTCAACCTACCCATCGATGAGGAAAAACTTTAGTCACATACCGCCGCCTTCTAACATAGTAGTGCGGGGGGTGGGATTTGAACCCACGAACCCCTACGGGACTGGAGCCTCAGTCCAGCGCCTTTAACCTGGCCTTGCCGCTACTTGGCTTTGGCGACCCCCGCCTGTCCATTCTTTCTATGCGGCGGTTAATTAAAAGTTTTTGGACTTGATATTATTTATCTCCTTGGTGACTGCGCCGAGTAAACTCATTCTATCGATGCGGTTCATATTTCTGACAGATAAAGCGTTAGGAAGCCCTTCGAATTAATATAGGTTATTTTTCAAGGCTTAAGATTGTGATTTAGGCTAAATACAGGCATATTCAACCTAGTCTTATTAGTTTTGAACAGGGGGGAAGAATGAATAAAGTTTATTTAACATGGCTTAACGGTCTTAAAGGAGATTAATTGGCAATAAACATAAATCAACTACGGACATACCCCGTCCCCAAGCAGAAGATAGAGATAGTGGAGAGAAAGGGGCTAGGCCACCCGGACACTATTTCAGACATGGTCATGAACAGTTTTTCAGTCGAGCTCTGCCGGCTCTACCTTAAGGAGTTTAACAGAGTTCTCCATTACAACCTAGATAAGAGCCTTCTTGTTGCGGGTGAGTCTGAGACAAAGTTTGGGGGCGGAATAGTTAAGAAGCCTATGAAGCTTATTTTCGGAGACAGAGCCACCTACAGCTTCAATGGTAAGGAGCTGCCTATAGAGGAGCTTGCCGTTAAATCGGCTAAAAACTGGTTTAAGAGTAACCTTAGGTTCGTTGACCCGGATAAACATGTTTCCTACGAGGTTCAAATAGGCAGAAGTGCGCCAAACCTAGCGGACATATTTAAGCGTGGAGGAGATTTCCTAGGCGCTAACGATACTTCTGCAGCAGTAGGGTATGCTCCACTATCTCCCTTGGAGAGTCTTGTGTTAGATGTTGAAAAGCACCTTAACAGCAGGGATTTTAAGAAGGAGTTTAAGGAAACAGGTGAAGACATTAAGGTGATGGGTTACAGAGTAAACAACTCAGTAGACTTGACTGTAGCAATGTCGTATGTGGACCACTTCATAGATGGGGAGGAAACATACTTCAGGTCTAAGAAGGAGGTTGTTGAACACTTGAAGAAATATGTAGCAGATAACTATGATTTTAAAAAAGTCGATATCTCTTTAAACAGTTTAGACACTGAGGGGAGAAAAGAAGAGGGCATATATCTGACTGTAACAGGTACCTCTGCAGAGGCAGGGGACAGTGGGCAGGTTGGCAGGGGCAACAGGGTGAACGGGGTGATAGCCTTGCTAAGACCAGCGGGCTCCGAGGCGGCGGCAGGCAAGAATCCTGTGAGCCATGTGGGCAAGATCTACAACCTTCTTTCATTCAAGCTTGCTAACGACATTGTAAACAGGGTTGATGGTGTGGAGGAGGTTTACGTGTGGCTTCTAAGCCAGATAGGGACGCCTGTTAACAAGCCTAGGCTAGTCTCGGTACAGGCGGTTCTTGAAGAAGGCTTAAGCATGGAGTCTTTGGAGAAGCCTATAATGGAGGTTGTTGAAGAAGGCTTGAGCGACGATTCTCTGAGGAGCTTCATAAACGATCTGATAGAGGGAAAAATCCAAGTATGCTGAGCCAGGAAGAAGCGGGCAAGCTGAAGATAGGGCTGGAGATACATGTGCAGTTAACCAGTTTGAAAAGTAAGCTTTTCTGTCCCTGCCCCTCAGATTATCGCGGTAAGAAGCCGAATGAAAACGTCTGTCCAATCTGCCTAGGATTGCCAGGTACTTTGCCACAGGTCAACAGGAAGGCTGTTGAAGACGCCATAGCAGTGTGTCTCGCTTTCAAGTCGAGGGTTCAGCCCTACGTTACTTTCAGCAGGAAGAACTATTTCTACCCAGACATGAATAAGAACTATCAGATAACGCAGTATGATAAGGCAGGAGGGACGACGATAGGCGTCGGAGGATATGTCGTTATAAACTTTGATGGGGAAAGGAAGAAAATACCCTTCAGAAGAATACAATTGGAAGAGGATCCAGGTAGACTGGTTCATGTTGAAAAAGGAAGCATTAGAAAAACATACATAGACTACAACAGGGCAGGGATACCTCTTGTTGAAATTGTCACGGAGCCAGCTATTCACCAGCCTAGAGAAGCCCGCCTAGTCTTGGAGAAAGTGCAAACGACCTTAGAACATCTTGGTGTCTTAGACCCTTCTTTCGAAGGCTCGATGAGATGCGACGCAAACGTTTCATATGGTGGAGGAGCAAGGGTGGAGATTAAGAACATTAACTCCTTCAAAGAGGTGGAGCAAGCACTGCGTTTCGAGCAACTTAGACTAGCGTATCTTCCTAAGTTGGAGAGCACTGTCACCAAAAGATGGGGGGAGAAGAATGGGGTCACAGCAACATCTAGGGAGAAGGAGACGGAGGAAGACTACCGCTACTTTCCTGAGCCTGATATACCGCCAATCCTAATAGGAGAGAAGACTATTGAAGAGATATCGAGAAGAATGCCGGAGATGCCTGACGAGAGAATAGAACGGTTCATTAAAGAATACGGTGTTTCTGAGAACCTTGCTTCAATACTGGTTTCTGAGAAGCCTATCGCGGACTTTTTCGAGGAGACGGTAAGGATTCTAAACGATCCTGAGGAGGTTGCACACTGGCTTATGAACGAGGTTGTGAGGAGGTGGAGGGAGTGCGGCATAGATTGTAGAGAGAGCAGGTTTAAGCCTAAGGACTTAGCTAAGCTAGTCAGCATGGTTAAGGCAGGGGTTTTAACGCCCCGCATAGCTAAGGATGTTCTCTGGGATGTGGTTTCGACAGGGGAGGATGTTGAAGAGTATGTTAGGCGGAGAAAACTCAGTATCATAAGGGATACGCGTGAGTTCACCCCCCTAATACTTAAGGTTTTAGAAGAGAACCCGAGGCTTAAGGAAGATGCCTCCAAGAATAAGCGTGTAGCCGACTATATATGTGGAGAGGTGCAGAAGAGGCTCGGAGGCAGAGCAGACCCGATTCTGCTAAGGAGCGAGGTTAAAAGAGTAATCGAGGAGTTTAATTGAAATGCTTGAAAATCTTTCAGAGAGGCTTCAAAACGCGCTTAAGTTCATCACGCGGCAGGCTTACATAAGCGAAAAGGAGATTGCAGAATATCTGAGGGAGATCCAGCGGGCACTTATAACGGGAGATGTTGACGTGAAGCTTGTAAGCCAGCTTACAGAGGAAATTAAGAAGGAGCTGAAGGAGACGGGTGAGGGATATGGAATATCCTTAAAGGACAGAGTTGTCTATTCAACCTACCAGGGGCTTATCCGAATACTTGGAGGAGAGAAGAAAGGTCTCCGAATAGAATCTAATCAACTTAACATCTTCGTCTTCATGGGGATACAAGGGTCGGGAAAAACAACAACCGTTGGCAAAGTTGCAAATTACCTTAAGAAGAACAGGAGGGTCGGGGTAATAGCGGGTGATGTTTTCAGACCTGGGGCGGCAGACCAGTTGAAACAGTTATTGGAGAACACCGGCATACCACTTTACACGGATCCTGCGAAAAAATCTTCGGTTGAAGTCATACGAGAAGGCATAAAATGGGCAAGGAGCCTTAACCTCGAGGTTGTTCTCGTAGATACAGCGGGGAGACATAGGACTGAAGAGACTCTGATGGATGAGATGAAGCAGATTATAGATGCGGTAAACCCTACTGCAACAATACTTGTCGTGGACGCGATGATCGGCCAGCAGGCGAGGATGCAGGCTGAGGCGTTTCACAGGGTTGCGAAAGTAGGCTACGTTATAGTTACAAAGCTAGATGGCTCAGCTAAAGGCGGGGGAGCCCTATCCGCAGTAGCTTCAGTCGGAGCCCCCATCATATTCATAGGAGTAGGCGAGGGCATTGAGGAGCTTGAAGAATTTGACCCTGTTAAATTCACCTCCCGCCTCCTTGGAAGACCCGATTTAGAATCCATAGTAGCCAAGGTGCAGCAAATGTCTAAGGAGGAACGGCGGAGGATGCAGAAGATTGCTCACGGCAAATTTACTATTGAAGAATTCATACAGCAGCTTGAATCTGTTAAGAAGATGGGAAGTCTTCAAGCATTATTACCAAGTCTGCCCGGAGGCAAGAAGTTGGATAAGAAGGAGTTGGAGGAGGTTTTCACTAGGCTGAAAAAATGGAAGGCGATCGTGAACTCCATGAACACGGAGGAGAGGGAGGATGTCACGATAATAGATTCTTCAAGAGTTAGACGTATCGCAAGAGGCTCAGGGGCTTCGGAGAAAGAGGTTAGAGAACTTATTAAGCAGTATGTTGCGGCAAAGAAGGCGATTAAGAAAGTCTCTAAAGGTACTTTGAGAAACATAGCTCATTTGAGGCCTTGAAAAAATGGATTTATTGAAGCCCCTAAAAAAGCTCGTAGTATCCATTATTTTGTGCGACAGGTGTCTGGGAAGACAATTTTCAAGCCTTATGCCGTACTATGATAATGATGCTAAAGGCAAGGTTTTGAAAAACTTTCTCTTCATGAACGAGGTCTTGGAAAAGGAGGAGTATTCCAGAAAATCGCTGAAGATATTGAAGGCTTTAGGGGAATCCGGACACGAGCCGTCGTTAAGCTTTCTTAAGAAGAATTATCCAAGTTTAAAGATACGTGTTAAACCATGTTATGTCTGTAACGGTGAGATTAATAATTTAATAGAGAAGGCAGTTGCCAGCATAATTGAGAAGGCTTCGGAGGTTGAGTTTGACACCTTCTACGTTGGGCTTACCCTACCTGTTTCAATCGAGGAGAAGGATGAAGAGGTAAAGTCTTTCTTCAAACTGAAGTTCGGAGAAGCTTTGAAGAACGAGCTTAATAGGGAGATAAACAGGATTGTTGAGGAAAAACTGAGTAAGAAGATACGGATGAAGAGACCTGATGTTCTCTTCATATATGATGCTTTGAAGAACCAAGTGTTCATTCAGATAAATTCTGTTTTCCTTAAATCCAGTTACAAGAAGCTTGTTGGAGGAATTGCTCAAACAAAGTGGAGAGGAATAGATAGTGAGGATTCAACCCCATCCATAGAGAAAATGCTGGAAGATGTTCTTCTACCAGTTTACGGGGGGAGTAGGTTGAAGTTCCATGGTGCAGGTAGAGAGGATGTTGACGTGAAGATGCTTGGAGGGGGGAGGCCCTTCATAGTTGAAATCCTTGAGCCTAAGGCTAGGAAAGTAGATTTGAAAAAGCTTCATTCAGAGTTTAACAGGAGGTTTGGAAACATGGTTGAGGTTTCTGAATTCAGCAGAGCTAGCTATCTAGACGTGCCTAGGCTGAAGCTTGAGGCTGAGAGGAAGAGGAAAACCTATAGGATTATGTTCGAAACGGGCAGGAAGGTTTCTAACGAGGAGCTGGAGGCGTTGTCAGCAAAACTTACCGGTTGCATAGTTAACCAGAGGACTCCTCTGAGAGTGTTAAAGAGGAGGAAGGACAAGGTGAGGAGGAAGATAGTTTACAGGGCTGTTTTCAGACGTCTTAAGGAGAACCTTTACGAGGCTATAATCACTTGCAGCGGCGGGCTGTACGTTAAAGAGCTTCTTCACGGGGATGAGGAGAGGACAGTACCCTCGGTAGCGAAGCTTCTCGACACTAAGATTAAAATAGTGGAGATGGAAGTAACGGGTATTGAAGGTGGATAAATTAGATGCCTCAAACTGCTGGGAAAAGGATTAAGACGAGGAGCCTTCTTAAAAAGAAGGTTAGGGAGAGGGGGGTTAAGCCTCCTTCCTATCTGCTACAGGACTATAAAACCGGTGAAAAAGTAGTTTTGAAATACGACCCCTCAGTGCATAAAGGGATGCCTCATAGAAGGTTTTACGGTAAAATAGGAACCGTGGTTGGAAGAAGGGGTAGAGCGTATCTTATTCAAGTATCAGATGGAGGTAAAACAAAAACTTTAATTGCGAGACCGGAGCATTTGAAGAGGCTGTAGAGCATGGTAATTCAGAAAAAATCTGAGACGGATATAACGATACCTGAGGCGCTTGAAATCCTTTCTACACAGGAGGATTTGAAACAGTATCAGCGACTAGTCCTAGACTATTTGAAGGAAGCTTCTAAGCTTCCTGCAGATAAAGCTAAAAAACTCTTGGAGGAACTGATGAAGGAGGCGGGGCTCATGAGGAAAGAGGCAGTTATGCTTGTCAACATACTGCCTAAGAGCAGGCACGAGATAATGGCTATACTTTCAGGGGGGAAGGAGAAGGAGTTTCTAACTCTGGATAAAGCTGAGAAGATTAAAAGCATCATCGATAAGTATGTTTGAAACCTTTTCCAAGAGTATTACTACTTTACCCTCATTATTTTCTGTCTTCCACCGACCCGCCAGTACTCTACGGTGACCCCTTGAGTTAAGCGGCTCCTAAGATCCTGATCCTGGGGAAGAGGCATTTCGAAAACCTCGTATGTTTCAAGATCCATTATCTGCACGTTATCACCCATTAATGAAAGTACTTGAGCACTCTTCTTCTCTATCATAGGAACCTCAACCTTAGAGTCAACTGGGCTTAGCAACGTGTGTTTAGACCCGTCGAACAAGCCTATTCCCACGACGCGTGCCTTAGCACTACCATGTTTCCCAGGCTTAGAATGTGAAATCTCCACTATTTGGCACGGCTCATTATCAATCACCAGCCAAGACCCTTCTTTTAAATCGCCAAGCTCAACTATTTTGCCCATTTTAGGGAAAACTAATAAGTTGCGGATTTAAAAACTTATACTATTAAGAAATGGCGAGGACGGGCAGGATAGCAATAGTCTATAAAACTAGGGATTCAGAAACCCTGAAGATTATTGAAACCGTTAAAAAAGTTTTGAAGCCTGAGGTAGTGGAAGAATACCAGCCACCTGACTTGGTTAAAAAAAGGCTTCGAGGCTTTGACGTAGTCTTCTGCGTCGGGGGAGATGGTACCCTAATAAGAACTTCTCGGGCGGTTGAAGAAGGGCTAATCCTGCCTGTGAACATGGGGAAGAAAGGCTATCTGATAGAGGTGAACCCTGAGAACCTTGAAACCTATTTGAAGGAATATTGCAGCAATAAGTTTCTTGTTGAAAAATGCTTCAAGCTAAGGGTGGATTACAATAACAAGGTGTTTAATGCGGTGAACGAAGCCGTGATCAGGAATGTAGCAGGTTTAAAACAGGTTGAACTATTAGTGGAGCTGAACGAGGGGAGCTTCGTAGTGGAGGGGGATGGTTTCTTGGTTTCAACACCAATCGGCTCATCCGCTTATTCGCTGAACGCTGGAGGACCATTTGTTTTATCCAGCGTGAATGTTTTGGTTTGTACACCTTTATGTGCAAGAAAGCCCTTAAGACCATTAATTGTTAATAAAAATGAGACCATAAGAGTGAAATATTTAAGCGGCGAAGAAGTAAAGATAGTGTTAGACGGAGAAGAATCGTTTAAAGTGAATCCTGGGGAAACAATAAGTATTACGGGGTCGAGTGAAACAGTTAACATTATACGCTTCTCAAACTCTTTCAATATCAGACGGATGAGCAGGCTGGCAGGTGAGACTGAAAATGGCTAAGGAAGGGTATGTGTTAGACTCCACTGCAATAATACAGGGCTTAGACCCTAATCTGCTTAAGCGAGAATCCTTCACGATAAGGGAACTCCTAGACGAGATCGGGGAGCTTGGAAGAAGATGGATGAGGATAAAGACTGCGATGATGCTGGGGAAATTGGTGATTAGGGACCCTTCCATTAAGGCAAGGGAGAAGGTTGAACAAACCTCTAAAGAATACGGGGTATACAGTAAGCTTTCTAAGCCAGATATTAAGATACTGGCTTTAGGCTACGAGCTATGCAACGAGGAGAACTATGACATAGAGATAATCTCCGACGATTATGATATTCAGAATACAGCAACCATTCTGAATCTGAAATACGTGTCGATTGGAGTAACTGAAATAAGGAAGACATACCTCTATGTTAAATATTGCTCCGCCTGCAAGAGGAGATACCCCCGGTACACAGGGACTATTTGCCCTGTCTGTGGACACAGGCTAACTGGCATGAAAAAGGTTTTTAGGGGAAACGCTCATTAAGAGGAGAATGCTAGAAATATTGTTTAAGTTTTCTTTGGGAGATAAGTCTACTATCATCCTTCGTTAGGAAGAGGGAAAGCTCCTTCTCCAATAGTTCGAGACTGCTAGTAAAGTAAGGGTCCAAAGGGTATATTGTTAAAACCTTTTTACCAAGCAACAGGTATTTTTTAACACCGCTTATGTAAACTGTTTGATAAAGATCTCCGCCGCATGAAGTACATTTTGAAGCCAAGGGTAGCCTCCTGAACTTCCTGCCACATCTCTTACATCTGAATTTCTGTGTGTGGAAAGTCCTGATGTTCCCAGACATGTCCTTCAACAAATGCGAGTTCAAAAGGTTTTCGACAAAATCCTTCTTATCTATCCCTGTCAACAAGGCGGTAATCTCTAACTGTAGATCCAGCTTCTTCTCCATGGATCCTAGGGTACTGTAAACGTTTCTCTTAACACCGTTCACTATACTGCTTGTGCTGTGTGTCCAAGCGATACTAGGGTCATCGCTCTTCACCAGCCTTATACGGTCTGCAAGCTCCTTCGACTTTGCACCCTGCTCAGCCAGCAGGTAGACATCTCTATTATATTTCGCCATGTTCTCCATGTTGAAAACCTGATCATCTACTTCATCAGGCTTCAAAACAGGCATTATTATGAGCGGAGTGTCCATTAGTCCCCCTGCAGCCTCAGGAACATAGTGCTTAGAGAAGTTGAGGAGAGCATCAAGGAGAAGTATTACGGAATCACCATCGCCGTCACAGTCTCGTCTTTTAGCTTGGTGCCAGAAGGGGTGTGCGAAAACAACCTGTGAATCCGTGAAGCCAATTACTCTGCCGACTATTGCGCCAAGCGTATGGGGAGAGATCCCTAATATAAGATGCCCAATCAAGTCTTCCTTTGCCTTAACGTTGTAATATGGCTCAATGCAGTAGAATAGCTTCAGCTCCTCGTCGATGAAGCCTGCAACCTTGATCAGAGAATCACCCATTTCCTTGGGAAGAATAACATCCTGAGGATTAAGATAGAGAAGCTGGTCGCCCCTAACCAGAGGATTGCCGTCAACATCCTTATCGTACCCCAGTTTCCTCAAGACCTCTACCGGTGTCCCTATCTCCTCAGGTTTAAACGCGGTTAAGGGAGCGTTAGTAGCGTCGAAACGGATCGTCCCATCCTTGTATATCGTTAAACCCTGCCTAGCTCTTAAAACACCTTTCTCAAGAGGCTCGGGAACCCTGTTCGCATTCATCAAGCCTTTAACTCCCTTCACCTCAGAACCGACTCTAACTCCAAGCTTCTTCTCAACACTGTTTAAAACGTTTTCAAGCGGAATGCTTTTCGCGTGAAACGGTTTGCCGTTGCCCCCGCATTTCTCACATCTCTCGGAGGTGGAGTACGAGTTGCATTTTGTGCAATAGTATACTGCTACCGTCGGAGACTTGCATTCCGGGCAGTGGAAGTAGAAGGTGAAGTTGCTGCATTTCTCGCAATACCTGTTGCAGATGTTGACGACAATATTCCGGTGGGATGCAGCAGCAACTATGTTCCTCTTAGAGCCGCCCTCCAAGCCTACTGGAAACAGGACATGTGAGGGAGGATGCATCTCCCTGAGCTTAGCGGCCTCAGGTCTTCCAAGCCTAGCAGATATGAAGGCGCCCTTCTTAGGCTTAACCTTAAACTGGAGGACAGTGTTCAGATAGTCTAAAGAGTTTTCTCCAGAACCTGCTTTAGGCAGATTCAGACTTGAAAGATAGAGTATGAAATCAGCATGTGTCCTGTTTACTAGGATAGTCTTGTCTTCGACTTTGGCAGGGAGGCAGATTTTCTCCAGCTCGCTTAATAGAACAGGGTCCTCTAGAGGGATTAACGCATGGTCCCCCTTAACCTCCGCCTTTCTGAAGCATTCAACCACGTGAAGAAGCTCTGAAACATTAAGGTTTTCGAGGAAAAAGTAGAAGCGGGGGTGCAGTGGAACATCTAATGCTAGACTTATTTGAAGGGCTGTTCCAAAATCCAAGTTTATAAAGGGGGTTTCAGCTATTTCCCTAAGGAAAACCTCGCTAAAAGGCATGTTTTTAAGCCTTGAACCCTTCTCTTTTAAAGCGGCTTCAAGCTCGGAAGCCCACTGCTCCTCCGTGTATCCAGCCTTATCCAGAGAAGTATTACTCTCAATGTAATCCCCGACAGATATCAGAATATCACCCAGAAACAGGATTTTCGAAACATTGTTCCGAATCTTTCTAAGCGTCTCCTCGTTTTCAACGATATGTATCGACCCGTCGCTCGTCTTAACAATCGGGGGCATGATCGAGTCTACAGGCATCACTATGGCAGATTTCCCTGGCCGGTCGATCCTAAGCTGGGAGCCTACTGACAGGAAGCCTTGGAGAAGCATCATCGACATCGGGTGTATTCCAACGGCCATCAGGCCTGTGTTCCTAGCTCTCCCATACCTGATTCTGAAGCCTCCAAAGGCCTCGGAGGAAGAGAAGAATGGTCGGCCTATCAGAACCTCTTTAAGATACTCTGACTTAGTGCTTTCAACCTCGACCCTAGATATCCAGGACCATCCTGATATGTTAAGCTTGTTAATAATGCTCTCAAACTTCTTAACCCTCCCGATTATACCGTCGTTTATAATCCTGAGCGCGCCTCCCCTAAGCCTGTTCGTCTCAACCCTCGGCAGATCCCTGTATATCACTACCTCAGAATCCTCGGAAGGGGAACCGGTGATTTCAACAGGAAGATTCTCTATGACTTCAGCTATCTGGTTCTTAGCAACCTTGTATTGAAACCTGTTCTTACCCCTCTCGTAAAGCCTCAGCTCCTCTATGTAGCGCGCAACCTCCTCCTTAGTAGGCTTATACCTGTCGAGCTTTAATGTTCTTCTTATGAAGTCTGCAAGTATTATGGAGAGAGCTTGCTCAGTTCCTCCAGCCGACCTCATCGGCCCCGAGAAGTAGACCGCAAGATACCTAGTGTTGTCTTCATTCCTCTTTATCAAAACCTTCTCTATACCTTCGATGGGGGCGGCGGTTGTACCCGGAGGGGTTAAGGAGGCGAGTGCCGCTTTTAACGCGAGTTCCGCAGCCTTCTCCTCTGAGAATGAGCCGAATCTCCCGAGTATGATATCCTCAGCTATTTTAAACGGTATTTCGAGTGGTGGTAGAACTTTCTTAAGCTCCTCAAACCTTTCTTTAAACCCGTTTAAACCAAGTATCTTTTCTATGGTCTCTGCCTGCGAGAATGAGATTATTGACTCCGGTTTCTTCTCCGGGTCGTACCCGTTCTCCTTAGCACGAACCGCGTAATTATATGCCTCCCAGAATTGCTCCCGTAAACCCTGGTTATATGCTTCAACACTCATTGGGTTAACAACATTATCTTCCTGATCCAGTTTTCTTTTTCGACGCGCCTCTCCGACCACCCTCTATAATCTCGGAAAGCTTATCCCTAAGAGTATCAGCCTCCTCCAGAACATCCCCGGTGACGATTACGTCGGCACCAGAGGAAACAATGCTTTCAGCAGCGGAGCCCTCTCTTATTCCTCCACCTACAATAAGCGGGATGCTGATGCTTCTCTTAACCATGCTGACTGTCTTCTCAGGAACATGCACCTTAACACCTGAACCGGCTTCAAGATAAACGAATCTGAAGCCCAGTGCTTCAGCCGCCATAGCGTATCCAACAGTTAACTCCGGGATTTCAAATGGGAGAGGCTTAGCATCACCAATGTAGCCAGCAGCCCCACCTACTCCAAGAATCAGATAAGCCATCGGAATCGCTTCCAAGTTAAGCTCCCTGATTGTTTTAACCCCGAGAACCTGAGCCCCAATAATATAATATGGGTTTGTAGAGTTGAGCAGCGACATAAACCAGATTGCATCAGCCCCTCTCGCTATGCTTGCAACATTACTCGGAAAAATTATCACAGGCAGATTAGAGTTCGACTTGACCTTGGCTATAGCATCCTCGTAATCAGAAGTCATGTGTGAAGTACTTCCCCCGATCATGAATGCAGATGAACCGGCTGCTTCAGCAGCCTTCACAACCTCTTCAATCCTATTCATCTTCTCAGGGTCGATTAAAGTAATGTGAATAAACCCTTCCTTCTCAATCCTCTCATACAAGTATTTTTCTGTCTTCCCTATCCGCAACCCGTTTAAAGCGGCTTCCTGTGGGATATAAACCTAAAAGAGCCTTAAGCCCTTTAAGAAATCTCTCCACGGTGATACTTGTCAGCAAACCTGTTGAAATAATCCACGTTCTCTATATTCCTAACGTATTCCAACTCTGTTGACAAACCGCAATTACCACAGACAACCCTCACCTTTTCCGAAGACTTATCCTCTATCACCGAGACAGCCTGAATACCGCACCTTGGACAATTGAAAATCTTAGGAATGGTTTTCCGAATAACCTTAGCCTCTCTTCTCCTTCTTCTAGCCATGCTACGTGTTTTTCTCAAGCATATGGCTATTTTTCCCTTTCCCTTACCCTACAAAGCAAGGGAACGAAACAGGTATTTCCCAACGGTTTAAAGACGATGATCCAGCCCGAGTTATATGAAAAAGTATAACTAGAGGAGAACGCTAAGAAAAATAGAAAACATGGTTGAAAACGGTGGAGAAGTGGATAGAATAGTTGAAATACTACTAGCGGAGTCAACCCTCACTCCAAAACAGCTCAAAGCACTATTATTATACTCAGAAAACATCGATCAAAAGATAGTTGAAGAAGGGTACGTAGAGTTCGACGGCAAAAAGGTTTCAAAAGGAGCTTTCTTCAGGACACTAAACCAGGCTAAAACAAACGTTAGAAGGGCAGTTATCACCCTGATAATAATGTCCTACATAGGCCTAATGGACGCTAATCAATTAGACGCAATCATGCAATTAAACAACATCATAATGCAATTGAAAGAGCAGGATGAAAACACAATGGAAGAACTGATTAGCGCCTTCATAGAGAAGCTTAAAACCGTAATCGACCTAAGGAAAAGAGTAAAGTAAAAATACCTTGCCTACAGCATAATAGGGAAAAGGTTGGATTTACTTAACCTTCTTAAAAAACCCGGGGAAGAGATTAGAAAAGAGAGGAAAAGAAAGGGTTTAACACAGAGTTCTCTAGCAAGAAAAGCGAAGGTAAGCCAAGCACTGATAGCAAGAATAGAAAAGCAACAGGTAGACCCCCGTCTCTCAACCCTAAGAAAAATAGCAGAAGCACTAATAGGAGAAGCCCAGCCACGAGGATCCAGAGCAATAGACATAGCAATAAAAGACGTCATCGTAGTAAATCATGATGACACTATCGAAAAAGCGGTTAAACTCATGCGTAGATACGGCATATCGCAACTACCTGTGTTAAGGAACGGGACACCAATAGGGGCTGTTGAAGAATTAGAGCTCCTTAAGGCTTTTTCAAGGGAGAAAGACATTAAGAAATTTTACCAAAAAAGGGTTGTAGAAGCCATTTCCTCCATATATCCCATGGTTGACCCGGATACCAGCGTGACAGACGTCATAGACTACCTTCTAAAAGGGCATAATGCGGTACTAGTCACCAGAGAAGGCCATTTAGAGGGCATAATAACCAAGATTGACATCCTGATGAAAAGCAAAAATATAATAGCATCAGTGTAGAATCATGTCTTAGGGGCTTGGTTTTACATTTCTTTCAAGAAACTTCATCCCTTCAAGGTTCACGTGTCTTAGCTACAACATATATCGCATCGAGTACCTTGATTATACTCTCCTTTTTCTCCTTAGGACTCATTTCTTTCAATTCTAAGAGAGAATAGAACCACGCGTCATCAGACCAAGGCTCACATGGACCTTCAGTAATGTACGATATTTTGACGCCTGTCTCCCTGCTCACCCTTTCAGCGATGCGTATCCTTAGAGTCTCGTTCCCCGGCGCTTCACAGTAGACGAGTCTATAGTCTTCCTTGTAGCCGATGATGCGAGGAAGCCGGGATGTCCAATGGAGAGGCGGATCTCCCACTTATGTATCCTGACTCCTCCGTCAATCTGTGGACGCGGTTTAGGTTCTAGCGGTTTATAAACGAAGTATTCAGCACCAAGCACCCCTCTCCTAGACTCTGGACGACTATTCATGTACTCGACTAGATGCATCAGGAAAAGATCCTCTTCGGTGGGCCCCCTTATGCGGAAGGGACGGTAGCCCTCCCTCCTGAGAAACGCCGTTCTTTCGGGGTTTCGCAGGTTCTCTGAACTTAGAGGCCGTGTCTATCGCGTCCAATGCCTTCTCTATCACCCTCATCTTCTCATCATAGCTCATCCCCTTGGAGTCAAAGGTGGTGAAGAAGTAAGAGAATCCCGCTTCCCTGACTATAAACTGGGTGACTTTAACTCCGGTTTCCCTGCCCACCTTCTCAGCAACGTAGTCCATGTAGGTCAATTCGCCCACTACGAGGGGACATGTGAATCTCAGCTTCTCCCAGTTATCCCTGTTCGCTAAAGCCCTGATTACTTCTCTACGCTCCTTACCACTTAGGCCATAGTATTCGAAAAGGACATCCTCCACCTTAGGCACGCTATCGGAAACAACAATGACCTCTCTGTCTTCAAGCTCCTCGATGCGAGGAAGAGCCTATCTTGAAGAAATCGCCCATTTCATTTTTCTTCCTTATTTCTTTAGAAACGGTTTCATCCTCACAGCAGTCCCTTTTTATCTACTCTTATCCCTAGCGGTAAGAAGTTTGCGATGCCTAAGCTACTATTAATCGCACGAAACAACGCCGTTACTGAAGACCTTGTGCATTTCATATTCTTTGAGTATCACTCAATCAATTTTGATAAATTAAATAAATTTTAAATTCAAGAAGGAAAGCCGAAAAGCTTAAATATGGACCACATAGTTATAAATTGTCGAGACAGTCTCGACAGAAGGTGGGAGAGGTGATTAAAAATTGTCGGAAAAGGAACTAGTCAAGAGAATTGAAAAATTAGAAAAAACGATGAAAGCCTTAACAATTTCTGTTCAAAAAATGTTAGCAGAATTCTCCGTAGTTAAGCAAACACCAGATCGTTTCAAAACTCCCTTTTATTTAGTAAAAGATACCCCCAATCCTTGGGCACAACAAGCAGTAGAAGAACTGCCCAATATCATACATAGGGTTGGACGAAATATAGTGACGACTTCCCCAGATACTTATAAGCCCACTTTACAGGCTTTAATTAAAAAATCAGAAGGTGCCACTGCGAGCGAAATAGCTGAAATAACAGGAAGAAAGCGTAACACTGAATCAGCATATTTACGACGACTAAATCTTGCAGGTTTGGTGGAGGCAGAAAGAAAAAAGAATAGGACTGTATATAAACTGAAAAATGAAGAAGAATTAAAGCAGCTATTCGGTTCAATGTGAGGACATACCGCATACCCTAACAGCCCTATTTATTTTTTCTCTAATTTCATCTTCTGTTGTGCATATTATTGTTGCGGTTTCTAAATTGTCGCCATTTTTAGAAACTCTGTCTCGTATAGCAACAATGCTGGCTTTAATTAATTCAACGTTTTCACTACAAACTAGCAGAATGAAGTCAGGCCAACCAAAACTTATAAATACTTTTTCTATAACGACCCCATAATCCTTCTTCAAATCCTGATCCTTCTTCAAATCATTTAAGAAAGCTAGTGTTTCCTCCCGCTTCCCAGGTCTTCCTTTAGCTAATATTAATGCATATGTCATATGCATCTCTCACCTCCACTTTTGCTGCTATCTCTCCTTCATAATACTTATACATAAGGTTTACTATGTATTCGAAAAGTTGAGATTCGCTCCGACATACTTCAAAGTAATCAATAAAGTTTAAATTTCTATTTTCCTTTGCAACTTTTATTCTTTTGAGCCATCCTAAATTTAGAAGTTGGATGGGAGAAAGAACATTTTTGTCAGGATTGAGTAAGGCGTTTTCAACGGAATCCCATTCATACTCTTTGAAGTAATCCAAGTTATTTTTTAGAGGAGCCCATATACTATTTGCAAATTCGCATGCAAGATCCCTATATCTTCTTAAAAAAGTATAAGAAGAATTACTTAAATGTAAATTCTTTCTTTCCAAGAACATATCAACGAAGTTAATAAAATCTTTTAAATCCTTATCCTTATCGACAATTCCTAATTTTTCAACGATTTGTTTCATAACAACTAATCTTACATCCATTGGGGGGTGACTCATTGCTCTAGATAAGATAGGTAATATGCCAGGCATGTGTATATATTCACTATTTCTTCTAAAAAAATCTCCAGAGAATGGAAAGGTGGTTGCAGCCTTAAAGAAGTCTGCAGGACAGACGCATGTTGCTATTATATCGCTTGTTAATTCATTTATTTGGAAAAAAGCCTTATTCTGGTCATAATTTAAAGCCTCCATTAGTGTACCGATTTCCTCTACCATAAGCTTTCCAATTTCTGATGATCCCATAAAGTGTTTAATAGCAAAAATATGTGCAACTTCATGAGCTATTGCTGGCCAAAAACGTGAACGAAAAACATCGTAATAAGGTATGCTAATTATAAGCGAATCCCTATTAATTCCATAACCATTTGAATCAAAAAGAGATATAGGAATGTATCTTTCGTTACTTATCCAATTGGATCCGAGTATTCTCCTAACTAGTTCAAAAGAAAGCGCGTCGACTGCACTATAATTTTTTAAAAACGCGCCATATTCAAGCTGTGAAGCCTTGCTAAGCTCCATAAAATTCATATGGCTTAATCCGGTAGTTCTCTGACTTAGTACATTCTGAAGTTTAACTATTTCGTTTAGAACATCTGTTAATTCTTCATTAACCTCATTGAATTTCTTAGCTATTTCATAATCCGAATCTATAATGTTCTCTAATTTGCTAATACTAGCATAAGTTTGACGATAGGAATCTAACTTGTCTATTTTATTTTGAAGAGAGCTCATCTTATTTTCTAATCTTTTAAAAGTTGATACTGGAAACAAAAAGGGAGGCACGTGTTCATCTGAGAGAACGGATTTAAAAATAGTCCAAAAATCTTCCTTAAGAGTTAATAACGTCGATTTCATCAATGAAAGCCTTGACCTTAATTCTTCTGCACGTTCAAGAGTGTAAGACAATTGAAGTCAGCAGATTTTGGTATGTGTCATTAACATATTTAAACTTTACTATTAGGTCTCCAATTCAACATAAAGGCTTAGAAGAAAATCGGTAGAGATTGAAAGATTACATTATACGTATTTTAAAGTTATACTGTACATGCCTAGTGTTAGAATGAACAGATGATTTTATAGAATGTATTATTCCTTATGGATTTTCTGGATGTTCTGGATATTGCCAGTAGAGGTAGCTCCTAACAAAAAGGCTTTTATCCGCCTCGGGTAAATTGGCGTTCAGATGCTTAGAGACTCAGCGTTATGTTGAGTGTGGTGTTGAGGGCTTCTGGTAGAAGGCTTGAAGGAGTTATAACGGCGTTACCTCAAGCTTACCCAGGATGATTTCCCGCTGATAGGTCATATCTGGTGGGTTTGTGGTAAAGCCAGCAACTCAAACATAGCAAAGGAAGAGGTCTTGGACGCTCTGATCGAATTGCTAAGTCGAGTCTGTGGATGGCTTTCCATCATCGAGTAACGGCTCTAGCAGCTATACTCATAAGCATTATCGATGGATACTTGAGTTGCGAGAGGATATCGAAGGAGGCTGAAGTTGATTTTTTAAAAACCACTTCTACGTAGGCTATTCAAGGAGCTTGCCGAAGCTCTGGAAGCAGGGGAATTGAACGAGGCGGGTAGGAAGCATTTGTCAAACTATTCCACTATCACTACTAACTTGAAGTGGGGAAGACTATAAGAACTCGTAAAAAGAGGGTTCCGCTCATCGGACTTGTCGAGTCAGGAATACTCATGTAAAACCGTAGTTTTAAAGGGTTTTATGTATACTGTAAATGCGGGTCTCGTGTAAAATATAATAGCATCATGTTGCGTCAAGATACGGGTTTGGTGTCAATCCTGGGGAGGAAGAAGAGGGAGGAAGAGCTTGAGAGAGAGCTCATAGAGTTACGGGAGAGGTGTAGCCTGCTTGAGAGGAGGCTTGAGGAGGCTGTTGAGAAGACGGAGAGGGTTGAGAAGGGAGCGAGGCTTTTAACGGAGGCAGTTTACAAGATAATCGCCTACCTGAAGGATCTGGAATGGCCGAGGGAAGAGAAAGCGCCGAAGCCTGAAGCCAAGCCCGTAACAGTAACAATGGAGAAATCTGTGAAAGAGGAATCTTTTAATGAGACCGAGAGTAAACTGTTGGAGGAAATCGATAAAAAAGGAGTTTTAACTGTAGGCGAATGCTACGAGCATGTTGGCAAATCCCCGGAGCATGTCAGCAGGACGCTTAAACAACTGGTTGATAAAGGAGTCTTAACAAGAGAGAGAAAGGGAAAAATCTTCTACTACAGACGTAGGGAAAAATAGTTGCCCACTACTCGTTCTTGAGGAGGAGGGCTGCAGCCTGGTAAACATATTCTTTCCCCATCTTCCTCCTCAGGAGAAGACCTTTATCGTGGAGCCTCATGAGATAGGTGGCGACGGTGCTCAATTGAATAGGTTTTCCCAGTCTCTCCTCATATCTCTTCTTAACATCTTTAGAGGAGAAATCCATGTTTCTAAACTCCCTGATAACCTTCAGAATATTGTTTAGGTTCTCTCCCTGCCTGTGTAAAACTTCAAACATTCTGTTGCCCTCGTCAAGTTTCTTCCCAGGTTTCTCTGAAGGCAGGAAAGCAAGCAACTCCTGGTTAAGAGCCCCTTGAGCGAGCATTAAAGGAAGAAGATTAGCCAGCACCATCCCGTATTTTTCAAGCCTGCTGCCCTCAAGTCTCAGAGAAATAGTTGTGTCTGATCCGTCTGAGAAGCGAACTTCAAGTTTTTTCCTATCATCCTTGTTAACCAACAGTGGTTTGCTAAGCAAACACCATAGCTTGCCAAATAAGTGTTAACAAGCGTTTTTCCAGTGGAAACAAAAAGGGTGAAAATGCAGCGTTTAGGGTGAGAAAACCTTGTTTTACAGAGTTTCCTCTACAAACCCGAGCAAACAGTGGAGATTAGAGTTCTTCAGTAGAAACCGAGGGGTGTGGGTAAACAACAGAAAAAGAGAGTGAAAAAACTTCTAAATAGTAAAAGAAGGAAGAAATAAAGAGAGAAGAACATAATTAGGTGAGAGAAAAAGAAAAGTGGATTGTGTTAACAGAAGAAAAATGTAAACAAGCACTTACACCCCTTCATTTCCATTGAAAAGAGAAGAAGGAAGAAAATATGATGGTTAGAAAGAACATTAGATTTTTTACTAAAATATGCTAAACGAAAACTCTTTATTAAGAGAATATATGGTCTAAATAGTGTGGGGAATAAATATCCTTATATTTTTATTTTCTTCTTTTAAAAATAAAGTGTGGAAAAGAAATAAAGGGGTGGGGGCGTCCTTCTTTGTCGCATTTACTCACTTTTTATTTTTCTGTACATTTTTCTCTAAACAATTCTCCAATTTCTTTTTCTTTACAAGGGAAGCGTTCAGCTTTCTAATGGAGGTATCGAAGGGGAGTCTCGAGGTACTGAATAAAGTGTTCGACAACATGTTTCTAAAGAGCGGTATTTTCCACAATAGAGATGCTTTAAGGCATGATTATATTCCTGATCGTCTTCCTCACCGGGAGGATGAGATAAAGTGTGTTGGTGAGGTTGTTGCTCCTCTTCTTCTCCATAATAAGGCTTCAAACCTCTTCATCTATGGTAAGCCGGGGACAGGTAAAACAGCTGTGGTAAGGTTTGTTTTCAACGCTCTTTCTAAGAAGGCTAATGAGCTGAGGGCTAACATAAGGTGTGTGATGGTGAATTCAAGGATGGAGGGCTCTGAATACAGGATTCTCGCTTCAATATCTAGGCAAATAGGGCTTTCCATGCCTTTCACCGGGTTGGCGACTGCTGAGGTTTTCAGGAGAATCGTTAACTATGTTAAGGGGAATAATCTCTACCTGCTTATTGCTCTGGATGAGGTTGATGTGATAGTTAAAAAAGAGGGTGAGAACCTGCTTTACGAGCTCTCTAGGATTAACGAGAACTTTTCCTCACACAGGGTTTCCTTCATAGGTGTTTCAAACGAGATTACTTTCAAACAGATGCTTGAACCCCGGATACTTAGCACTCTTAGCGAGGAGGAGCTGGTTTTCAAACCTTATACTTCAGACGAGCTTTACGACATTCTCATGGAGAGGGCTAGAGAAGCTTTCTACGATTCTGTTTACGAGCCCTCGGTAATCAAGTATATTGCTGCTCTCTCAGCTTCAGAACATGGTGACGCGAGGAGGGCGATGGACCTGTTGAGGGTTGCAGCTGAAACAGCGGAGAGGGATGGTAAGAACGCTATCACCTCGGAGTGTGTTCAAGAGGCTCTTCGGAAGATTGAGAGGGATCAGGTTAACGAGGTTATTAAGACTCTTCCTATTCAAAGCAAGATCCTACTGGTTTCAATCCTTAGGAACCTGAAGGATCAGAAGGCACAGCACACGAGTGGAGAAATATACAGTGAGTATAGGAGCCTGGTTACCAACATGGGCTTGGAGTCTCTGACAGACCGAAGGTTGTCCTCACTTCTCAACGAGCTGGAGTCGGCAGGCATAATCTCTTCGAAAATAGTTAACATGGGGAGGTACGGGAGGACCAAGAAGTACAGCCTTTCGGTTCCTCAGGCGCACGTTATTGATGCCTTAGGGGAAGACGGTCTTCTTAATGGTCTCTTAGAATAATGCTTTTCACTATATTTTACCCTATAAATCGCCACTTTTAATGGAAAAGACATAAAAAGTATGTTTCAGCAGTTTCTTCACCGCCACGGTGCCGGAGTGGAAAAAAGCTCCATAAACGGGTCGGGCTCGAGATCACGATGTTAAGGGAGACCCGATGCTCCTTTCGGGGCACGCAGGTTCGAAAGTCTCTAGGCCGAGAATCCTGCCCGTGGCGCTTTCTCTGTAAGACCTTTTTAAAACGGTTCGGTACAAGGCTTGGACTGATTTATGATTATAATAAAACCGATATTTATTAAGGGGAAACTGTATTCCTTCGGTTAAATGAAGACGAAGATCGCTGTTACTATCGGCAGTTCCTCAGCGTCAAGGGAGACAATCAAGGCGATGGCTCTCTCTGGGGCAAGCATATTCAGAATAAACTTTAGCCACGGCTCTCCTGAGGAGTGGGTGGAAACTGCTAAAATCGTCAGAAGTATGGAGACGGAGCTCGGCAAGCATTTTACACTGATGGGAGATTTACGAGGCCCCAGTGTCAGGCTTGGAGAACTGAGAACCCCTGTGAAGGTGAAGACTGGTGAAAAAGTTCAGGTAATTCTCGCTTCTAAAACACTTGGCGGAATGGAGAATAAGATTCCCCTCCCAAATCAGCCTGCCTTCAGGGCTCTTAAGAAGGACCACATTATTCTTATGGATGATGGTAGGATCGCCTTCAGAGTTGAATCTGCATCCAATTCTGAAGTTGTCCTTAGAGCGTTGACTGATGCTGTGATCTCTTCTAGGAAGACAATCGTTATTCAAGGCATGGATCTGGATTTGCAACCGATAACAGAAGAAGAGATTAACGTAATCAGGATTGCTGTGGAGAACGACTTCGACTATATCGGGATGAGCTATGTCAAGGGTATGGAGGACATAGCCACGCTCCGCGGCATACTTCTATCCTTAGGAGCGAAAGACATGGGAATAATAGCAAAGATAGAGACCCCGATCGGAGTTAGTAAGCTTGATGAAATAATTGATGCCGCTGACAGCGTTCTCGTCGCTAGAGGAGATTTAGGCATGCATTTTCCTCTGGAGGATGTTCCTCTTCTCCAAGAGAAGATAGTTGAAAGATGTATCACTAAAGGTAAGCCAGTAATAGTTGCGACACAGCTTCTCGGATCTATGGTTGAAAACCCTGTTCCAACTAGGAGTGAGGTGATTGATGTGGTTTCAGCTTTATCACAGGGGGTTGATGCACTCATGCTGACAGGCGAGACCGCTATAGGGAAATATCCAGTAGAAGCTGTTTCCTGGCTTTCTAAGATAATGGAGAGATATGAGCCAACCATAAAGCCATTGAAGAGAAAGGTTGAGGAGGAAAGCAGTATCGGGGACCGTTTCGCATTCGGAATAGTCTCATTAGCAGAGTCTCTTAACGCTATGATCGGGGTTTTCACAAAATCTGGGAGAACAGCGGAGAGGCTCGCCAGCTTCAAACCGAACTGCAGGATAATATCTGCTTCGCCAAGCAGGAAGACGTTAAGGAGGCTCACACTTATACGCGGCATAGAGACCGTCGAGGTTTCATCATCAGACTATGAGGCAGGAATTAATGAACTTGAAGCTAAGCTTAAAGGGCTTCCTGAAAACCCGATAGTTGTTTTAACCTACGGTTTTCGAGAAGAGCCTGTGCACATTGTGAGGATCCGGCAGATTAGAAAAGACTTAGGGTAAGCAACAGGTTTTATACAGCTTTTTAATAGTTAAACCCCATTTTCTCTAAGCATCTTCTCCATATACTTATAGTAATTCTTTCTCTTCAGCTTCCAAGCCGCTTCCTCATCTATAATAAT
The DNA here is from genome assembly GCA_038848185.1 of Thermoproteota archaeon. Taxonomy (GTDB): domain Archaea; phylum Thermoproteota; class EX4484-205; order EX4484-205; family JAAOZP01; genus JAAOZP01. The sequence goes on along the minus strand of JAWCNV010000004.1, from coordinate 17,445 downwards.
GGTCGCGTCAGGATGCATCTGAAGTATTGAAGCAGGTACTTGAGAGGTTATTGGCCCCTCCACTGTTGCTGCAATAGCGTCCGCTTTATCGCTTCCACTGGCTAGGAGAAGAATCTTCTTCGCCTCCATAATGGTGCCGCATCCCATGGTGATTACAAGCCGGGGGACTTCTTCCTCCCTCTGGAAGAAGCGAGCATTGTCTCTGACTGTTTCCTCAGACAATGCTGCTAGCCTTGTCCTACTTGCCAGCGAGGAACCTGGCTCGTTAAAACCTATGTGTCCGTTCCTTCCTATTCCAAGCAGCTGGAGGTCTATTCCACCTGCCTCCTTAATCTCTTCCTCGTACTTCATGCAGTATGCTTTAAAATCCTTCGCTAAGCCGTCGGGAATATGAGTTTTCTTCAGATCTACGTTGACATGGTTGAAAAAATTGTTGAACATGAAGTAATGATAGCTCTGAGGATGATCCGGCCCTAAACCGCAATACTCATCCAAGTTGAAGGTTGTTACTTTTGAAAAATCTAGGTTCTCCTCCTTATGCATTCTTATTAGTTCCTTGTATACTCCTAAAGGAGTGCTGCCGGTAGGAAGCCCAAGAACAGAATCCGGTTTCCCCCTTATCTGTTCAGCTATTATTTTTGCAGCTTTTTGACTTATTTCATCATAATTCCTTGTAATCACTATCCTCATTTACCCTCGTTTCTATGAAAAACCTCTTAATATAAAATACTTTGCTTGCAGTAAAAATGGCATACTTTCCTCGGCTTCATATATGAAACCTTTTAAGCCAAAGCCTTGTTTAAGAAAAACTAGAAGATATTTGAGGATAGTTGCAACAGGAATCAGTGGCAGTGGCCGTGAGTCGCATCTCAGACACTTTGTCGAGTTCGCGAAGAAGAGGAACATAGAGGTCAAGCTTTTCTCCGTGGGCAGCATGATGTTTGAGGCCGCGAGGAAACTAGGTATTGAGATAAAAGAGGATAAGATACTTGATCTTTCCCCTTCCTCCTTAAACTTTCTGAGGGCAACGGTTTTCGAACAGATCATAAGGGAGGCGAAAAACCATGAGAACATTATTATAAGTACACACGCATGCTTCAGATGGAAGAAACATGTTTTTCAAGCATTCGACTTCCACTATCTTAACGAGCTTTCTCCCGATGTCTTTGTAACTGTCTCGGACTCCGCGCTACCCATAAAAACAAGGCTCGAATCATCTGCACAATGGAGGGGCCGCCTCACTCTTAAAGACATACTGGTTTGGAGGGATGAAGAAATCCTCTTGACCAAGAGCATCGCCGACTACCGGGGGAAACCTTTCTACGTGATTCCGTTTGCCTCTTCTCCAGAAACGCTTTACAACCTTATGTTTAAACAGGATTCAAAGAAAATATATCTGAGCTACCCTATAACACACCTAGAGGAGCGAGAGTCCAAGCTCGCTGATAAGGATGAGTTTAAGAAAAGGCTTAGAGCACTTGGGTTAACAGTATTCGACCCGGGTGAAGTAGAAGACTCTGATCTTCTCTACAAGCTTAGGGAACTGAGGGATTCGGGGAAGGACCGGCTGGTTGTCAAGGATGATGGTGTTGAAGTTAATATAGGCATAGGTGAGATTGAAGACATTGAGGAGGACCTGCTTGACCAGATTGTTGCAAGAGATTACCAGCTTATTGACCAGAGCGATTTCCTAGTGGTCTACTATTTCTCTCCAGTGATGTCTCCTGGAGTACTTTCTGAAATGAACTACGGGTTCAGCAACAATAAGAAGGTGTTCGTGGTCTTCAAGGGACCTGAAAGCCCATTTTTCAACTATTACTCAACGAAAATATTCGAATCGGAGGAAGCCCTGATAGACTTTATGGACAGAGAAGGCATAATAACGGAAAAACCTTAGACGGCAAAATTTATTAGGAGACTGAAGCAAAATACGCTTGAAACCACCCCGTTAAAACCAGGAAAACCGCGGAGGTCGCCAAGCCTGGTCAAAGGCGCGAGGCTCAGGACCTCGTCCCGAAGGGGTTCGTGGGTTCAAATCCCACCCTCCGCACCATTTTCAGATTAACCATACCAGAACCTCCTCTTCCCAAAAATCAATATCGCCTACTTTTAATTCGTCAACACTTCTTCCGAGTTTGTAGCCCAAGACACGTTTTGCTAAACCATTCTCGATCAACTCCTCGCTCAGACTGTTTAGCAGGTTCCTGATCTTATCAAAGTCCTCATGAATGAGTTCCATCACTATTTTGTTACTACATTCTGATTCCATTTCACATATTAAGTTGATTTGAGGTATGAACGTTACTTTTCTCCCCTTAGCTACCTGCTTCACCTTGGGGTCATCGATAAACCTTTTTGCAACAATCTTTTCACGTTCTTCAAGTTCTCTTTCTACCTCTTCGATTGAATTGCGACATACCTCTTTATCAGAGAAAACATCTTCGAACAATTGGATCGAAATTGAATACACCTTTGCGTTTCCACCAAAAACTATTGAATGGAACAGGTGTTCAGCCAAATCTCCAATTTTTCCTTTATCGCTAACATATATAGCTACATCCAGACCGATGCCCTCGTCTCTCTCCCTGCCTGAAAAGTATATGAGACACTCCTTCGTTGTTTCCTTCCACCTCTTACTAACATACTTCTCACAATTTGTTCTGACATTTTCGAATCTGTCACCCCACCCCCAGACAGTAGCAACCTTAGTCGTCATCTTTCTCTCCTCCTTTCCTTTTCCTCATCCGCCAGTCTTATTATTTGGAATCTCCTTTTATGCTCTCCTTTTTCAGATCCTATCTCCTCTATAAATTTTAGATGGTCTTCTTCAGGGATAGAAAAATGATGCTCAGGACCTGAGAACTTTCCTGGAACCATTCCTCTATCACGAATATGAATTTCGCTAGGGTGAAACCCCAAGTCTATAAGCATTTTCCTAAGTTCTTCCAATCCTTCTTTACACTTGGAATAGATTCGAATATTATGCCCCCTTTTCCCCATAGAAACATTCCCATCTCCGGAGAAGAAACCTCTCAAATAGGCCCTCTTACCCTCATCATCGAGGTATCTTGTGGGCGGATGGAACTCGTAGGGATCGGGCCCCTTAATCTCAAGATCCCACAAGTCATAAGCTACCCTCTTACTGTATATTGCTATGTAGTAATGCTCTTTCTCTCCTTCTTTCGTCTTATGATGCTTAATATGCTCATGGGAAGTCATACTGTAAATATCTCCGATCAGCTCCCTAAAAACTCCAACGAGCTCATGATCTATAGTGGTTAAGGAAATCTCGTATCCAACACCACTTCCCTCTTTTCCTTTATATTTACAAATACAACCATCCGAACCCATTAGGCCGCATAGCATTGCTTTCTCCAAGGTAAGTCTTTTCCTAATTCCCTCCTCAGATACTTCTAGATTCATCCCGCGGCTCAGTTTGAAGATTATCCTGTCTTCTTCTATTTCTGCCTGAGAGAACGTCCCTATGACTTCGCCCTCTTTAAGAAGCTCATATCCACCGCCCTCGGCTTCACGAATCTCATACTTCCCAAAGGTTCTCACAGCATGGAAAGCTTCATCCTCCCTCTTTTCCCGAGCCTGCTCTCCCTCGTAAAATCTCCTCTCATATTGCTTTATCCTCGAGCCTCCGCCCATCTATTTCGTCCTCGAAAGAACTCTCTTCATGTCAAGCAAGTTGTGAAGGACGAGCTTGCGGAAGCCCACTTCCCTATTGTTAAGCATTAGGTCAATTATCTCTTGAGGCGTCAACCCTTTGCAGACTTTGCAGTCACATTCTTCAAACCTGATTTCAGGGTCTCTAAGGTCATAGGGCCTACCGTTCTTATAGTAGCATCCATGCTTGGCCTCTAGAAACCAAGAGAGGTTGCTGTAACTATTTATCTCCTTATACTTGAGCCTCTGACCCACGCCGTAGATTAACAGCTCAAAATCAATTTCAGTCCTTTTTGAGACCCATTTAAGGCTCATAACGGCTCCGGGTAAAAGATCGCCAAGCAGGTTATCCTCTAACAGTTCTCTAGCAGGCATCGCGAAGGAAACATATCCCATCTCCGCTTGCTTCCTGATGGCCCAGTCGATTTGAAGAGGATTGGCACCCTTAACTAAGCCGATTAACGGGATATCAAGTTTAAGGAAATCATTGGCGAGGGAAATAAGCCTTATTGTTTGAGACCAGGATAAGAACAGGGGGTCGTCAGTATAAGTGTAGTTATCTGAAACCATCGTGGCATCGGGCCTAAGGTCCCTGATCCGCCTGAAATAGTCCTCGTTCCTCAGCTTATCGATGAGTTCATCAGGCATAACCATAGATAGGAAAATCCTTCCGTTAAAACCTAGAAAATCATGCAAACCCGCTGAAGAAGCCTTTCTTAGAGTTTCTTCATTAGCCAACACCTGCCAGAGGGGAACAAAGATCTCAGGTAACTCAACGCCATACTTCCAGAACCATGATCTACTGTCGGTAACGTCTATCTCGGGTACAAATTTTTGAAAACCGATCTTAGCCAAGGGTTTCTTGCTCAAAGATGGAACGGGAACCGGCATTCGCTCTTTGCTTTTAATCGGGCAGTAGGGCCTGAGCCTGCAGAAAGACCTAGGGGAGGTTATCCCAGTATAGTGGAAACCTCTTTGACACTGTGCCACAAGACACATCTTAAAAGAGCAACCGCGACAGAGCCTTGAAGCGAAATAATAACAATTCTTACAACCATCAAAGCCACACCATCCCTTTCTCACAGCAGGATCACTAATTTATATTCTACTTGAATTTAAAAGCTTCTAAAAAATACATTTTTCACTAGAGGCGCGAGGCTCAGGGCCTCGTCCCGAAGGGGTTCGTGGGTTCAAATCCCACCCTCCGCATCATCTTTACGAGTTACATTTAATACAGTATGCTGCTAAACGATGCCAAGGGATTTAATATGAGGAAAAAGAGTGTTATAATCGCTGCGGCAATTCTCTTAACGTCTTCAATCCTAATCCTTACTCTATACTTGTTAATGCATCAGGCTCCTAGTGATGCTCCTACGTGGATTAACGCGACAAGTTTGAAGCTACCTGAGCCTCGATACGATAGTGATGTTTCTGTTGAGGAGGCATTGAGTAAAAGAAGATCTATTAGAGAATATGCTAGCGGATATTTAACTCTGCAGGAGGTTTCTCAACTGCTCTGGGCCGCCCAGGGTATTACTGATCCACAGGGCTTAAGAACAGCTCCCTCTGCAGGAGCCCTCTATCCTCTCGAGGTCTACTTGGTGGCTGGGGATGTGGATGGTCTTACTCCAGGAGTATACAAGTATAATCCAGATGGCCATGAGATTCTGAGAGTTCTAGATGGTGATAAGAGGGTTGCGCTGGCTAATGCTGCTTCGGGACAAGCATCAGTCAGAAACGCTGCCATAGGTATTGTTATAACCGCGGTTTACGAACGGACTACAGTAAAATACGGTGAAAGAGGAGTTAGGTATGTACATTTGGAAGCAGGGCACGCTGCTCAAAACATATGTCTTCAGGCAACCGCCTTGAATCTTGGTCTTGTAACTGTTGGTGCCTTCTCTGATGAACAGGTGAAAAATGTTTTAAACCTGCCGGAAGACGAGCAACCGCTCTACATAATTCCAGTGGGAAGGAAACCGTAATATTATGCCTATAGATTATGCCTATAGGTGACTAGAAACAACCTGCTTCCTGTTTAATAGAAAAAGCAGACATATGAAACACATAGTCAAGCTTGAAACCTATAGGTTAAATATGAGGCTGTCGAAAATATTAGAGGCTACGGATGAACCCGTTGAAAGCAATTCGAACGATTTCCCTCACCTACATTCTTCTAGAACCACTTCTCATTCCTTTAGTGTTACCAGCTTCTCTAAGCCTCATTAGTGTGAAGATAGGTCTAGGTATTCTGACATTTGAAACTATGCTTCTCCTGATAATGCTCTCTGCATCATTACGAGCCTCTGGTAAAACAGTTATGTCAAGAAAGATCATCGTCAATAGCGTAATTCTGCTTGTGCTGATAATATGTATATGTTTCTCGATGTTTTTAAGAACTCCTGCTCCGTCTGCCCCTTCTTCATTAATCGAGGCTTATCGTAATCCAAATCTTTCACCTGAAGAGAGAGCTATTGACCTCCTTTCCAGAATGACTCTTGATGAGAAGATTGGTCAAATGACACTGGTGGATCATGAATACCTAGGTAGCATTTCAGACATATCTACTTACAACTTGGGCGGGTTACTGAGCGGAGGCGGCTCTTGCCCATATCCTAATACTCCTTCTAACTGGGCTAGAATGTATAACGAGTATCAGAGGCAGGCGGTTGAAAATACGCGTCTCGGGATTCCGCTCCTATATGGTATTGATGCTGTTCACGGCCATAGCAATGTTTACGGTGCAGTGGTCTTTCCACATAACGTTGGGATGGGGTCGACATGGAACCCTGAGCTGGTTGAGGAATGTGCTCATATTACTGCTGTAGAGATGAGGGCCACAGGAATCCGTTGGACCTTTTCACCATGCATCGATGTTGCTAGGGATGACCGTTGGGGTAGAACATACGAGTCGTTCAGCGAGGACCCCTACTTGGTGAAAACCATGGCGATGAGTGCAGTCAAAGGATACCAGGGAACAGGGCTTTCTCAAAAGGATTCTGTTCTAGCCACGGCTAAACACTACATGGGTTCCGGCGGAACTAAGGATGGAAGGGATCGGGGTAACTGTCAAGAACCCTTAAGATTAATCCGGGAGCAACACCTCGAGCCCTTCATAGGTGCAGTTAACGCTGGAGTAGGGTCAATAATGGCTTCATTCTGCAGTATTAACAGTTCGAAGATACATGGCAGCAAATTCTTTCTGACAGATGTTTTGAAAATGGAACTGGGATTTACAGGTCTGCTGGTTTCCGACTGGGAGGCGATAGAACAGGTAGGCTCCCCCTACAGGGTTGCGGTCAAAAAAAGCATAGAGGCTGGGATAGATATGGCTATGGTTCCCTCTACTTGGAAGCTGTTTCAGGGTGCTCTTAGGAGCTTAGTTAACAGCGGCGAGGTTCCAGTGAGCAGGATAGACGAAGCTGTCCACAGAATTCTTGTAACGAAGTTCCGTCTAGGTCTTTTCGAAAACCCTTACGTGGATGAAAACGTTTCTTCAATCGTCGGCAACGCTGCCCACAGGGAGGTTGCTCGCCAAGCTGTCCGTGAAAGCATAGTCCTGCTGAAAAATAATGGTGTTCTCCCAATACCTAAGAACGTGAACACGATCTATGTTGCGGGTCCGAATGCAGATGATATTGGAAACCAGTGTGGCGGCTGGACGATCACTTGGCAGGGAAGTGGTGGGAGAATTACACAGGGCACAACTATCTTGGAAGCCATTAGTAGAGCTGTTTCTACAAGTACCCGCGTGATATTTGACAAGTATGCTAGCAATATAGCTGGTCCATATGACGTAGCGATCGTTGTGGTAGGTGAAACCCCTTACGCAGAGTTTTACGGTGATAGGAGAAGCCTAGACCTTCCTAAGGAGCAACTTAGGATAATTGACAGGGTGGTTGCCTCAGGGACTCCAACGGTCGTGATAATGGTGGCCGGTAGACCGTTGACAGGCATAGAATCAAAGCTTCTCGAATGGGATGCCTTCCTTATGGCTTGGCTACCTGGGACTGAGGGACAGGGCGTATCAGATGTCTTATTCGGCGACTATAACCCAAGTGGGAGACTATCACGATCATGGCCCAAGTCTACTGCTCAGGAGCCGATAAACTATGATCATCGTCCTGATGAGAAGTACGATCCTCTGTTCGAGTTTGGATACGGGCTTAGCTACACAACATTTGAATACAGCTGTCTTAACGTCACTCCAATTAACTTAGGTCCAGCAGACAACATTACTGTCAGCGTGAATGTGAGGAACACAGGGCTTCGTAGTGGCAGCGAAGTTGTTCAACTCTACATAAGGGATTTGGAAAGCACTTTACCAACGCCTCTTAAGAAGCTGTACCGTTTCCAGAAGATAATGCTTGAGCCTAGCGAAGTGAAGACAGTAAGCTTCACAATCCCCATATCTGAGCTGGGCTTCTACACGGAGGGTAAAGAGAAAATTGTTGAAGAAGGAGTATTCATAGTAATCGTAGGCGGGCTGACTGCAAGCTTTACAGTAGGATAATTCTAGGGTTTAACCGGTCTTTCGGCATGATTAAACAGGTCCCATAAAGGTGGGAGCTTTTCAACAAGTTTGGTTTTTAAAAAGGCGGATTTAAATAGCCTTATATAAAACATCCTGATAGCTAATTGTCAAGGAATTGAGCCAAGAGGGGTTCCTCCAGAAGCTTAAGAACCATTTGACAACTAAATCGGGGCTTAAAGACGTTTTAACGGAGATGCCTCGTGAAATCGGCTTCTTCAACGAGCAGCTTGTATGGAGTATTAACGCTGAGACTGATTTCGAGCCCTTTGAAGCATATGAAACGATTGACGGCAAGATTGTCGCAGGATACGGGCCGGCTACACATGTTGGTGACATAATAATGAACTACCTCTTAGACAGGGAGAAGTATTCAGACATAGTTGATCAGAGGGAGCTTGTAAAGGAGAGAGATGAGATAATTAAGGCGTTGCATGACCGAGGGAACTGGCAGAAGTATAAGGCTGAGCTTAAGGGGCTTATTGATGCTCTTGAAAAAGCAGACGAACTGGCTAATAACATCAGTATGCAGATAGGGGTTGAGGTTAAACAGGTTCTGCCATATCCGCCTGAGAAAAACGCGTTCTTCTGTACAACGATTAATTCTAAGGGATTGCCCGACGAGAAAAAGGTAGAGGCAGTGGAGAAAGCATGGAAAGCACTTTCTACTGCTTTCAACGAGTTTCTGAAGCATGAGGGGGAAATAATAGATAGTTGGAGGAATCAGATTGAGGCTAAGCTTAAGGAGAAGGTTCTTCCAGAGGATGAGGGTTTTGCTAGGGCGCTTTCAGAGCTTTTAAAAACTTGGACCTCTAAATGGTGTTCATACGAGATCCCCTCCGGCTTCCCAGGTTTTGAAGGTGGAAGCGCTAAGTGGAGGGTCTTAACTCATGGTGAACCATACATCATGGTTTTCGAAACTGAGAATGGAAGTGTTACGGTGGCTTACCAAACGTTCCGCACACACACCTCGGTTAACGTGGACCATAAGTATGGAGAGGATACTGACCGGATCATTGTAGACATGGCGAACAGGAGGAACTGGTCTAAGTATAAGAATAGTGATCTCAAGGATGTTATAGAGAGGTATGAGCTGGGTGAGGAACTGGCTAAGAAGGCAAGGGAAATAACGGGCATGGAAGTCAAGCATTTTGTACCTGTTAAACACTGTCATGATGCTGCTTTATACGTCACATTCAACTCGAAGGGAATGAACGCTGAGAAAAAGATCGAAGAGATAAAGAAATTGCTAGACTTGCTTGAAATAACCTATGGCGAGTTTAAGAAGGCAGATGAAGCCATAAGGCTGAAATACGGGTTGAAAAAGTGAAACATTACTTCAATACTCTTCCAAGAGTATTGCTTAAATATTTGCTTCTACCTCTCCCAAACCGTCGAGTGGCGTTAATTGTCGTATAAGCCGGATGTTGTTGTGAAAATCGGTACAAGCGTGCTGACGAACTCAAAGGGCTGGATAAGCCCGAAGAGGATTCGGGACATAGTTAAACAGATCGCGGAGAATCGGAGCAAAACGCGGTCCATAGTAATAGTGACTTCTGGAGCGATCGCAACAGGCTTGTCAAGACTTGGGATAGAGTCTTCTCCAGGTGCGTTAAAGCTTACTATGAAGCAGGTTTGTGCAGCAGTAGGGCAGCCGAGCCTTATGGCTTTATACACGAAATACTTTAACAAGTATGGAGTAAACACAGCTCAAATACTCCTCACCGAGGAGGATCTTGCAAACAAGTACCGATATAAGAATTTCTGGAGAACCTTATCCGCCCTAATGGAGAAAGGGGTTATACCAATTATCAACGAGAATGACGCTATCTCTGTTAAAGAACTTGTTCCAGTAAACCCGTATGTTCCTGATTCAGTCAGATTCGGGGACAACGATAGGCTTTCAGCAATCATAGCTTCCAAAGTGAAGGCCAGTCTTCTCATAATGCTGACCGATGTAGACGGGTTCATGGTGCCAGCTAAAAATGGCGTTAGAATCGTTAGGGAACTCAGGAAGATTGATAAGAAAATGCTTTCCTATGCTGGCTCCCCTGGTGCTATGGGAAGAGGCGGAATGCTCTCCAAACTTCAGGCTGCAGCAATAGCTTCCAGAGCAGGTGTCACAACAGTCATAGCCAATGGCTTTAGGAAGAACGTTATAGCGAAAATATTGAATGGTGAGACCACGGGCACCGTGATCCGGCCGGCTCGGAAAAAGTTTAAGTCATAAAGGGCGGCTTTTCTCTAGATTACGTTGAATGCGGAAGAAGAGGTTGTTGAAAAAGCCAAGAAGGCAAAAGACGCTTCTCTAAAACTTGGAATCGCCCCGACCCCTGTGAAGAACACTGCGCTTGAAAAAATGGCGGAGAACATTGAAAAACATAGCGATGAAATAATCCAGGAGAACAAGAAGGATGTGGAAACCGCGCAAAGCAAAAACGTTTCCGCCTCACTGATAGACCGCCTGCTCCTCAATGAGAAGCGTATCAGAGATATGGTTGAAGGTCTACGTCAGGTTGCTTCCCTTCCCGACCCGGTTGGGGAAATCGTTGAAGGATGGAGGACTAGACACGGGTTAGAGATAAGGAAGGTCCGTGTACCTCTAGGGGTGATCGGAATCATCTATGAAGCTAGGCCGAACGTTACAGTAGATATCACTGGACTCGCTTTGAAAGCTGGGAACGCTGTTGTACTGAGAGGCGGCTCAGAGGCATTAAACTCGAACAGGATTTTGGTAAACTTGATGCGGGACGCTGTGAAAAACCTTATCGACCCTGAAGCAATACAGCTGATAGAGAATCCTAGTAGGGAACTTGTCCAAATACTCTTTAAACAGGATAGATGCATAGATGTTCTGATACCGAGAGGAAGTGCACAGTTCATCAGGTTCGTCAGGGAGAACTCGCTCATACCTGTGATCGAGACTGGTGCGGGAAACTGCCACATCTTTGTGAACTGGGACGCTAACTTGGAGATGGCTACCAAGATAATAGTGAACGCCAAAGTTCAAAGACCCGCTGTATGCAACGCCGTCAGGAAAGTCCTGATACACAGTAGGATAGCTGGGAAATATCTTCCTCAACTCGTAGATGCGTTGAGCACATACAAGGTTGTTATTAAAGGCTGTGAGAGAAGCAGGAAGACGATTCCCTCGATAATTGAGGCAACCGAGGAGGACTGGTATGAGGAGTACATGGATCTAACACTCGCAGTCAAAATAGTAGATAGTGTAGAGGAGGCGATAGGGCACATAAATAAGTACGGCTCTAAGCATTCCGAAGCTATAATAACGAGCAACCTGCAGGACGCTGAATTATTCACAAGACTGGTGGACTCGTCAACAGTATATGTCAACGCCTCAACAAGATTTACAGATGGTAGTCAGTTTGGCTTCGGTGCGGAAGTAGGAATAAGCACCCAGAAGCTTCATGCAAGGGGGCCAATGGGCTTAAAGGAAATCACTACGACGAAATACGTGGTTTACGGCTCTGGACAGGTAAGGGAGATATAAACAGCACTAAGATGGTAAATATTGCTTTCTCGAATGCGAATAACATACAGAGAAAAGAATATAAGGCTTCCAACATTTTTTGGAAATGGGGTCGATAGTCTAATGGCAGGATGCCGCTCTTACGAGGCGGCGATCCCGGTTCGAATCCGGGTCGACCCATTTCTCTTCTTATGTTATGCATGCTCTTGTGTTGTTTTTCTCATTCTCAAGGTTAGGTATCCAACAGCTAATAACACGGCTCCAGCTGTAAGAGTCAAAATTGATACGAGGACAAGATCTTTTTCAAAACCATAGATCGTTATAACAACTTCACCATCTACAATTGTTTCTCTCCTGTTTCTCACTAGGAGACCATATTTCCCCCTAATGGGTATTTCGAATATTACGATGTTGCCTCTTAGATCGCTATACTCCTTTAAAGGACGGGGCTCCTTTCCATTGAAAAAGGAAATGCTTTCTGATTCATCTAATATCAGTAGATCCACCTCATTACTAGCACTCACCCATATTCTGAAATCTCTAGGCGGCCATAAAGAAGGTTCGAGTATTGGAACAGTCATGTTTCCCGCAACTCCGAAGTGAAGAGTAGTAATATGTGTGGAAAGGCCACGTATAGCAGTAAGTAAAGAGAAACTGACTCCCGTAAATAACATTAACGTCCCAACGTAGCTTAGCCACTGGCTTTTAATCAAGTTCAAGCACCTCTATGAAGAAGAGGAAGGAAAATACCAGAAGGGCAAGAGGAAGGCCAAAATGGATTATCGCTGCAAATATCATGACTGTTTCCTCGAAACCGGCTGAGAGGAGGCATAGTATGATGCCTTCCACGGAATAGCTAGACCCGCTAAGAAGTAGAAGATATCCTTCTAAGAAATAGATAATCAATGGCGTTAATATAGATGCTACGATGCTCTGCACCACGATGCCTATGAATATGGCTAAGGCTGCGAACAACATAGAAACAATTGTTTGAACTAAGGTCACTAGAAGTATGGGGAAAACGGGCATTGATCCGAATATTAGCCATGATGCAAAAGTTATTGACAACAGGTTTACCGGAATTAATACCAAGAAACTCGTCAGCATTTTAGATAGGAAAATCACAGTTTTTCCAACAGGGTTCGTTAACTCATCCATCATCACACCCTGCTTAATATCCCTGCAGAAGGAATTCGTTAGTGTGATAGTGATGAACAGATAAAGGATCATAGCCCTGAAACCTCCAGTGTACGACATAAGGAATTGTTCTGAAATTGATCCAGACAGTATCATCGCCGGAACACTTATAAAAAGTATTAGCAACAGAATCATGAAGCCTAGGTATTTTGCCGGCCACATTCTCTCAAACTCGAAAAGCATTATTTCAATCAATCTATTCCTATCTATTTTATACTCCACTCTTCTCCCCACCCAGAGCTTTGATGAATACGTTCTCCAAGTCTCTATCGGCTTGATGAAAGCTTATCAACTCCTCTCCCATTTGGGCTATGAGTTCTGGTACTTTTTTCCGAATCTTTTCAACATCGCCCCTAATATACACATAACCGTCTTTCACAACCGCTTCAAGTTCATCAATACAATTAACAGCTTCCGATAAACCCTTTGGTCTAATAACCTCCACTATGTAAACTGTTGGAGAATACTTATCCAGCAAATCCTTTATGAAACCATGCTCCACTATCTTCCCCATGTGCATCAAGCAGACCCAGGAGCAAACCTTCTGAAGCTCGGGAAGAACATGGCTCGATATGATGAAGCTAACTCCCTTATCTCTAAATATTCTTTCAACCATTCCCAGTAATTCGGTCCTCCCAACCGGATCTAGGTTTGCAGTAGGTTCGTCAAGTATTATAAGCTCAGGGTTTCCTAACATGGCCTTAGCAATGCCTAGACGCTTCTTCATCCCAGCCGAGAAACCCACAATCTTCCTCTCAGACACATCCAGCAGTTCCACCTGACGCAACGCTTCAACAACTTCACTGTTTCGAATATTCCTTAATTTAGCAATATGTTGCAAATAGCGGATGCATGTCACATCTTGGGGTAAGATATCCCTCTCAAGAAGAACTCCGATTTTCTTCATGAGTTCACGCCGTTTAGACCAAGGTTCAAGGTCAAGTGTCCTCACAACACCGGAGCTAGGCCTTATTAAGCCAACGAGCATATGTATGAGTGTTGTTTTACCAGCGCCGTTTGGACCTATTAAACCGCATATTCCTCTAGGCATTTTAACGGTTAAACTGTTTAAAGCCTTTATTCTACCGAAGAATTTAGACACGTTCTCTACTTTTATCATTCCCACCTTTTCCTCTTCCTTTTCCTAAGCATGTAAAGGGGGATTCCTATAATTAATATAATAATTATCGCTGGAATTAACAGAAATCCTATGAGGGCCAACCAGTTCGGCGGTCCAAGGTCAATATTAGTATAGGTTAAACGAAGGCCTTGGGATATAACCAGTATATCAAAAGCAGATAGGAAAGCATCTCCATCCATATTGTTACCCCTTACCAGTATAAACGTATCGGCATCATATACATTTTGCCTAGTCTCAAAATGTTTGATCGATTGACGCTCCACTGGACTGATTTTCTCATCAAAATGGATACCTTGATATTTGGATGCAGTTGGCACATCCAGAATAAGAGAATCCTGAAACTTTTTAGGATCTTGGAGATAGTTAAAGAACTCCGTCAAGGAGAGCGATTCTAGTTCTAGAAAAATGAATGGCCCAGATATGTTTGCGAATACTGTAGAGTCCCCGCTTCCAACAAACCTGATTTCGTCACCTCCTTTACAGGGTGGTATCCATATTGTCGTCTTTCCGAGGGGGGTTCCATCCAATAGAAAGACATCACGTTCCTGTAAATCAACTAGTAATTCCCTACTTGAGGAATAAGAATCGATTTCTAATGTTACATTAAATAGGCCCCTGTTTCCTCTTATCTCAAGGAGAATAACGGAAAGACGGATATGTATAGGTTTCTCACGCTCAATGACTATATATGCTGAACCATCACCTCCCATTGCTGTTACATAGGGGTTGTCACGCAATGCCTCAGGAATCATCGACACATTGGAAAAATAGAAATTGACATCAATGAGTGTTTCTTCCGTTTCATAGTCTAATCTGATGCCCTCTTTCATCCACGGAAGAGGGACCGCTGAACCGTTATCTGCAGGTAATAAAAAAATAGAAGTACTGAATAGTGAGATAATAACTAGAAAAAAAATCTTATGTTTTATCATGGCTTATTTGATTTTATGGGCTAATTGCAGAATGACAAGTCACTGAACCGGTCTGGATTATTATATAGGGAGGAACCAGTGGTGGAGCAACTAGCCACGCTGACCCATCGACCTGTGTATAAACATAAGTAAAGGAACCCGATGCAGCATATCCCCAGTTTCCGCGGATGCTTTTGGAAAAGCTATAGCCATTTTGTCCCTGTGCTTTGCATATTTCAGTAAGACTCGTAAACATCCCAGTGAAAGGAAAATAAGATAAGTCAGTCCATCCAGATCCCCAGTGATTAGCCCAATCAAAACGATTTCCAGTGCTGTCGTATCTTCCTGCTGAGGTACATTTAACATATACGCATGTCCAACGATCATTGCCCGGTGGCCCATAACGCCAAGTACCCGGTGTGCCTCCTATTGCATAGATAAGTCCGCCGGAGATGATTAATATGGAGAAAGCAATCAAGGCTATAGCAATTAGCTTCTTCCGGTATTTCGCATCCACATCATCCATCTTCATTTTCACTTAAAACTAAATATAGGTTTTATATAAATATTATAATGTTCAAAAGGATTGAACTTTTCAGAAACAATTCTGAAATGATTCTGAAAGATATGTTTAAATACTGGAAAAATGTCGCAATTCGACAAGGTTTATAAATCTCAGGTTTAAATTTTGCTATACTCTAGGTTTCCATGTTTAGAGACGATGATCAGCAAGTTGCCTTCTGGGGATTTTACGCATCTGCCGATTGCTTTAACCTCTGGTCGCCTGTCAAGGTATAGTGGGAAGGTATATAAGCGTCGGAAGACGGCCCTATCAAAGCAAACTATCACTACAACTTTCCTGCTAATTCCGTCCCTCCTCATCTCAGTAGGTTTGAAAAATAACTCGGCTAGAAAGTGTGGCGAGGGCCGGATTTGAACCGACGACACCCCGGTCTTCAGCCGGGCGCTCTCCCAGGCTGAGCTACCTCGCCCTAAATGTTTTCTTTTTCGGATTCTGTATTTTAACTTTGCTCTTCGTATAGAGAGTTTTCAAGCTGAACGTCGCTGCTGTTGAAAGGTTTTCAGACATGCTGTTTTAAAGGAGTTTTCTATGTTTAAAACCGTGTTTAACCCTTTTTCTTGCGGGGAGGTGATTAAGCGTTCTCGGACTTGCTTGGCTGGCGGAAAATTGGCCGTGGCCTACGATTCTTTTTATGAACTTTAAAGGTCTTGTAGGAAGACATAAATGGTGCCGTGCTTACTTTTGGCGAGGCTAGAGGATGAAGACCGATTTCAGCGAGGACGAGTATCGCTTAGTGTTCTTAAAAAGCAGTGGGTTTACTAGAAAGAAGTGTGCCAAGTGCGGCAGGTTTTTCTGGACGCTTGACTCTTCTAAGGATAACTGTGGAGAATCTCCCTGCTCCCCCTATACTTTCATAGGCAAGAGGGTCGGTAGGAACCTAGATGATTTAAGCCGGGTTAGGGAATCGTTCCTCAGCTTTTTCAAGAATAGGGGGCATGAAGTTATTCCTCCTTACCCTGTAGTATGCAGATGGAGGAACGATCTTTATCTTACTGATGCTAGCATAGTTGATTTTCAGCCTTACGTTACTGACGGAATTATTCCTCCTCCAGCTAACCCCCTTGTTATCTCTCAGCCATGTATACGCTTAGTGGATGTAGACATGGTTGGTAAGACTCTGGGAAGGCATCTCACAATCTTTGAAATGGGGGGTCACCATGCTTTCAACAGTGAGAGGGAGGAAGTATATTGGAAGGAGGATACTGTTAGATACGGTTTTGAATTCTTCACGAGAGAGCTTGGAGTCAAGGGAGAAGACCTCTCCTTTATTGAAAGCTCTTGGAGCGGTGGTGGGAACGCTGGGCCATGCTTCGAGGTTATTTCACATGGTCTTGAGGTCGCGACGCTCGTCTTCATGAAGTATAAGGTTTTACCTGACAGCTCCCTGTCGGAGCTCCCTATTCGCACAGTTGACACAGGCTACGGGATGGAAAGGATCAACTGGCTTTTAACAGGTTCCCCAACAGGTTTCCATGCTTTCTATGGCGAACTTTTGCAGAAAACGTCTGAGCTTATAGACCTTAATATTCCTGATGAGCTAATTAAGGAGTATGCTGTAAGGGTCTCATTGTCTGAGAACAAGTTTTTAAACGCTGAGGAGAAGAACATTTTCGTTAGAAAACAAGGCTTCCCAGATTCTTTCTCAACGATGCTTGAGAACATGGAGAATTTCTTCAAGGCTCTAGACCATGTTAAGAGCCTAGTGTTCATTCTTTCAGAGGGGGTTGTTCCCTCTAATACTGGCGTAGGCTATCTCGCTAGACTGCTGTTAAGGAAGACTGCTAGGATTCTGGACAGGCTGAGTGTTAACTCTATTCTACCTGAGATGGTTTCTTGGGAGGTTGACTACTGGGGTAGGGCTTTTCCAAGTTTGCTTAATCTCAAAAATAGTATTGTGGAGCTGGTTGAAATAGAACTTAA
>JAWCNV010000003.1:20127-133595 GCA_038848185.1 Thermoproteota archaeon | reverse complement strand
TGCGATGAAGAAGAGGCTCGACATGATCGAGCAGCTTCTCGAATCAGTTAAGAGCTACGCCAGGTTTGAAAGAGAAACCTTGGAGAAAGTAACGAGCCTGAGGACTGCTGTTCTAAAAGCCGAGCCCGGGACGCTTAGTGAAATAGATAGGGAGACTAGAAGAATCTTCGGAAACATTGTTGCCGTCGCTGAAAACTATCCTGACCTGAAAACATCCACAACCGTCACAAGCCTCATGGACTCTGTTAAAAGCGTTGAGGACGAGATCGCTAGACACAGGTACACCTACAACAATATTGTGCAGGAGTTCAACATAATGATGGACACTGTCCCCTCGAAGTTTGTGGCAGGCTTAACAGGCTTAGGCAAACTGGAGTACCTCAAGTTCGAGGAAGAGGTTGAGAGGCGCCCCCGGATAGAGTTCTAGGTCTTGGCTGAGAAGAGAGAACTGTTTAAACTGGTTTCCATTGTTCTCACAGTAGGTATCATAGGCCTGGTCTTAATCAACTATATTCTTCCTCTTTTCAACGAGAAAGAGGTTGAGGTTGAACAATACGATGCCACGCTCTACGCCAACGGTACGCTGATAGAAGAGTACGTGTACAACGTTAAGGTCCCGGGAAAATACAGGATGCTATACAGGACCTGGGATGATTCCCTAGCCCTCGAGGACCTGAATACGCCTTTCGTGAAACTGGTTTCCATCAATATTCCTGAAGACATGATAGCCTACGCTAAGGATTACGCTGGCGTGATCTGGGTAACGCGGCCATACAACGAGAACCCCAGCATCGTGAACAGCATAGACTGGCTGGCTTGGGTGAACGAGGCTGGCTGCTACAATCCTAACTATTTTCAAGCAGGCAGGTATGCTGTGAGATACGTTTTTGAAATCCATCCGCCAGTCAAATATGATAATAATACTGTCCACTTCAACCTGAAGCTAGCGGGAGCGGAACACTTGCCATACAGAAAGATTAAGATAATCGTCGAGGATGCTGACTACGTTTCATCACTATACCCCCATCCGCCCATCATGAGTGTGACCCAAAGGGGAAACAGGATTGAAATAGAGGGCAGTGCTGATGAAAACGAGCTGATTGAACTGGAAATGCTTTTAGAGAAGGATGTTCTCAACGTTTTGAAGGCCTTCCCAACGCAGATGAATGATGTTACTGGTCCCACTATTATAGCTAATCTTCTCTATTCAATACAGTATTACTCCGCGTTAGCCTTGAAGCATGGTGCTCAAATACTTGTATTCGCATACCCTCTCCTGTTCATCCTAATATACTTCTTATACGGCAGGGAGCAGGAGTTCACAGTCCCCAGCTACCTCAGCTTTGTCCCGAACAGGGATAGGAAGCCATGGGTGGTTAACCTTGTCTTCAAGGGTGACGCCATAGACTTTGATGAAAACGGTTTCTACGCTACGCTGCTCGACCTCCACCTGAAAGGCAAGATAAGGATTAGCGAGGAGCAGGGCGAGCTTACAATCAAAATAGTTGACGAGAATTATGGTGACAGGTATGAGAGGAGCGTCTTAAGCTTCCTGAAGTCTCTGAGTGAAGACGGGTTTTTCAGCATGAGGACAGTGAGGGAGAAGGTGGAGCGTTTAAACAGTGAGAAGAAGTACTCGTCGCTAATACGTATGCAGAGCATGCTTAACAAGCTTACGCACTGGGTTGACAGAAGGGTTGCTAGAGAATTTGTCGTCGAAGGAAGATATAGACTCGGCATCCTGTTGATACCGCCCGCCCTGTTTTTCGCGGCATCAATAATACTGGGTGAACTGATTCCAACAGTTTCTCACGTAACTTTGATAGCCACTTTAACATCTCCAATCCCATTCATACAGGTGCTTATCGCGATGGCTATGCCCACAACCCTCTTCGGCAGGTGGAAAGGATCATACTACAGGGAGAAGCTTGAGTGGGACGCCTTCAAGAAATTCCTTTCAGACCTAGCCCTTATCAGGAAATATGCTCCGCAGGATATTTCAATGTGGGGAGAGTGGCTTGTCTACGGCACAGCCCTAGGAGTAGGAGACAAGGTTGCTGAAGCAATGAGAGAACTCAGCATCCCGCTTGAAGAGCTGAAGATACTTCAAACAATGCCTATAATATTCATACCGATAACCACGTGGAACCCCCCTAGTAGCCGTGGCGGCGGAGTGGGTGGAGGAGTAGGCGGGGGAGGCGGAGGCTTCGGAGGTGGAGGAGGATTCGGTGGAGGCGGAGCTGGAGCAAGATAGAAGAACCAATTTTTAAATCAAAAAGAATTCGGCTAAAGCCGGATTAAATTTAGTATTTAGACGGGCTGTATTTAAACATATCTTTCAGAATCAATTCTGAATAGTTGCAAATTGTTTCTGAAACGTTCTAAAACGCAATATATATAGCACCATGAATACACGGCCTATGGAGGTGGTGGCATGTGAGAGTATTGAAGAGTGCTGACCTAACAGTCTCTGGTGTCGTTGCAATGGCCTTACTTCTTGCAGTAAGCGGACTAATGGTCTATACATTAGCTTGGGGTGTCCCTGGCACATGGACACCTACGAAAGAAAAAGAGGACGGTTGGTGGCGATTGGGAATAAAGGTTGCATCTGTTAGGGCACGAGTATCGGGAAGATATGACTCTACTGGGTACAAGTTCGATATGGTTTCTCACTATGGTGATAGATGGTGGGCAAGTGGGTTAAGCTCGGAGTATCTTTACGTTGAGTTTCTTACCGACTCTTATGAAATTATTAGGTCTCTTCCAGGTGGAACTGCAATGTCCTATAGTGCAACACGCTCAGGAAGCTTTACAAAGGCTTCGACATATTGTGAGGCAAAAATTGTAGATGGATTTGGTACAATCGAAATTTTAGATGCTTATGTCATTATTCGGCCATGAGCCTTGTAAACAACCTCTCTAAGCTTTTTCTTTTTTTGGCATGCAGTATATCTGCAATAAATGTTTATTGTCAACGCAATCCTGTTCCATTTTGGGTTAAAAACGGAACCAAACTCGAATATGCTGGTGAAGTACTACGCATCACCTTCTACAATACATCAATGATTCCTGAACCGTTACTCCAAATATTTGGAACGGTTATGAGTAAAGACTCAAATGTAACAACCCTAACTTGCGAAGAGAAAAAAGAAATTCGTTTATCGATACTTGTCAAAGACATAAATAATTCTATTGCATTTCTTAAAGTAAATCTAACAATAGGTCCTTTCTCCTCTGCAAAGTATTTAAAAGTGGATCTTTTAACGAGACAAGTTACATTACTTGATGGAACTCCACTGGGTCAAACAACGATATGGATTCAACCTTGCAGAGTGGGGGATAAAATACCCTTAATTTGGCAAGGAAACTCAACCATATTCGGCAAAGCTTCAGAGGCTTTTTCTATAGATACGATTCAAGGTGTACAAGACGCATTTATATTGGATGTATCGGAACATCAAGAAAAAGGATATGTAGGCATATTCTTTAACACTACTCTAACTCCATTAGAAGCCCAGGCGATTAAACATTTTTCCCCGAGGATTAATCTTTATGATTCTGATACATTCATAATGATTAGTGGGCGTCTTAATGAGGACGCGATATTGTCTGCTTTTAACATAGTGAGCTTAAGCACGTCTTTTAAGCTAGTTTATACAAACATTGATTTAGGTCCCTTGAACTTATTGGTTGCTTTACTCAGATCAACCCCATATATAATCTTGATTACAACCATTTTAGTTGTAACTGTTTACTTTATTTTCGTCAGAAAGAAAAAGAGTAAGAAACATTGATAGTTGCAGAAAGACTATCTAAGTTATTCGGTAATGTTAAGGCACTTGATGGCTTGAACATAAGGGTACCGAACGGTATAAGTGGTCTTATAGGACCTAATGGTGCCGGTAAGACGACGCTGATCCATGTGCTTACGGGGTTGATTAAACCAGACTCAGGGAGAGTGGAGGTCATAGGTTTGGAACCTTGGTCTCAAAGGTACGAGTTGATGAAGAAAGTCGGAGTATTGCTGGAGAGGCCTGTTTTCCCTCCGAACATTAGTGGTATGCGTTACATGCTTCATGTGGTTAGGATGATGCGTCTTCCGGAAAAGGAGGCTGTTGAAACACTTCGCAAAGTCAACATGCTTAATCATGCTGATAGAAAGGTTTCTGGATACTCTGCAGGAATGAAAATCCGCTTAGGTCTCGCTAAAGCCATAATAGGGAGGCCTGAGCTTGTGATTCTTGATGAGCCTACTGCTAACCTAGATCCGAACGGCCGGATGCAATTGCTGAAGTTGATTAAGGGCATGCACGGGGAAGAGGGCATAAGCTTCATGATATCCAGCCACGTGTTGCCGGAGCTTCAGAAAGTGTGCTCATGGGTCTGCCTGATGCATGAGGGTAAGGCTATTGAACAGGATTACGTGGAGAACCTTTTAGATAAGTATGCATCCACAGTTTATGTATTAAGAGTTTCTAGACCCCGTGAGCTTGCGGCTGCTTTATGCAACTTGGGTTTAAAAGTTAAAGTTGAATATGACGCTCTTTATGTTAAAGGGGATGCTTCAACGATACGTCAGGAGGTTCCTAAGCTGATCGGCCAGATTGGTGGCGAGCTTATCGATTTCCACCGACTTGGGAGAAGCTTGGAGAACGTTTTCATAAAAACCTTGGAGGAGAAGAAATATGATGGTTAAGTTAAAAGGACCTATAATCGAAATCGTTAAGTTCGAGCTTGAGAAAACTTGGTCCGCCTTTTTCACGGGCTTAATCCTTATGTTGCTAATTCTAGGAGGCCCTGGAAATTCAGCTCCCATGTTTGTCACAGAGTCCTTGTTTGAAATAGCATCATTAGGTACTGGGAACTTTAAACCCATACTACTATGCTTAGTAACTATCCTTGTTTTTGCAAACTCTTTTGGCAGGGATATCGAGCAGGATGTGCTGATGGGCGAGTTCACACTCCCGGTTAGAAAGGAAACTCTTTTTATTGCGAAACTCTTGACAAATTCGTCAGTAATACTGTTAATAGATCTAATTGTCACGTCTTCCTTTATTTGGATTATAACAACGTCAATACCTCTGACCTTAGTTGCATTAACAGTTCTTGTGGATGCTGCTATACTGCTACTCTTTATTGCAACTACCATTCTTATGAGCATGATTCTGCGAAGCAGGTTCGGAGCCATAATATTGTCAATAGCCGTTTACTTTTTAGAAAACATACTTGTTTACAATATTTCGTTGGCAATATCGACTACGAACCCTCCGAACCTAGACCCTGCATACATCCTGTTAAAACTTGTTTTTCTCGGAGAAATAACAGTCTTCACATGGAGCATAATCCTTATTCACATCACTTTTCCGTTAGCACTGCTTGTCTTCGCATACTCCTTTTTTAAAGGAGTGTTGCAGCTTGATTAACCCGTTGAAACTCCGTTATATAGGGATAGTTTTACTGATGATGGGTTTAGGCTTCTCTATTCTAACGGTTATGCGCGGGCTCCCCACATATGTTAATATAATTCAGTTCGGTATTCCAAGCAACTCTACGTTCCCATTATTCATGCCTTCAATGTGGCCTCCCAGAAGCGTTAGAATAGCCGTTTATGTAAGCGGCGGGGAAATCGATCTTCTGATATTCGATAGGCCCAATTACGATGTTTTCGTAAAGTCAGGGGATGCAATCCCCTTAAAGGAGTTCAAAGGATTAAGAGGTGAGGTGGTTAATTTCGAAATACCTGCCAGAGGAGAATACTATATTGCTGTGAAGAATAGGGGGGCGTTAACAGTGGATGGGGAAATAGTTTTAACCTTCTGGGGTTTTGAGAGAGACCTCATATATCTGTCGATAATCCTTATTGTTCTCGGGGCATCTTCTTTGGTAAGCGGATACCTTTTGAAAAAAGCTGGCAAATAGTTACGGAAAAAAATCATATTGCTCGTCCTGAAGATGTGTTCAGCAGAGGCGGGGCTGGAGCAAGATAGAAGAACCAGTTTTTAAACCCGGAAAACAATTCGACTAAAGCCAGATTAAATTTAGTATTTAGACAGGCTGTATTTAAACTTATCTTTCAGAATCAATTCTGAATAGTTGCAAATTGTTTCTGAAACGTTCAAAACTTTAGAACAGCAATGCGTTTATATATTTTGCATGAGATAGACAACATGGGTGAGATATCAGAATGGATGTTGGAAAGTCGGATATAACGATATCTGTATCTTTAATTGTGATAATTGGGCTGTTGTTGCTTGCGGGTGTAACTTGGTATGTCTCTGCAGAAGTTTGGAGAGAAAAGAGAGAGCCTACTAGCGGATATAAGTATGGACCGCGCGGCTCTGGTGCTTGGGCTTGGGTCGGCGGATGGTGGTGGGGTACAGCATACTGCGGATTTGGATCACCCCAGGGCGGTTTCTATCTTCCCGCTGGTTACACGGATCCCGGTATGTATAGCGTAACAATTGCTTGGGACCTGACATGTGGTAATCCCTATGCTTGGGTCAGCACAACGGTTAAATTAAAAGTTTCAGGGATATTTTTCACAGATTCATATGCGTGTGCCCGCATCTAAGATGAGACTTGATTAACCTTAAGAAACCGGCTCCTATCTTTCTCTTTTTCTTGTCTCTATTTTCAAGTTTTAATTCTTCGTTTCTCCAGCCTGGGTGGCTTAAGGAGGGGGTTTATGCTGTTTACAGGTTTAAGTGTGCCTACGGGTCAGAGGGGCCGTTGGTTTGGGGCGATTACGGTTGGGAACTTTCTGAGCTGGGGGAGGGGTATTATCGCTGGGAGGTTCTCAGTATCGAAGGCAACTTGGCAACCTTGGAGGTGACGTTTTCAACGAGCAAACGAACTGAAACTACTAGAGTCGTTATTAATATTGAAACCATGGATCTGGTAGAGGATGGTAGGGTTTGGGGTAAGGCGTGGCTCTGGATAGACCCGGCGATGTTTCCACCAACCCAAGGAGGAGCCGTTAAGAAAAATATTACCCTCGTCGTCTCCTGGCTGAATGAGACTGTTAAAAATCCAGAGGTGACACCAATAAGTAGTTTAAGCGAGTTAGACTTGCCACCTATAAGAACCGGGTTAGGCTCTGTGGACTTAGTGATATCGATGTCAGCCTATATCAATGTAACTAATCTTAACCTTGGCGGCATAATACGCAACCCAATTTCCAGCAGTATTATAAGCTGGCTTCATGATGCTCAGAGCGGCTTGCTTGTAAGCGGATACTATATTGACGATATTTTGACCCAGAGATTCGGAGTCTACTATTTCGAGGAGATGGAGAAGATGGGCGAGGTTGTGTATTGGCTTTATCTTGAGGACACTAATGTTGACATCGGGGCCTACGAGGAGCAGACAGACATCTTTATGCTCTTGAGGAGAAATTATTCATACATCCTGCTAGGCGTTTTAGCAGTTTTGTTCATTATACCGTTGATTAAGAACTGGAGGGGGATAAAGGTTTGAGGATCATTGTTCTTCTGAAATGGGAACTCGCATCCCTGTTCAGGCTGAAACTTATTCTTCCACTGGTGGCGTTCACTTTCCTTACTTCGCAGTTAAGAATCTTCACGGGGATGTCGCAAGTGGTAAGTGGAGTATGGATCCTAAGTGGTGATCGAGAAGGGTGGCTTAGGTTTTTCGCACAGTCTCTTGGCTGGCAAGGAACTTTTTCTATTGCTGAATTATATCTTGCTCTGGCTTTCTTCTCAGCCATACTTGTTTCAACCAGCCTGACCGGTGAGTTCGAGTCGGGAGTCCTTAAGTTCTATTCATCCTTGCCCGTGAGTAGGCTGAAAATTTTTGTCGCGAAGTTTCTCACGGTGTTCGTCACGGTGTTTCTTACTGGCATAAGCGCCATCTATTACGAGTTATTCATGGAGGCCCCTGAAGAATTTTTCAGCATCCTGATAGCTGCCCCATTTTATATTCTTCAGCCATGCCTGCTCCTCGCTCTAGCAAGTTTATTCACGTTTGCAGTTTCATTATATTTTTCTGTAAACTCACGCAGAGCTTGGCACGCCTCAATCTATTCACTTATTACACTTTATTCTCTCCATACCGTTAGAGAAATTGCTCCCGGAGGTAGTTTGTTTCTTCCACCATATTCTTTTGCCTTTATATCCCAAGAAATGACAAGCCTGTTATACACAACATTTTTCTCAGTACTACTAATCTGTTTTTCATGCTACATATTTGTACGGAAAGTGGAGGTGCCTTGATTGAACACCCTGTTTAAGCTCGGGCTCATAATTGTTGCGGCATCACTCTCAGCCCTCTGTGGCAGAAGCTTCGCAAGTTTTAGATCCGGAGTAAATTTATCTGAAAATATATGGATAGAGCCTGGGCCCGACTATGGTTCTTGCATGTTTCTGGCATCCTATAATTACAGTGCCGTAATAAACAGCAATGCAACGCTGGAGTTTATGGTTATACCCTTCAATCATCTGTTTGAGCCGTATGAGAGATATGGTGATTACGCTGTAGCCAGCGCGGTTATCGACGGTTGGGGGAAACTATCCTTTAAGCCTCCTAGGAGAGGCATATACGCTTTGGTTTTCAGAACTTTAGACTCGGGAGGTGCTATAGGAAGTTTAACCATGCTTTCAACCGGAATCTTTGAATGGGATTTTCTATGGGACTCGCTCATAATCGCAACATTCGGTATGATTATAAGCCTAGCAGGCTTATTAATTGAAAAGGGCCTTAAAAGGAGGCGGCAATCATGATCATCGAATGCGAGAACCTTTCTAAAAAATACGGTAAGACTTTGGCTCTCAATAATGTGTCTCTTAGAATCGAGGAGGGTGTAACTGGGCTTATCGGGCCGAATGGTGCTGGCAAAAGCACTCTGATAAAGCTGGTTCTGGGCCTGATCAAGCCTACAAGCGGCAAGATAACGGTTTTCGGGTTAGACCCGTGGACCCATGGTGAAACCGTAAGGAGGAGAATCGGTGTCCTACATGAGAAACCAAGCTTCCCAAGCTGGGCTACAGGCTATGAACTCCTAGAGTTTGTGGGTAGGCTTCGCAACGTGAATAACTTGGAAACAGAGGTTAGGGATGCGTTGACTGAAGTTGGCATGTGGGATGCGAGAAGCATGAGGATAGCTGAATATTCAGCGGGGATGGTTCAGCGGATTGGAATAGCTCAAGCCATAATCGGCCATCCTGAACTAATAATCCTAGATGAGCCTACGGCAAACCTAGACCCTAAGATGAGAACCGAAGTCTTAGAAACCTTGGAGGCGATAAGGAAAGAGGGTTCCTCCATGCTGATTTCCACGCACATCCTGCCTGAGCTCGAAAGAATATGTGGGTCTGCAATCATAGTTGAAAAGGGCGTGACCATAGACAATGGATCATTGGAAAACCTTGCCAGGAAATACTACGCATATAGCATAATAATTAAGTCAAGTGAGCCGAAGGAACTCATGGAAGCCCTTAGAAAAAATGAGCATGTCCGAGACATAATGTTGAGGGGGGACGAGGTTTCCATCCGAACATCCGATCTGAAGCAACTCGCGGAAATACTTGAAAGGAGCAGGGAAATAAATAAAATCTCCTACATGAGGGAGGAAGCCGGGCTGCTGGAACGAGTTTACTTTGAAGCCTCAAAAGCCTTCTCATCATAGGAAAATCTTTATCAATTGGTGTGTATAAACTAAAAATGTATTGGATGAAGCTGACTATGAGTAGGAGGCTTTCAATGTTTTTGATACTGTTTATCTCAGTAGTCGTGGTGATTCTCATCGCGTTTAAGCCCGCTAACTCCGTCAATATTGATGTAGGCGATTTCAAGTATGGTGGTGGAGAGGAGGGGGAGGTCGTTCAGCCAGTTCACTTGACGGATATTCTAGCACCCATCCCACCTTACCCTCCGTTTAACAGGTACTCCTTGGGCAGGGGTGTGGAGGAGGCTGTGAAAACTCTTGGTAAGGCTCCGATGCTACCTGAATGGCTTCCCGAGGGTATGAGGTATGCGGAAGTATACACGGGACCACCAGTAGTGATAATCTGCTTTAGCGATAGAGCGATAAAAGACTTCAGGTATGCCAACGTAAGCATAGAGGTGAGCGTCGACAATAATCCGCCAAGCCTAGAGACCCTTAGGACGCTCGAGGAATCATGGAGGGAACAGGGGTCTGATCATAGCTAGTGCAGGTGGGAGACCTATGGATCGTCCTCTGTGAGAAGGCTTCGCCAGGACCAGATAGAGCGAAGATATTCGGGCCATCACCCTCACCGCTAGCATGGTTCTGGAAAGACAACCTGTATTACATAGTGGGCGTTGGACAACCGTTAACAACCCAAGACCTCCTCAAAATCATAGAAAGCATGAACCCCTCGTAAACCCCTCTTTTATTTTTTCCACTCTCTATTATTAGGTTGACGAGTATTACTCTTGTCTAAACCTTTGTTTTTAAATCCTCATCTAAATAAGTGAGAATGCTCATGCAGGGACGTTTAGCCTAGGATTCTGATAAACCTTATTAAATCGGCAGTGAGATCTACGTTATTGCTTTCGCATTCGGGAATGGATAATCCTTCCGTTAAGGCTTCAGAACTTCTTTTAGCTTCGACAAGGGTTGACCAGCTTCTCAAGGATTTCAGGGATAAGCCATCCTACTACGTTGACATGCACATCCACTCCAAGTATAGCAGGGCCACCAGTGCTGACATGACTCTCGAGAACATTGCTTTCTGCGCTAAGCTTAAGGGTTTGAACATTGTTGGTACTGGGGACTGCACACACCCCAAGTGGCTGAAGGATTTAAAGAGGAAGCTTGCTGAAGAATACGCTGGGCTCTACAGGCTTAGGAGCGAGAAGAATCGGGAGCAGCCAACGCTCTTCCTTATTCAGGGCGAGGTCAACACGGTTTACCAGGATGAGGGTGCTGTTAAAAGAATACATCACGTGATGCTCTTCCCCGATTTCGATACTGTTAAACAGGTATGCGACGCTTTGAAACATATTGGTGACCTAAGCGTTGACGGCAGACCCTTGTTGAAATGCAGCTCACCTGAGCTCGTGGAAATCTTGAAGAGTGTTTCAGAGGACATCGAGGTTTTTCCTGCTCACGTGTGGACTCCTCACTTCAGCATCTTCGGCCTCCACGGATACACTGGTGTTAAAGAGTGTTACAGGGATAAGTCGAGCGAGATACATGCTTTAGAAACCGGCTTATCGTCGGACCCCTTGATGAACTGGAGGGTTTCAGGCAACGATCGCTATACTCTCGTTTCAAACAGTGACTCACACTCCTACTACCCTTGGAGGCTTGGCAGGGAAGCTAACCTTATACTCTTAGAGGAGTTAAACTATGGGAGCATTCTCAACGCGTTACGTAAACGTGGAAAGTCGAGAATTATTCTTACTGTCGAGACTTATCCTGAATACGGTAAATACCATTACCCTGGGCACAGGGGATGCTCAGTCTCCCTACGTCCTGAGAAGTATTTCGAGCTTAAGGGAGTTTGTCCAGTATGCGGCAGGAGGCTTACGCCTGGTGTGGAGACGCATATAGAGGAGCTTGCCGACCGTGCCCGGGGAATCAGGCCGAGGGATGCTTCAGACTATATTCATCTCATACCTTTGTCAGAGATAATAGGCTACGTTTACTCTACAAGCCCGAATTCTAAGAAGGCTTGGAGCATTTACTACAGCCTGATAAAGAAGTTTGGAAGCGAGTACCGTCTGCTGGTTGAAACGCCTGTTGAGGAGATTGCGAAGCACGATAAGAAGCTTGCTTACATGGTGGAGATGATTAGGAGGGACAGGGTTAAGATAAGGCCCGGCTACGACGGTGTCTACGGTGAGATCGAGGGCTTCCGTGACCAGAATAGTTTAACAGGTTTTCTCACTGGGTGAGCCTCAAATAGGTTAACTGCGCAGGCATGTAGTTAATCCTTCTTGGGGAAGGCCTAGTTCCATATTCAACAGTCCTCTCTATTGAGTCAAGCAGTATCTGCATCAGGTCGCATCCCCTCAACCTTCCTAGTCCGCCGCGCACAGCTTCTCTTTCAGAGAAAACCCTAGTGTCATCCTTCCTAAGCCCTTTAGAGGATATCAGTATTGGAACAGGCTCGCCTGAATGCATCCCCCTGTCGCAGGGCGTAGTGTGGTCGCCAGTTATAACCACAGTTGTCTTCTCCAGCACCGCATCATCCACAAGCCTAAGGTTCTCAGCGAACCTTTGGATGAAGCTGTATTTCGCCACAGGGTCCTTACTGTGGCTTGCAACATCCGTGCCCTTGAAGTGCAGGTATACAAAATCATATTTCTCCAATAATTCCAATGCTCTACTAAGCTTCCCGGTGATGTTGGTGTTGAGAAGACCGTTTGCTCCTTCAACCCTGTAGATATCCATTCCTGTGGCTCTGCCTATCCCCTTGTACAATAATCCTGCGGCAACGCAGGCAGCATTAAGATCCCATTTCTCCCGGAAGCTCACCATCCTCTTTTTAACCCCTGGGCTCCTAACCAGTATCGCGTTAGCCTCGGGAAGCCCTTTCTCAACCCTGCTCCTGTTCAACTCATGCTTGCCAAGCCTTCTAATCGCCTCTATGGTTATGTTGTTAACTATGTCGGCGAGCCTCATAGCCCCCTCCCTATCTTTAGCTTCCTCAACAGGCTGGCAGAGCAAAACCGGCTTACCCTCAGCATGCGGATCATTGTCAGTAATCTCATGGGATAATCTTTCTCCTGAAACCACCATCACAAACCTGTGTTCTGAAAGAGGCTTAAACCTTACGCTGAACCCTTGGAAGCTTCCAAGCTCCTCGTTGAGATACTCGGTTAGCTCCCGGGTCTGCTCACTGCTTATCCTCCCAGCCCTCCTGTCCACCACAATCGGGTAATTGTTCTCAACCCTGACTGTCGCAAGGTTTCCTCTGAAAGCTATTTCCCCCTCCTCCAGTTCAACGCCTTCGCCAAGGGCTTCGATAGGCCCTCTGCCGAAATACTCTTTATCAATATCATACCCGAACATTACGAGGTGCGAAACATCGCTGCTCGGAGGCACACCTGGTGAAATAATGTCCATTAAGCCTTGGGAACCGTTTTCCTTAAGCCTCTTCAAATCACCAGTATTAGCTTTCTCGAGAGGAGAAAGCCCTTCAAGCTCCTTGTAAGCATGGTCTCCAAGCCCGTCAAGCACAGTGAACAGTATTTTCTCAGGGTTCATTTTCTGCAGTTTCTCATGTGGCTAATGTTTAAACTTTACTCAGCTCCGATAATACAGTAGTATTGGCAGAAACCATATGAGCCACATGGTGGCGAGAAACATAATGTAGGATAAAAATAACACTGGAGCACTACTGGCTGCATGGGCAAGGAGTAGGCAAAAATCTGAAGCAACTATGAGAATCAGAAGTATCTTCAGCATCGTCTTGCCATGCGTAGCAACCAAACCTGTCTTAGAGAAAACCTCGATTATCAGGAGGATGGGAAACATGTAGACTAGGCCTGTTAAAAACCCTGCTGTTAAAACAACCCCGAGGATACCTGTCTGAGGATAAAGCGGAAGACATGTTGACAGCACCATGGCTGCGGGTAAAACCGTGAACCTGATGATAGGCCATATGGGGAAGCTCAATAAACTTTTCGAAAAGCCGGAGTAAATTGGTGTAAGCCAGTTTAGAAACTCAGAGTCTAACCCCCCTCTGTCTTTAACACTGCTTCTGAACCTGTACATGTTTTCAACAAGACCCTGAAGCTTCACCGCATTCAAAATATCTCCTAATACTCCGCGTGAGGATGTTTCGTTCTCAGCCTGCGCTGAGACAATGCTTACCCCAATACCGTTTATTGAAAGCGTGGC
Source organism: Thermoproteota archaeon (assembly GCA_038848185.1). Lineage (GTDB taxonomy): Archaea > Thermoproteota > EX4484-205 > EX4484-205 > JAAOZP01 > JAAOZP01. Next base: position 119,764 of record JAWCNV010000003.1, on the reverse strand, counting down.
TAATAAAGAGGTAGCCAACAGCATCACTATCAAGCTTCTGTCCATTTAAACGGATTTATCGTTGGTAGCTCTGTCTTTTTAGTTTTTCCTCAGTCTTAAATTAAAAACTTAAAAATATAGCTAATAAAAGGGTTTAGAAGCCTGATGCACATAGTAAAAGTGGTTTCCCTAGATGTTACCGGGACCCTTGTGGATGGCAGGTCTGTGAAACACTTCTGGGATTCACTTATACCGGCGGCATATGCCAGTAGAAACAAAATTTCTCTCGAGGAAGCATCATCATATGTTAAGCAGCGATACCGCATGGTAAGCGATGAAGACTTAAGATGGTACCTGCCGGAATACTGGATTGAGAAACTGGATATTGGGAAAAGCTATGAGGAGCTCCTTAAAGAGTTAAAGCCTGAAGTAACTGTTTTCCCAGATGTTGAGCCAGCAATCGTTAGACTCTCCTCCAACCACAGTCTTATAGTTTCATCAAATCTTTCAAGAGTGTTCCTGGAGATGGTGCTAGGCGATCTTAAAAAATACTTTTCAAAAATATTCTCCTCGGTTTCAACCTATTCCCTGCCGCATAAAACAGCAGAGTTCTACACCCGGGTCTGCTGGGACATGGGTGTTTCACCAGTAGAGGTTCTCCATGTGGGTGACAACCTGATGTACGACTACATGGTTCCAAGAGTCATAGGTATGAGAAGCCTTCTCATAAGACGCTACGATTCTCCGAGGCGAAGCCACGAGGTCAGTAGCTTGGAGCAGGTGCTTGATAGAATTAGGCTTAGAAACATAGTTTAATAAAGCAGGTCTAGGTTTCTAATAGATACATGACTCAGAGTCAATTCTACTTTAATCACGGTATGTTCCTACAAATTCCTTTTTTAAAGAATATTTTGAGTAAAGGTTTAAAAACAGTAATGAGAGAAGGGCTTGGGCATCCTTATTGACAGGGGGAAAAGAACACGCTATTGCAACTATAGGAAGCCACTCTGCGCTTCAAATACTTATGGGAGGAAGAGACGAGGGCTTCAGGACAATAGCCGTATGCTTGAAAGAGCATAGTTTCATATACCATCATTTCAGCATCGCTGACAAAATCATAGAGCTATCTTCATACAGCGAATTTCAAAAAATCGAGGATGATCTTGCTAGGGAGAACGCTATACTTGTGCCGCACGCATCCCTCATAGCTTACGTGGGTACAGATGCCGTTGAGCGGCTGAAGATGCCTTATTACGGTAACAGGAAGATACTCTCATGGGAGAGCAACAGGGATAGGCAGAGGGAGTGGCTTAGAAAGGCGGGAGTCAACATCCCTAGGATATACGAAACCCCGGAGGAGATAGATAGTTTATGCATAGTTAAGTTCCATGGTGCCAAGGGAGGACAAGGATATTTTCTTGCGAGAAACAAAGATGATTTCTACGATAAGATAGGTAGTGCCAAAGAATATTTCATTCAGGAATACGTGGTTGGTACTCCTGTCTACATACATTACTTTTACTCTGTAGTACGTGGAGAGCTTGAGCTGATGGGCTTCGACAGACGCTACGAGTCGAATGTAGACGGGATAACTAGAATTCCTGCGGGGTTTCAAGAGGGTTTGAACGTAACCTACACGATTGTCGGCAACCTCCCGCTAGTACTAAGAGAATCACTCCTGCCTGAGGTTTTCAACATAGGGCAGAGGGTTGTTGAAGCCTCTAGAGAGATTTGTAAACCAGGAATATACGGGCCCTTCTGTCTTGAAACCATTGTAACACCAGACCTTAGGTTCTACGTTTTCGAGATATCGGCCAGAATAGTTGCTGGTACAAACGTCTTCATGAACGGCTCCCCATACACATATCTGAAGCATGGCAAACCGATGAGCACAGGAAGAAGAATCGCTGTTGAAATAAGGGAGGCCATCGAGCAGGATAGGCTGAAAGAAATATTAGGATAATGGAAAGTTTAAAAAATTAAATAGACGTTCATCTCTAAAGTAGGAGAAGCAGTTTGGCAAGAGCATATGGTGAATTCGTTTTGGAGGATGGTTCAAAAGTAGTTTTAAGAAGCCCAAGATGGGAGGATCTTGACAGCTTAACAGAATTTATTAACTCGCTTGTAGAAGAAGGCGCCCCTATCGCCAGAGATAAGAAAGTTACTAGAGAAGAGGAGGTAGAGTGGCTAGCTGGCCGTTTAGCAGATATAGAAAAAGGCCAAACCATAATGATTGTGGCGGAGATAAAAAGTAAGGTTATTGGAAACTCGGAGATAAACAGACTAAGAGGATATCAAAACCATGTTGGGCTCCTCGGGATTGCTGTTGCCAGAGAGTATAGGAATCGGGGAATAGGAACCAAGATGTTGGAAACTCTTATAGAAGAGTCGATGAGAACTGGTTTAAAGCTATTAGTATTGGACGTGTTATCTACGAATACTAAAGCTCGCCACGTCTATAATAAGGTTGGATTTAAGGAGGCGGGAGCTGTGCCAAAAATGGCACGTATAAAAGAAGGGTACGACGACGTGATCAGGATGTACCTTGAACTCTAGCTCTAACACATTTTCGGACAATAATGAGCTTCAAAGATGAATACTGGCGGAGAAAAATAAGAAATATTAAGGCGAGTCATGACCAGTAATTATAGTGGTGTCGTAGAATGGTGATTAAAAGAGAAGAGGTTCAGAAGATTGCCTCGAGATATGATACCAGGAATATCACTATTGGCGTGCTAGGTTCGCACTCGGCTGAGGAGGTGGGTGTGTCTGCTAAATCGTTAGACTTTAAGACCCTTGTTGTCTGCCAGAAAGGCAGGGAGGAGCTCTACGCGAAGTACAACAAACATCTTTTTGACCATGTTATACTTCTCGAAAAATTCTCAGACATGGTGAGGGAGGATGTTCAAGAGGAACTGAGAAGGCTGAACACTATTTTCATACCTAACAGGTCCTTCTCAGTATACGTGGGTTACAACAATATTGAGAATAACCTTAGGATCCCGATCTACGGCAACAGGATGATTCTAAGAGCCGAGGAACGCAGCGAGGAGAGAAACCAGTACTGGCTCCTAGAGAAAGCGGGCATAAAGACTCCTAGAAAATTCGACAAGCCTGAAGACATAGATAGGCTCGCAATAGTTAAGGTGCAGCAGAGAAAGAAGCCTCTTGAAAGAGCGTTCTTCTACGCCTCTTCTCCGGAGGAGTACTATAGGAGGGCTGAAGAGCTTTTGAAGAAAGACGTGATAAGTGAAGAAGGCTTAAAGAAAGCAAGGATAGAGGAGTATGTGCTGGGTCAGAAGTTCAATGCCAATTTCCAAGGATGGGCCTTGAAAGATGCTTTCGGAGATTTCGACCTTCTCGGATTCGACGATAGGAAACAAACAAACCTGCATGGCTTACTCAGCCTTCCTGCGAAGGACCAAATTTCGTTAAACATCCCTGTTAAAAACGAGGAAGTCGGCCACTATGGTCTGACGATGAGGGAATCTCTTAAACCCCTTGTGTATAAGGCTGCGGAGAAATTCAGGAGAGTGTGTGAAGAAGAATACCCACCTAGCATAATAGGGCTTTTTGCACTACAGGGGGCAATGGCCTACGATACTAATGATCCTGAGCAGAAAAGGCTGGAGTTTTATGTTTTTGACGTAAGTCCAAGGATACCTGGATGCCCCTGCGTGGGGCCGACTTCTCCAGAGATGCGTCGTCTCACATTGAAATACCTCAGCCTTCTAAAGAGGTACGGGTTGGAGAGGATAGAAACACCCATGGACCTGCCGATGCTTGAAATAAAACATGCTGCTGTGAACAATAGGCTTGAAGAGGTCGTAACATAGTCAAGCTATTCTTACTCATCCATCCTCATCGGGTATTAGCAGAAGTTTTCTTCGATTAACGACTTGGCAGTAGCATATTCCTCAGCCAATCTCTCGGAAGACACTGTTGTTTCACAGGAGATGCACTCCCCATCTTGACAGGTTAGAGAGTAGCCCCGTTTCTCCAACTCTTTCAAGCAAGCTAGACATTTCCCCAGAGTTTCCAGATCTAGGTTTCCGGAAGCAGGGCATAGGTAGACGAGGATCTCGACGAAGAAAGAGTAGTTCTCTGAGGACTTGAGTCTCGCACCAATTCCTATTCTGTAGCTTAGGCCGCTGTCTAAGGTTTTATAGGCTTCTCCATGCTTAGATGCTTTCGCCTCCTCCATTAGCGCCTCAGGCTTCAACAAATCGTCTTTCTCCATCTTCACAAGCCTTTCCCAGCCAATTACTATACTCTCCTAGATCCTAAAGTATTTCGCGTAGAGGAATATGCCCACGATTAAGACTGCCAGAGAGAACACGAATACGACTGCCAGGTCCAACAGTATTGCTGGACTTAGAATGCTCGCGCCCCTTAGAAAGAGCGAGGCTAGGGCGTCGGTGACATAGTAGCTGGGTACGAACCTGCAGGCGATTTGGGCCGTTGAGGAAAAAGTCATGCCGACAAAGGTTCCGAGGAAAAGTTGGGGGAGCAGGAAGATGAATGAGATGCCTGTAGCTGCGCCAGATGACTTTGCAAGGGTTGCCGCTATCAGGCCGAACCCAACATTGGACAAGGAGAAAACCATTAGGATTGCGAACGCAAACGAATAGGTGGCGACGCCCACGCTAGGCCTGAAACCCAGAAGGTAGATTGCGGCGAACACTAGTGCCGCTTGGACGAAGGCTATCAGCATGTATGAGAAGACTTGACCCATCATGAACTCGGTTGGGGTTATCGGCGTAGTCCTTATTCTCTTCATCATGCCGTTTTCACGGTCCTTGATGAAAGCTTGGGCAACTATCATCAGGATGTATATTGACGCGAAGGTGAACATTCCCGGAGCCATGAACTCGAAGGTGGATAATGTCTCCGCCTCTACCAAGGAGGCAACCTTCATGTGGAAAGGGTTTAAGGGCACCCGCTCATCTATACCGGCGACTGCTCCCAAGGCCTGTTGCAATACTGGCGGCACCACTTGGGTTGCGACGAGTGAGCCCTTGTCCAGGTGAAGGGTGATGGTTGTATTAACCCATCTTCCCGGGTTCTTGGGTGCCGCATTATAGGAGGCTAGGCTTAGGCTGAAATCACTCGGGATTACGATCACAGCTTTGACCTTGCCCTGCGAAAGCTCATCCTGAGCAGTCTTATTATCGCCGTAAAGCTTGGGGCTGAGCAGTCCGGTTTTAGACAGCACAGTGAGCAGTATTTGCGACGCATTCCCCTCATCCATGTTGACCACCCCAACCTCATACACGGGTTGCTCGCCTCCGGACCCGCCAAAGAAGGTGCCGAAAATGAGCATGAAGACCACTGGAAACAGGAATATAATGAATAGTATCTCGGGTTCGCGCACAGTCTTCTTTGCTTCCTTCCTAACTATGGCAAGAACCCGCTGGGTCCTCATCTTAAGCCTCCTCCCTTATCCTTCTACCGGTGAGCTTAATGAAGAGCTCCTCTAGGCTCCCGACCCCGCCGTCTGATATCAGCTCACTTGGAGAGCCTAACGCTATCAGCTTGCCGTGGTCGATTATTCCAACTCGGTCGCAGAGGTCCTCAGCCTCCTCCATGTAGTGTGTAGTTAAGATGATCGTCTTCCCCTCGGCTTTCAGCTCTCTTATAAAGCCCCAGACGGCGCGGCGCGACTGTGGATCCATGCCGACAGTCGGCTCGTCTAGGAAAACCACCTGGGGGTCGTGAACCAGCGCGAGTATAAGACTGAGTCTGCGTTTCATCCCGCCGCTGTATTTTTCAACCTTCCTCCTCGCATCCTTGTTGAGCCCCATCTTCTCCAAGAGGATTTTCCGTCTTGCTTTAAGCACGTCTCCCTCCATCGCGTAAAGACTGCCGAATAGTTCAACATTCTCTAAACCGGTCAAGTAACCGTAGACAGCGGTCTCCTGGGTGCACACGCCTATCAGCTGCTTGACTTTCTCCAGCTCAACCTGAACATCGTACCCGTATACTGAGACGAAGCCGCTCGTTGGATTCACGAGCCCGCATAGAATGTTTATTGTCGTTGTCTTGCCGGCGCCATTCGGCCCAAGCAACCCGAATAGCTCGCCTCTTGCAACCTGCAGGCTTAAATCATTAACTGCAGTAACATCCTCGTACTTCTTAACGAGCCTCTCTATCACAATTCCCGGTTCAACCATTTTCACACACTCATCCTCCTGAAATAGGGAATATAGATGTATGTTAACAAGCCTATTGAAGAAAGTGTCTAACAGGTTTTTCTAAACTTCTTCTTCATAAAGCTTCAGGTTTAAGAAGTGGACAGGCAGCCTATTTTTCAACAAGCTGGTCGACCCATGTTTTGAAAACGTAGCCCGTGTAGAGAACATTAGGCGAAAAGGACTGGAAAACATTCTCCTCCTCAAGACTCTTGCAGAGCTCTTTTAACTCTTTCATGGTGTTCGTCCAAGAGAAGGATAGGATCAGGCTTGGAATGTTGCTGAAGCTCCAGGACATGAAAACATTAGGCCAATGCTTCTGCAGAACCATTCTGGCTGCATTACTATTGACCCCTGGCTTCAGGTTGAGGTGTAGCATAGCCACTATATCGTTGGAAGCATCCGGGTACCAGTCTATCGACATCTCCACTAGGCCAAGCTCAATCATCCTTTCGAGGCGACGGCGCACAGTTCGGGTTGAAACCCCCAGCTCCTCCGCAACCTTGGACAAGGCTTTACGCGAATCATCGGCTAGGGACCTTATTATCCGGTAATCCAGGCTACTGAGTTTAGCTTCAACCGGGATAGTATCGCTGGGTAGAGAAGTGTGCGTAACTATACCGATAGTCGGCTCAAGAATACCACACTTCTCCCTTAAATCACTCAGAAGATTATCTAATTCACTTATCTCCCGAAGGCATGCTCCTATGTACAGGATGCTACCTCCCCCGACGCCAAGCCAGTATACTAAGCCATGTTCGGCAAACTCCTTCTCCAAGTCTTGAATCGGAACCGCTTGGGATAAGCCGAACACTAGGACACTGACCGCCTTAAACACTCTCGGACTCAACCTGGCTGAAAACCTGCGGATAACGCCCTGCTCCACCAGAGATTGGATCCGGGAGTGAACAGCAGTCACGGAAAGGTTTAGCTTATTTGCTAGTTCACGGTAGGAGAGTCTTGAATTCGACAGCAATAGTTGACAAAGGATCATGTCTGTCTTATCCATGCTACACCATTGTCCACTATAGGAAACACGCTTAAAACCTTTAGCTAGAAAAACATCAAGACTACTGTAAGCCTAGCTTAAGCAATTGTTCGAACTGAAATATAATCACTGGATTTAGCGAATAATCAAAGTATGGGTTAGGCTGTTGGGGCCGGTCTTCAAGAGGATTTTAAAAAAATAAAAATAGAGGATTGGGGGCCGCTGTATTTTAGTATTCTACTTTCCTCGGAAGTTTCTTTGCCTGCTTAACCCAGTTTTTGACCTGTGTCAGTGACGGCGGTCTCCTTACAAGCTTTTTCTCCTTATTGATCTCAATTATCTTAGCGTGGAGATTCACCGGATCCCTTGTGGCTAGTTCAACAACTGTGTCGACCCCGGCTTCCTCAAGCAGGTCAGAGTATTCCTCTCCGATCCCCTTGATCCTAAAGAGGTCTGCGAGATTCACCCATTCTAGAATCAAGGTTTCTGAAACCCCGGTCTTCTCAGCAAGCTGCTTCCTCCCTTCTACAGTTGCACCTGCCTTAAGCAGGTCGTCAGTAGTTTTAATACCGGCTTCAACAAGCTTCTGGGCATAAGCTGGCCCGATGCCCTCGATTTTCTCTATTTTGGGCATACAACATTATACACCTAATTACTTATAAATATTTTAACCCGGTTTTCTGCTGAACAGAAGTCGTTTTACAAGGTTACATGGTATAATGGCTATAATTCTCTGCTCTAACATTTGAGAGGCTTCGGCTTAAGAAATAGTGGGCCAATTCTTTTTTATAAACGTGTTATATTTATGGAAAACGTTTCGAGCTATATAAAAACCTTTTTATAACACGGTTATAATTATAACCTATGGAATGAGTAAAATCCTAGTTTTAGAAGCGAATCCGAAAACAGTTGCAGCGTTGAAAAAGCTTCGGAAGGAAGGGTTTGAAACAGTCTTCAGGAGGGAAACCGTGAATAAGGTTGACTTGACCAAGTTCAGAGACTTCGAGATTCTTTCAGTCTTCGTGTTCTCCAAGGTGAATAGGCGTGTGATCGAATCCTTGCCTAATCTAAGGCTTATCGTCACAAGGTCCTCAGGCTTCGACCATATTGATATTCAGGCTGCAGGCGAGAGAAGCATACTTGTTTCAAATGTCCCCGGCTATGGTAGTATGCCTGTAGCAGAGCACGTTTTTGCGCTACTCTTAGCTGTTCTACGCAAGGTGGTGAAGGCTGACTCAACGGTTAGATCCTCTAAGTGGCTTAGCCCTGGGCTTCAGGGTAGGCTGGTAAACGGGAAGACCTTCGGAGTCGTGGGTACTGGTGCAATAGGTGAGAGCGTGGCTAGGATAGCCAGAGCATTTGGGGCAAACGTTATTGCCTACGACGTGGTTAAGAAACCTGTTCTAGAAGCTGAGGGAGTTTTAAAATACGTTTCGCTCCAAGAGGTTTTAGAGAAATCTGACATAATATCTCTACACGTGCCTCTAACCAAGGAGACATACCGCATGATAAACAGGGGCACGATAGCTAAGATGAAGAAGGGCGTTATACTGATAAACACTTCCAGAGGCCAAATAGTCGATCAGGAAGCCTTAGTCGAAGCCTTGAAAACAGGAAGAATATCTGGAGCCGGGCTAGATGTTTTTGAGAAGGAGCCGCCTGACCCAGACGATCCCCTGCTGAGGCTTGAAAACGTTGTGTTAACCCCGCACGTAGCTTGGAATACTGCTGAGGCTGAAGATTATATTCTCCATTCTACGGTGAACGTAATAAGAGCATTCGTAAACAGGAACCCGATAAATATCGTGAACCAGAAGGAGCTGAACCTGAACTCTTCTGTTCCGATAATCCGCAGCAATTGAACTGTAATTGAAAATAACGTTTAGAAATATCGCTATTAAAACGTATTTCCACTTTTTTTAAGAAAGAATGCTTGGAGCACCTTGGAAAAGAGTGTTCGAAGCTAAGAAGGTTTGAATCATGCTGCTTTAGCCTTGTTTCGACAGTTATTAGATTTTCAGAAGAAATTTAATTGAAAACGCCTATAAACTACTCTCGCCAAACGGCTTGACTGTGGCGAGCATCGCGGGGAAAACGGGTTTAAAGGAAAACCCCTCTAAGAATAGGTTAAAGTCGGGCGAAGAAATCACATTAAGGAGAGGTTTAAACCTTGCCCAGACAACGTTCCTCGGAGTGGGTACTGCTATCTGTGGCACCATGTTCGCCATAATTGGTAGGGCAATAGGGGCAGCTGGCCCCAGCATAGTGATAACATTTCTAATCGGCGGTCTCTTCGCTTTGTTCGACGGGTTTTCTTACGCCGAGCTTGGCTCAGCTGTGCCGGGCAGCGCTGGAGGAGCAATAAGCTTCGTTAAAAGAGCATTCGGCGAAAGCGTCCCGACTTTTCTAGCAGGATGGTTCGATTGGATCGGAAGCATAACGGACTGCGCCTTAGGCGCCATAGTCTTCGCCTTTTCAATAAACTACTTTATAGGATGGTTAGAGCCATACGCTTTAGCTATTCTCATCCTGATCCTTTTTGCCTTAATCAACTTTAGAGGGGTCAAGACCATGGGTATAGCAGAGTTTATTCTAACAGCCATTCTGGTCTCCTCCCTCTGCCTCTTTATGGTAGGTTCATCATTCAGCTTTAGGGTGGAGAGGTTTGAGCCCCTCTTCCCAAGAGGATTATTGCCAACAATACTAATGGTAGGCTATATTTTTCCTACGTATGCGGGATATGAAACGATCACGCAGCTCTCTGAAGAGGTTAAAACCGCTGGCAAAACTATTCCGAGAGCTCTCTTCCTCTCTCTGATATTAATCACCGTAATTTTCACGGGAACTGCTGTAGCGACTATCGGAGGAGCGCCTCCGGAAACATACTTAGGGTCAAACACGCCGTTGCAAGATGCTGCGAACTACTTCATGGGTCCTATAGGGGTGCTCCTCATTACCATTGGAAGCATGATTGCAACCCTATCTACAATAAACGGCAGTATGGCTGGGGGAACAAGAATAGCATACGCTTTAAGCAGGAGCAGTCTTCTACCCTCCCTTTTCAAACGGGTTCATCCTAAGTATCGGGCTCCCTACACGTCTCTGGCTCTAACCACCCTTCTAGCAATAGTATTCGTATTAACAAGGTCTGTTGATTTCATAGTGTATGTGATTGCACTCGGCTACAATGTTACAGCCATCATAGTGGCTTTCTCGCTGATACGTTTAAGGAGGACTGAACCCCACCTGTACCGTCCCTTCAAAGTTCCGCTGTATCCTTATCCTACAGTACTAGCTATCTTAACATCAATCCTCATGATACTAACGTTAAGCATTGAATCACTAATTCTGGGATTGGTCTTTGGGTTCATCGGAGTTAGCTTACTTATGCTCGCCAAAAGGATGCAAAAAACAAAGGCTCATTAAGGATGATGGCTAAGGTTTTTATGGAGGCTCTTCTAATCAGGAGGATGGGTGCACCGCATTGCGGATACTCTTGATAGGTGCCGGCGATGTCGGGATGCCGATAATCCACCATCTTTCAGAGAAAGGCCATTTGGTTACAGTTATTGAGAGTGATGAGGAAAAATGTAGAGAAATAGCTGGACACTCGGATGCGGCGATTTTCAATGCAAGTGGTGCAGACCTGGAGATTTGGAGAAATGTTGAAGCGGATAAAATGGATGCTCTATTAGCGTTAACTAATGATGACGAAGTTAACATGACGGCTTGTCAAATCGCTAAAAAAGAGTTCGGCATACCGCTCGTAATCGCAAGAGCACATCAACCTGAAAACATAGAGAGTATCAGGGAGGCCGGTGCAGACATTGTCATATGCCCGTCTCAGGAGACGCGGCGTCTCTTCTTAAACGCCTTGGAAAGCCCTGAATTAGAAACCGTCTATGAAAACATGATTGTAGGCTTTAAGATCCTGAAGGTTATGATCCCGTTGAATGGAAGTGTAGTAGGCAGAACCATAGAGGAACTAAATATCCCAGACGGGTGCAGAATTATAGGTGTGTTTCGTGAAGACAGAGTTATATATCCAGATGAAGCTTTTATGTTTAAAGGTAGGGATAACGTGATGCTATGTGGTTCAGCGGGGGCTGTTGAAGAAACTTCGGAAAAACTCAGGAGCGTTGAAGTGACCTAGATCTTGATTCAAGCAAGCGAAGCCGCATCACGGTTCTCACCGTTCTTTCAGATCAACATAGAGATTCCATATGACCTTCTACTAAAAATAGCTACAGTAAGTGTAATACTTATCGCAACATGGATAGTTTCAAAGATTATTGGCGGTTTCTCATCAAAAGCTCTTAGCAAGCTCAGCCCTAAGGTAGCTCAGCAAGTAAAAAGTGCCGTAACATGGTTAATCTGGCTAATCGGATTGTTAATATGCTTAGACCAGCTTGGACTAGAGTTAACCATAGTGCTCACAATACTTATACTAGGCGGAATACTGCTAATAGTTGCTCTTAGAGATATACTGCTAAACATAGTTTCGCACGAGGCCATCACTATTTACAACCCGTTTAAAATCGGAGACTGGGTTCAAGTAGACAAGTATTTTGGAAGGATCGCGGACATCAACTGGATGAATACTGTCTTAATAACTCTTGATAATGAGATTGTGCATATCCCCAACTCTAGAATTGTTAAAAACATGGTTGTAAACAGAACTGCCTCAGGGGAGACACGAATACATGTTCCGCTGACAGTAGAAGATACGATGAATCTTGGTGAAGTTGAGAAAATCCTGATAGACATTGGAAATGAGCTTAAAGAGGAGCTCGCCCCAGACTTCAACCCAGAAGTTCGTGTGATCGCTATAAGCAATCACTCTATTAAACTGGAGCTCCTCTTAAGAATTACTAATCCTGCAAAAAGCAGGCTAATCGCCTCAGAGGTTCAGAAAAGAGCTAAAATGAAACTAGATGAGCTTAAAACGAGAAGGCGTCGTAAACAATAATCAAGGGGACGCTAGCCCTTGTTTCACTTAGGTTCAACCGGTTGCCTGAGGTCTACAAGAACCTCGTAGACCCCGTCGTCTATCCGGTACTTCACAGCGTAGCCGCACTTCTTGAAGAGATGCATCATCCTAGCGTTCTCAACTAGTACCCAGGCCTTTAAGCCTTCGAAGCCACGGGCCTTCGCCAACTCAATAAGGTAGTTTAGCAGCTCTGTTCCAATACCCTTACCCTGCCAGTCGTCCCTAACGACCAGCGCTACCTCAGCAAGCTCTGTACGCGGTATTCTCGAGTAGCTTCCCATCCCAACTATGCTTTCAGCACCTCCCTCCTCAACAACAGCCACCAGAACCATCTCGTTCTGGTAGTCGACTATCACGTAAGGCCAGACTCTTTCCCAGGGCAGGGATTTCAGCGGGCCCAAGTATCTCTTCATAACGCTCTCCTTTGAAAGAGCGTAGAACAAGTGTTGCTTCATAGTTGCGTCTGAAGGCTTAATGGGTCTTATGAGTAGCTTGGTGCCGTCCTCCAGCGTGATGTAACGCCTCAGCTCCTCTGGGTACTCGACCGCTGGAAAAGGTAAAACCTCCTGCGGCACATATTTATGGGACTTCGCCCATTCTAGAAGCTCGTTCCGAAACTTTGGGTGAGCGATGCTTGCGAGTGCGAGAGCCCTGTCTTTTATGCTCTTGCCGTCGAGGTGTGCAACGCCATACTCCGTCACAACATAGTCAACATCACCCCTCGTCAACACTACGCCTGCGCCCTCGCTTAACACAGGTCTTATTCTTGAGATGGAACCCTCCTTCGCGGTTGAGGGTAAAACGGTTATGGCCTTCCCCTCCTCTGACAGTCTCGCTCCCCTCATGAAATCCGCCTGCCCTCCAAGCCCGCTGTAGAAGAAGTAACCTAGGGAGTCGGAGCAAACCTGCCCCGTTAAATCCAGTTCAAGAGCCTGGTTTATAGCAACCATCCTCCGGTTCTGAGCTACTACAAACGGGTTGTTAACGTAGTTTGACTCGAAGAACGCGACCATGGGATTGTTATCTATGAAATCGTAGAGGCGCCTCGTCCCCATCGCGAAGGAGGCCACTATCTTACCTCTGTTCACCGTCTTCTTCTCGCATGTTACGACTCCCGCCTCAACCAGATCCACTATTCCCTCTGTAAGAAGCTCCGTGTGAACCCCGAGATGTTTTTTCCCTTCTAGAGCACTCAGCACAGCGTTAGGTATAGTGCCTATTCCTATCTGCAGGGTCGACTCATCATCTACAAGCTCAGAAACATATCTAGCTATTCTGTCTGAAACAATGTCACGAGGCGGCTGAGGGGCTTCAAGAATCGGCTCATCATGTTCAACAACAACATCAATATCGTTAATATGTATGAAGCTGTCTCCCAAGACGCGTGGCATGAAACGGTTAACCTGCGCGATAACCAGCTTCGCCCTCTCCGACGCTGTTTTAGTTATCTCCACTGAGACACCGAGGCTGCAGAAACCATGTTCGTCAGGCGGTGTAACCTGTATCAAAGCCACATCTATAGGCACCATCCCCCTCGATATGAGCCTTGGAAGATCAGACAGGAAGACGGGTGTGTAGTCGGCCCTGCCCTCTGAAACTGCTTCCCGCGTATTTATGCCTACGAAGAAGGCGTTGAGGCGAAACCTGTCTGAGTAGATCGGCTTAGCGTAGGGTGCGACACCAAGAGTATGCACATGCAGTATCTCGTTATCCGCCAGATGCTTCGCTTTCTCAACAAGCCCGTTCACAAGATACTGCGGCTCCCCGCAGGCTGAGCCGACGAAGATGTGGTCCCCCGTCTTTATGTAGCTCAGAGCCTCCTCTAGGCTCGCCTTCTTTTCATCGTAAGGCCTGTCGCGTAAACGCCCCCCTTTAGCCATTCTAAGATGCTTTGTAGCTGCAAGTTTATAAACGTAGTCGCGAAACAGTTAGAGCAGTCTGCATCGATGAGGCATTATGAGGCTGGAGGCGTTCTTCAACCCGAAGTCGATCGCGGTGGTTGGGGCTAGTAGAGAGGAGGAGAAGGTAGGCCACAGGATATTCAGGAACCTAGTTGGCTCAGGCTTCAGGGGGAAACTCTACCCGATAAACCCGAATGCTGAAACAATACTTGGATACAGGTGTTACAGGAGTATTGGAGAGGTCGAGGATGATGTGGATCTGGCGGTGGTGGCAGTGCCAGCTAAGATTGTTCTCAACGTTGCTGAAGAATGCGGTAGGAAAGGAGTTAAGGGAATGATAGTTATCTCCGCTGGCTTCAGCGAAACCGGCAGAGAAGGAGCACTCCTTGAAAAAGAACTCGTTTCAAAATGCAGAGAATACGGTATGCGGATGCAGGGACCGAACTGCCTCGGCTTCATAAACTCTCGAAACAGTATGAACGCGTCATTCGCCTCAACAAGCCCGCTTCCGGGAAATGTTTCAATCGTCTCCCAAAGCGGGGCGCTTGGAAGCACCATATTGAACTGGGCGAACCTTAACGACATGGGCCTCGCAAGCTTCATAAGCGTTGGAAACGAGGCTGATCTTAACACGGCTGACTTCCTCGAAGCGCTTGCCGAAGAGGATGCCACCAGGGCCGTCGGAATCTATGTTGAAGGCGTGAAGAACGGGGAGCGTTTCATGGAGGTGGCTCGGAGGCTCTCCAAGAGAAAACCCATCATAGCGTTGAAGGCAGGCACCACTGAAGTAGGAGTCCGGGCTGTTTCCTCGCACACAGGTTCTCTCGCAGGCTCTGACACAGCTTTCTCCGCAGCCTTCAGGAAAGCAGGGGTCCTTAGAGTTAACACTATGAAGGAGTTTTTTGACCTGCTGCTCGCGTTTGAAGACCAGCCTGTGCCTGAGGGGAGGGATGTGCTCGTAGTAACGAATGGTGGTGGGCCTGGAATACTTGCCGTAGACGCCTGCGAGAAAATGGGTTTGAACCTTCCCCTCCTGGAGCAGGATCTCAGGGAGAGTTTGAGCAAGCAACTCCCGCCGCATGCAAGCATCAACAACCCGCTAGATGTTTTGGGGGATGCTGATGAAAACCGTTACAGGCTTGCGCTTGAGGCTGCTTTAAACAGCAAGAATGTTCACGGCGTGATCGTTATCTTGACACCGCAGGCAATGACTCCTTCTGAAGAGGTTGCTCGAGTAGTCGTGGAAACAGGGCGCAGGTTTAAAAAACCGTTGATCACAGCGTTCATGGGTTTCGACAACGAGTCGCCGCCTATAAGAATACTGCGTGAAGGCAAGATACCTAATTACGACTTCCCTGAGTCTGCTGCATTCGTCCTGAGGAGAATGTATGATTACCATATGGTTCTCAGCCAGCCGGAGAAGCCGGCAACAACCATAACTGGCGTGGATGATGAGGCTGTAAGAAGTATTATAGCTGGGGCTGAGGCTGATGGGAGAGTCAACCTTTCTTCAGAGGAGGCGTTCAAGGTTGCTTCAGCCTACGGGATTCCGGTGCCGGAGGCAAGAGTTGCTAGTGATGCTGGGGAAGCATGTGAAATAGCTGACGCCATAGGTTACCCCGTAGCAGTCAAGATTGCTTCTCCAGATATCCTTCACAAAACAGACATGGGGTGCGTCATGCTGAATATTAAGTCATGCGAGGAGGTGAGGGCTGCGTATGATCTTGTCGTAAAGAGGGCGAGGACAATTATGCCTCAAGCAAGAATACTGGGAGTTCTGGTTCAGAAAATGGTTCCGCCCGGCAAGGAGGTGATAGTCGGCTCCATCAGGGATCCTCAGTTCGGCCCCCTCGTAATGTTTGGCCTTGGAGGAATATACGTCAACTTCCTCAGGGATGTTTCATACAGGCTGGCGCCACTAACCTTCTCAGAGGCGATGGAGATGATTACGGAAACAAGAGCATACACCCTGCTTAAAGGCGTGAGGGGAGAACCCCCCTCAGACATAAACTCGGTCCTAGACGTAATAACCAGGATCTCTCAAGTAATGTGCCGTTTCAAGGATATTGTGGAGATGGAGGTGAACCCCCTGTTCGCCTACGAGGAGGGGAGGGGGTGCATGGCAGTAGATATAAGAATAACGCTTACTAAGCGTAGAACGGAGGAAACCGGGTCATGAAGGGGAAGGCAATATACGTAGCGTCACTAGAGAAACTGGGCGGCAAGAGCATCCTAACCATCTCCCTAGCGCAGCTAGCCATGGAGAAAGAGATACACGTAGGCTACTTCAAGCCGATCGGCGTGGATTGTATCCCTGGCCCTAGGGGCGAGCTGATTGACGAGGATGCGGAGACGATGAAAACAATCCTAGGGCTCGAGGCAGGGGTTGAGGTCTGCCCGTTAAAGCTCGGTGGAGACGTCTTCTTAGAGCATTACAAGGATAAGGATCCGTCACGCATAAGGGAGAGCATCCTCGAGTCATACAGGGCAGCATCCGCCGGGAAGGACCTCATGATCATAGAGGGACCGCACACGCTTTCAACAGGCTCCTTACTAGGGTGTCAAGTACCTCGACTGGCACCCATCCTGAAAGCTGAGCTGCTTCTAGTCCTAAGGTATAGGGATGACTTTGTGGTTGACGATGCGCTCCAAGCTAGAGATTACTGTGAACACTGGGGGACAAAGATTTCAGGAGTAGTTCTAAACCGTGTTGAAAAGGATAATGTTAGAAATGTGAAAGAAGTTGTGAAACCCCTGCTTGAGAAAGAGGGGTTAAGGGTTTTAGGAATACTGCCTGAGGACAGGCTGCTCAGCTCCCTAACGGTTAGAGAAATCTACGGGACTATGGGCGGCGAGCTTATCGCAGGAAAAGGAGGCTTAGACAACCCTGTTGAAACAGTCCTCGTCGGAGCAATGACGCCTGAGAGCGCCATACAATACTTCAGAAGAGTTAGGAACGAACTCATCGTAACCGGGGGAGATAGGACAGACATAGTCTTAGCAGCACTAGAAGCAGGTGCCTCCGCAGTAATCCTAACCGGGAACCTTCGTCCAAGCGTGAAAGTATTGCCTAGGGCAGACGAGCTTAAGATTCCAATGATAGTTGTACCACAGGACACTTACACCACCCTGCAACAGATTCAGAAGATAGTTGGAAGAGTAAAGCCACAGGACAAGACTCGCATAACTGCTGCAAAAAAACTCGTACAGGAGAATGTTAACTGGAAGGAGATTTTACGAGTTTAAAGCACTCATTCCTTATTCTGCATTTCATGTAGTTTGGACATTCTTATTCCATGTTCTTTCTCATACAACTCGTAAGCTTTTTTAATTACTGAAAAAGCCTCATGGATATCCTCAGCTAAGAAAATCAGGTTCACATCTTCAGGGTTAATTAACTTATATTTAAGGGGCCACTTCCTGATCCATTTTACGAAGTCAAACCACATTTCTCCAAGCAGGATTATGGGGATATTAGAAATATGTTTAACCTGAAGGAGTTGCCACGTATAGATAAACTCAAGCAGCGTCCCCACTCCTCCTGGAGCCACTATAACTACATTAGAATGCCTTATGAAGCCATCGAGACGAGTCGAGAAGCGTTTGAACTCCTTTTTAACATCTAGGTGAAGCGCCTCTTTCTCCTCGAAAGGAAGCTTAATTCTTAAACCTATTGACTTAGTATTTTTATCTCTACGTCCAACATAATGCCCTTTGCTAGCGGCGCTCATAAGCCCAGGCCCACCTCCTGTAACAATGTTCATTCCCGCCTCAGAAATCATAGCAGCTAAATCTTGAATCTGCTTGTAGATGGTGCTACCTTCCCTTATTCTTGCCGAGCCAAAGATAGCAACAGTAAAGTTTCTTCTCCGTTCCCTCTTCCTCCCTCTCAACTTATCACCTTTATGGTTTTCCAATATTTTAAGCATCACGTTGTTTTTTCAACGATATGAGTTTCTTTTTCTTGGTTCTAACGAGTTTCCTTATTTCATCAGCGATCAGAACTGTGCTTGAAACAAGGATTATGGTTATCCAGTCCAATATTGCGAGCGGTTTTGTTTGAAGGATTGTTTGGAAGAAGGGCAGTACAGTTGCCATTACTAGTAGTGAGACTGAGGCTGCAATGGCTGCGAAAAGATACTTATTTTTGAAGAACCCTGTTTTGAACACTGACTTGGTTCTAGACCGGCAGTTCAACGCGTTGAAAACCTGGAACATCGACATAACTGTAAAGCCTATAGTCCGTGCGCTCGTCAAGTCCTCGTTCATCCACTCTGTTTTGAAAAGCCATAGGGTTCCTATGGCCATGAATAGCGAAACGTAAAGAGTGTTAAGCATAATGTCCCGGTTAATTATCTTTTCACTAGGCTTCCTAGGCGGCTGATCCATAACATCCTCTTCCTTAGGCTCCATCGCGAGAGTCACGTCGAGCAGCCCGTCGGTGACAAGGTTAACCCACAGGATTTGAATAGGAGTAAAGATGATGGGTGCATCCGGTAAAAGAAACAGGGCGGCAAATATTGTGACTATTTCTCCAAGATTCGTGGAGACTAGGAATTTTACGACTTTCCTGATGTTTTCAAAAACCACCCGACCTTCTTCCACCGCGTTAACAATACTGGCGAAATTATCGTCAGTCAAAACCATGTCTGCAGTCTCCTTCGTAACGTCTGTTCCAGTTATGCCCATTGCGACACCAACCTCCGCCGTCTTTAAAGCTGGAGCATCGTTAACCCCGTCGCCAGTCATCGCCACCACGTGTCCCCTACGTCTCAGTGACTGAACAATCCTATGCTTATGCACTGGTGAAACCCTTGCAAACACTGCAACATCCTCAACCAAAGCATCCAGCTCCTCGTCACTCATCTGGTCAAGCTCCACTCCAGTCATGGCTTTCAAGCCTGGTTTCAGAATCCCAAGCTCGCTGGCGATGGCTTGGGCTGTAAGCTTATGGTCTCCAGTCAACATAACAACCTTGATTCCTGCCCTATTGCAAAGTTGCACCGCAGTTTTTGCTTCAGGCCTCGGAGGATCTATCATTCCGATGAGACCGATAAACACCATTCTTGGTTTAACCCTAATACTTGTTTTAAACTCGTTTAACTCCTTCTCATCTATCTTTCGATAGGCAATCGCAAGAACCCTTAGGGCTTTACCTGCCATGCGGCGGGCAGCCTCCAGAATCTCCTCCTTTTTATCTTCCGGCAACTGCTTCGCCTCCCCGTCCTCCAAGTATTCGGAACACATCGCCAGTATGGTTTTAGGCGCACCCTTAGCGAAAACAATGAAGCCTCCTGACGAAACCTTGTGAAAAGTAGCCATGTATCTTTCCTCAGGGTCGAACGGAACCTCTTCTACGCGTGGAAACAATTCTTCCAACTCCTCCTTATGCATACCCGCCTTGGCTGATGCGACTACGAGAGCCCCCTCTGTCGGATCCCCATGAATCTCCCAACGGAATCCACCGTTGCTTTCATGCCGTCTTAAACGAGCATCGTTGCAGAGGGCACCGGCCTGAAGAAGAAGCTTCAAAGACTCGAGTCTCAAAGGTTCAATCGGCTTTCCCTCTACTATAAACTGCCCCTCCGGAATAAAACCTGACCCAGTGACTTCAACGGTTCTGCCGTCTACAAGGATCTCGCGAACCGTCATCTGATTGGTTGTCAGTGTTCCAGTCTTGTCGGTGCATATGGCTGTTACTGATCCCAAAGTGTCAACAGCTTGGAGTTTTCTAATTATAGCGTTGCGTTTAGCCATCCTGTTAACCCCGATAGCGAGGGTTATCGTCATGACTGCAGGCAAGCCTTCAGGTATAGCAGATACAGCACTTGCAAGGGCGAAGAGGAAAACTTCAAAAAACTCGAAGCCTCGTAAAACACCTATTACCACCATCAGGCTGCTGGAGACTAGAGCCAATACGCCAAGTTTCTTCGAAAGGTCAGAGGTCCGCCTCTGAATCGGTGTTTCAACTCTCTCCGTTTCCCTTATCAGCTGCGCTATTTTACCTATCTCCGTCCTCATTCCGGTTGCGAACACAACTGCCTTACCCCTACCCTTGGTTACGATGGTTCCTGCGAAAGCAATATTACTCCGCTCCGCTACCGGAAGATCCTTTTCAAGAGGCTCAAACGATTTCCTGACAGGAGTCGACTCACCGGTTAACATGGATTCATCTATCTCCAAGTTAACAGCCTCAAAGATCCTCGCGTCCGCAGGTATTTTGTCACCTGCCTCCAAAAGAATTACGTCTCCTGGAACAATCTCCCTTGCTTTGACCCTTATCTCTATGCATCCACCAGCCCTAGGGCAATCACGTATCACCTCGGCCTCAGGTGCTGCAAGCCTCTTCAAAGCCTGCAACGCCTTTTCCGCCTTAAACTCCTGTGTAAAACCTATGGAGGTGTTGAAGATTAAGACAACAATGATAACAATAGCATCAGTCAGCTCTCCAATGATTAAAGAAATCAGCATCGCCGCCACAAGCACCAGTATCAATGGGCTCCTCAATTGATCCAGTATGAGAGTAAGAGTGCTTACCCTCTCCTCCTCTTCCAACTCGTTAAAACCATATTCGCTAAGCCTCTTCTCAGCCTCCTGACTGCTTAAACCCCTTACACTGGTCCCTAGCCTTTCGAACACGGCTTGCAACTCTAAAGAATGCCAAATGTTTTCTTTCTCATCCCTCATGTTTAGCTAACCTATTATGCTACATTAAGGGTTTTTAATTGTTTAGAAACATGAGCAGGCTACTGCGATAATAGAAAGTCTGAATTAGTAAAACCCTTTACTGTCTATAGAATGTTGAATAAGTCTTATAGTCACAACTATAAGTTCCTACCGATCCGACGAAGTGAAAAACAATTGGGACTGCTCGAAAACTTAATATAGTTCTTGACACTCTTACGCTCAGGTAGCCCGGTCGTCCAGATTAGATCCAATTAGGAGACCTAAGGATAATGGTCAAAGGCCGAGACCCCGGCTAGGGATGAGGGGCTCTGGATCCATTGGAGAAGACACCCCTTGACGAGAGTTCGAATCTCTCCCGGGCTACCAAACTTTTTCTCTTGATACTCGCACAACCGTTTTAGAAAAAATACTTGTGGTTCTGAGTCTATTGGGCTTGGGTATTCGCCTACTATTACAAGAAATATTTGATATACACGTAACTATCGGAGTCAAGCAATCCTAATTCTCCGACCCGTCTTCCTCAGTAAACCCTGAATCTACGCATCGAACCCTTTTTCTTACTTTCACCATGGTTTTAACCCGTTTAGAACTCGAGGACTATATTCCGAGAAGCCACTTCCATATTGGGATATATTCGATTTCTACTTTTCCCGTTTTAGCCTCTCCCTCTTGATCTCTAGTAATACAGAGAAGATTTCTACATTTGAGTTCTTCACTTGCTCTCACCATCTTTGCTGTATGCTCTTTGTCTATTTCATAGCATACTTCAATTATTTGTTCGATTCGATCACCGGTCTTAATAATAAAATCTATTTCTTTACCGTCCTTAGTAAAATAATAGAACAATTGTGAAGCCCTGTTCTGAAGCCTTCTTAAAAGCTCTATGAAAACTAAATTCTCCATTTTCCTACCTAGGTCAAGAGGTTTTTCAAAAAGGTTTGAGAAAGCAAGGTCAACCAAATAGAGTTTCTTCGGGGAAAACGCCTTCTGCCTTTCTGAATACGAAAACCTTTGGAGAGTGAATATTAGAAAAGCTTGATTCATATAACTTATGTAATTTATGAGCGTTTTAGTATCGATTTTAACATCCAGCATCTCCATGAATTTTCTCAACGAGTTCCATGTGAACGAGTTCGAATAGTTTGAAAGAACAAAGTAGAAAACGCTCTGGAATTCAGCCACGTTCCGAATCCTGAAACGTTCTATTAAATCCCTGTAGAAAATCGTTTCGAGTAAGGATACTATCTTCTCCCTAGACTTGTAAATCCATACCTCTGGGAATCCTCCCCATTTCAAATATTCTTCAAAAACCATTTGTGCACGTCCCCTCTCCCTAAAGGTTTTCAGAGGAGTGGCGAAAACCTCTCTAAACGAGAAGGGCATCACCAGTTTCGAGATATATCTCCCCCTCAGTCTCGAAGGTATTTCAGAAGACTGTAAAGATGAAGAAGAGCCTGAAATGAAGATGTTGAAATCCTTAACGTCGTGCAACCACCTTAGGTTGAAATCCCAGTTACTCCACTCCTGGATTTCGTCAAGAAAAAGACTGACCATACCATCAGGATACTCCATACGCACTAGTTCAGCGAATTTCCTAGCAGAGACTCCTCTAAGCGACGGCTCGTCGAACGAAACATAAACAACTCTCTCATCATTCCTTAACATGTTGCTCACAGCCTTAAGCATAAGGAAAGTCTTACCAGACCTCCTCGGCCCCACTACAGCCATTATATCGGGACCCGCCGCAGGCAGTGTAATCTCCCTCTGAACCTCGCTTACGTATCTTAACGAATCTAAGTATTCATGGGTGAGTTCTAAGAGCCATCCCATTAATGTAACAGTATTCCAAAGCTACTTATAAATCTTATGGAATAGTATTCAATAAGATTTTGTGTGAACATAGAGCATAAAAACACTGCACACCATTTTAGCGACCGAACATATGAAATAGCCGTCAACCAATATATCGCGGTAAGGAGTATACGGGGCATTCTCCAATACCCCATGGCCTATTTCAACCCAGAAACGCTTTCCGAAGAGTCATACTCGCCTTCTTCACAATACCATTAAGACTAAAGCAATAGGCCCGTTGAAGCAAAGAGAACCTACTACGAAACGTCAGAAAAAGAGCATCGACACTCAGCACCAGGATTCCTCCTTAATAATTGGCAAGCCTGATCATAATGGGCTACGCCGACCAGAAGGATTAAAACAATCGCAAGAAGCCTTAACCCAAACACACCTTCAACGAATAAACATAGATAAGGATACTAAAAGCAGAGGATCAGAAAGCCTAAACCCTAGGAATAAAAGAGGTTCCAACACCACTAGAAATCAAACGGCTGGAAAATAGGCTTTAAAAAGAGAAAAGCCTTGAAAAGCGAAAACAGGAAAAAACAGAAACCCGGTGAAAATTCCCTGCTTTTTCACACCGGCGAAAAGTTTAAATAATGGTAGGAGAGGGTTGGGTGAAAATGATTCCTGCTTTTAAGCTTTTCCGTAGGAGGGTTGGAGAATGAGCACCCCGACAGACGAGCTCCAGCGGTGGGCCTGCCCCCAGTGCGGCTCAAAGAAAATAGTTGAAGACAAGCGCAGCGGAGAAATATACTGCTCAGAATGCGGCTTCGTACTCGTGCAGAAAATGCTGGATGAAACCAAGGAGTGGAGAGAATTCGGAGACGAGGAATCCGAGAAAAGAGACAGAGTCGGAAGCCCCCTGTCAACAGCAATATACGACTACGGGCTATCAACCACACTCGAAACAGGAATCAAAGACGCAACAGGAAAAGTACTCTCAGACAAAGCAATGGCAGAAGCCCAAAAACTAAGACTATGGCAACAAAGAAACAGAGCATACGGCTCAGCAGAAAGAAACCTACAAGTAGCAAGCAAAGTAGTATCACAAATAGCAGACCAACTAAAAGCACCAAAAGCAACATACATAAGAGCAGTACAAATCTACCGCGACGCACTCGAAAGAGGACTAGTAAGAGGAAGACCAATCAACAGCCTCGCAGCAGCAGCACTCTACGCAGCATGCAGAGACAGCGGAATACCAAGAACACTCAAAGAAGTAGCAACAGCCTCAGGACTAAAAAGAAAAGAAGTAGCAAGAAGCTACAGACTACTCATAAGATCACTCGAAAGCAGAATGCCACTAAGCAACCCCGCAATCTACGTCGAAAAAGTAGCAAGCAAACTCAAAGTCGGACCAGAAGTAGAAAGAGAAACACTAAAAATACTAAAAGAGGCAAAAGACAAGAAAATCACGGCCGGTAAGGATCCGCTTGGGATGGTCGCCGCAGCCATGTACCTTGCTACGCAGCGTTTGGGACTGCAGTTGTTTACTCAGAAGCAGATTGCTGAGGCGAGCAACGTTACTGAGGTTACTGTTCGTAATCGTTACAAGGGTTTGCGCGAAGCATTAGAAGGAGTTAAAGAAGCCTAAATTCTCAATCCAGCGCTATAGAAGGCTTCTACTGGATGAACATTGCTCGCAATATCGCAAAAAAGAGCGATTGCTAATTGACTTCCTTCTCTTCCTTCTGGGGTTTTTATTCCTTGTCTCTCTATTTTTCTGTCAAGTTCTTCCTGTTTATCTTGAGGTCTTCCAATGAAATTAATGTCTTCCTGTTCTAAAATCCAGTTTAACGAATAAATGATATATTCTAAAGGGTATCCGGCTAGCTCGCGAGTCTGAGGCTCGTATCTATCTATTACTTCCTTTATATCCATTCTGTGCCAAACCTCACTAATCGCTTTAAAAACCTTTAGGGCTTTCTCTCTATTCTGGCAAAGCTTCCCATAAAAATCGATGGCGAAATGTGCATGTTTAATGGTCAAGCCCTTCGGATGATCTGGGTTAATTATTTTGACCCTGAAGTCACGAGGAGACTTAGCATTTTCAGTTTTAACTACTTGCCAACCATTCGATAAGGTTGTAACGTCCAGAACCTTTTTTCCTCCTATCCGATCTCCGATTTTTACCCTTCTAAACATTTACGGTTTTCACCACCATATCATACTCCATTTGAATCTTCCACATTCCTCTCTGTTTAAAGGTTTTCTAAACACGTATAGATGTTCATGTGCTATCAGGTAAAAATCATAGGCTGTCTTCCTCCATTTCTCCCTCGTCGTTTTCGTGTTCCATTGCTGCTTAATTATATCTTCTTTAAGTATGAATCCGGCTTCTAGGAATTTCTGCATCACTCTGTAGGATATTGGCACGTAGTGCTTATGCTTCCGCGTGTCGCCTATCAGTATGGTGCAGTATTTTCCTGGCTTAAGAACCCTGTAAGCTTCTTTTGCAACGACACCCATTTCTCTGAGATAATCTTCAAACGGCAAGGCTGAAAGGTCTCCTTCAACCCGAGATTTCGAATATGAAACAATATGTGCGTAGGGAGGATGGGTTGCTACCAAGTCTATTGAGTCATCAGGGATTTTATCCAGATTACGTGCGTCACCCAAGTAAACCTGTATCTCAGGCTCCCTATATTCCCTAGTTAACGATCTATACTGGAAGTTAAGCCGGTCATGAGTTACTATTAACGCGTTAGGGTTAATGTCCACGCCAATAGCGTTTCTGCCCAGCAGCTTACATTCAACTAGTGTTGTACCGCTCCCTACCATCTGGTCTAAGACAGTATCCCCTTTTTCAGTGTATTTCAGAACTAGGTTTCTCGGAATGTACGGCGACCAGTTGCCCCTATAGTCTCCAACATGCGTAGCCCAGTTTCCCCTGTCTGGGAAGCTCCAGACCGTTTCCCTCTCAGGAACATAATTATTGGGAGGAGTGAAAGTCTTGATCCTCCACTTCTTCCTCAAGGGAACCCGCGTGTCCTCGATCACTACGGAGCTATGGTTCTTGATGAACCGGAGGTAATCCTCTTTTTTAAACTCTTGCATAACAATATACTTTGAAACTTGCTCCCCCTTTTTCTTCCTCGCCAAGTCTACTACATATGCTTCATTCTCTTCACTTGAATTTAACAATTATTCCAAAAAGGGATTATGATTGATTGCCTTTTAACCGCAAATATGATGGATGCTTAATCAGCCGATACTTCTTTCCACAGGTTTGTTTAACGTTGCTCTTCAAATCTATTTTGGCTTTAAAAAGCGGCTGAGGGTTTGGTCACGGTTAGGAGCATAGTTCATTATTACAAATTCCTTCACCGGACCACGCTTGCTGCCTATACTACTGATCGCCCTAGCAGCCTTAACCTCTAAAACACAGTCCCTTTCAAAGTAGGGTTTGTAAAGGGGTTCGAGAAACTCTCTTTTGCTGGAATTGCTTAGCATTAGGAAACAGCCGCATTCATCCATTTTTCTGAAGACTTCAGCTAGCCTTCTCTGCTCTTCTGGGCCGAAACCGCCCGCAGTGTACTCTGTGAAATACGCTGTTTTTCCGAGGGGTTGGTAAGGCGGGTCGAAATAGATGAAGTCGCCCTTCTCAGCATCCTTTAAAGCATCTTGGAAATCCGTGCAGAGCAGCCTTATTCTATTCCTATCCTTTAGAGCTTGGTGGACAGCCCTTAGATTCGCCTTGTCGAACAACTGAGGATTCCTGTATCTTCCGAAGGGGACGTTGAATTCTCCCTTCGCATTAACCCTGTAAAGTCCGTTGTAACAAGTCTTGTTCAAGAATATTAGCAGGCTGGCTTTACAGATATCCGGCTTGTCGAGAAAATTCTCGCGAAGCCTGATCGAGTTGAACTCCTTCCTCTTCTCATAGTAGAAAGCCCGGTCGTTCACTTTCCTCTGAAGAGCCTCCAGCTGGCTGATGAGTTCGTCAATGTTCTCCCTTACAGTTGCCCACAGGTTCATCAGGTCAGCGTTCAAATCAGATAAGACTGCCCTACTTATCTTACCCTTAGCGTAAAGGTCAAAAAACACGGCTCCGCCGCCGAGAAAAGGCTCATAGTATGTTTTAAACCCCTTTGGGTAAAGCATGTTGAAGACTTTAAGGAGCTGTGATTTCCCCCCGGCCCATTTTACAAACGGCTCAGGGACAGTTCTTGCTTGCTCTCTTGCCAATCTACTTAAACGAGATTTCTGTAAGGTTCCTGCCATATCCTTATTGTTCTAACAGCTTCTTGCCTAAAAAGGTTATCCTATATTAAAGCGGTTAGGGCTTGATTTAAAGTCCTTAACAAGTCTTAAATTGTTTAGAGAGTATAAACAGAATAAAAGATCGAAGTGTTCAGAAGCTAGCGGACAAGTTTTTGTACTTGAAAATCTATGAAAAATAAGCTTTACAATCCGTTCTATTCAAGTCCTTTTAGCTATTAACCTCGTGGCTAGCTCATATTCACTGTATCCTCTCTCTATAAAAGACTTGAGTTGTAAGGTTTATTAATTCGTTGTTTAGTAAAAATGATGGATACACTTGGTGAATTATAAGGCTCTCGGTTATAGTAGTTTGAACAATTTTTTGGAAGATTTCAAGAACTCTCTTTTAAAAACTACTCATACATATGATTTTTTTGTAGACTGGGAAAAAGTTGAAATGAATGCGAAAGAACATATAATTGAACTTGGTCTCCTCGATTCATTAACTCTTACCAAAAGCTATGATGAGCGAAAGGAACTGTTAGGTAAACTTCTAAAAGAACATCCAAAAATTCTAAAGGTAATTCCAACTTTACTTGCTATAAGGGAGAAGAATATAGAAATTGCAGAGCTAACTGAACAGATCATGTATAAAGAATTTAAGTTTGATAAACAATACATTACAAATGCGCAAGTAGATGAAATACTTGAGTTTTGTGAGAAAGTTGGTATCATTGACTTGTTTGGAAAGATAAAGAACGCGTATTCTTATGTGTTTGGTGTAGAAGTAGGGCTCGATTCTAATGCCAGAAAGAACAGAGCTGGTGAAATCTTCCGAAAGTTTATAGAACTTTTATTAAGTATTTCTATAAAGAAGTTGAATTGCTCTTATCTGCCGATTTCGTATAAAAGAGAAATTAGGCTTGGTGAACTAGAAATCGAGTATCCTCATAAAAAAGCCGATTTCTTAATCTTTTTAAAAGGAAAACCCTTTATTGTCTGCGAAGCAAATATATATCATGTGCCTGGTTCTAAACCGAATGAAATTGTCAGATCTTACATTAGGTTACATAATTTACTTAAACAAAGAGATTTATTCTTCTTCTGGTTTACTGACGGACCTGCATGGCATGAGATGTGGAACTCGTTTAAAGAAGGGGCAGAAAATATAGATTATATAATGAATTATGAAATTGCAAGAAAGAAATTAAATGAATTATTAATGCGCTTGATAGAAAACAAATCCGAACATCTTTTTAAAAAATAACTCGTCTTTAAAAGAAGGATTTTAGAGATTAGGGTCTTTTTAATGCCTAAAAGATACTTAGAAACTAGCTTGACCTTGACGGCAAGGGAGTCAGGCTGACATCCGCCGCGGGAGGCTACGAGATTTCCGCTAGGATTGGGGAGAAGGAGGTGCGAATACCTGTTGAAGAGCCGTATGTTGACGCTATGGGCCCTAGGAAATACTTGAAGATGATGCTCTCCGACGGCCATGTTTTAGGTCTACGCCTGAATATAGGTGAGGATGGAAAGTTGTGCGCTGAGCTGACGGTCTACAGGGTTGGGGAGGATACTTTCCGCGACCTTAGGCTGCTCAAATTGATTCCTGAGTTAGAGAACTACTATGGTCAATCAGATAAGCCGGACACGCTGAAGAATCTCCTCGTAGGAGAGTACGTGGAGGATGAGGGAACAAAACCTGTGTTCATAAGCATGGATGGAAGCATTAAGAGAGAAATACTTGACCAGCTTAACACGCATCCAGAGCATACTCTGCTTGAGATTAACGCAATATCCTTCTTCAAAGGCATCGGGGAGAGTATATTTGCAATAGAGAAGAAACTCGAATTACCCGGGACAACAGACTACAGAGTTATCGATATAATGACGAGGGGTCAAGATGGAAGTATAGCTCTTGTGGAGTGCAAGCATGGGTATGAACCTGACATAGATCCAAATCAGATAAGGGGTTACTTTACCTACGCGTTTTCGCAGATATCAAGTGGCGAGAAGCTTAAGATAAGGCTGTTCATCGGAAATGATATAACAGGTTCAGGAGCAAGAGCTTACGTGAAGCTTGCTATAGAGTTACACGAGCAGTTTAAGGAGCAGGTTAACGTACCATTAGAAATTTATATTAAAGGGGAGCTTAAGGGTCTGGATGAGGTTAAGCAGATGGTTGGGGGCTGAGCCAAGTGGGTAACTACATGTTCACAGTCTGCCATAAGTATAAGTGGAGAGGTAAAACGGAGACGGAGAAGGAGCTGGATGCTGTCGCTTTCTATACTGTAACCATCCCAGATGAACGATGCGGTATGGACGCATTTGAAGTCCTATGGCAGAAGGGGCTTAGACACATGGCGACTATCCTTGCTACCGCATACGACCTCAAGTTTTCAAAACAAAATGGAATGAAAGAGGTGTACGACCAGTTGAGACGGAAGGTGAAGGTGTGGATAAGGAGCGAGTATCCCTGGGGCCATGGTGACTACATCGTCCCAAGGGTCTTTTGGCCGTGCGAAATACTTGACCTGAAGGAGGTGCAGGACGAGATAAGAGTTCTTGCAAGTGGAAGTTTCATCTCCCGAGAAAACCAGGAGGATAGGAGGATAATGTGTCAAGCCATTAAACGGATAGCTAAGATGGACATGCCTGCTGAGGAAATTGACAAGAAAATTAATGATAATCTCGGCATCATTAATACATTCATGAAAGACATTGGGACATTCCTAACTAAGACCACAGAGTTTCACCGCAAGCATCCCAACATGAGGTTCTGGTTCTACGTAGAGTTTGGTTAGTCTTGTCCGAAAACGTTCGAGAAAAAGAAGAGTTCTAATCCTGATACCACCGTGTTCACGAGGAAGCTTGTCGCTTCGGTAGAGCAGAGGATTATGCTTGAGAAGGCTCTCAGCCAAGTGAAAGTGGATCCTGACTGGGATCTTCCTAACTCTGACGAGGAGTAAGCCTCTTTCTTTTATTTATAGGCTTTCCCCCTAGGACCTACGAAATGGATAACTATCTTTTTCCTATCCCAGTTTACCTCGTAAACTATTCTTAAATCCCCGATCCTGATGCGATATGTGTCCTCATAGCCTTTTAGCTTTACGACGTCAAGCTTTTTAAAAGGCAGAGGGTCGTTGCTTAGGATGGCGAGGGCTTCTTTAATCCTGTTTTTCTCTTTACCGCTTAAATCCTCTAAGGCTTTTAATACTCTCTTTTTAGCCTCTATCTTGAACAATTTAATCCAGGGCCTTTAAAAGCTCTTCCTCGCTTACTATTTCATCATTACTCTCAATAGCCTCTTTCTCGTCGCTCAACGGCTCTTCAACAGGTATTAGCCTCTCAACCAGCTCCTTATAGAGAAGCCTAATCTCCCTCAGCTCCTCCTTTATCTCCCTGAGTGAAACCTCTATCCCTGACACTTCTAATCACTTAACCAGTTTGGAGAATTTAAGCGTTTCCATGACGCCTTTTAGCAGGCGGTGAAAAGTAGAACCATTTAAAAAGTTGGAACGATAAGTTTTGAAGACAGCTTAAGCCCTTTATATCTATCCTGAATTGAGTTTTTTTGTGTTTCTTGTTAGAGCAGGTATTGACTCTGTTTCTATAATCCTGATGCTGAAGTCTTCACAAGGAAGCTCGTTGCATCCATAGAACAAAGAATAATGCTTGAGAAGGCTCTTGGCCAGGTTAAAGTGGATCCTGACTGGGATCTTCCTGACCCTGACGAGGAGTAAAGTCTTTTTTAACCTTAATGTTCTATTCTGCTTAACTTTCTTTCAACTTACATAAGTAGCCTATTGTACGAAGGCTTTGATTCTATTCCTTGTTTTTTAAGTCTATTTTGGAAGTGGGAGTTATTGCAGCTTTAGTTAACTTGTTTTCCAGCTTAAGAGTTATGTTTTTAAGTCTCTGGAGAAAATAATATGTGGAGAAATAAATGGAGAGGACAACTTTGGAGCAGGTTTACCGTGAGATCAAGCTGCTTAGAAGAGACTTGAACCGTTTAGAGAAAATGCTTATTCCTGAAGCTGAGCCGGAGGAGGATGAAATAACGGCTATAGAAAAAGGAAGAAGAGAGTTTCGAGAGAAACGGTGCGTCGAATGGAGTAAGGCTAGGAAAAAGATTTAACTTGGCCTTTAAAGTCGTATTAACGCGTCAGGCACTCAAAAGCTTTGAAAAGCTTCCTCCGAAGATTAAACAACGTGTCTCAGAGGCTTTAGACGCTCTGGTTCAAACACCAGTTCCATTCAGAAGCTTCGACGTTAACAAACTCAAGGGCTATAAAAACGCCTATAGGATAAGAATAGGTCGTTGGAGAATAGTCTATGAATACGATTCGAAAACAAAAGTAGTAATCGTCCACGACATACTTTCAAGAGAAAGAGCATACTGATTTCAACATTTTTAACTCTATCGCTATATCCTGAGTTTACAGAATTCTTGGTTAGAGCTGGATCCTGTTTCTATTAATCCTGATGTCGCGGTGTTTACTCGCAAGCTTGTGGCTTCAATAGAGCAGAGGATATGCTTGAGAAAGCATTGGGCAAAGTGAAAGTAGATCCAGACTGGGACCTGCCTGATCCTGATGAAGAGTAAGTTATCTTTATTCTTACAATATTTTTATTATTTGCTCCTTGTTGATGGTGTTTTTCCTTTACACTGTTTAGGTATTGGAAAACAAAAATAATGAACAATACCACAAAATTAGATTAGCGGTGCTAAAAAGGGCGTTTATTGCTTCTCCATCTGGTACTGGGAAAGTGCTTCTATGGACAGCGGCAATTCTCGTTTTATTCGTACTTTCAATGGCTGTGATTATCTCTTGAGGGAAGTCAATCTTATGTTTTAACTGGCTCCATAGTTCTCCTAAAGAAGCCTATTTTCTTCTCAATATTTTCAGCATTTCGTCAACTGTTACTATTTTTATATCCTTGAATTTTCCTAACGAAAGCAGGTGCTTGTCTCCAGAAACTATGTAGTCTGCTCTAGAATCGTATGCTGTTCTCAGTATAGTGTCGTCATCGGGATCATCCTTTACAACTCTAAACTTCGACTTGATTTTCACGGATAATGCTGTTTCATACAGAGCTCGTAGGAAAACTCTTATGTCCTCCTCTTCAACGTATCTGGAGAATTTTTTATGACTCATAACTTTAACGAATTCTGAAACAATCTCGTTTGAAAATATAAGGGTGAATTGCTTCTTCCTTGCCTTGAGCCAAAGTACCCTAGGCTTGCCTCTTGTAATAAGGCTCGACACAAGCACGTTTACGTCGAAAACTATCTTGAGCATTAAAAACACTAAGAATGCTTTGCCTTCCTGTATTTCTGAATCTCCTTCTCTATCTCCCCATGCGTCAGCTCGCCGTATCTCGCTATCTTCCTGTCTATCCTCCTGTACATTTCCCGTAGCTTCTTCTCAATATCCGGCACTTCAATCTTCTTCAATATTACAACATCCCTGTAACCATAGACGAGCAGCTTAGTCTTGGGTGTTATGCCAAGTTTCTTCCTTATCTCTTGAGGTACAACGACTTGACCCTTACTGCTCACCACAGTAATATCCGCCTTATCCTTAGCCATGGTTACCAAAATAAATTCTTACTTTCTTACTTAAATAGTTTTCGTAAGACGCATTTTTCAAAAACATAAGCTGGAAATCTATATTAAAGGGGAGCTTAAGAGTCTGGACGAGGTTAGGCAGATGGCTGATGGTTAAGGGAAATGGGCGAATACTTTCTTACCGTCTGTTATAAACGGGGAAAAAGTCAGAGGCTGGGAAAGAACTGTACGATATTGCTCTTCATTCCCCGGATATCACAGATGAGTCTTTGGCATGAACGAGTTCGAGGTTTTATGGAAGAAGAGGCTTCGCATTCCTTTACTCTCTATGGTTTAGTGTACGTATCATGCATAGCGAAGAAAGGTATAAAAAGGGCTTGTTTTGAAACCAAGTAGCATAATGGAGGAGTGGCAGGAGAAAATACTTGAACTGGTTCGAAGCAACCAGGTTGAGGATGCTGTGAGCAGAGCTGAGGCGATCGCTGAGGAGACAGGTATGCATGATGATGTTGCGCGTTTTCTAATCGGTGTAGGGGCTGGAACCGGCTGCAGAGATGAGCGTCCAGCCATAATTCTTCTCGAGAAGGCTGAGAAGATAGCGAAAACTAATGAGATAAAGGAGTTGGCGAGAAAAGTTCTTGTGATGACGCGCAGTTAAAAGTGGCTCAACTATACTCTATGCGTTCGTGCTTGCTCCGGCTTCCCAATAGAGTGTGAGATTTGTTTTAGAAGGCTGCGCCGAAAACCTTTTTTTCAGGGGAGGTGTCTGTTGAAACCATTGTCTGGGGGAGACGGGATTTGGATAGTGCGGAACTATGAGAACTGCAGCGGGTGCAGGAGGTGTGAAATCGCCTGTTCCCTCCACCATGAGGGTAGGGTTTGGCCTGAGGCCTCTAGGATAAGGGTTTTCATGCTTGTTCCAGGGGTTGAGATCCCGCATCTCTGCTTCCAGTGTGAGGACTATCCGTGTGTTGAAGCCTGCCCGGCTGGAGCCCTCTCTGTAAACAGCCGGACTGGGGCGGTTAACGTGGATTATTCGAAATGCACTGGGTGCGGCCTATGCGTGAAGGCTTGTCCAGGAAAAGTTCCCCATATGCATCCTGAGAGAAACATTATTGTGATCTGCAACTTGTGCGACGGGGAGCCGAGGTGCGTTAAAGCATGCTTGGAAGGAAAATGGGGCGCTCTCATATCTGCATCCTCGGGACACGCGGCCTCACGCAGGGCTTTAGCCAAGACTCCTGAGGAGCTTACGCGCGAGGTTGCTGTAAGGGTTCTTGGGGAGGGGGTTGCGAAGGAGGTTTTAGACTGGTGAGGGGTTACGCAGGTAAATTCCTTGAGGTGGATCTCTCCAGCGGGAGTATCAGGGAAACTGTTTTTCCAGACGAGGTTTTAAGGAATTACATTGGTGGAAGAGGATTAGCGGCGAAGATAATGTGGGACAGGCTTGGCTCAAAATGGGAGACGGTGGACCCGCTTGGCCCAGAGAACATTCTGCTTGTGCTTACAGGCCCGTTGACAGGGTTCTTCCCTGGGACAAAGGTCTGCGTCTCTGGGAAATCGCCTCAAAGCAATGGTTTGATAGGCTCAACTGTTGCAGGCGAGTTTGGGGTAGACTTGAAGTGTGCAGGCTACGACGGCTTGATAGTAACCGGGAGGGCGGAGAAGCCGTGCTACATATTCGTGTGCGACAACCATGTTGAAATCAAGGATGCTTCACCCATCTGGGGTAAGAAGGCGAGGGAAACACTGAGGTTCCTAGTTAAGAGGTCAAGGGAGGACATTCGGGGTATTCGGCCGAGTTACGGGGAGGCGAAGGAGCCTTCAATCCTGTATATTGGTCCAGCAGGGGAGAACAGGACTAGGGTTGCGGCGGTCCTCTCAAAGTATTCGCATGCAGCAGGCTACGGTGGGTACGGTGGTGTGATGGGCTCTAAGAACCTGAAGGCGATAGTTGCCAAGGGCTTCGGCCCGTTGCCGGACGTACATGATAATGAGAGGGTTCTTCGCCTGGCTCAAGGCTTTGCAGAGGATTGTTTCAGGACAACATGGTTCAGACGCTGGGGGACTGGTGGGGGAGGATACTCCTTTGGGGCTGAAACAAGCTCTGAGCCTGTTAGAAACTGGCAGGCGGAGTGGCATAACAGGAAAAGCTACAGGCGGGAGGAGTTCGACAAACACTGGGCTAAGAAGAACTGGGGTGACTTCGGCTGCGGGATGACGTGTCTGAAGCTTGCGGTGTTGAAAACCGGCAGGTATAAGGAGGCTGTGTGCGACAACCCGGATTACGAGCTTGAAGCCTTTCTCGGGACAAACCTTGGGATATTTAAACCGGAGCAGAACATCTATCTCTCTTACGTCATCAACGAGCTTGGCCTATGTGCGATCCAAGGCGGTTCGACACTAGGGTTTACAGCGGAACTCTGTCAGAGGAAGATACTGATGAAAAATGATCTGGATGGAATAGAGCTTAAATGGGGTGACCCTGAAGGCTTTGCAGCCCTCGCCGAGAAGATTGCTTTCAGACAGGGTATCGGCAACATTTTGGCTGAGGGGGTTTATCGAGCAGCCTTGAAACTCGGGGAGATTAAAGGCGTTAACCTACTTAAATACGCTGTTCAGGAGAAGGGTGTTGCCATAGGGGCACACGGCGTCAGAAGCGGGAAAGACTATATTTCGCACAGCATTGGGTACGCGTGTTCAGTTCAAGCTGGAGACCATACTTCACCAGCCTCTCCCATACGTGGCCATGACCATGGCGAGCTCTCCTCGATGATGCCTGACTGCGGTGTCTACTGTCTTTTTGCCGCGTTCGGCCCCTCGGACAGGGAGATTCTCGATTTCTACGGGGCGGTGACAGGGTGGAGAATGACAACTAGGGAATGGTATGGGGAGAAGGCGCTGAGGATACTTCAGCTGCAGAGGGCTATGCTGCTCCTCGGGGGGCCGGACGCTAGGTGGAGGCCTAGGCTTGACGACGATAATCCGCCACGGTTCTGGGAGCCGCTGCCTTCCGGGCCATTCAAGGGGAAGATGCTGAAGAGGAAAAGGTTTGAGAAGGAGAGGCTTGAATACTTTAAGGCTGTCGGCTGGGATGAGAACGGTGTGCCGAAGCCGAAAACCTTGAGGAGACTCGGATTGACTGACGTGGAGGAGAAGATTAGAGAAGCTAATCTGATAACGTAGCTTAGCTCGGCGGGGTTCCCATGTGTTAAGGAAAGTTCAAGCATTACCCCGTTATCTTTAAAACCGTATTCCCTGTAGAATTTCTCAGCATCCTTGAAAACGGTGTCGACATGCATTTCGACAACTCCTCTCTCTACAGCATGCTTCACAGCCTCATCCAAGAGGGTTTGCCGATTCCTTTCCCTTGGTAATCCTCCTTAACGTAGAGCAGAAGTATGTGGGAGTTTAACCTCCATGCACCGCGTCTAGGTAGAAAAGAAGGTGGAGAACACCGATCATCTGAGCCTGTGCCTCAGCTATCAGGATAAGGTGACTCCTTTCCCTCAGAGCTCTGTGAAAAGTTTCAGCTCTTGCAAATAGCAGAAATAAATATTGCATGCTGCACACCTGTAAGCAGGCTTGGGAGGAAGGCGTCAACCTATGGGTGGGTTAAAATTTCAGAAACGGGTTATTGCTGTAGTGGACAACTCTCCGGCGGAGTTTAATACTTTTTCTGCAGTCGGCGACATTAATGGAGACGGTTTCTTAGACATTGTAATCGGCGGGCGAAAGGGCAGGATGGTATGGCTGGAGAACCCGGGTGTGGATGGGTCTTGGACACAACACTTTATAGATGAGGTTGAGATGCTTGAATGCGGCGGCAGCATTTACGACTTGAACGGTGACGGTCTGCCTGATTTGGTTTGCGGCGGGGACTGGAGGTCTGACGAGGTCTGGTGGTGGGAGAACCCGGGTCGACCTGGGGCAAAATGGGTGAAAAGGCTTGTCGCAAAAACCGGGCACACTCAGTTCCACGACACTGTAGTCGGCGACGTGACTGGAGACGGCACGGTCTCGCTCGTTTTCACAAACCAGCATGGCGATGATGGTACAAGCATCTACCGTTTACCTCTGCCTAAAGACCCTGCGATTAGCCCTTGGCCAGGATTGGAGCAAGTAGCTGCAGGCAGATGGGAGTACAACCCGAAGAACAAGTGGCTTCCGAATGGTCATCAGCCGGAAGAGGGCTTGGCTATAGGTGATGTAGACGGTGACGGTTTAAATGAGATAGTCTGCGGTACGCATTGGTACAAGTATTCGGATGGGAAATGGCTGAGCTATAAGTTTGCCAAAGGCTATATTACGACAAAAGTGGCTGTTGGAGATATCGATAGTGACGGGAAGCAGGAGATCGTGTTGTCCGAGGGAGACCCATGCATCTATGGTCGTGTTGAGGGCGGGAGGCTGGCTTGGTTTAAGCAGAGTAGTGATCCAACCGTCCCTTGGGAGGAACACGTGCTGGAGGAAGGGTTGATGGATGCTCATTCACTGCAGCTTGGCGATATCTGCGGTAATGGTAGGCTAGATTTATTCGTTGGAGAAATAGGGATGGCGGATCCGGAGACTGATACGTATGTTAACCGTTTGCCTAGGCTCTTTATCTACGAGAACAGGGGAGACGCCTTCTTTACTAGACACATCATTGATGAAGGTACTGGTACGCACGACGCAGTTTTAGCAGAATTAAGGGCTAGAGGTGTCTTAGACATTATTGGAAAGCCTTTACATGGCTCAGAGAAATGGCAGGTGCATGCTTGGCTTAACCAAGAGGATTAGAGGAGAATACGCGGCATTATGTAATACTGGTGAACTTGGCTAAACTTTACGGTTAATGTGTTTAAGCCCAGCCACCAGGTAAGGCTTAATAATCTGTTAATCTTAACTAATAGTTAAGCAGATGTGGATGCCTGCCTGGCTGGGAGAGGTGTATTCAAGGCTTTTCCTGAAGTTTGAGAGCGATGAGGCGAGAGGGCTGAGAAGGCTTTCACCCTGTGCAGAAAACTGGTGGAGGAGCTTGAAGACTAAAAAGGTAAGGCTTTAATCCCTCCGCATGGTCGTGAAAAAACTCAGGATTGAAACAGGTTGTTGACTTCCAACATCAGTTTTTCCGCATCTGTCTCGCTGACGCAGAAAGTCTGAATCAGAATTTTTTTAGAGGGCAGTGTTTTCAACAGTGGCATAACCTTGTCCCTAGGTACATTTAACACCAGCAGTTTCCCCGCTTCAAGAATCTTCCTGTATAGCGGTATCCATTTCGGTGAGCCGCAGTCATCCCCCTTCAGTTCTTCTCCTGCACCAGGCACCCACTGTATGCCGTCCAGCTTCTCAACCTTAAGCAGAGAGTTCAAGTGCGGTATCTGCCCCGGGCCATCAAGATGGTATATCACCCTATCCAATCTTTCACACTGCTCCTCGACGTGTGGAAGAACAAACTCATTGAACAGCTTGGGGGAGAGCATGTATGCGAAGTCGCATTGAATCGGGTACCATCGTTCAGGACACCATATGTTCATCCATGCTGACGTGCCCTCCATGCTTCTCCGCATTATCTTGTTCAACTCGTCGTAGCAGAAGTGCCACCACTCGATAATCTTGGAAGACAGGGCTTTAACATCCTCCGGGTTTCTAAACAAGTCTATCAGAAGCTTTTTAGGGCCCCTTAAAGAGGCAGCTACATCCAGTATTCCTCCTAGGTCGGTTATTCCGACAACGCCGTACTTGGAGAAGGCTTCTGATGCGGCTTCGGTTATCTTCTTCGTTATTCTCCACCACTCGTTGTCAGCATTAAACTCAACTTTCCGCAGTTCTTCCCAGCTCTTGCCGAACTCCTCGTTCCGCTGTGCCCCAAACCATACTGTTTCACTCTCAAACCTTGGCTCAGCACCCAGGTAGGCCCCGAGGACACCTGCCCCCAGATTTATCCAGAGGTTTGGATAGGCTTCTCCCCCGAAATATGTTTCAGCACACTGTCTGCGGAAGCCTCTTACAGCTGCATCAGGGTTCCTAGGGTTTCTGGCGAAGCCCCACTCATCATAGTTGAACCCGAGGTCTTCCTCCGAAGCGTACTTAGGGTTACTGCGGGGTGCGAAAACCTGTATTACTGGTCTATCAGGTGCTTCATCCTCCCACCATGCTGCAAGCCTCTGCTTAGCCTCGTCCCAGTCTTCTTTGAAGAACATGCTGGCCAGATTCTAGGCGGATTGGGTCAGATAAAAACTTTCGACAGAAGGAAATCTGCTTGGAAAGGGGGATGCCGGTTGTCTCAAAGCTTATTTACCGACAGGAGGAGATTTTGACTGATGCCTGTAGTCACGGTTCAACCCGAAGGACTCCGAGTCACGGTTCCACATGGGTCTGACTTGCTGACTGCTCTTAGAAACGCAGGGGTCAACGTAGAGAGTGTTTGCGGGGGACGGGGGGTCTGTAAGAAGTGTATCGTGGAAACCGTGAGCGGTAGTCTCTCTGAACCATCATCTGCAGAAAGAGGTGTAGGTGTTTCGCAGGGTATTAGGCTTGCCTGCCAGGCAAAGGTTCTTGGCGATACTGTTGTTGAAGTGCCTCAGTCATCTAGGCAGGCTAAGGGTAAGATACTGGAAGAGGGGGTTGCCGTAGGTTTCGATTTCCACCCTGCAGTTAAGCCTGTAAACGTTAAGCTTGAAACACCTTCGCTTGAGGATCAAAGGTCAGACATGGAGAGACTGTTGGAGTCTGTTGAAGCAAGATTTATCGACAGCTTGCTTCTCAAGAGGCTGCCGAGCAGGCTGAGAGAATTAGGCTGGGAGCTCGAGGCTATTATCCGTGAAGACGAGGTTTTAGATGTGAGGCCGAGAGGCAGTAGAGACTTTTACGGGGCTGCTGTGGACGTCGGCACCACTACTATAGTGGTTTACCTCGTTAGCTTGAAAACCGGAAGGATTGTCTCCGTGAAATCGGATTATAACGGTCAGATTACGCATGGGGATGACGTGATATCGCGAATCACCTACGCGGTTAAAAACCATGGCAATTTAAAAAACCTTCAGAATAAGGTTGTGGAGACAGTGAACAAGCTTGTTAGAGAAGCCTTAGACGATGTTGGAGGATTGTCTTCAGATGTTTATGAAACAGTTTTCTCTGGGAACACTGTTATGCTCAGCCTGCTTTATGGGGCGGAGGTGTCAGCTATTGCTTCAGCACCCTATGTTCCCCCCTTCAGGTCCAGCCTCTGCTTTAAGACTAGAGAAATAGGTTTAGAGGCGAACAGTTCTGCAGTAGCATACACTCTTCCGGTTGTCAGCGGCTATGTGGGGGGAGACGTGGTTGCAGATATCATGGTTTCTGGGATGTGTGAGCGTGACGAGAATTCTCTGCTGATAGACTTGGGGACTAACGGCGAGGTTGTTTTAAAATCTGGGGAACTGATGCTTGCAGCCTCCACCGCGGCTGGGCCTGCTATAGAGGGTGCAGGTCTTTCCAGCGGGATGAGGGGGATGGAGGGGGCAATAGAATCAGTATCAATAGATGTGGAGACGTACGACGTGTACTTTAAGACTATTGGCGGCAAGGATCCGAGAGGCATATGTGGCTCAGGAGTAGTGGATTCGATAGCTTGGATGCTGATATCCAGAGTCTTAGACCAGAGAGGGAGAATAGTTGACTCAGGTATTCCTAGGGTTGTGAAGCTTAATGGGGATAGGGCTTTTACACTGGCGGTTAACAGTGGGGGAAGGAGAATCTGC
This sequence comes from Thermoproteota archaeon, assembly GCA_038848185.1. Classification (GTDB taxonomy): domain Archaea; phylum Thermoproteota; class EX4484-205; order EX4484-205; family JAAOZP01; genus JAAOZP01. The sequence continues at coordinate 79,675 of JAWCNV010000003.1, read as the reverse complement.
ATAACTCAGTCAGACGTTAGAAGCTTCCAACTGGCTAAGGCAGCCGTCTTCTCCGCCTGCTCGCTGCTCTTGAAAAAGGCTGGTCTATCCCCACAGGACCTTTCTAAAGTGTATGTGGCCGGAGCATTCGGAAACTATGTTGACCCAAGGTCAGCGATGATGGTGGGTATGATTCCCGAGCTTCCCCTAGAGAAAATAGTGCAGATAGGAAACGGCTCTGGACACGGGGCTGTGATGAGCCTCCTCTCAAAAAAGGCTAGGGGTGAGGCTGAGCTTATAGCTAGAAGAATCCGGGTTGTGGACTTGAATACTGTCCGAGAGTTTCAGAGCGAGTTTATTGACTCGACTCTTCTCCCGCATAAGAGAAAAGAGATGTTTCCCCGGGTTATGGATGCTTTAAGCAGGAGAATGCCGTTGTTAGGCTAAGGCCAGTAGTCTTTCTCCCTGAAAGTCGGTACCTTACCGATGAAAACCCTGCACATCTGCTCCCTAAAGGCTTCCTCATCCTCTGGGAGAAGGCTTATAGTTTTTTTAACATTAGACAGGAAGCGTTGCTCGGGAGGAGTTAAATGCAGAGAGGATGAGGTCTCCATAAGCTCAACTGTTTTCTGGCATGCTGACCTGACCCTCCTATAGTAGCTCTTATGCTCGGAGACTATTGCACCAGCGATTTCTACAGCTATGTCGGGGGACAGGACGAAAGCCTGAGGATCGTCAAACACGTCTGAGAGAATAAGCAGGTCCCTAAGGTCACGGGCCTTCCCCATGGCTATAGCCTTATTCATAAGCTTGCAATCATAGTGAAGCATCTCTAGGAAAACCTGTGGAGCTGTTCCCCCGAACAGTTTTATGTTTTCAACCTGCTCGTTAGACCATAAGTCGCAACAGGCTGAAGCAATATTACCTATCAGGCTGGAGTGTGCGCACGCACTGCTCTTCCCCTCCATAGACATTGGGAAACCCGTTACCGCTTTTATGATAATGTTCTCGTAGCCGCAGTCTTTTCCAGGTCCTGTTGCACCCTGCTCGTAAGCAACGAGAGACCTCGCAGCTGAGACTGCTCTAACGATGGCTGCAAGCGTGTGAGGCAGTGACATTGATTTTACTCCGCCGGCAAGCCTCATGGCTGTGTTCGCGGTCGCACAAGCAGTGTCTCCCCCAGCTATAGAACCGTTTCTCTTAGCGATGCTAACTATATCTTTCCAAAGAAGATTCATGTCTAGGGATCCGAGTAAGCCTGCCGAGAAAATTATCCCTTTAATGTCTTGTCTAATGATGCTGTGGTTGAAAACATCTTTGCCTCCCTCCGATTCTATTGAAAGAACGTCTGCACCATTCGATGACACTGCTTCAAAAGTCTCCATCATAAGGCTGTAGTTTGCAGACGATCTCAACCCCTCTTTAAAATCCCTTATGTCGGCAACCGTAACCCTTAGGCCAAGCTTCATGGAGTGTTCGTCAGTATACTTCTCCATAAGCGATTTCTGCAGGCTCGTCACCTCGGCTGCGAGCCTAGGGTTCTTGGTTTCCATAAAGCTCTGCTCAGTCTCTATTTGAAGCGAGTCGACGCCGAGTTCAACAGCCCTCTCAAGTATTTCCCTCGTAACTGTCTCAACCTCAGCCTTAAACTTCTCAGGACTCCTGTCTGACAGGCTTCTTGGGAAGAACTTTACTTCCGGAACAACTTCTCCGCACCCTATTTTAAGCCCGAGACCATAGTTCAAGGGATGCTTCGCAAACCCGAAGACGAGTTCTGAAGAACTGCTTACCTCTAGACGGCTGAACAAGGGTATTTCAACGCTTCCTAATCAGCTTGTTTTGTTTTCAACCCATTTCTTGCAGATTTCTACTCCGACTACCGCGTCCTTACCGTAGGCGTCTGCACCTATTTTCTTGGCGTACTCCTCTGTTAGAGGGGCACCACCCACTATCACCTTAACCTTATCTCTTAATCCTGCTTTCTTAAGGGCGTTTATCACGTTCTCCATCTCAACCATTGTGACTGTGAGCAGTGCCGACATTCCCACTATATCCGGCTTGTTTTTTGCTACAGCCTCTACAAAAGCCTCTGGCGGAACATCGTTCCCCAGATCTATCACTTCGAAGCCAGCGGCCTCCAGCATCATTCCGAAAATGTTTTTACCTATGTCATGAAGGTCTCCTTTCACTGTTCCGATCACCGCTTTCCCAACCTTCTTAATATCCGTGTCCTTCAAGTAGGGCTGTAGCATTTGCGTTATTTCCTTACCTATTTCGCCCGCAACTATAAGCTCCGACAAGAAGTATTCTGAAGCCTCGAATTTCTTCCCCACCTCCTCCATTGCACTGCTTATCGCTTTCAAAATGATTTCTCGGGGTGGCACTCCTTTCGCAACTGCTTCCCGCGCCAAGCTTCCTGATGCTTCAAAATCCAGCTTAACTATTGCCTCCTTAAGTCTTGAAAGGATTTCTACCTCAGACATTGTTAAGACTAGCGTTACTTCTTCTCCTGATAAAGTTTTCGAAGCTTGCATCATTGGAGTTCTAACTAACAATTGTAATGAGAATCCCCTGTTTTTCAAGCACATTATTAGAACAATGGTTTAACTAGGCTTGGATTTTCAACTCCATGTTTAAATAAACTTATAAGTTCGGATTTTTGTTTCAAAAGGTCTGTAGTGTTCGAGGGATCAGTCATGGAATGGTTCCAAGTAACGCCGATAGCTGGTTTGGCTGCCGTAGGTTTGGCTGGCTACTTGTACCGTTATGTTGCAGGCCAGGAAAGCGGCACTGATAGGATGAGGGAGATCGCGGGTGCAATAAAGGAGGGTGCGAAAGCTTATCTTAAAAGGCAGAATTTAACGCTGGCTGTTTTCGTGCTGGTGATGGCTATTGTTCTCGGCGTGTTCTATGCTTTTTCTCAGCAAAATGTTTACTACGGGGTGAGCGTCGCCACATCATATATCCTCGGCTCAGTGTGCACAACAATCGCCGCTTACGTTGGAATGATGGCTGCTGTGGAGGCGAACGTTAGAACCGCCAACGCTGCTAAACAAGGTTTGAAGAAGGCTTTTCCAATAGCTTTCTACGGCGGGGCTGTCATGGGGCTTTTCGTCGTCGGCCTAGCTCTCCTAGGCATAAGCATACTCTTCTACCTGTTCAACATTGTTCTCGGCTGGGGTCAGGCTGATGCTTCAAACATTGTTCTAGGCTTCAGCTTCGGGGCCAGTGCTCTCGCGCTTTTCGCGAAGGCGGGTGGAGGAATATACACGAAGACAGCCGACATTAGTGCAGACCTCGTTGGTAAGGTTGAGCTAGGGATTCCGGAGGATGATCCAAGGAATCCTGCTGTGATCGCGGACAATGTGGGTGACAACGTGGGTGATGTTGCGGGGATGGGTGCTGACCTGGTTGACTCGTATATTGCGAGTATTGTGGCTGCTATGATCATCGGTTCAGAGCTGGGTGAAACGGTTTTAACAACGCTACCTCTCCTGATAGCGGCTGTAGGGCTTTTCGCTTCAATACTGGGTGTTCTTATCGTTAAGCAAAGCATAAGGGGAAATCCCGGTGCAGCACTTAACAGAGGCTCCTTCTTCACATGGGTCATCTTCACAATATTCCTCTTCGCAGTTTCTTATTTCTCAGGGTTGGAGGGCAATAGGTGGCTCGGGATATTTCTGCCAACGGTTGCAGGCTTAACAGCGGGAGTAATAATCGGGGTCACATCAGACTACTTCACATCCATAGATAGGGCTCCGGCTCAGAAGGTTGCTCAGGCATCAACAACCGGGGCTGCGATAAATATATTGACCGGGTTCTCCTACGGGATAGTCAGTATAGTTCCCCCTGTAATAGGCATCTGCGTCGCCACCATGGCTGCCTGGTATCTTGCTGAGGCTTTCGGAGTAAGCCCATTCTACGGGATCGCCATATCTGCGGTGGGAATGCTTGCGACCGTAGGGATGACTATTTCGGCTGACGCCTACGGGCCTGTTTCAGACAATGCGAAGGGAGTTGCAGAACAATCCGGCTTAGGGGAGGAGGTTATCGAGATTGCTGACAGGCTGGACGCTGCTGGAAACACTACTAAAGCAATTACTAAAGGGTTCGCTATAGGTGCTGCAGCGCTGACTGTTCTAGCGCTTTTCGCCGCCTACGCTCACCTAGTTGACATTGAAACTCTTGACCTGATGAAGCCGGGGGTTGTCGCCGGGGTTTTCCTAGGTGGAATGATGCCGCCGCTACTCTCAGCCCTCCTGATCCTTGCTGTCGGGAGAAACGCTGAGAGGATGGTTGAGGAAGTTAGGCGCCAGTTCAAAGAGATACCGGGGTTAATGGAGGGAAAGGCGAAGCCGGATTACGCTAAATGCGTAGATATAGCGACGAGAGGTGCAATCAGGGAGCTCATGCTGCCCTGCTCCTTGGCAATAGTGGTTCCAATTTTAACCATGGTGTTCCTAGGGAAGGAGGCGCTAGCCGGCTTTCTAGCTGGGAGCATTGTTACGGGAATAATCTTTGCACTCTTCATGGCGAACTCCGGCGGGCTCTGGGATAATGCTAAAAAATATATAGAGTCTGGTGCGCATGGCGGGAAGGGTTCAGAGGCTCATAAGGCTGCTGTTACAGGAGACACTGTTGGAGACCCGTTCAAGGACACTGCTGGCCCATCTTTGAACACAATGATCACCGTTATGTCTTTAGTGGCTGAAGTTTTCGCTCCCCTAATACTTCTTCTGATACCCTGAGTTTTTCCTGATATAGGTGTCTCAAACGTATCATGGTCAGCAAACGATGGTTGAGGATACTTCTGAGAATCTGAAATAAATCACCTATCTAGCAATTCTTTAGCATATCGAACAATATGCTGTTCTAACAGGGGGTCTTGGGATTCCGGAAGCATCCTCGGTAGTGCACTTGGGTTATATGTTTGGTTCGGCGGCTCATCGTTTAAACGTACCCAGGGAGCACCTCCTTCTACTGCTGCATTAATCATCTCTATTGCATGGGTGACTATTGGTTGAGCATGGTCTTTAGCTGACTGGATGCGTTGATACGGGACACGAACCTCCGAGATGAAGTTCACCGCTTCCCTTTGCGACCAAAAAGAATCATTGGTGCAAGAAGGCCACGGGACTCCTCCAAAGTTCTCTTGGCAATTGCCTGTCGTGTATTCTCTACGGGCTGGCCCCTCCCAATCTATCAGGAATTTAACTGGTAGGTCTGGATAGCGGGCTAAAGCCCCGCTTCCCATGGTGATTCCATACGAGTAGGTTACTAGCCCAATATTCTCAGAGTCTATTTTTGGAAGAGTAGCGGCGAAACGGATAACCGCGGCTAAACCGTCTTGATGAATATGGCCGTTAAAATCCTCCTCGCCACCGCTTCTGCCACGCCCATCGGGATCGAAAACAATTACTGCGAACCCGGCTTCAACAAGGCTTCTCGCTTTAGTAGGCAGGAAGAAACTACTATCGCCAAGGCCGCCTGGAACAAGTACTAAGGCTGGGAATTTTTCAGCCCCCTCTCGGGGTAGGATTACCTGAACGTATACCCTTGCACCACTGGTCGGATTGGTTACCCAATAAGCCTTCTCTTCTTCAGCTGGCTGAGAGGAGGAACCGCTTGGTGTTGAGGAAGATGGTTCTGAAGATGATCCCTGGTCTTCTAATTCCAGTTTTTCTTTAAATAAATAAAATCCCACAATCCCAACCCCAATCAGTATTATTAGTATGATTAAAAAACCTAACCCTTTGCTCATATTCGCCACCATTTTTTCTTGATAATTCATAACTCCAGATGATTCTTAAACCCATTTTCTTCCAATTTCTAACATACCAATGGAATTTGCTGTGCGGCCTCTACTAATACCATGAACATTTCTCATAGATTCAAATGACTGCGAATAGTTAATCTTATAAGTGTGTTTTTACACGTGCCGCTAGAAACCAGAGGGGATTAGAATGTCTAAGCCTTGGCATGCTGCAAATGTTGACGAAGTTTTAAAGGAGTTAGGGGTTAGTCGCGAGGGCTTATCTACGCAGGAGGCTGTTGAACGGCTTAAGAAATACGGGCCTAACGAGATTAAGGAGACGAAGCGTAGAACAGTCCTCCAAATGTTTCTGGACGAGTTTAAGGATATTTTTATTCTGCTGCTGATCGCTGCGACAATATTCTCCGCCATCATCGGCTACTATGAGATGACGCAGGGCGAGGATTTCATGGAGTCGTTTGCCGATGTTATTACGATAAGTGCCATAGTTGTTCTATGTGCAGTCACAGGATTCGTCCAAGAATACAGGGCTGAGAAGGCTGTTGAAGCCCTTAGGAAACTGGCTGCTCCGAAGGCCCGTGTGATGAGAGATGGTAAAGAGGCTATTATTCCCGCGAGCGAGGTTGTCCCTGGGGACATTCTTATATTGGAGGCGGGTGACCATGTTCCGGCTGACGCTCGCCTCATTGAAGCGATTGAGCTGAAAGCTAACGAAGCGATTTTAACAGGAGAATCCACCCCCGTTGAGAAAGAGGTAACGGTTCTGAATGAGGAAGCATCGGTCTCTGAGAGGCGTAACACGGTTTTCTCCGCAACCCACATAGTTTACGGCAGGGGGAGGGCTGTTGTAACCGCTACGGGCATGAACACGGAGTTCGGGAAGATTGCTGAAATGGTTCAGGCGGCAGAGGAGGAGGAAACTCCTCTTCAGAGGAAGCTTAACAGGTTCGCCGGTAAAATAGCTAAGGTCGTCATAGCTGTTTGCGTCGTGATTTTCGCTCTCGAGGCCTTTGAAGTAATAATGCAGAGGCATTTCGAGATCGAGGGCTTTATCCAGGCATTCATGTCTGCTATAGCCTTAGCAATCTCAGCGGTTCCAGAGGGGCTTCCGGCGATAGTTACCGTAGCATTAGCCCTCGGCGCCAGAGAGTTTGCGAAGCGCAACGCTATTGTTAGACGCTTGTCTTCGGCAGAAAGCTTGGGTGCCGTGACGGTGATATGCTCCGATAAGACTGGCACGATAACCAAGGGAGAGATGACTGTTCGAAAACTATACGTCGACGGTAAGCTTGTTGAGGTGACTGGAGTCGGCTACGAGCCGAAGGGAGAATTCCATATTGGAGACGACACGGTAAAGCCGGAGGGAAGCCTTGAATTCCTTCTAAGAGTAGGTGCTTTATGCAATAATGCCAGCTTAAGAGGCAGCAGTCAGGACAATACGTGGGAGATCTTTGGAGACCCCACTGAGGGTGCTCTAGTCGTTACTGCTGCTAAGGCTGGGCTTGAGAAGGAGGTTTTGGAGAAGAGTTTTCCGCGGGTCGGAGAAATCCCCTTCACCTCCGAGAGGAAACGCATGAGCACTATCCATGAAACTCCGGGGGGAGAGGTTCATGCTTACATGAAGGGGGCCCCTGAAATCGTTCTGGAAAAGTGTACTCGTATACTTGAAAACGGTGTGGAGAAGGCTCTGACAGAGGAGAAGAGAAAAAGAATTCTAGAGATAAACGAGCAGCTGGCTGGGGATGCTTTAAGGGTTCTTGCAATGGCGTATAGGCGTCTACCAGAGAAAACGTCGAAATATGAGGGCGAGACTGTTGAGAGGGAGATGGTTTTCATAGGGCTACAGGGGATGATAGATCCTCCTAGGGAGGAGGCCATAGAGGCTAACAAGCTTTGCCAGAAGGCAGGGATAAAGACCGTTATGATAACCGGGGACCACAGGCTTACAGCTGTCGCGGTTGCCAAGGAGGTTGGAATCTTCAAGGAGGGCGACATGGTTTTGACAGGTGTTGAGATGGATGGTCTTAGTGACGAGGATTTTGAGAAGATTGTTGAAAGGGTTACGGTTTACGCAAGGGTTTCCCCTGAACACAAGCTGAAGATCGTTAACGCACTAAGGAAGAAGGGCCATATCGTTGCAATGACTGGAGACGGTGTTAACGATGCGCCTGCGGTTAAGGCTGCTGACATCGGTGTAGCAATGGGTATAACCGGTACGGACGTTACTAAGGAGGCTTCAGACCTTATTTTGACGGATGATAATTTCGCGACGATAGTTAAGGCTGTTGAACAGGGCAGAGTAATATACGACAACATTAGGAAGTATGCTCGTTTCCTGCTGGCATGCAACTTCGACGAACTGCTTGTGATAGGCACGTTCGCAATACTGGGCGGAATATTTGGTGAGACAATGTTCCCGCTTCCCCTTCTGCCAGCTATGATACTCTGGATAAACTTGGTTACTGACGGTGGCCCAGCAATCGCCCTAGCAACAGATCCTCCAGATGTGGATGTTATGGAGAGGCCGCCTCGCAAGCCGGAGGAGGGAATTCTCCATGGAATGGGTGCCTTCATAATAGCATCATTCCTGCTACAGGCTGCTGGAACAATCCTCGTATTCTGTCTGGAGTACTACGTGTGGCCTGCTCACGGTTTTGGAACTCCGGAAACATACAGGGAGGCCACTACAACAGCCTTCGTGCAGGCGGCGATGTTCGAGCTTTTCGTAGTCTGGAATTGTCGCTCGGAGAAACACAGTGTCTGGAGAATGGGCAGGAAGGCTTTTAGAAATAAATTCTTCGTAATAGCTGACTTAGCATCTGTTGCATTAACCCTTGGAATAACATACATACCGATAACGCAGCAACTGTTCCATCTAACAGGTTTGAGCCTAATAGACCTCGCATACGTTGTAGGTGTGGCCAGCTGGGGGCTCTTCGTTCTCCCCGAACTGTTCATGGGAAGGAAGGTCTGGAAGTGGGAATAACAAGAAGCATTGTTTAAGAATATACTTCATCGCTGTTCCTAGGAACAATACTACTATGAGATTGAAAAACGTGCCGACTATAAGAAAATATCAAGTATTATCAGAACAGATGTCGCTATAATAAGCATGATCCACACGGTTCTGTTCCATTTAAATATCTTTCTACCATCCCACACGAAACCTCCTGCAGCCTGTATCGGAATCAGATTGAGGATTACAATCAGCAAGTTAGTCACGTATCCAACTGTTGCCGGCACCACTAGCAGACTGTTAGCCATAAGGCTTGATATTGCCCAGAATGCGAAGCCGAGCAATAGGCTGACGAGCGGACCTATGGCGAAGATGATTCCAGTCTTATCTTTTTCCGGGTCATACCGCCAGTCTAACTGTTTCACGTATGTTGAGCCGTATGCTGGGAAGACGCTGCTGAGTAGCGCCAGTAGCCAGCTGAATAAGATTCCTGAACCCCAGGCTTTGAACGTTGTTTCTAAACCGAGTTTGCTTGCTGCAAGCTTTTGCGAAAGCTCGTGGGCTAGGATGCTAAATGCTACAACCGTGAAAACTATTGGAATAAGTGTCAGTGATCCTTGGCCACGCAGTATTTGTATCCACCATACTGTAGACACGCCTAGCAGGGCAGCCAGCCAATGCCACGCTTCTCTTGTTTCACAGTTTTTTCTTTGCCCCTTGTCTCGTCTAAGAAAGAAGGTTCCGAAGCCTATGAAATGAAACTCTGCGAGCCAAAGCCTTAGGAAGCTAGCCCCATAATCTCTAAGTTGCCGCGGTATCTCGTAGAGATAGAATCCTCTATGGATAAAAATATTCCATGAGGGAGAGTTGTACCTGTCGGCTGTGGCGTAGATGACTTCACACCCATGTTCCTCAAGCCATGATATGGCTCCATCAACCAAGGACTTGCCGATTGCTCTCCCCCGAAAATCTTTATCCGATACCAGTGCGTCGATGTAGCCTGTCCTCATGCCTTTTAAAACTTGGATCCTCATGGAGACTGTTCCAACTATCTTACCCTCGAAGTCTGCAACTAAAGTGGCTCCGCTTTGCTTCCGAGCGCTCTTCTGTGCCTCCTCAAACGAGAGCTGAAAGATAATCCTGTCAGTGATGCCGAGGCTTCTCACTAAGAGTTTCTCAACTTCCCGTTTCTCGTTTGGCTGCATCTCGCGGATGACAATTTGCATGTGTCAACGCCTTCAAGCCATGGTTGCGTTTGTAAATCTTATATGTGTTTCAGTGTCTTGCTCCGAAATACATCACCTTATTAACAGCTCTTAAGCATAACGAACTGTGCTGTTCCAAAAGGCTATCCTGAGATTCCAGCAGCCTACTTAAATGGGTTATTCAGAATGGGATGCATGATCGTGAAGAATAGTTTAGTCCAAGGGTAGAGTTAGGATTCACATAAATTAAGTGCGGGCCCGCTGGGATTCGAACCCAGGGTCTCCGGCTCCGAAGGCTTGCGCAAGGATTAATCCTTTCGACGCCTTTATCCTGGCTTGGCCACGGGCCCCATGTAGTTGCATTAAAGTGTTGTACTTAAATCTGTTTGACTATCAGATTACAACGCATTATTCATAATAATTGCTTCGTTTTTCTTTGATCATGAAAGACAGTCGGTTTATGGAGATAAGCAAGTTTCTCTACTGCTCCGGCTTATTAGAGGAAAGTTGCGAAGGCTTATCGTCACCTAGCCGAAAATACAATTGTCATGAATGTTAAGTGCTTTTTAAATTAAATTTCCGATGTTTCATATAAGTACGCCAGGATACTTAGGACTCTTAGCGAGTTTCTAATGGGTGGTGATAAACCTAGCTTTGAAGAATTTGAAAAGGTTTCAGGAGGCTCGTGGAAAAACCTTATGGAGAAAACTAGGATAATTCAGGGGGGAGTTGAATTAGATAATCGTAAGCTTGTTGAGTTGATAGATGGCTTAGTAAGGTTTGAGGGCGTTGTAGCAGAGGAATATCTGACGGTTCTAAGCGTAAAACCATAGAGCTTATGGCAAATGAAACTGGGTTGGATCTCGAGACTTAAAATGATCTTAGAATAGATAGCTGAAGATGGGAAAAGACATGAACAAATTTTAAAACTCGTTAAGAGTTTGATTGTTGGAGGCGGTAGCCAATAAAAACAATCGCCCTGAGCATTTCCTGCCTAGTTTTGCTAAACTGTTTTTATCTTTCTGAAGACTATCTCTGGCTTACTTATTCTATGTCCAGGCTTGACTAATAGCTCCCCAGATGAATCCCATCCATAGTCTTCAGGTAAGCCTTCAAGATTAAGAGTCTTCCAGATCTTCTCGGATGAGCTTGGCAGGTATGGCTGTAAAACTATGGCTAGTGTTCTCACAGCGTTTACGCAGAGGAATAACGCGTCTGGATCTTTAGTCTTCCAAGGCTCCTTAACCTGTAGGAACCTGTTGCATTGGATGGCGAAGTCAACAACCTCCTTCAAAGCCCTATCTATCTCATACTTCTCAAACTTTTCCCTCGTCTTCCTTGGCAGCTCCCTAATGCTTTCAACAAGCTTCAAACATTCCTCATCCTTCTCATAGTTCCTTGGTGTAGGCACCTCTCCATTGTAAAGATTCCAGACAAGGGTTAGCGTCCTATGTATGAAGTTGCCTATGTTTCCAACAAGCTCTCCATTAACCCTTTCCACTAATGCTTTCTCGCTGAAGTCGCCATCCTCGAAGAAAGGTATGTCCCTCGCCAAGAAATATCTTACAGCATCAACCTCATACTTCTCCAACAGCTTAAACGGGTCGACTGCGGTGCCTCTTGACTTCGAGAGTTTTTCCCCACCTATCGTAATGTACCCGTGGACGAGAATATGTTTAGGCAAGGGGATGCCGCATGAGAGCAGTATTGCTGGCCATATTACGGAGTGAAACCAGTTTATCCCTTTTCCGATAAGGTGCACATCTGCAGGCCAATACTTCCTATACTTCTCTTCATCCGGATATCCTAATGCTGAAACATAGTTCACCAGTGCGTCAACCCAGACGTAAATCCTATGCTTAGGGTCGAAAGGCACTTCTACACCCCAGCTTATGCGCGACCTGCTTACTGCAAGGTCTCTAAGCCCTTCAGACCTTATCCTAGCCATAATCTCCTGCCTTCTCTTCTCAGGAATGATGAACTGGTTTTTCTCAACGAGTTCCAGCACAGGCTCCTCATACTTGCTCAGCCTGAAGAAGTAGCACTCCTCCTCGATATACTCTGGCTCAGTACCGTGCTCAGGGCACTTCCCGTCTAAAAGATCTTTCTCAGCCTTATATTCTTCGCAGCCGTAACAGTAGAGGCCCTTGTAACTACTCTTATAGATATCGCCGTTCTCAAATATTTTCCTGAATATTAACTGTGAAACCCTGCGGTGCCTTTCCTCAGTAGTCCTTATGAAGTCGTCGTTAGATATGTTGAAGGCTTCACAGAGTTCTTTGAACCTCTTAGCGTTCCTATCTATGAACTCCTTAACTTCTAAGCCCGCCTCCCTAGCCGCCCTCTCGTTCTTAGCGGCATTCTCATCCGTGCCGGTTAGGAAGAACACTTTTCTACCGTTAAGCCTATTCCATCTTGCTATCACGTCTGCACAAACCTTTTCGTATAAGTGGCCTAGGTGAGGGTAGGCGTTAACATAATCGATCGCAGTCGTTATGTAGAACTTTTCCTGTTGCAAATCTATCAGGAACCTTGTAGCCAAGAGATTTAATCTTATCGTTTAAGCTTTTCAGGAAACCCACTTCCTCGAACAATGTCGAGAACCATCATTCTGGTTAAATCTATCACCTATCGAAGCATATAGCCCCAAAAAACTGTTATCGAAGTTTTAAAAGAAAAAACTAAAAAGTACTAAAGAAGTAGGTTATTCATGAATGTCCATGAAGCGATAGAAAGCAGGAGAGCCTACCGCGCTATCGGGCCAGTAGAAGCCACTGACGAACTGATTAAGGATTTGGCCTATCATGCTTCTCTAGCTCCCTCCTGTTACAACAATCAGCCTTGGAGGTTTGTATTCGCGAAGAGCCGTGAAAAGCTTGAGGAGTTGTATGGCACGTTATCGAGTGGAAACAGTTGGGCGAAAACAGCTTCGTTAATCATAGCTATTTATTCCAAGAAGGATCATGACTGTGTCGTTAAGGAGCGTGAATACTATCTTTTCGACACGGGTATGGCAGTAGCCCTAATGATTCTGAGGGCGACGGAGCTTGGGTTAGTCGCTCACCCCATTGCAGGATATGATCAAGATAAGGCTAAGAGGATTCTGGAGATCCCGGAGGAGGCGATTCTAATTACCCTAATCATAATTGGAAAGCATTCTCAGAAAGCCGTCAACAATCTTTCCGACAGGCAGAGGGAGACAGAGTTGAAAAGGCCTCTGAGAAAGGGATTCGAAGAAATAGCAAGGATCATTTAAGCGGAAAACATGATGTTCAGGCTAATGGTGGTGTTCAACCGTAGTTTTCTCTCCCTTTCTAAGCTTTGACAGATACTTCTGCATGTTCCTATTGAACTCTTCCTCACAATGTTTCGAACAGAAATAGATAACGTACTCTCCATGCTCCAATTTACTGTACGCGTCTTCAGGAGAAACCGTCATCCCGCATACTGGGTCCGTCGCCACATGCTTCTTCTCCTTGAAACCCATTATTCTAGGCTCATATTTCCTTAACGTCTGACTGTTTAAGGCCACGATTATTGTGCTTAACGACATTATTAACGCACCTATTGCTGGCGGCAAGAGGATGCCATAGCCGTATAGGGCTCCTGCCGCTAGGGGTATGGTGGCCGCGTTGTATCCTGTTGCCCACAGGAGGTTTTGAAGCATTTTCAAATAGGTTTTTCTAGAGAGGTCAATAGTCTTCACAACATCTCTAGGATCGTTTCTAACAAGTATTATGTCGGCACTCTCTATTGCGACATCGGTTCCAGCACCTATCGCTATTCCAACATCGGCTGTGGCGAGGGCTGGTGCATCGTTTATTCCATCACCCACCATCGCGACCCTGAGGCCTTTTTCCTTCAAGAGCCTTATTTTCTCAGCCTTTTCAACAGGAAGGACCCGTGCAAAGTAATCATCTATCTTGAGTTCGCCTGCAACCCATTTGGCGACTTCCCCCGAGTCACCGGTAAGCATGTAGACCTTTAAGCCTAGCTTCTTAAGCTTCTCCAAAGCCTCGTAGGATTCTTCCCTCACTTTATCGGAGAGGGCGAATACACCAGCAGGCTTCCCGTCTATGATTGTGAAGACAAGGGTCTTTCCCTGGTTCTGAAGCTCCGTAACCCTATGGTCAACTAGCTCAATCCTCATTTCCTCCAGCATACCTTGACCCCCAACATGGATTTCTCTCCCGTTCACTTTTCCATAGGCACCTCTACCAGGTAGAGCCCTAAACTCGTTAACCCTTGAAATCTCTGCCCCCCTCTTCCTAGCGTAACCAACTATTGCCTTAGCAATCATGTGTTCAGAATTCGATTCAACACTTGCCGTCAAGCTTAGGAGCTCTTCCTCAGGAATAAGAGCAACTACATCGCTAACTTCAAAGCTCCCCTGGGTTAATGTTCCTGTCTTATCGAAAACCACTGTATCCACATCCTTTATGGCTTCGAAGGCTTTTCTATCCCTTACGAGGATCCCGCTCCTCGACATTATAGTTGTTGAGAGTGCAACCACCAATGGGGCAGCTAAACCAAGTGCATGAGGACAAGCAATAACCAGTACCGTCACCATTCTTTCAAGAGCGAAATCCGGGTTCTCCAGTAAGAACCATGCTGAGTAGGTTATGACGCCGGCTATAAGCGCCAAGTAGAACAATAGGGCCGCAGCCCTGTTCGCTAGATCCTGCGTTCTAGATCTGCTTTCTTGAGCCTGCTTAACGAGCCTAATAACCTGAGCCAGATAGGTTTCCTCGCCTGTATGCTCAATCCTTATCTTAAGGGCCCCCTCGCTGTTTATCGAGCCGCCGATCACCTTGTCACCAGCTCCCTTGTATACAGGTTTAGATTCTCCAGTTAACAGTGCTTCATTAACGAAGGATTCTCCCTCAACCACTATGCCGTCTGAAGGGATTTTCTCACCCGGCCTCACGAGAACAGTGTCGCCAACCTTTAGCTCTGAAACTGGTATGTCGCTTATTCCACCGTTCTCAACCCTGTGGGCTATTGTCGGCATTATTTTAACAAGCTCCTCTAGGGCTCTAGATGCTCCTAGGACGCTTTTGGCTTCTACCCAGTGTCCGAGAAGCATGACGTCTATGAGTGTGGCAAGCTCCCAGAAGAAGTCTCTCCCCCTTGCCGTTAAGACGGTTCCTGAAGAGTATATGAATGCTATCGAGATTGCTGTTCCAACTAGAGTCATCATCCCCGGTTGACGTTTCTTAACTTCGTTCACCACGCCTTTGAGAAAAGGAGACCCGGAGTAAACGTAGACAACTGAAGATAATGCGAAAAGCATTTCCCTGTGAAAAGGCGGTCTAAAGCTGAAGCCAAACCATTCTTGTATCATTTCAGAAAGCAAAAGTATGGGGACCGTCAGCATCAAGGAGACCAATAGCTTTCTCTTAAACTCGGCAATATGGTGAGCGTGGTTCTCATGGTTAGAATGTTCTGTATGCTTCATAACAGGTTTATATTCCATTATTCTTGATAGACGTTCAATAACTCTTATTAAGCATTATGCGAAAAGCTGACGTTTTATAAGGAGCCAAGCAAGTTTCTAAAAAGCTATCGGCTTTACTGAGAAATCGAAACATTTAAACTACCTAAATATTCCCTAAACCTTGCTCATGAGCCTGAAGGCTAAACCCAAGATAAAGGAGAAACGATGGTCTCCAGAGCTTGAGGAAGAGCTGCTGAAGATCTGGGAGAAGGAGGGTCTTTACAGGTTCGACCTCAGTAAACCCGGGGAGATCTATACCATAGATACTCCACCGCCATACATCTCGGCAAAATGGCATGTTGGAGGAGCTGCACATTACGTTGGTATTGACATGGTTGCTAGGTACAAGAGGCTCTTAGGCTATAATGTTCACTTTCCAATAGGTTGGGATAGAAACGGTCTGCCTGTAGAGGTCATGGTTGAGAGGCAGTACAACCTAATGGCTAAGGAGGTTGGCAGAGAATACTTTGTTGATCTTTGCAAGAAGACTCTTGACAATGTTGAGGCAGAGGTCACTAATCAGGCTAAGAGGCTAGGGTTAAGCAGCGACTTCGAAAACATGTATAGAACTGACTCACCTGAGTACAGAAGCTTAACTCAGGAGACATTCATAGAACTATGGAGGCAGGGACTCATATACGAGGCGACGAGGCCTACTAACTGGTGTCCAAGATGCGGTACAGCAATAGCTGACGCGGAGGTGGAGTACATAGAGGCTTCTTCGAAGCTTTACTACTTGCTTTTCAAGGTTAGGGAGACTGGTGAAGATGTTCAGATAGCTACCACTAGGCCTGAGCTTCTTGCTGGCTGTGATGCTGTGATATTTAATCCTTCAGACGAGAGGTATCTGAAGCTTGAAGGCAAGACTATTGTAGTACCAGTATATGGTAAGGTGGTCAGAGTAATTCCTAACAGTTATGCGAAGCCCGAATTCGGGACAGGTCTTGTGATGATATGTAGCTATGGCGATACCTCTGACATAAGGCTGTTCAGAGAGCTCGGTTTGAAGCCTACGAGGGTGATCGACGAGAACGCTGTGCTGACTGAGGAGGCTGGGTTTCTTAAAGGCCTGAAGGTTGATGAGGCTCGGAGGAGAATTGTCGAGGAGCTTTCGAGAAGAGGATTGCTTGTGAAGTCTGAGGAGATTGTTCAAAGAGTGCCTGTCTGCTGGAGGTGTCACACTCACCTTGAATTCGTGGAGATGAGCGAGCTATACCTTAAGCAGGAGGAGTTCGTAGATAAGGTGAGAGAAGCCTCAGGCAAAATGGTTTTTCACCCTGAGTCCATGAGACAGATACTTCTCGACTGGATTAACAGCGTCAGGGGCGACTGGCCTATCTCTAGGAGGAGGCACTATGCCACTGAGGTTCCCCTATGGTACTGCAGTAAGTGTGGTGAACCGTATGTTCCTGCGCCGGGAAAATACTACAGGCCTTGGAAGAATTCGCCTAGTGGAGACGCTAAATGCGTTAAATGCGGTGGAACCGTTTTCAAGGGAGATACTCGGGTTCTCGACACTTGGATGGATTCAAGCATATCTCAGCTCTTCGTAACAGGCTACAGGAGGAACGAGGAGCTTTTCAAAAGATCTTGGGTGTGCTCACTGAGGCCGCAGGGCTATGAGATAATAAGGACATGGCTATACTACTCTATTCTTAGGACTGTTCAGCTTCTAAACACTCCTCCATTCAAGGAGGTTAGGATAAGTGGCCTAGGGCTGGATGAGAAGGGGGAGGCGATGCACAAGTCTAAGGGGAACGTGGTTTTCCCAGACGAGTACTTGGAGAAGTATGGGGCTGACGCGTTCAGGTTCTGGGCTGCTTCAGAGGCTAAGCTCGGCTCGAACTATCGTTTCTCCGAGGAGAAGATTAATGGTGCAAGGCTTTTCCTGACGAAGCTCTGGAACATTGGAAGATTCATATCTTCTTTCGAATACGTGGATGAGAAGCCTAAAGCACTTTGTTTCCTCGATAAGCTTGCTTTAAGTGAACTTAAAAGGGTTCTGGATGAGGCTAGGAAGGATTACGATTCTCTAGACTTCTATGGTCCTTCAAACCTTTTGAGGAACTATGTCTGGAGCTTTTTCGCAGACCACTACTTGGAGGCGGTTAAGCCGAGGGCATACATGCTTGGAAGCCGGGAGGAGGCTGAGTCAGCCTGGTATACTCTTCACAGGGTTTTAAGAACATGTTTAATCGGTCTCTCACCCGTGATACCATTCATAACAGACTACTTGTTTAGAAGCATATATGGGGAGTCGGTTGCCAACCAGTCTTTCCCAAACCTGGATGATGTTGAGCCTGTTGACAGCGAGGTTTCAACGCTCTTCATGAAGGTTAACTCAGCGATCTGGAAGTTTAAGAAGAAGCTGGAGGTTTCTCTAAACGAGAAGATAAACTACAGGGTTTACCTGCCTGAGAAACTGAGGGTTCTGGAGCCTGATTTAATCAGGATGCATAAGGTTGAGGTCTCCTACGAGGCTCCTGGAGCAGGTTTGGAGGATGTTGACGGAGTATTCTTTGAAAGGCTTTAGAGGCTGAGTGTCTCCTTAAGCTTGTTGACGTAACTGCTTACATCATCAACGCTCCTTGCTCCCGGGACCTCGAGTGAAAAATACCCTGTGTAAGCTGATTTTTCCAAGGCTTTAAAGGTTTTCTCCAGGATGCTTCTCCCAGGATTTTTCAAAACGTCCTCTTTAACAGTCACATGGTTGACTAGCGGTGCTACTCTCTCAAGCATCTTGTGCTCCTCAAGCCTGCTAACTATCCTTGTGTCGAGAGTCATACCTATCATCTCTGAACCAATATCCTCAATCATCTCCGTCAGCCTGTTCATGTTTGAATAGGCTGTTTCGCCAGTGTCTATGCTTACTTTCACATTGTTTTTCTCAACGGATGAAAGAATGTTTAGAAGATTCCTGTAGAGAAGCTTAAAATCGTTTTCCGAATAGGGTTCACTGTTCTCCGGAGTAGCCTTAAGCCTGAGAATCCTACACTCGTTCTCGCTGCAAACCTTTATCCAATTCTTAACCTTGTTGAAGTATTTCTCGTCGCTCCTAACGTCTCCGCCGAGCAGGTTAAGCCCAAGGGTTAGGGCAACAATTCTCCCTCCATAGTTCTTTACGTCATTGAAGAGTTGGAGGACATGCTCCTTGTTTTTAGCATCCGCCTCGTTCAATTCAATGTTTCTGACACCCATTTCCACACATTTCATAACTGCCTGTTCAAAACCTGCTCCCTCTTTAGATTTTAACTGGCTGAAGCTTAAAGTATTAATACAAATGTTCAACTCTGGTTTTCCCACACCTAACAAGACCCCGCACAGGTGCTTAACATTCTTCTCCCCATTGCCGAGCTAAGCGTTTCTCCAAGCATTTTTCAAAATATCCCTCTCTTCCCAAGCCTTTTTCTGAAAGGGTATTGCATGAATGTGCTTCGCTTGCCATTTTCTCGAGACGAGGAATTTCCTCAACACTCTTATTTTAAGCTTTCTCCCGAGGCAAAAGATGGTGAAACTCATTGTAGAAAGGCATAAGGGTTAAAGCATGTAGATAACGGTCCCCTCTTTAGAGTCTTCAACCAGTATCCCAATCCTGTTAAGCTCCTCCCGTATTCTGTCGGAAAGCCCATAGTTTCCAGAGGACCTAGCCTCATTCCTTAGATTAACCAGTATTTCAACAAGCTTCCTCTCTCTGAGCGTAGCTCTTTCAGCCCCCTCTTGGAGAAACCCGAGCATCTTCCAAAGCTTGAAAAACACATGTATAAAGCCCTTGGAAACTGCACCCTTGTTTAAATCCTCCAGAATCCTGTTGGCCGCCTCCATTAGGCTTGCTAAAGCACGGGGAGTGTTGAAATCGTTGCATAAATGGCTTAGAACCTCCTCCTCAAGAGTCTCGGCATCTCTGTCCTCCTCCACCACTCCTTCGCCCAGCCTCACCATGATCCTTCTAACCCTGTCAAACCCTTTCTTAGCAGCCTCCAATGTCTGCTCATCGTAATCCAACGGGTTCCGGTAGTGGGTTGAGAGAATGAAGAACCTGAAGGTGTCTGGGTCAAACCTGTTTAAAATCTCTTCTATCGTAACATAGTTCTTAAGGGATTTAGCCATCTTCTCGCCTCTCACAGTAAGGAGCCCGTGATGCATCCATATGTTGACGAATCTTCTCCCAGTTAAGGCTTCGGACTGCGCTCTCTCGTTCTCGTGATGAGGGAAAACAAGATCCATGCCTCCCGCATGAATATCAAGCGTCTCCCCAAGGTATTTTGCAGACATGACGCTGCACTCCGTATGCCACCCAACCCTGCCTCTGCCCCACGGGCTTTCCCAAGACGGTTCACCCGGCTTAGACTTCTTCCAGAGAGCAAAGTCTAACGGGTCCCTCTTTTTCTCCCCAGGCTCCACCCTTGCCCCCGCTAAGATTTTTTCAAGAGACTGGCCGGAGAGCTCTCCATAGCCCTCGTATTTTCTGACTGAGAAGTATACGTCTCCGTCAGACTCATACGCGTACCCCTTGTCAATAAGCTTTTTCACGAATACTATTATTTCAGGAATATGGTCAGTAACCCTAGGGTTGAAAGTAGGGTGCTTTATTCCAAGCCTTAAAGTGTCGATGAAGTATTTCACCGTGTATTGGAGCGCAACCTCGCTGGCAGGTCTGTTCTCCTCTATAGCCCTGTTAATTATCTTGTCGTCAACATCCGTGATGTTCCTGACGAATATGACTCTATAGCCTAAGTATTCAAGGAACCTTCTGAATGAATCATAGACTATTTCAGCCCTAGCGTGGCCAATGTGTGCAACATCGTAGACCGTGGGGCCGCAGACATACATTTTTATTTCCCCTGGGTGTAGGGGAGCTAGTTTCTCAACCTTCTTAGTTAAAGTGTTGTAGATTGAGACTTCTCTCAGGCTTTTACCAGCCTTATCTGCACTCATGCTTCCAGCTAAACACCTCATTCTTCTTTTAAATATTCTGTGATTCTTCTCCTCTCCCTAATGTTTCTAAGGAGCATGCTCTCCCTAACTATCAGCCGCCAAGGTGTCCTAAGTTTTTTCGCAGCATATGTTAAGGCGGTATCAAGGCTTCCGAAACAGGTCGGATTACCTGCTAGTGCCTTCCTAGTGTTCTCCCTGACCAGCCAGACTCCTGCTGGAAGAAGATAGCCTGGGCCAGCCTCCCTGAGAACAAGCACCGCCCCCTGCCTCCTGATCCTGTGAAGATGCTCCACGACCGCAAGCCTAGCAGCATAGTAGCAGCCTCCTATTCTCGCATAGGTTGTCCTGCCCTCAGTATCCTCATAGTCTGATCCTATTGCAATATTGTCTTCACCCCCTATGTTCCAGACTGAGCCTGGGTGAAACATCTCTATGAACTCGTAGGACCATTTCCCGGGGGCTATTAACACTATGAACCTGTTGTCAATATGCTCCGACTCGTAAACCATGTACTCGCCGACCTCAGGGTTCATCCTGATCCTATCCATCATCTTGTCCGCCAGAATACTGTCGACTGCGGTTATGCTCCACCTCGTTGGAACAAGCCTCCTGCGCTTCCCCACTCCGAAAACAGCTGCGCTCAAAGCCTTTTGAATGCTTGAAACCGGGACTCCTGAGGAGTAAGCGTAGTAGACTGCTTCAGAAGCCTTAAGATCCTCATCATAATAGGCTTTCTCAATCACATGGTTAACCTTAATGCTGCGTGCCTCCAGTCTTTCAACAAGCCCGTAGGGGCCGAATGGCTGAGCATCCTCATCCAGAACTATGCGGGCCTTAACCGGCTTAGAGAACTCTAGTGCTGCTTCAAGCGGCTGGCTTGCCATAGCTATCTCCTGAGTAAGCTCGAAAAGCCTCCCCGCCTCCCAAGGATTATGAACGTTAACGTTGAATATGCCTCTTACAAGGCTTGACCTGTATTCGACAAGCTTCTCAAGATCTATGCTCCACCAGGACTCCGGATGGTCAAGTATGCTTGTGTTTCCGAAGTAGGGTGGAACCAGGGGTCCTACACCCACCCTCGGGTATCCGATTCTGCCTACGAACACGCCTGGGGGAGAGGCTCCGTCTATGGCTGTTCTGTCTTCAAGCCTAAGCTTCACAACCGGTTGGAGCTTACTGTACCTGAGAAGGATGGGGCACTGTTTCCTTCCGCATAATGCTCTCGACCCCAAGCAATAGATGCACTGGCTTCCCCGGATTGCACGTATCTCTACTCCGCCAGCAGGATCCCAAGCGGGTGTCTGAGGCATATTACTCAACAGGTATTCTTCGTCCACGCTTTCTCTTTGTTAAAACTACTTCCAGTATCCCGTTTGAATACTTGGCTCTGGCAGGCTCCTCCTCAACCTTAGTTGGAAGAGGTATTCTGACACTGTAGTATAGGGGTCTCTCCCCAGAAAGTCTTCTCACGGAGGGTGTTTCCTTCCTGCAGACTCCTTCAACCATAAGATAGTCCTCGTATAGGGTCAGCTTAATATCCTCCTTCTCAACCCCTGGAAGATCGACGCTAATCCTTACCTCATTTTCCTTCTCAACAATGTTGTACAACGGTTCCACACACCCCATGTGTCTCATCCTGCGCTTCCTAAAATCCTCTTCAAACATCTCCCTCATCCCTTCAATAATTCTCTCAACATCCTCCATTTTCATCTCCTCCTAGACAAGGCTCTGCTCAGCCATCGACGGAACCTGCCTCATCCTCCTCGCCTCCTCGTCAGTCCTCCTCATAAGCTCCCTGTACTGCATCCTAACCTCTTCAGCCGAGGCTATTAGAGAGTCAACCTCCACCTTCTCCAAACCTATCTGCGGGAGAATTGTCAGAACCTTGGCTGCTGAACCAGGATCCGGATAGTTCAAATACGACTGGACGAATAGGCCCAGCCCATTTATCTTAAGCCTTTCAATCTTCCTCAAGATAAGTGCCTTAGGCCCGAACAACAGTCCATCACTGAGTATTTCAACATCCTTCATCTTAGAGACTATTGCTAACGCTTCCTCACTCGTGGGCACAGCGTAAACCTTGGGGTCCGCTATGTCTATCCTATACGGATTCGGTATTCCGCCTAGGCTTAGGAAAAGCCTCGGGTTCTTGCCTTTAACCCAGTTCACAATCTCCTCAACTATTTCGTGAGCCCCCTCCTGAGGGATGGGTAGCTCAGACCTTACTATGTAAACATTATCCTTATAATATATTTCTAGAATATCTCCGATTTTCCCATCTCTTACCACCAGCATCGGAGGAAACCTGTCTGTCTGAAGGTATCCTGTTCTCTTAAAGCCGAGCTTAACCAGATAATGGCTTAGAGATATTGTTCCAACAAGCCCAGTGTCCGGTAGACCTTCAAGTATTATCGGCCTCTCAGAATCCGTCTTAACCTCTTCAATAATCGTGTTTTCCCCAATCATTTCAACTGAAATATGTTCCCGTTGGAAGGATAAAAGTTTTAGCCTGTTTATTTCTCAGGCTCCACGTGCACAACTATCTCGAAGTTTTCTCCAACACCGCGTTTAACAGTTTCCTCGAGCCGTGAGGATGCTTCATGAGCCTCAGACATGCTTCTCCCACCCTCCATGCTCACCGTCAGTTCAATCCTGTTCACACCAGAGGATTCTCTGAACACCCTTATCCTCCTAACCTCCTTAATATTGTGAAACTGCTTAACCTCGTCTTCAACAGCCTCCTTGACCTTAAGGTAGAGCAACGAGTTTGAGCTCACTGTTTCAATAGGTGTAACCGCTGAGCCTGCTGTCTCCACATGAACCATAACGTTCCCTGTGTTCTCAACGTTTTTCAGAACGTTCTCCTCAACCTTATCCGCAATCTTGTGAGCGTTTGAAAGACTCATGTGTTCCGGAACCTCTATGTGCAGGGATACGAGCAACTTCTCATCTATCTTTGAAACCATGATGTCGTGAACGTCTAAAACCCCTTCAACGCTTAAGGCAGAATCCTTTATCAACCCGTAGAGGCTGTCAGAACCCTTCGGCACCGTTTGAATCCTTACCACAACATCTCCACCGACAGCCTTAGAAACCTTCTCCTCAACATTCTTCGCAGACCGATGTATGCTTGAAACACTGCTTTCCCTAGGCACGAGTGCACCAACATCCACATACGTCCTCCTGTCAAGCCTCCTAACATTCAGATAAGAGACCCCGTCAAAACCGTATTCTTCTTCAACAACCCTCCTGATCCTTCTCACTAGGGTTGGTGGAACAGTATCTGTTAGCTCTAACCCGGTTTCGTAAAGCAGCTTAACACCGAGATAAGTCATCATGGCTGAAAGCAGGAGGCCTGCAACAGCATCCGCCTGCACTATGTTGAAGTAGCCTGCTAAGAGGAACCCTAGGACTGCCACCAGAGTGTCGAAGAAGTCTGCAACAGAGTGCAATAGACCTGCTTTCACGCTCGATTCTCCTCCGCCAGAAACCTTTGAGAGAACCGTTATCCTAACAGCATCCACAGCAAGCGTGTAGGCCAAGGCTAAGAACCCTATTAAACCAAGGTAGACTGGAGAAGGGTTCGCAAACCTATCCATGCTTCTTAGTAAAAGCTGGATGACGAGGTAGAGGAATGCCACCCCGCTTGTGAAGGCTCCGAGAGTCTTTATCCTGCTGTGGCCATACGTGTGGCTCTCGTCCGCAGGCTTTATGCTGATCCTGTAGGTTATGAAAAGCATTCCTGTTATGAGGAAATCATACATGGCGTGGAGCCCGTCTCCAAGAACCGCAAGACTATTAGTCAAGATTCCCGCGGAAATCTCGAGAAGCATCACGGAACCTATCAGACACGTGGATATCAGCTGCACCCTTAGGATTCCGCTTTCCTCGGTTTTGCTCAAACCCTGTTGTTGAGAGCTTGCTTCGAAAACATGCTTTTAAGCTTATGCCGCCTGCAATGTTTTAACGTCTTAAAAACTTTAAAACGTGTTTTACCTACCGCCTTCAACAATGTTCCCCGCTGGAGATGAGACTCCGCGCTACTCCCGCCCTATTGTGACATACCTTCTGATAGGGGTTAACGTGGGTGTTTTCATCATAGAATGGTTCATACTTGACGAATGGGGTTACGAGCTTGCCATATTGCGCTACGGATTTATACCGAGGGTGCTGACAGTCAACCCGGCTGACGGTGTTTTCAGAATGTTCACGTCAATGTTTCTCCACGCGGATCCGCTTCATATCTTAGGCAACATGATTTTCCTATATATTTTCGGGGATAATGTTGAGGATAGGATGGGGCATGTGAAATACTTTTTCCTATATCTTTTCTTCGGCGTGGCTGCAAGCCTGATGCATTACGCGATCGACCCTGCTTCAATAATCCCTGCAATAGGGGCTTCGGGTGCGATATCCGGAGTAATGGGTGCATACCTAGTCATGTTCCCCTATGCTAGGGTAAGGGTTTTCTACCGTTTCTTCCTCGTAAGGCTTCCTGCAGTATTCTACTTGGGGTTCTGGTTCCTTATGCAGCTTGTCGAAAGCATGCTTCCAGGATACACTGGGATCGCGTACTGGGCTCACATCGGCGGGTTTATAGCTGGGATGATTGTTGCACTCCTCTTCTTCAGGAGGAAGCCTAGTCGGCCATCTGTCCAATACTACTATTATTACCGTGGCTACGCGTAGAGGTCAACAGATTCTTGGCAGGGGTATTCCGTGAAGCATCGGTAGGCTTCTCAATCCGCCTGCCCTTGTTAAAAGCCTAACCTCGCCAGTCTTTGATTTCCCAGTGACACTGCCTATTAGCCGAGTCTCCCTGCCGGCCCCAGTTCTTCTCAAAGCCTTCACCGTCTCCTCAGCATACTTCCTTGGGGTGAATATGACGAGTCTCCCCTCGCAGCCAAGGTAGAGAAAGTCTATGCCAAGCACCTCGCAGAGGCTTGAAACTCCCTTCTTAACAGGTATCTTCTCCTCCTCAACATGTATCGCGACACGGGATGATTCAGCAACCTCGTTGAGCGATGTGGCTAAGCCTCCCCTAGTCGGGTCTATCAGGGTGTGGAAAGGTATTCTTTTCCTGACAAGAGTATCCAAAATTTTTGTCAAAGGCATGCAGTCGCTTGAGACATCTGTTTCCAACTGGAATTCTCCTCTCGCAGCCAGAACCGCTGCCCCATGGTCTCCAACGCTCCCCGTCACTATTACTGCGTCACCAGGCTTCGCATTAACTGTTGAGGCTTTAACCCCGCTGTACACTCTTCCAACGCCTGAAGTATTTATGAAAATCTTGTCGCATCCGCCTTTCTCAACAACCTTAATGTCTCCCGTAACTATTTTAACCCTAGCCCTCCTAGCCGCGTCCCTAGCGCTTCCAATAATGCTCATCAGGAAACCCTTATCCAAGCCTTCTTCAACTATGAGCGAGAGACTCAGATACTCTGGTTTAGCACCCATCGTAACAAGGTCGTTCACAGTACCGTTGACTGACAGCATACCTATGTCGCAACCCTTAACGACCGGAGGCTTCATCACGAACGAGTCTGTGGTGAACGCTATTCTCCCTGTCAGCGTTTTTAAGACAGCCTTGTCAACCCCATTCATAGGTTCTTTAAGGCTCCGCGATATTTCTCCAATAAGCTCATGCATAAGCCTTCCGCCTGCACCGTGCTCCAGAACTATCTTACCACTCATTTCCCGATCCCCGAGTAGTAGTATGCTGCGCAAGTCCCCTCTGAAGAAACCATGCATGGTCCAACAGGATTATCAGGTCTACAAGCCTTCCTGTAGAGCCTGCACTCCACCGGCTTCCTACGGCCCCTTATGACTTCCCCGCATAAGCATTCCGGGGGCTCACCGGTTTCAACAGGCTTCAAACCATAGGTTTCAACAGCGTCGAAAAACTTGAACTCCTCCTTCAAAGCTAAGCCGCTTCCAGCTATTTTCCCGAGGCCCCGCCACTCAGCGTCAACCGGTTTAAAAACCTCCTGCATAAGCTTAACCGCCTTAATATTCCCCCCATGCCTAACTGTCCTCACATACTCGTTCTCAACCATGCTCCTTTTCTCAACAAGCTGCTTCAGAATCATGCGTATGGATTCAACTATGTCCACAGGCTCGAAACCAGTTACCACGGCCGGTACACCATGCTTCTCAACAATCTCAACATAGGGTTTAACGCCTATTATCGTGCTCACGTGGCCGGGAAGTATCAGGCCGTCTATCTGAAGATCCTCAGCCTCAAGCAGCGTGTTTAAAGCTGGTGGCATAAGCCTGAAGAGGCTTATCAGCCTAAGGTTTCTGACTCCTCTTCTCCTGCACTCCAGTATGACTGAGGCGAAGAGCGGCGAAGTTGTTTCAAAACCTATCCCCGCCATAACGAACTCTTTCTCAGGCTCCTCCTCAGCCATTTTAAGCGCATCATAGGGGGAGTATACAACTCTGATGTCAAACCCTTCTCCCCTCAGGGTTGAGAGGCTTCTGCCTTTAAACGGTACTCTCATCATGTCTCCGAAGGTTGCCACAGTCCTGCCTGTTTCAGCCGCTTGGAAAACAAGTGAGAAGCCTGAGTTGGGTGTTACGCACACGGGGCAGCCTGGCCCCGAAATCAGGTCGAGATTCCTTCTAAAAAGTGTTCTTAAGCCGTGCCTCGCAATAGCCATCGTGTGGGTTCCACAGACCTCCATTATCTTCACTTCTCTCCCAAGCTCTTCGAGAAGCTCGTTAACCTTGCCGACTATCCCTTTAACAAGCTCCCCATCCCTGTATTCATCTATGAATCTCATTCTCTGAAAACCTCTCTGAGAGTATTCAACATCTGTAATGCTGTCTCTTGGTCTAATACCTCTATGGCGAAGCCCGCGTGAACTATAACGTAGTCTCCGACAGAAACATTGTCAAGAAGATCAAGCCTCACGCTTCTACGTGCTCCACCGAATGAGACCGTTGCCTCAGCCCCCTTAACCTCCTCAATCCTCCCAGGTATTCCCAAGCACATTTTTTACTCCTCCCCCGTTAGGCCGCTGGCCACAACCTGTCCAAGCGATATTCCACCATCGTTCGTAGGAACAATATTGTTGAAAAATGTTTTAAAACCCTTCTCCTCTGCTAAACGCCTAACCCTAGAGGAGATTATCCTGTTCTGAAAAACTCCCCCGCTTAAAACAATTTTGCTTATGCCTTCCTCAAGCCTTATAGTGTCTGCAAGCTCCACAGTGATCCTTGCAACTGTCTCATGAAACCTTCTGCTGATTGTTTTGATGGGAGTATTCTTCCTCATGTCTTCAACTATCAGGCTAATGATGGGAGCTGTATCCACAACATACTCCCTGTCCCCGATAATTTTAAAAGGGTAATTCTCTTCAACGTTTTCACCTGCAACCATTTCAAGCATCACGGCAGGCTCGCCTTCAAAGGTTCTTGCTAAGCATACTCCTAGGAGAGCTGAGACCGCGTCGAACATTCTTCCCAAGCCACATGTCAACGGCGTGTTAATACCTTTATCAATCATGCTCTTCAAAGTCTTTTTAACACTGTCGCTCAATCCTGTATCAATCTTTAGGGCGTCTTCACCAAACGCGTCGTAAAGATAGCTGAAAGCCATCCTCGCAGGCTCAGTTACAGCTTTCTCACCTCCTGGCATAGGAACGTATTTAAAATGGGCTCTCCTAACGTATTCTCTGCTCCTCACAATGATGAACTCTGATCCCCAGAGCCTACCGTCTTCACCGTAGCCTGTCCCGTCGAAAGCCACTCCCAAGGCCTCTGAGCCGAGAATATTGTTTTCAGCCATTGCTGAAAGAACGTGAGCATAATGGTGCTGCACAGGAGTCTTTCCTCCATTCAGGCTTCTCCCTATCTGCGAAGAATAGTAGGTAGGGTGAAGATCATATGCAACCCTGCTATACTTCAGATTCAGCAGCTTCTGCATTCCTCTTATTGTCTCCAGATACCTTCTCCTGATGAAAAGGTTCTCCAGATCACCCATGTACTGGCTCATGAATATTCTACCCTTCTTCGCCAACGCGAAAGTATTGTTCAGGTCAGCCCCCATCGCAAGCACACCATCAACATCAAGCTCAACCTCAACAGGCTCAGGCACGAACCCCCTGCTCCTCCTTACTAGTCTAAGCTGGCTGTCTTGAACAAAGCCAACCGAGTCGTCTGCGAAGTTGACTATCTTCCGGTTGTAGGTGAGAATGTAGTCGGCGATGCCTTCAAATTTTTCAAACGCCTCCTCGTCCCTGAATATGATGGGCTCCTCAGAAATGTTTCCGCTCGTTAAAACTATCGCCGGAGGATTAACACTCTTAATAAGAACATGGTGTATAGGCGTGTAGGGAAGGAAGATTCCAAGATACTTCATGCCTGGGGCAACATCCCCGACAACAGGGTTCGGCTCCCTTCTCTTCGCAAGAATTATCGGGGCAGAATAGTGCAGGAGCCATTCTCTTTCGGAATTGTTAAGCTCAACTATCTTCTCCGCCTCAGCAATATTCTTAACCATTATGGCGAAAGGCTTGTTGCCCCTCTTCTTCCTCCTCCGCAGCTCGAGGACACTGCTCCTACTAGTGGCGTCGCAAGCTAGGTGGAAGCCTCCATAGCCCTTGATGGCGACTATGCTGCCTTTGTTTATCAGCCTCGCAGCCTCTGAAACAGGCTCATCAACTCTCACCATCCTGCCCCGGTGGTAAAGCCTAACCTTGGGGCCGCATCTCCCGCAGGCGTTGGGCTCAGCCTTAAACCTCCTGTTCAAAGGGTCCGAATACTCTACACCGCACTCATCACACATCTTGAAAACGCTCATGCTTGTGTTAACCCTGTCGTACGGGAGCCTCTCCATAATGGTGAACCTTGGGCCACAGTTTATGCAGTTTATGAAGGGGTAGAGGTGTCTCCTATCATCAGGGTTGAAGAGTTCGTTTAAACAGTCTCGACAAACCGCTACATCTGGTGGACACAGGGTCTCAACCTCCTCGCTGACGGTCTGTTCAACCCTGAAGTCTACATAGTTTTTCGGAGAAATCTTACTGTAGGAAAAACTTTTCACAACTGCCCTAGGAGGCTTCTCAGCCTTAAGCTTCTCTATGAACCTTAAGCAGTCCTCAGGCTTTCCCTCAACCTCTATTACAACACCGTTTCCAGCGTTAAGAACCATGCCCCTGAGCCCCATGCTTGTTGCAATCCTCCAGACGAAGGGCCTCATGCCGACTCCCTGCACGATACCGTTTACCGTAATACGGTAGGCAACTAGGCTCTCAGGGGTCTGGCTCGGCATCGTTGAATAAGCTTAAGACAGTGGTATAAATAGGTTATTTTTTTGTATTCAGACTGCTAGGATGCTTACCAGCCTATATTTCTCCTCATCTATCTCCTTAACAATCCTGCAGGATTCCGCTAAATCTATATCGGTGACACGCCCGTCTTTAAGCCCTACAAGCCTGTTCCTCCTTCCTTCGGCAATAAGCTTGACAGCATGGTTCACGAAGAGGCACGCTAGGTTCCTCGACCTCGCGGACGGGGAGCCTCCTCTCTGAAGATGCCCGAGCACAGTTACTCTGAACTCGTACCCTGTTAGACTGCTCAATGTTGAAGCCATTTCAAACGGGTTTCCCAAGGCTCCTTCAGCCTTCACTATTATGCTTGACTTCTTTCCCAAGGCGCTCATCCTCCTAAGCTGCTGAGCAATATCCTCTTGAGAAACAGGGTGCTCAGGTATTGCAACCATCTCTGCTCCAGAAGCCAAGGCCACGTCGACAGCCAAGAAGCCGCGATCCCTCCCCATAACCTCAACTATGAAAACCCTGTCGAAAGTTACCGCCGTGTCTCTTATCTTATCTATGGCTTCTACAGCCGTGTTAACGGCGCTGTCGAACCCTATTGTCTCATCTATGCCTGCGACATCGTTGTCGATTGATGAGGCTATGACTGTGACGGGTATGCCGCTTAAACCACTTATCTCCTTAGCACCTTTCAAGGAACCGTTTCCACCTATTGCGACAAGCCAGTCAACATTCCTAGCCTTAAGGTTCTCAGAAGCCTTCTCCAAGCCTTCACGCTTCTTGAAAAGGTCGCACCTGCTCGACTTCAGTATGCTTCCACCAGTGTTTATTATGCCACTCACATCCCTTGGAGTCAACTGTCTGAATGAGTTCTCTATTAAACCCGTGTATCCTCTTTCAACACCAAGTGTTTTAAATCCTTGGGCAGCTGAAGCCCTGACTACTGCCCTGATGGCTGCGTTTACGCCTGGCGCGTCGCCGCCTGAAGTCACTACTGCAACATTCATTTTAAGAGCCTCAGCCTCCGCTAGGATTAAAAGTTTAGCTGTTTTCTAAGATAGCCTTTAAATATCCGCCGGAGAGTAGGTTTCTATATTGAAAGAGGACTCAAGCCTTCCAAAAGCCCTTGAGGAGATCGCTAGGGATGTTGAGCCAGTCTTATACGATGCTCTTGCTGAAAATGCTTCACAGGAGTTTCAGGAGGTTCTGCTCCATCCTGTTAAGGCTGGCGGAAAGAGGATTAGGCCAGCTGTCTTAATCCTGTCTTGCGAGGCTGCTGGCGGGGATCCTGAGAATGCTTTAAACGCTGCGGCAGCAATCGAGCTTGTCCATAACTATACTCTGATAATAGACGACATAATTGACCACGGCGAGGTTAGGAGAGGTATGCCAACCCTTTGGAAGAAATACGGTTTAACCATGGCTATTCTCGCTGCCGTACACTACAGGGAGGTTGTTTCAGAACTCCTGTTGAAATCTAAGAATAGCGTTAGGCTGCTCTCAATAGTCGACTCATACATAATGAGGCTTGTGGAGGGGGAGCGTCTGGATGTTCTCTTCGAGCAGGTTGGTAGGGAGGACGACCCGTATGTTGCTGAGCACAGGAGGATGAGCGTGAGTTTCGACGACTATGTCGACATGGTTACTCGGAAAACCTCATCCCTCTACGAGGCGAGTGCGATGATGGGTGCTGTGGAGGCAGGTGCAGGCGAGAACATTGTTGAAGCGTTCAGAGGATTCGGATTAAACCTGGGAGTTTCCTTCCAGATAGTGGATGACCTGCTGGACCTATTCGGCTCTCCTTCTGAAACTGGGAAACAGGTTGGGAAAGACATTGTGGAGCATAAGCTTGGGAACATGCTGATACTTAAAGGGTTGGAGAGGATGAACGGGGAAAACAAGAGCTTCTTCCTAAGCGTGTTGAGAAGCAGACAGGCTTCACAGGAGGATTTGGATAAGGCTTTAAGCATTCTAGCTAGGACCGGTGTAAAGGAGAACGCTGTAAGAGAGGCTTGGCTTTTCTCCGAGAAAGCTAAGTCTATGCTGACGGTTGTTCCAGACTCGAATGCTAAGAGGCTTCTGCTCGAGCTTGCTGACTATGTGGTGTATAGGAGTAAATAGTTCAGATGAGGCCGCTAATAGTGGTTAAGCTCGGCGGAAGCATGGTGACGAGGAAGGATGTGCCCTTCACACCTAACTTCGAAGCAATGGAGGAGGTTGCAAAACAGGTTTCAGAACTCCTCCCGGAGTACGGTTTCCTGCTTGTCCACGGCGGCGGCTCATATGGGCACATCGTTGCCTCAGAGTATCGTGTGGCGGAAGGCTTTTTCCACCGTGACCAACTGATAGGGTTAACGAAGATTAAGCTCAGGATGAGTGAGCTTACCCAGCTGATACTGACGAGCCTAGCATCATACAATGTTCCAGCGATCCCTGTTACTCCTGTAAGCTGCTCAGTATGCTTAGGCGGGAGGATAGAAAGGTTTTTCACTGATTCCCTGAGGATGATGCTCAACATTAACACTGTTCCCCTTATTCCGGGGGATGTGGCTATGGATTCGTCTGAAAAAAGGTTCACGATTCTTTCAGGAGACCAGATCGCTGCCTACCTTGCTGTAGAGCTTGGCGCAGTTAAACTGGTTTACGGAACTGATGTGGACGGGGTGTTCACAGGAGACCCTAAGCATGATAGTGGTGCAAGCCTCATCCCTGTTTTAAAGAGGAGCATGGTGAAAAGCTTAACAGCCTCCCTGAGGCCCAGCGACGTCACCGGCGGTATCTTCAGAAAGATTGACGAGGGGTTCTACGCTGCTGAGAGGGGTGTAAAGGTTGTTATAGGGAACTTAACCCGGACCGGGATGCTTACCAGCATTATTAAGGATGAGGCTGGTGTCAACTACACTATCCTAGACGCCGGATAAGAATTGAAGCAACCGCGTATAGAACAATGCCGAGCAGAACCCCGCCAACTATCCACATGGGCTGTCCTTCAACAATACCTCTGGCGGAAGCTATTATGACTGGAGATAAGCCTAAGGCTAAAGGCATAAGCCTCCTTAAGCTCAGCCCAGTAGCCTCACGCTTCTCAATCATTATCCCTGCTTTATCCTTCTCTGCCCTGGTTACTTCTAGATGTATCTTCAGGATTTCAGAGATCACTGCTCTAGCAGCGTCAGTAGTGCTGTACACCTCCATGCTTCCAACCCTCCTCTTTAAGACAAGCCTGTTTCTCTCCAGCGTATCCAGATGGTGGTTCACGAGCTGCCTAGAGTACCCGAGGTTCTTTGCAAGCGACGTTACTGTGCCCTCTCCCTTTAAAAGCTCCATCATTATTCTGATCCTGCTGGGGTTGGCGGCAACCTCTATCATCCTAAGCCTCTCCGGATCCAGCTGGGGCTCCCCGCCTCCCTCGTTCAACAGCATTGTGGAGAACCCGTTAGAGTTTCTTAAGGCTTCCGCACCGGGTGGATGGGTTTGAAAGGCACATACATGCTTATCATTCTGATTGGAAGAAGCATCAGGTTTAAACCAGGCTCGCTTTCAGAGACTAGGCTTCCTCCAGGCTGCTACGTTTACGTTGGCTCCGCCATGGGGCAAGGCGGCTTCGAAAAAAGGGTTGCGAGACACTTCAGGAAGATTAAGAAGAGAAGGTGGCACATAGACTACCTGACAAGTCTCAACGAGGCTGAGGTCAGAAGCGTTTTCTACACTCCCCACTGTAGTGAGCATCGTCTCGTAAGCTTCCTGTCCTCTCTCGGCCTCCATAAGACTGTTAAAGGCTTCGGAGCAACAGACTCGCCGAGAGACTTTTCACACCTCCTCCAGTCAGACCAGGGTTTTGAGAAGACTCTTAGGAGGATCAGGCTGGAAATGAGGCGGAGAGGCCTAGTCTTCAAGCTTTTCAGCGAAGAGGCTTTAAGAAACCTGTTTGAATAGTCTTCAGATGTTTAAGAGGTGGGCTAAGGGCGAGTACGAGGTTGAGTTGACCCTGAGGATCCATGAGCTGGGGGACCCTAAACCGGTTAAAACAGTGGAGTGGGGGGAAGAGCTTATTCCTCTGGATGCTTTCCTTAAGGAGGCTAGGGAGGTGTCGCCTTCAAACCCTAAGAGGATGACAGTTAAGTCTAAGGGTCTTAAGACAAGCCTGAGAATAATAAGTATAGATGTTCTGAGGCTCGGCGAGAAATCTCTAGACCTGAGGCTTATTGCTGAAAAAGATTAGGCTGCTTAAGGCTCAACGACAGTATTTAGACTGGAACAGGATTGTTGCCTCTGATACGCGTTTCTTCTCAAGGGTCTTCTTGAAACCGTAGTTGGAGATCTCGCTGATGTTTCCACTATGTCCATTCTCCTTGGCCTTTGCAACAGCTCTCACAACATCCAGTATTATGTTTCCAGCATTCATGCCGTCGTTAGACCTCAGGTTGACATTAATTATTAGACTGCTGCCCATGAACCCGGTTGCGTTAAACTGGAGGTAGGTGACCCTGTTGTTCCCAAGAAAGTCAACGTAGTCTGTTGTGCCGGATACAACCTCCCAGCCCTCGTTAACCTCCTCAGATATGGATGATGTTTTAACCTGCTTCTTGAAATCCCTAAGGTCCTCATACATCGTGTTCAAAGTCTCTAGGCCGCCGCCCACGTCAAGCTGGTAGCTTCTAACTGGTTTAACCCCCCTGGATTTCAGGAATGCTACAAGCCCCCTGTGGAGAGCAGTGCCGCCGAGCTGGCTCATAAGATCGTCTCCAACCACTATAAGCCTCCTGCTCCTGAACTTTTCAACTATGTTTGGGTCTGTAGCAACACTTGTTGGAGTAGTGTTTACGAAGCTGGCTCCCGCTTCACAGGCTGCTTCAGCATAAGCGATAGAGGTCTTGTCAAGCCCGCTGGATATGAGGTTGACAACAACATCGATGCTCCTGCTCCTCAAGTAGTCGGCAACATTTTTCCTAAGCTGCTTAACCGGCTTTATGGTGGAAGCTAGGTACGGGTTCAACTCGTCCTCGAGCAGCCCCTCCTCTACAATCACCCCAGTCTTAGGGATGGTGAAACGCTTCTCAACAGCATTAGGCTCGGAGAAAATGGCCTCTGAAAGTTCTTTCCCAACCTTCCTCTCATCTATGTCTAGGGCTGCGGCAACCTCAATATCCTCAACACCGTATCCTCCTACAACCGGGTGCCAGAGCCCCTCGCTGCTCCTGCTGGAGGAGTAGTAGAATAACCCCTGTATGGTTGTTGAAGCACTGTTTCCTATTCCTATTAACGCTACCCTTATCCGCTTGCCTGGCATGAGGAAAAAATGTTTTACTAGTATATAATATTTGCCCTCAGACACCCCAAACCCCCTGAACTAGTCTTTTAAAACCTCCTTCTTAATCACTTCCCCTACTAAAGCAGGCTTCCCATCCCCGTAGGCCTCTACCCCTGTATCCGAGATTTTTACGAGGCAGCACAGCATCGTAGGTTTAGCAAGCGCCTTCTCCAGTATGATCGCCTTAACGTTCTCGCCGAGGCTTGTAGAAACTATTCTTACAACCGTCTTACTCATGTAGACAAGGTGCTGTCCGCCAATCACGTCGAACTCCCTTGAGCCGAAGCCGGCTTCAGGGTCAACCAGCAGGTCGTTCCCCCTCATTCCCCCAACAACCTCCTTCCTCCATTTCTCTTGGAAGCTTCTCCCAGCAGTGCTGCGACGCCAGCTAGTTATGACGAGGAGTGACTCGTAGCCTGTAGCCATCTTAACAAGACTGTTAACCTCTAGGGACAGCTTACCCTGGAACTCCCTTGCCTTCGAAGCCAAGTGTGAAAGAGGCGTGTTGAGAAGCTGGGCATGGTAGTGTGGAACCAGGGAGTCCACTATTATCAGGGTTGGAACCCAGTCGTTCTTGTCAACATCTCTAGGTATTGCTTCAATTATCGTCTTATGCTGCTCGCCGAAGCTGCTTGCCTCATAGGCCTTAACCCTGGACAGCGCCTCCTGCTTAACACCCTTCTTTAAACATATGGTTTTCAAACGTTCCATATCCCAGCCCTCAGTCAATACTGCCAGAACAACATCCTTCTCTCTAGCGTTCTTAAGGGCCTCAGCTATAAGCGTCATGGATAGGCTTGTCTTACCAGTGGCGGGGCTTCCGTAAACCAAGTTTGAAACACCCGTAGGCAGGCTACCCGTAAGCTCGTCCAAAGGCTTTATGCCTGTGCTAATCCTCCTCATCGCCATTCACCTTTTGAAAGAACCAAGTATTGCTCACCCTCCTCGTGAAGCTGCTTCAAGTATCCCTGTCTCAACAGTGTTGCGAGTGCTCTGAGTCCTCCTGCTCCAGCAATCGTCCTCACATCCTCAACGAGACTGTTTAAACCCGCCTTCCCACCTAGCTCCCTGATCCTCTCAAGTATCTTGATGCCTGTCTCATAGTCTTCCCCAAGATCATCCTTAAGAATACCCTGCTCGTTGAAGCTTTTCAAGACTGGCTTGCGTTTCTCACGCTCCTCATCGTCGAGAGGCTTCATGATGATGTTTGCAGGAGTCTTGAAGAACATTGTTTCACCACTTCTAGTAATCATGGCGGCGGAATAGTTTGAAGAAACCGGCTCAGGCTTGAGGCTTGTTCTCCAAGGTTTCTCAGTGTTGAAAACCTCTGAAGGAGGAGAGAACACTATTGAGTCAAGCCCCTGCATAACCCTTTCAGAGACTTCTAAAAGATTCTTCTCCGCGATTATCATTGAATACCCTTTTCTCTCAAGCTCTTCGAGTAAAACGCCTTCGGTGTAAAGCTGAGCATTGTCACGCCTCCTGTTCTTGGGCCACACGATGCTCGGGTATGTTACCACTATGATTGTACGCCGCTTAGGCTCTAAACTGGAAAGCTTGTTCAAAACCGTAAGGGTTGCGAAACACTTGAAGGAGGCGGTGGAAAGCCCTGAGAAGTCGAAGACCGTGCCTGACTCCAAGGCATCGTTAAAATCCAGTTCCTCCCTCCTGCCGAAGACGCGTCTCATTGACCCAAAGGTGAAGGGTTCGAAGGGGGTGTAGATAGATAATCCTCCTTCAGAGTTTTCGAAATCAAGCTTCGAAGCTATCTCAGGTATTGTTGTCTCTGAGGATGTTGAAATGTTGTCTAGCAATGCTTTCGTCACAATGCTCTTCATGTTTAAGACTCCGAAACAATAGTCAACTATTTCCACAAGAGATTCAACATACTGCTCAACCTTGTCTTGGCAAGGAGGTTTAACTGGGTTAATACTGTGTCCAGCAGCATTGTAATACCTCGTTCCCCCTATTCTCGCAACACAGCTGAACTCCCCGTTTAAATCAAGCATGATCACCCTGTAATCATTGAAAACACTTGTAAGCAGGTATGTCAGGAGTCTCTTGAAGTTTAAGCCAGCTACGCCTATCCTGCTTAAAGGCTCCAATAACCTTAGGCCGTCTTCAAGCATGCTCTTCATTTCAGTACTCTCACCTCTCTTGCGGAAACAATTATCGTCCTTCCTTCAAGCGCAATCCCATGACCGGATGGAAGAAACCATTCCGCAAGCCTCCTGCTGCATTCTATGAGCATCACATTATCCGCTTCAAAACCGTGATGTGGATAGGATTCCTGGGAAGTCAGTATTTTCACAGGAGCATCAACCTCAAAGCCTTCGATACTATTCCTAAGCCAGATGGCGACCACTGGTTTAGACGAGGCTTTTTTCAAAAACCTGTTCGAAACACTGTTTGCAAGAACTACTTCCATCCCGTCGCGGGTTCTCCATGTTTCAACCGTTTTCTCGAAAAGCCTGAACCCATTTTCCCTAAGCGTTTTCCCAATCATATCGTGGAAAAGAGAATCTTTATCAGGTTCTTCGTTGCACCATATGATGGCCATAGTGTTTCTTCTCAACTGGGATAAGCATATTTGAAGCGCCAGCTTCTCAGTGTTTTCCTGGTCGCCAGCTATCAGCAGTCTTCCATTGATCCAGCTTGGTTTAAGCCCAGCCTCGCCTAATGCTCTAGGCAATGTTTTCACGCAAGGTTTTAGAGCACGCCATTTCTCTAAGACTATTTCAACATTCTCATCATTGTTGAAATCTAGTGTTGACAGTTTTTCAACAATACTTCTTAAGACTTGCGAATTGTCAGAGGCGATTCTAACCTTGATTTGGAAGAAGCCTTTACGCGGGCTTGCTTCACACAGTATTGCCGCCTCATGAGTCAGGCTCGCTTCAACCCTACTGACAAAGGAGGAAAGGCTTCCATTGAGCTCAAGGGTCTGGCGATGCTTGAAGGATTTGATGAAAACGTTCTCCGGATTATTTAAACGGATTCTTGCCTCTCCCTTCAAAACCTTTAGAAGACCTGTAGGGCTTAACCTGTGTAGGAAAGCAACTCTTGTAGTCGGTGCGACGGACAGTAGGATCAAGTGATCCTTAGGTTCTTCAAATGGGTTCTCACACATTATTCTGAATCCAGTGCTCGGAACCAAGCCTACTCTAAAGAAGAAGTATAGTAGTGCGGGTATGAACCCTATTGAAGCATGTTTAGGCTGGTGGAGCAGGGCTACTGAAAAAGATGCCGCCATCCAAATTAAGAGGAATATAAGAGTCTCCTTGAAGACTACTCTAACCCTCTTCTTAACGGGGTCTCCTAAAGGTAGGAGGAGCACGAATGAAAAAACTAGAATAACTATGGTTATTAGGCTTGACAACCCGTTTGAATCTAAGCCTGTTGAAACACGCCAAGCCAAGTCTATCAGGTTCTTAAATACGGCTGCTGCAACAAGTATTATCAGGAACTTAAGGATTTTAACTATCAACCTGAGCATCTTCCAGTCACGTGGGGAACTATCCAAAAACATCTTAATATGCCGTGTGCAAGCGCAAATTTTCGCTTCCTGCAAGCAAAAATTTTCGACGTGGGAAAGGGAACCCTTATCTTTTAGATCTGGAGCTGTTTAGCCAAAAATTTAAAAACCATGTTTATAATAATAAACTTAAAAACCGTGTCGGAAGATGGATGTAAAAGTATCAGTAATAATCCCATCATACAAAGGGTCTTCCCATCTAATCGGGCTTGTGAAGAGACTCGTTAAAGATGATTACCGTAATAAGGAGGTTCTAGTAGTTGTCGACACTCCTTCTCAAAATGTTGTTGAAGAGCTTGAGAGCCAGCCTGTAAAAACCATTTTCCGAGAAAAGAGGGGTGGAAGAGTTAGCGCCCTTATAGAGGCTTTCAAAAAGTCTTCAGGAGACCTACTCGTATTTCTGGATGATGATGTATCGGTCGTGGAGAACAGCTTTCTTTCTAAAGTTGTAGAGTCGATGAGGAGCTGCGAAATGGGGGAGATCATGAAAATCGCAAAAGGAAACGGTTTACTCGGACAGATGGTGAACTACGAGTTCATGTCTTTCAACTACGGGGGCATGCTTTTCGCAAAGAAAACTGGGAGGTGCTTAGGGCTGAACGGTGCAGCATTCGCCATATGGAGGTCCGCGTACGAGAAGGTGGGGGGCTTCAAGTATAAGATACCTGACGACTTCGACCTAGGTATTAGAAGCTACCTCACAGGGCTCCGCTTCGGCTTCATAGATACTCCACATGTGATAAACTATGCTCCGCCTAGCTGGAGGGACTGGTTTAAGCAGCGTGTTCGATGGGGGATTGGGGCTGCGATCTGGGTTAAGGATAATTGGCGCACCCTGTTGAAAATACTTAGGGAGAGGCCCTCGCTGATTCTCCTCCTGCTCTTCCTAGTCCTCCCCTCACTCGCTTCATTTCTGATAACTCTCTCCCTAAACACGCTTGTTGAGGACAG
Organism: Thermoproteota archaeon; assembly: GCA_038848185.1. Taxonomy (GTDB): domain Archaea; phylum Thermoproteota; class EX4484-205; order EX4484-205; family JAAOZP01; genus JAAOZP01. The sequence continues at coordinate 40,252 of JAWCNV010000003.1, read as the reverse complement.
GCTTATCTGGATGAGCCTGCTCACGGTCTCCTCGCTCTACGCCGGTTTATTACCGTTTACGACCGTGTTTTCATACGGCCTTTTCCTTAAGATACTTCTGCTTTTCACAAAGACTCTGGTCGCTGTGCTAGCATCCTTCATAGTTTTCTCGCTCTTCTACCGTAAGATCGCTAAGGAAATGGGCTTCAGGTTTAAACTAGCCAGCTTCGCCCTCCTCTACTTCATCTACTCCCCGCTATGGTTCACGATACTTTTATCCGGTTTCATTAGGGTATTCGTCTTCAGAAGGACAACGCTTGAAGGCAGGCCGTAGCTGGGATTCTGAGCAAAGCCTTTTTAGACTGTCTCTAAACCTGAATATTGATGGAGCTGTCTCTAGAGGATGGTGAGCTGCTGGTTAAGCTGGCGAGGAGGGCGATTGAAAAATATCTTGGGGAAGACATGCTGGAAACCCCTCCGGCTGATTTGAAAGATGTTTTCTACGAGCCCTTCGGGGTCTTCGTAACCTTAAACAGGCTTATCGGCCCAGCCCAATTGGGGCGTAAGGAGCTGAGGGGATGCATAGGCTTTCCCGAACCTGTTAAGCCACTCGTCTCAGCGCTGATTGAGGCTGCTGTGGCAGCGGCAGTCGAAGACCCGCGTTTCCCCCCTGTTTCCCTTGAGGAACTGGACTCGATTGTTATAGATGTCAGTGTTTTAACCCCACCCAAATTGATGGATGTTGACGATAAGAAGATGCTTCCGAGTAAAATCAAGATAGGTAGAGACGGCCTCATAGTTGAAAGAGGCTTCCACAGGGGTCTTCTGCTTCCACAGGTTGCTGTCGAGGAGAAGTGGGGTCCTGAAGCATTCCTATCGTACACTTGCATTAAGGCTGGCTTGCCCCCTGAATGTTGGCTTGACAAAAAAACCCGTGTGTACAGTTTTCAAGCCGTTGTCTTCGAAGAAACCTCTCCAAAAGGCGATGTTAAGATGCTTGAATTAGGCTAGCTCCCTAATACCTTCTCCTTGGTCCACGGCTAAACCTTCTGCCACCATAGCCTGCCTCAACCTCTTTCTCAGACATGTTGTTGGAAGTGTCTACGTTTTCCACCTGGGTGTCGCTCTTCTCTATGGATCCATACTTGCCGACGTTAAGCCTCATTGTTCTCTGGTATACCGTGATATACCCGTTTTTAATCGCTATCACGTCATCCGGCTTAACTAGGTCGATATTCTCGTTCCACAGCGTTAACAGTATGGTTCCTGTTTCATCACCGATCTTGGCTTCCGCAACCTTGTTCGTAGACCCTCCGTACCTCGACGTTACTTCCCTTGCTTCAGAAAGGGAGAGCACCTTGGCGAGAAGGTTTACGTGTTTGGAGTCGGTGTTAAGGTCCTTAACCTTAACAAACTGCTCCGCCACTGCTTCTCATCTCCTCGACCCCTTTTCTCAAGGATGTATTTAACCTTTCCCTCTGGGAAAAATTTATCTCAGGCCAGTGTTACCTGAATACTGGTTTGGAAGCAATAATACTGGTAAGGGTTTCAAGCGGTTTCCAAGGGAATATTGAAAAAGTTCTTAAGATAAGCGGGGTTAAGAAGGTTTACGAACTCACCGGCGACATAGACCTCCTGATAGAGGTTGAAGCATCATCTGAAACAGACTTGAGGAGAATAGTGGATGAAATATTGAACATAAAGGGCGTGGAGTCGACTGACACGCGTGTAATTTTGTCTCGCACGGCGAAATAAAAGGGGAAAGAAATATATGGGGCAGCCTCTAATATCAGCTTAGGGTTGCAGGCGTTCATACTTGCAAAAATATCTAAGGGGTTCGACAGGAATAGGGTTATGGAGCGGCTTCTCAGTATTGAAGAGGTAAGGGAAGCCATAGAGCTAACTGGCGACATAGATCTCCTGATAAGGGTTGACGTGCTTGATGTTGAGAGGCTTATGAAGACTGTTTTAAAGATAAGGAGCGTCGAATCCATTGTTACAACTGATACGCGAGTCGTGCTTTCAGTCGGGCAGGCTAAAACTTAAAACTACTGTTTCCGCTAACTACGGGTTTCGGATGATTGAAGCAGTATTGTTCGACCTAGACGGCACCCTTATAGAGTTCAACTATGATCTTGGTTCAGCTAGGAGGATTGTTATAGCTAAGCTGGTGGAAATGGGTGTTAACAGGAGAGTCCTTTCCGAATCTAAGCCTGCCTCTGTAAATGTTGAGGATGCTGTATTATTCATGCGGGGAAAAGGTTTGGGTGAAGACGAGTTAAAGGTTTTGAGGAGAAAGGTATATGAAGCTGTGGAGTCTTTGGAGCTTAAGGTTGCTGACAAATCGGTTGTAAGGGATGGTGTTATAGAACTTCTTTCATGGCTTAAAGAGAAGGGTGTTAAGACAGCGGTCTGCACAAACAATTGCAACAGGGCGGCTGAAATAATTCTTGAAAAAACAGGGCTTAAAAAGTTTTTCAACGATGTTTTCACGAGAAACGATGTTGACAGGCTTAAGCCTTTCCCCGATGTTCTTCTTAAGGCTTGTGAAAAGCTTAACGTGCATCCTGAGAACACGGTTCACATTGGCGACTCCCCTATAGACATCAATGCTGCTAAGAACGCTGGCGTAATGCCAATAGGTTTTGTTTCAAGTCTCTGCAGTGCGGAGAAGCTTAGTGATGCTGGCGCAGACCTAGTTGCTTCAAGCATAGAGGAGCTTAAGCAGCTTCTGTCAAGGCTGGTTTAACTCTTCTGAGCCAGATACTCCGCCGCTTCTCTTGGAGACCATTGTGAAGAACGTCCATGAGACAGCGTTCGCGAGCTCCCTAAGCCTAATCTTATCTCTGAAGTTTCTAACTATGATTGATTTCAACAAGCCGCCCTCTTCAAGTATATCGTAGGAGAACATTTGGTCTGGCCTAAGCTCGTTCTTAGCGGCTCTCTCAACATCTCTCTCCCTCATTGGTTCAAGAACCTTTCTAACTAGGAAGGCTTCGAAAGGCGAGGTAGCTGTGCTCAGCCTAAGCTCAGGAAGCGGCACTGCTCTCGCGTAAGTCTGGTAAACCTCCATGTCTCCTACTTTAGTCCCCTTGTAAACCAGTTCAAGCCTCTGGGCGATTGCTTCTGCCTCAGGCTTCTCCTCAGGCTTCTTCATTACTTCAATCCCGGTTTTAAAGCTCTTCGAGGCTAACAGGTCATCTATGACGCTCATAATGCTGTTAAGCTTCTCAAGCTCATCCTCGAGCTCAGCCTTCTTCCCAGACAAGTACTGCTTTAACTCTGCGAGCCTCTGAGCCTCTTCATCCTTGTCCCCCAATATGCTTCAACCTCTACCTGCAGATAGCTATAGGAGATAAATATGCTTTTACTGCTTAAAGAAATGATTTTCTGTTTTCACATTGGTGCAAATAAGCTAAAGCTTTAAGCATAATGTTAAACCCCACGTTTACAGGGAGAAACCTGTGGCAGACTAAAAAGTTAAAACCTACATGCAGGGGGTTAAGACATTGGATATGGAGGCATGTGCCGGGGTGTTGGTGAATGTCTGAGAGAAAGCTTCCGCTCGGTGAAAGCCTCGTGTTCGAGGGGCCGGCGAAATTCTTAGGGGGCTCAACCTTCCTTGAGGCCCCGTTAAAGGGTGCTTTAGTGCTTACTACTCAAAGAATATTTTTCGAGGAGCATGTCGGCAGGAGGAACAGGAGGAGCATCATCCGGCTGGAAGTACCGTTAAACCTGTTGGAGCAGGTTAAGTTAAGCGGCGGAGGCATTTTCCACAGGCCTGTAGTCACTTTGATTTATCGCTCTAGGGAGAATCTTCTGGAGCAGCCGAGTTTCGGTGTGAAGAATTCAGAATCTTGGAGAGCCTCCTTCGCCAGGGTAAGTATCGGCGGATTCACGTGAGCTTAATCACACAGCAGGGTCATTGTTCTCAAGACCCCTTTAATCCGCCTTACTTCTGTAACGACTTGGTCGAGCTGCTTGATATCGCTAACCTGAGCAGTCACTATTATGTCGTACTCGCCATAGACCCCGTCAACATTGGTAACGTTGCTAACTTTCTTAATTGCTTCCTCAATCTCTCTCTCCAACCCTACTTCGCAAACTATGAGCAGGTATGCCTTAAGCACGTTTAATTCTGGGTTGTTCTGCTTACTCAAAGCCTTTAAAAAGGTTTCCAGTCAGTAAAACATATATAACGGATGTTTCCCACGCCTTGCAAATGATTAGGGCACAGGTAGACTTGTCGATGTTCTTTTTCTTCTACATGATCGCGATCTTTCTTAGTTTCCTAGCTCTTCTCATAGGTGCTTTCCTAAGGCATAGGAGGGAAACCCGGAGGCTTAGGGAAAGGTTCAGGAGGCTGAAGGAGAATCCTGAGCAACCCTGGTTTGAAGAAGCTGATTAGAGCTGCCCTAAATCCCACTTAAGTCTACGGGAACAGTTATGAAGCTGAGTTCAAGCTTTTCCTCGCTGAGCTTCAACCCTTCTATTTTTAAATCTCTCCCATTCCAGCTCAGTCTAAAGCTTTTCATTCTCTCAGCCAGCTCCTCCGTTAGTCTAAGGGCAGCTGGGCCAGCATCCTCGATCACAAGCATTCTGAGCGTTGCCTCTCCAGTGAGCGTTGACAATGAAAGATTAAACCCTTCTTCAACCTTTGCGAAAACAGTTTTTAAAACAGTCTTCGGGAGAGATATGGTTGCTTCACCCGGTTCCTTGAGTCTTAAAACAAGAGTATCCTCCTTCTCCAAGTAGGTGAAGTCAAGCCCACTCATGATTGTTTTAAGCATGAGGATGCTTAAGATAAGCGTTTATATGGTGAGGCTTCGAATTCTTCGCATGCTACCAGTGGTGGAGGAGGCTGTTGAGAAGCTGGGGTTGAGAAGAGTTTCTCAAGGGCTTTTCATACCTGGTTATGATGGTTCCTCTCTTCCGAATCTTTCAAATAGCCTTATGAAGCTTATGGGTATTAAGCCGGCTGGAAGATGTTTAAAGGATAACGTGTTCTCAGGCTTCAAAAACGTAGATAAGGTTGTGCTTCTAGTAATGGATGCGATGGGTCTCAATGTTTTCACAAGGTCATCTGAAGAATTGAGGAGGCTTCTGAACAGTTTTCTCCTTGGACACAATGTCTGCTTCAAGGCTTTAACATCAGTTTTCCCCTCAACAACCTCCACAGCATTAACCAGTCTTAACACTGGTCTCACCCCACAGGAGCACGGTATAGTGGCGTACACCATGTTCCTCAAGGAGCTTGGCTCAATGGTTAACATGATCTCGCTGAGCCCAGTTAACGACGAGAGGAGGAACAGGGTCTTCGACCTAGGTATGGATGCTAAGAAGCTTTTGAACACGAAGGTTCTAACTGAGAGGCTTAAGGAGGCCGGTGTCGAGTCTAAAATCATAATCAGATACGGTATTAGGAACAGCGGTCTGTCAACAATACTTTACAAAGGTTCTAAGATAGTTCCCGCCTTAACAAGCGTAGACTTCGCGACAAACCTGGTGAGTCTCGTCAACGATAGGGAAACGAGGCTCGTAATCGCTTACTGGGATAGTTTCGACGGTCAATCACACTACTACGGGCCTTTCAGCACTGAGGCTGATCTTGAGCTCCTGAACACTCTCACCCTCATTAGAAAAACCGTCAGCAGGGTCAACCCAGATACGGCTGGGAAAACCCTTTTCGTAATGACCTCTGACCACGGTCAGTCAAAGGTTAGGGAAGACAAGTCCATTAGGCTTAACAGCTTAAACTGGCTTAAGGACTCTCTCGTGATGCCTCCTGCCGGAGAGTCTAGGGCAGCATACCTCTACCTGAAGGATGGCGTTAAGAATTTCGAGAAAGCTTTTCGCAGAAAGATCGGCAGGGAAATTGAGCTTTTTAAATCGAGGGAGCTGCTTAACAAGGGGGTTTTCGGCTTAGGTGACGTTAAGCCCTGCGTACCAGAAAGGATTGGAGACTACACCGCATTGTCAAGAGGTGAGGGGAGGCTTATATTTCACTATGATTTGAAGGAGAGGATGGAGCCTGAGTTTGTTAAGGCTGGTGCACACGGCTCCCTGACGAGCGATGAGCTTCTCATCCCACTGGTGGCGTGTAGGCTTTCAAACCTTTTCAAGTAAAGGTTAAATCCTCTTTCAACGAAGCAATCATTCCAACGGTGGTCGAAAAATGAAGATAGGCGTGTTAACAGGCGGAGGCGACGCACCGGGGTTAAACGCTGTTATAAGAGCTGTTTTAAAGAGGGCTGAGCAATACGGGTATGAGGTCGTCGGCATAAGATACGGGTGGGCTGGCCTCCTCAAGATGGATAGCGTCCCACTACGCTACAGCGATGTCGAGGACAAGGTGGGGGAAGCAGGCACCGTGATAAAAACCTCTAGGACAAACCCGGCGAAGGATGAGGCGACGATGAGTAAATGCGTGGAGAACTTTAGGAAGCTTGGCTTAGACGCTTTAATAGCTATAGGTGGAGACGATACTCTAACGGCAGCTAGGAAGCTGCATGAAGCCGGTTTAAAAGTCATTGGGGTTCCAAAAACGATTGATAATGATCTTAAAGGTACTGACTACACCTTCGGCTTCGACACGGCTGTTAACGCTGCTATGCAAGCAATCGAATCCTTGAAGACAACAGGAAGATCGCATGACAGGATTATGGTTGTTGAAATAATGGGTCGTCACGCTGGCTGGATAGCGTTGCACTCAGGGCTTGCTGCAGGCGCTGACCTAATACTTCTACCTGAGGAGCCCTTCAAGATAAGTGATGTCGTAGAGTTCGTTAAAAAGAAGAAGGCTGAGGGAAAGGATAGTTTAACAATAGTTGTTGCGGAGGGTGCTTTAATCGCTGACTACCAAGGGCCAATAACGAAGGATACTAAGGTGGATCAGTATGGACACGTGTATTTAGGCGGGATAGGCGACTTTCTCGCTAAGGAGATTGAGAAGGCAACTGGCTTCGAAACAAGGGCTGTTGCTCCTGCTCACATAATAAGAGGCATGCCTCCAACAGCGTTCGACAGGGTTCTTGCCACAAGGCTCGGCTACGCTGCTGTGGAGCTTGTCAAGAAGGGTGTTTTCGGCAAGATGGTCGCATTAAAAGGTACGGAGATCATTAGCGTCGATCTCTCGGAGGCTGTTGCAGATACTAAGCTTGTTGACAGATCTCTGATAGAGCTTAAGAACGCTTTAACATCATAGAGTTAACAGCTTATCTGAAACCTAGATTATTAAAAAGGATTGTTTCGAAAAATAAATTCGGGTTAATGAAGCTTGAAGCATGAGCTTATTCTCTAGGCTTCCAGTGAAAACTCTTCTCGTTGAAACCCGGGTCAAGCTTTATCTCGCCAAGCTTGATTAAGTCGAACTTGGTTGTCAACGCGGTTTTCACAGTAACCTCGTTACCTGTTAAGGATTCTAATATTCCTACTCCTATTATTTTATTCTCTTTTCCCAATCCTACTAGAAGCCCTTTCTCCCAGTTCTCTCCCAGTATGAGAAACTTCTTCCCATCAACGTTCACGATTACAGGCTCATCCAGCTTCTCCCTAACTCTTACATAAGTCACTCCCATGTATTGCTTGGCTTCAAGAATGCTGAGCTTCATGTCATCCAGCTCCTTGGAAACCGCTATAGGCTCCCCGTTTAGAAACGGGTGGTTCAGGAAGCCTACTTCTTGAAGCGTTGTCCTCACCGTTCTAGACCTTGAGAAATGCTTCATGTAATTCTGCGTCCTCAGAAGCCTCCTGTGTATTCTGCTCCTCCTCTTAACGTACAGCGATTTCTCAACCTGTGTTATCTTAATGCTTGGGTCAAGCTCCCTCATGAATATTGAGGATTGCTCTCCTTCGAGCAGCGAGACTATGAAGCTGGGTTTAACCATCCTCATGAGCTCAGCCTTATGCCTTAAACCCTTGGAATCAACCCAGCCATCGGTGTTCAAAACCGTTTTACTCAAACCCTTCTCCCTAAGCTTTCTAACAGTCTTAGCAATAGCTTCATTCAAATCCTCAACCCCTGTCTCAGGGGCTGTTAAACCTATGAACTCGATTATCTCTGGCTTAACCTGGGAGAGGTCGCTTAAACCCTTATTCACAACTCCGGCACTCACTGTGCCAGGTATCCCGAGATCATTCTGCCCCGGGTCCCCGTCGACGATACCGACCTCCCCGTGGAAATTAAGATAGTAGTTCACCAAGAATACTGCAAGGCTTGTCTTACCGGAGTCAGACTCTCCAACTATGGCGATAAGGGGTGCTTCATCACCCATTGTTTTCTCAGCACACTGGGTCCAGCTTCCTGGTATTGTCGAGCCTTCCACCACCCGGTATTTTTCTCCATCTACAGTAAGTTCTGCCTCAGACTGCTCAGCATAGAAGGGTGTTCTCCTGAACCTCCTAATCTTTATCGCACTACCCTCTGCGAAGACAGCACCCATAACGTTAACAATCCCGTTAACCACTTGGACGGTGGCGGGCCCGTCTACCAGCATGGTTTTCCCAACCTTCAGGTTAACCCTATGCTTCATAAGTTCCACTACCGTTTTCTACTCCGTAATGCGGATATTTATGTGTGAAGCCTCTTTTTAATTCAGAAACTTTTTAAAGGTCTGCCTGCTTCAAGCCCGAGTAATTGTCGGAGAAAAGTCTTGCAGACGAAGTGTTCGAGACAGTTAAAAACCACCATGCTTTCAGAGCCTCTTCTCTAAACCTTATCGCTAGTGAAAACATTACTAGTAGAGGCGTAAGGAAGCTTCTAACCTCCGATATGGGTCACAGGTATGCCGTGGGCTTCCTATACGAGAGGATGTATAGGGGATGTGAATACATAGATAAGCTCGAGGAGTTAACCCAGTTTCTCGCTAGAAAACTTTTCAGAGTTGAACATGTTAACACTCTGCCTGTTTCAGGCACTGTTGCGAACATTGTTGCAATAGGTGCTTTCACAAGGCCGGGTGACACCATGATGGGTTTAAGCGTTATCGACGGTGGACACAGTAGTTTCAGAGAGGTTTCAAGATACCATGGGGTCAGCATGGTTCCGCTTCCCTTCAACTTTGACGAGTATAACGTAGACATTGACCAGTCTAGGAAGATGATCGCGAAGGTCATGCCCAAGATGATAATGCTTGGAGCATCTGAACTGCTTTTCCCACAGCCGGTCAGGGAGATCGCTGAGACTGCGTCAGACGTTAACTCTGTGGTTGTTTACGATGGTGCTCACGTTCTGGGCCTCATAGCGGGCGGATGCTTCCAAGACCCGTTGAGAGAGGGTGCAGCTGTAATAACTGGTAGCACGCATAAAACATTCTTCGGCCCGCAGGGTGGTATAGTGCTCTGCAAAAGGCCTTACGGCGACGTGATCGACAGGCTTGCACTAAGCATGATAAACAATCATCATATTAACAGGGTTGCAGCACTAGCCTATACTCTTGCCGAGTTCCTTGCGTTCGGATCCGAATACGCTAAGAAGGTTGTGAGCAATGCACAGGCGCTTGCAGAATCCCTCTATAATAATGGGGTTAACGTTCTGTGTGCTGATAAAGGGTTTACGAAGTCTCATCAAGTAATTTTCAAGGTTAAGGAGGCTACTGCCCTAGAGGTTTCTAAAAACCTTGAGAAGTCTAACATAATAACAAGCATGACGCCTCTGCCAACAGACAGGTCTGAAACAATGGCTAGTGGCATAAGGCTTGGAGTACAGGAGGTCACTAGGCTGGGTATGGGTGAGGAGGAGATGAAGGCTGTAGGCGGGTTGATCGCCAGGGTCGTCAAGTCTCCAGATTCTGCTGACGCTGTCAGGGAGGAGGTTAGGATGCTTGCAAACAGGTTCAGAACCATACATTACACTTTCAACAAGGATGAGTCTGCATACGACTGGGATTAGGCGCGTGTTTTAAAATATAGATCTACGTGCGTTGAGCTAGACTGTTCTCACGTTTAACGGCTGGCTCTAACCCGAGGAATGTTATCCCGATGCCTATGGTGCTTAACGCCATCACTAACGGGAGCACAGCTAAGTAAGATCCTGTCATGTCCTTGAGAATACCTGACATAAAGGTACCTATGATTGCTCCAGCACCGTAGGCTGTAAATACTAGCCCATAGTTCTGCGAGTAATATTTCGTGCCGAAAAATATTTTTGTTATCGTGGGGGCCATGGCAAGCCATCCACCAAGGTTCATCCATAATGTGCCGAAGGCAATCAGGTAGAGGAGTACATTTCCCTCGCCAAAGAAGTATAGGGCTGCGGAGGCTGCTAAAACCAAACAGAAGGATGTTAACACGCTTTTCTTGGGGCCGACCTTGTCTGAAACCATGCCGAATACTGGTCTCCCAATCCCGTTGAATATTGAGAACAGTGAGATAGAAAACGTTGCTGTTGTGGCGTCAAGCTTCGCAACCTCTATTCCAAAGGGTGAAGCTATCCCTATTGCCATCAAGCCTGCTAAACACCCTATTGTGAAAGTTATCCAAAGGGTATAGAATCTTCTTGTTCTGATTATTTGACCCCTATCCATCTCTATTCTAGTTCCCAAGCTTGCGGTACTTGCTGCGGCTCCTACTTTAGGAGAACCTGCGGATGGGGGAAAACTCAAAGGCAGGGAAAGGATAATCAATGCAACTAGGAATCCGATGCCTGAGTAAAGAAAGGTTTGTAATGGTCCAAAGGACTCTATTAATCCACCCATGATCGGAGCTATGATGAGGCCTGATAATCCGAAACCCATAACCGTCAAACCTATGGCAAGGCCACTCTTATGAGGGAACCATGCGGCTGCGACCGCGATGGGACAGCCATAGGAGATTCCAACACCGGCTCCACCGATTACCCCATAGAGGATCGTCAAAAAATCTATGTTTGGTGAAAAACTTGCCCCTATCCATCCAAAGCTGACTAGAAGGCTACCCAGTAAACTAGTCTTCCTAGGACCCCATTTTCCGATTAATCCTCCTGCTACCGCCATCATGACTGCGAAAACCGCTAGAAAAACCATGAACGGAAAACCGCTCTGCGTAGCACTTATCTCCCAAAAGCTTTCCAAAGGCTTCCTGAAAATGCTGAAAGAATAGATGGCACCTAAACACAGATTAATCAGAAACCCGGTAGCGATTAGAAACCATCGTTTCCTCTCTGAAATAGTGCCCACTATCTTTGAATTCTTCATTCATGATCTTCCTGCAGATGGAAGAGGCTCACCTACTCCTCGCGAGAGCCTCTTGTATCATCTTATATGCTTCAGTTGCCTCCTTCACAGCAGTATCGTCCTCCAGCGTTGTTACGTCTCCAAGTGGTCTGTTAGCTACTACTGCCCTCAGCAATCTTCTCATAATCTTTCCGCTCCTAGTCTTCGGAACCGCGTTAATGAAGACTATGATTGCGTCCGACGCTACGAGTGGACCAATGGTATTCCTCAAATGCATCTTTAACTCTTTCTCAAGCTCGGGGGTACCCGTATACCCGTGCTTAAGCACTGCGAATATTAATGGAAGCTCTCCCTTCAGCTCATCCGGCTTACCGACGCACGCTGATTCAGCAACTGCAGGATGCAGAACCATCGCGGATTCAACTTCCGCCGTCCCTATCCTGTGGCCAGCGACCTTGATAACGTCATCAGCTCTTCCCAGAATCCAGAAATACCCATCAGGATCCTTAACCGCGTAATCGCCTGTCCAGAAACACCCTTCCCACCTCTTCCAGTAAACGTCGACATACCTGTTCGGATCCTTGTAAAGCGTCATGAGCATCCCGGGCCAAGGACTCTTTATTACGAAGTAACCCCTCACACCTGGCGGGCACGGCTTCCCATCCTCATCTATGACATCGCCCTTCACCCCTGGGATCAAGTATCCGTTGGTTCCCGGTTTAAGCGGGAAGATCTTTCCAAGCCCCGGGAAGTGCCCAGTCAATATGTGTCCTGTCTCAGTCATCCACCAAGTGCTGGAGCAAACAACATTACTATTGCAGACCTTGGTGTAGAGCCATCTGAAAGCCTCTGGATTTATAGGCTCGCCCACAGTATGCGTAATCCTGAGAGTGGAGAGATCGTGCTTCTTCACGTTTTCCTCCGGGAACCTCATAAGCATTCTAACTGCTGTCGGCGCCGTGTAGAAAATAGTGACACCATACCTCTCTATTATGCTCCACCATCTGTCTGGAGCCGGATAATCCGGGGCTCCCTCATACATCACTGTTGTGGCGCCTACCATAAAGGGCCCGTAAACTATGTAGGAGTGCCCTGTCACCCATCCTATATCCGCGGTGCACCAGTAGATATCGTCATCCCTCACATCAAATATCATCTTCATCGTCGCGTAGAGGCCGACAGCATAGCCACCGATGGGTGACTGGGCGCCCTTAGGAGCACCTGTTGTCCCCGAGGTGTAGAGCACATAGGAGAAGTCGTCTGACGGGCAAGGCACTGTTTCAACCTTAGCGTTTTCAGATATGTCCGCCGTCAGGTCATGATGCCAAATATCCCTCTTATCGTTGAAAGGAACATCTGTTCTATCCGTTCTTCTAACGACAACTACCTTCTCTATTTTGTAGCCTCTGCCTTCAAGTATTTTAACAGCCTCATCAACTATCTCCTTTATTTTAACTATCTTCCCTCTTCGGTAGAGGCCGTCAGCCGTCACTATTATCCTAGAACCCGCAGCCTCTACCCTGTCTGCTAAAGCAACGGCGCTGAACCCACTATAGACTATGCTGTGTTTCGCACCTATCCTTTGGACTGCAAGCATGTAAAACGGCAGTTCCGGGATCATTGGCAAGTAGAAGGTTACGATCTCCCCCCTATTCACGTCCAGCTTCTGCTTTAGGGCTAAGGCAATCCTACTGGAGATCCTATACAAATCGTAATAGGTGAATTTTCTAATATCCTTAGGCGAGCCAGTAACCTCGTCGATGGGCTCCCCCTCCCATATTAATGCAATCTTATTCTTCCTCCCGTTTTCAATCTGCCAATCTGCACATAAGTAAGCTAGGTTTGTCTCCCCACCAACGAACCACCTGTAGAAAGGTGGTTTACTGTCATCCAAAACTTTTTCCCATTTTTTGGTCCAAGGCAGTTGCTCCGCCCACTTGCCCCACCACTTCTCAATCGCCTCTTTATTCTTAACAGTTTCCTCATAGAACTTTTTGAAATCCTCTTGGCTCCAAACCCTGTCCTTCCATGATGGAGGTATGATGTATTCTTTGAATTCTCTATAAAGTTCTACTTTTTGCTCCATGTTTTATCTCGGGCACAGGCTAGTTTGTGTCTTTTTAAAGATTTCGCGTTTGAAGCTTTAAACTTAAATCGGAGTTTCAGAGTGCAACTATATTTTCAACAGTCGTGGGGCAATTATGATTATGATTAAGATCAGTGCTCCGGAGGAACCTTCATGTGTTTGGCAGCTTCCTCCTGATTCATCTTCTCGTAATAAATAAGGCGAAAAGCCTCGTATTCATCGTAACTCATGTAGATTGGTTCACGGCTTCCAATTGGCTGTCCTGATGATGGAATAAACATAATTGTACCCGGCCTGAAATCTATGAACCTGGGTTTCATGGGTCTTCCAGGTCCTCCTCGTCTACGACACCATCTGTACAAAGCGAACCCGCTGATAATCAGCATGGTTAACGTATAAAAATTTTCACAATTCGGCCTAACTATGGAGTGATCGTGAAACGCCTATTGAGAAATGTTTAGGGAGAAGCTTAAAAAGCCCCTTCTGCTATTCTAACCGATAGGGAGATGGCTTTAAAGTTCAGGACTCTGGACGACTTCGAGTTCAATGGGAGAACCGTTATCCTAAGGATTGACATAAACTCTCCTCTTGACCCTCAGACGCTTGATATCATAGATGATTCGAGAATGAGGGAGCATTCTGAAACCATTAATGAGCTTCTCAGGAAGAATGCGAAGGTTGTGATACTTGGGCATCAGGGTAGGAAGGGTGATCCTGATTTCACAGATTTCAGCAGGCATCACATAGCTATGTTGAAGCATGTTCCAAACCTTAAGTATGTTGACGATATTATAGGGATGAACGCTATCAACGCCATCAGGGGGCTTAAGCCTGGTGAAGCACTCCTGCTTGAAAACGTCAGGATGCTTGATGAGGAGACTGAGACTAAGACGGCTGAGGAGCATGCTAGGGGTAGGCTCGTGTCAACTCTAGCCCCCTTCGCAGACTTCTTTGTGAATGATGCTTTCTCCGCCTCCCACAGGGCTCATGCTTCAGTAATAGGTTTCACAGCAGTATTACCCTCGGCAGCGGGAAGAGTTATGGAGAGGGAGCTTAAAGCTCTTGAAAAAGTGGTTGACAACCCTTCGAAACCCTGCCTCTACGTCTTAGGGGGGGCTAAGGCTAAGGAGACGTTCAAAGTCATTGAGAATGTTCTCGACAAAGGTATCGCTGACAGGGTTCTGCTGGGCGGGATGATAGCGCAAGTATTCCATGAGGCTGCAGGATTCAGGCTTGGAAGCGTCACATCCCAACTAATAGTGGAGAAGGGCTTGGACAAGTTCCGGGACGCTGCTTCTAAAATACTTGGGAAGCATTCTCAAAGCATAATGCTACCGTATGATTACGCTGTTGATTCAGATGGTGAAAGGGTTGAATACATGGTTTCCCAGCTGCCTGTGGAACACCCGTTGAAAGACATAGGCTCAGAGACAATAAGAGTTTACTCTCGAGAACTGGGGAATGCTAGCACGATTGTTTTCAACGGTCCCGTGGGCGTCTTCGAGGAGGATTCTTTTGCCAAAGGCACCTTAGAACTATATAGGGCAGCAGCCTCTTCAAAGGCTTTTACCGTCGTAGGTGGTGGACACTCGATCTCAGCGCTTGAGAAGGCTGGTGTACACGGTAAAATCGGCTTCGTGAGCACTGCAGGAGGAGCCTTAATAAGCTATCTCTCCGGGGAGAAGCTTCCTGGAGTAGAAGCACTGAGAGTTCAACGATAGATCCGTTAATTATAAACAGGAAGGATTAGGCCAAAAACTTTAAAATTCATAAGCAGTATAGAAATATGCTTGTCTCTAGAGTGCTTTAAACTAGGGTATTCAGAATCCGTTATTTGGAGAACCTGCTGCCACACAGTTCTTCAAGTTTTCAGCGTATTTGAAGATATGGGGAAGAAGGCAGGATGATAGAAGATAAAGCTGTCCCTAAACTTGTTTCAGCTTTCATCGTTTTACTACTTATATTGTCAACAATACAGGTTCCGAAAGCCTCAGCATTCAGCTCTGAAAGTTTTGAAGCACATGAAACAATTACTAATGCGGCTTTGAAGAAATTCGGTTTTTCCAGCAGTTCTATAGAAGAGGTAACCGATGCAAATTTAGCGCAAGATAGCATAATTTGTTATGGTCCTCTATGTCCCGGAATATCTAACACCGAAATACCTGATTACCATGGAGACAGATTATCTGGAGAAACCTCATTACAAGCTTTTAATCGGTTGAGAAGCTTCATAAACAAGACGAGAAGCTGGATAAAGGGCAATTTAACTAAATGCGATGCCTATAAGGCTCGGGTCGCTCTTGGACAGGCGTTGCATGCCCTACAGGATTTCTATTCGCATTCAAACTTTGTCGACAAGGGGGCATTTACCGAGGAAGAGAAAGCGGAAATTAAGAAGGCACTAGGTGACCCCTCCTACAATCCTAGAGCTCTTGAAAAACTGAAAATGACCGGGTGGGGTATGGGGGCAAAGGATGATCCTGAGAAGTATCATCATGATGAAAAGAATAAAGATACTAAAAATTGTCCTCTTGGCGAAAAGGCGTATAATGATGCAGTATCTGCTGCAGGAAAACACACCTATGATTTCTTAGAGAAGTTGAAGAAAGAATTAAGTGACGAAGAGTGGAATAAGCTGAATGGTAAGAAACCCCCATGTAAACCTTCTAAACCCCCTCCCTCCGTCAAAGAGAGGGAAATCGAGCATATTTTCGAAGATTATCAAGGAATAGAGTCTCCTTGGTCACCTCTTTTGCCAGAAACACCACCAGGGCCCTCGTGGAAATGGGATTCTTTTGAAATTCGCATACGTTATTCGAGCAACTGGACAACGAGTTTAACGGTGCTAGAGGGTCTTCCAAATGGGGTCACGTTTCTAAGCAGCAATCCGGAGCCATCTTTGATATGTGCTGCAACAATAGGATCACCTGATAATCCGCCGGTGACGCTTGTTCTATGGAATTTTACTAGCCTAGAAGGAGGCCCGATCGGCTCAGTAGAAATAGAGTATACTGTTAGAGTCACAGAGGAGGCTCTCATACATCCGTCAGTCGCCCGGCGTTGTGAATATCCAATACCTAGCCTCGTTATTTTATACGGTGAAGTCCAAGAGACCAATGCAAATGGCGATCGGTATATTTCAAGAATAGGGGGACAGCAATCCATATTGTTAGAAGCTGAGCCAATAATAGAGGAGAAGCAGGAAGATACTACGCGTGATCCTATAGCGGTCTATACAGGTCAATCTGCTCCCTTGGAATCCTATATTCCATACTTCGATGTGGCAAGTGCTATTGTATCTGTTTATCCTCAATGGTTGAAGTTCACCTTGAAGCTGGTCGGCAAGATTCCTGAGGAGTCAGAGTCTTTCACAAGTTTCATGATAGGTATCGATAAGGATGGGGACCTTTTGAATAACTGTCCAGATATGCCGTTTGAAGATGTTGATGTAATATATTCGGTATTTTATGCTGCTGAAGACTGGAATAGGGGAGCTTGGAGGGTTGAGAAGTCGAACTACGAAGGTTTCTGGATGTTGCCAATTGGTACTGGAGCCATGTTCCAGATTTCAGAGGAAAGGAGTACGATGATTCTTTGGATTCCTAGAAGCGAGCTTCCGGGTCTAGTGCAGACTTTGCGTTGGAAAGTCGTCACCGAGGTGGATTTTATCGGCGACAAGGCTCCAAACGAAGGAACATATCTGACTTCTATTTCAATCTACAATATTTCAATACGCAGGCTTACGGTTAAAACCTTGCCTCGTAGCTTTGTTAAGATCAGCACAGTCAACTATACGGCTGACCCAGTAGGGGAGGTTATAAAATATGTTAAGGACGGAGAGATTAGCGTTGAAGTGGAGCCTCAAGTCAGCATCTTCGCGGACACTAGGAAAGTATTCTCCCGCTGGTCGGACGGTAGCCACTCCAACCCTAGACTGATAAATATCGATCGGGATACTGCTTTAACCGCAGAATTTGAAACTGAATATCTGGTTAACGTGGTTTCGGACTACGGCGGAATTGATCAGTTAACCTGGTTTAGAGAAGGAAGCACCTTTGTCATCTCTGCTCCAACAATAGTAAGTATCTCAACAGGCTCTAGGGCGATTTTCAACGGCTGGGTTGGCGACTTGGTAACTAGCGACCCCCTTATTTCCCTAACGGTAGAATGGCCTGTTTCCCTGGTCGCAACTTGGAGGCCTCAGCATTTTCTCTCACTCTCCTTCCAAGACAAGGCTGGAAGAAGTATTTCCCCAAGCTGGGTTAAGCTCTCAGGACCAAGTAGAGTCCTCAACCTGACGTCTTACGAGGCTTGGGTTGATGAGGGAGAGTGGAGGATAGAGGAGGTGTGGTACAGGGGCGTTGACGTGCATCCTATTCCTGGTGCTAGTTATGATATTTCTGAACCGTTGGAGATAGATGTGTCGACTGAAGTTTACGATGCCAAGCTTGTTTTGAAGGATGCTACAGGTAACCCTATCTCCAATGCCGTGGTAAAATGGGAGATAACTTTTCCAGACGGCACAACCCAGACTATGGCTGCTGAAACCAGTGGGAACGGAACCCTAATCATACCCTCGCTTCCCAGGGGGGAGCATGAGATCAAGTTTTCCTGTAAGGGGCAGGAGGTAGAGGTTTCAGTCGACGCCTCGACTAGAGTCATCGAGGAAGTATCTATCCCCATTTCTGAAGCCTTCCCAATACCTGTTTCCCTTATCATAGGCGTATTAGCTGTTTTATCCCTAGCTACCTTGACCTACTTGTTGCTATACTGGATGTGCTTCATCACAAGGGCTGGCTTGAAGAAAGCTGAGAATGAGGCTGAGGAGAAGATCAAGGTGCTTTCTGAGGCTGAGAAAAGACTCGTTGAGGCTAAGCGTAGGAGAGAAGAAGCAAAATCCCGGTTGGAGAATGCTTCCAGGAGGCTTAAGGAAGCTAGTAGGATGCTGGAGGATGCGAGGAAACAGGAGGAGCCGAAGTCGTGGGCTGAAGTTGTTGAGGAGGGGAAGAGGAGGAGAATCACGGACGTCGACCTCAGACTCAAGAACAAAGAAGCTCAGGATGCATGGGAGAGATACGCAAGGGGAGAGATATCTGCAGAGGAATGTATGAAGGAGTGGGAGAAGCTTGGAGAACCAGATGCCTTGGAGAAGCTTAGGGAGCGCGAGAGGAGGCTTAGAGAGGAGGAGATTCAACGGGCTGAGGAGAACATGAAGGCTGCGAGGGAAGAGGAAAGGAAGGCGGTGGAGGAGTTGAAGCAGGCTGAACATCAGGAGGAGAAGGCTAGGGAGGAATTGGAAAAATTGAGAAGGGCGATTGAAGAGGCTGAGGAGAAGGCTAGGAGGCTGAGGGAGAAGCTGGAGAAATGCAGAAGGAAGCCCTCACCAACGCCTCCTCCACCATCCCCGCCGACTGAAGCCCCGAAAAAGCGGGAGGAGCTGGTTCCCCCGCCCAAGTCCCCGGAGAAATTGCCGGAGGTGCCTCCACCTACGCTTCCTCCGCCTCAGATACCTATGCCGCCTCCAGTTTACCCAAAGCCACAGTATCTTAACGGTAGGCAGCTCAAGCTTGGCATGGAGCATGAGTCTAAGAAACTGGCGGGGGAAAGCTTATTGGAAAGCTACATTGGTTGTCCCGATGCCTGTTGGAAAGCTCTTCAAGTTATTCTTGCGGAAGAATGGTTGGCGATTTTAAGAGAACTAGGTTTTACTGTAATGATAACTCCCATATCCGTCGCGGTAACTCCCACGACGACGCTGGGAACCATGGCTAAGAAGGCTATAATACATCTGCTTGGTCTAGCAAAGGTCGGAGACCTCTGGGAGTATGTTCCTGAAGCACTTCTCTCAGAGCTTTTCGGAGTAATTTTTCCAGGCTGGCTATCTGACTTTGCTGACACTACTGTAGGGGCTGCCGGTGGAATTAAGGGTCTTGAGGAATACTTGGCTGGTCAGCGTATCCAATATGTTGAAGTCAAGCAGGCCACAACCCTACTGCCAAGTAAATATACCTCTTACAAATGTCTATGTAGAATTGACGGCGGCATTTTCTATAATCCTCACACGCGTTATGTCGTTGGCGTTTTCAAATGTCTTTGCGGAAAAGGCCCGCCGAAGCTGTTGACAATAAAGTATAGGGCGAATAAAGATGGATATAGTGAGGGCTTAGTTGAGACCACTTTGAGAGATTTGCCCCCCGACACGCCTGTTGAAGCTGAGTAGAAGAAGCCGGGCTTATGCTTCATCTCCACTGCAGTGTATGACACGAGTTCCGAAACCAGTTTAGAACTGTTGAAGGAGTTCAGGGATGATTTGATGCTGAGCAGCATCGGTAAAAGGCTGGTTAACTGGTATTACGACATCAGCCCGCCAATAGCTCAAAGGATAGCTGGGAGCGAAAAATCCAAGACTATTGTTAGGCGTATTGTAGACTTGGCGGTTACATTAATTAAGAGGAGGAACACTGAGATCAAGCGTGTCCTAAAAGCAATTTACACTATTCTTATAGTTCAAGTGTATGTTCTCGGTTGCCTAGTTGCAAAGATTATTTCAGTTTTCTCCGCGGAATAATGCTTAGGTTATACGAGGCCTCTTGCAACCCTTGCTGTACAATAACTGTTGTAGGCCACCTTGTAAATCAGTATGGCTACAGTATTGTTCCTTATTCTTTCCACACCGCCTAAAGTTATCTTCAGAAGCTTAAACCTTGAGAGAACTTCATCCAGCTCCTTCTCATTCTTCGCCTCAAGGCTGCTGAACGCTTTCATAAGTATTTCAACAGCCTCCTCAACGTTCTTCCTCTGGGATTCAATAGGTTCTTCCCTGCCCTCGAAGAGGAAGGATAAGGCGTCAAGGGCTTCAAGGGCCCGCTTAATGTTCAGGGATAAGCCTGCGAGAACAACCAGCCTAGCA
>JAWCNV010000003.1:6467-20029 GCA_038848185.1 Thermoproteota archaeon | reverse complement strand
GGCCTCCTCAAAGCTTACTGAGGCAATGTTCTTAACTAGGTCTTGCATGAGCTGGTTGTGCTTAGAGACTAAAAGCGTTATGTTGCTCGCCTGGTTGCTTCCAAGCCTCTCAGTAACCATTCCCATTCCCATAAGTATTTCCCTAGTCTGCTTGAAGAACTCCCTGTATTTTCTATCTGTAGCTTCTTCAAAAACCTTCGGCAGCGATGGCAGCATCAGGTCTGGGGTTTCATCCAGTTGTCTCGGAGGACCCCTCTGGAGGAACGGTGCTTTAGTAAGCTGCGGGCCTGACGGCAGGCTGTATTCTAAGCAGCCTCCTCCAACGTATTCGAGCAGGGTGCAACCGTTCTTGGGGCATACTCAGCCTTGCTGGGCAAGTCTACTGAGCCCCAAAGAACCTTGTACAGTATGGATGTTAATTCTCTGTCCTCAGTCCTCTGCTCACCGATGTTGACGGCTATTCTCCCGCTGGTTGTTATAAGGAACCTGAGGTTTCCGAAAACAGTGTCGATGATTTCAACACTTTCCCCCTTTGCCTTCTCAAGCTTCCATATGAGGCTGATGAGGTAGCGGGCAGAGTCGTAGTCTAGGAATCTTGTGGGGAGTTTTTCAACACGGTCTTCGAAATAGTTTGGATGTGCATACTTAGTCTTAAGCCCGGGAACCGCGATCACCGAGGGAGAGCTGTGAACAATCCCGTCCTTAACCATCTCCTCCATTTTGCTCCTGTTCTCCAAGTACCCCTCGTGCTGAAGTATCGGGCAATCCGGCATGCTGTTTCCTCCAAGCAAGAGTCTTCTAGCGAACGTGGAGCATGTGGCGTTGCCACATAGCCCGCAGTCGTAGCCTGGGGTCAACCTCCTAAACTCCGCGAAGTCGTGCACCATTGTTTAACAGTCTTCTAGTAGAAACTGGTTAAATAGTCTTTCTCCTACCATTCTACTTTGGGGGAAACGCTTCCTCAGAATGGTTTTACCTATTCGCTGGGCTGAGGCTTCTCCTCCTCAGCCACCTGCTTCTCCTCTACAACCTTCTCCACGTAGGCTTCTCTGATCTCACGGAGTTTCTCACCAACCCTCCTAACCTCCTCTATAGTGTTGAAAACAGTCGGGGAAAGCCTCAAAACATCTCTTCCCCCAGTTTTCTGCAGAATATAGGGATTGTCGAAGCTCCCGGATTCAGCAAGTATGTGGAACTGGTCTTCTAGGATCGCTTGGAGAAGGTTTGAGGGAACCTGGTCTAGGGTCAGGGAGAATATCCCTGTCCTAAGCTCCTTTGAGGCTGCTTGATAGAAGGTGATTTCTTCACCGACTGCGACGCCGGTAAGCTCTTCAACAAGGCTTCTCTCATGATTCAAAACTTCTTCGAAACCCATTCCATCAAGATACTTTACGGCTGCCGCCAAGGCGACGACACCCACATAGTTCTCTCCTTCACACTGCTTAATAAGAAGATATTCCTTGGTTTTCTCAAGCCTGTCACGCCTGTTCTCCGAAACATAGATTACGCTCAACCCCTCTATGCTGAACATGTTGCCAGACTTGAAGTAAGCGTAGTCTACTCCCATCCTCAACATGTTTAGCTTAACCCTCTGAGCGGAGTAGGTTGCATCCAGGATGGTGGTTACGTTCCTGTCTTTTAAAACAGGTATTATCCTGTCCACCGGCAGGATTGTTCCAGTAACACTAGAAACATGGCTTAGAAAAGCGGCTTTAACACCCTTCTTAGCAACCGCCTCCTTGAACCTGTCTTCAACACCCTCGGACTCCACATCAACCACCTCTATTCTCCCCCTGTTTCTCTCAACATACTCCTTAATGATGCTCATGCTTCTCCCCTGGGCATTAGAAGAGACGAGGAAAACATCATTGTTCTTCAACTCTATGCTTTGAAGGATGGTCATCAGGCTTTGAATATTGCTGGAGGAGAATACAATATTGCTCTCCCCCGCACCAAGATGTTTCAAAACTGTTTCACGAGACTCCTCGTATAGTTCAAGAGCCCTGCGGGAAGGAGTGTTCTCTGAACCAGGTCTGCTCTTAACCTCGTTATAGTACGCCAGTATTTTCTCGAGGACAGGCACCGGGATACCGGTTGAATCAGCATTATTCATGAATATGTAGTCTCCAACTATGCTCGGAAAATCCTCCCTTATCTTATAGGGGTCCAGCATGTAGCTTTAAACACTCTATAAGCCTATTTCAACAAGGCTTTTTAAAGCTTATAGCATACCTGAAGAAACAGGAAGACGTGAGTAGGGAGCATACTGCTGAACACGTGTTAATGGGAAGCCTCCAAAGAGTTAAGGGTGGTTTAAAGGTTAGGAAGGTGGAGGTTTCAGAGGGCTCAGGCTCAGTCATCGTTGAGACGGGTTCCCTGAGTTTCGAAGAGCTTGCCCAGGCTCAGGCAATGGCCAACAAGGTGATTACGGAGAACAGGACTGTTAAAGAGCACTTCTTCAACTCGCTTGAAGAGGCTCATAAGGCTTTCCCAACTCTGAGGGCGCATGAGGAGCGTATCCAGGGTCGTGTTAGGGTTGTTGAGGTTGACGGCTTCGACTACTCTGCATGCAACGGGAAGCATGTTGAGAAAACGGGGGAATGCGGAATGATACTTGTAACACATGTTTCTAAGAGTGGTGGAGAATACCGGATTGACTTCGAGGTTGGGGCGAAGGCTTTAGAGACCGCGGTTAGGCTGAGCACCCTTTGCCTATCAATATCCTCTGTTCTCGGCTCCCCTATTAGAAACCTTGAGAAGACTGTGGTAAACATGAAGACGGAGAATGAGGATCTGAAGAAGAGGCTTTCAGCAGTAAGTGAAAGGATGGTGGATGAATCTCTTCTCGAAGATACTGCTGGCAGCGTTAAGCTTTACTCAGGCTTCCTGAAGGGTGTTGACGTGAGGACAGTTATGAAGAGGGTTGGGGAACTAGTGGAGAAAAACAATTCTGTCTACGTAATCGGCTTAGAATGGTCTGAAGCATGCAGCATCCTAGTGGGTAGTGGTGATAAGAGGGTTAACGCAGCGGAGCTGGTTAAACAGGTTTCCAAGGTTTTCAACGGGAAAGGCGGAGGAGACCAGAGGATTGCAATAGGCTCCTTCACATGCGACACTTATGCTAAAGCCTTTGAGGAAACTGGGAGAATGATTAAAGAGGTTCTAAGCCGCGTGTAAGCTTAACATTTTCCAAACAGCCTTTACTCTACAACAATCTTGGACGACAACTTTAGGCTCCTATTAACCACCGACTCCATATCAATCACCTTTTCAAGCTCCTCAACCTTTTCAACCCTAGCTCTTGTCTCAGGGTGTCTCGCAATGATGCTGCAGCAATCCTTATACGGCTTGATTGAAAGCTCGTAGGTGCCTATCTTCTTGGCTAGTGAAATAATCTCCTCCTTATCGTAGGCTATAAGTGGCCTGAATACAGGTGTCCTAAGGCTGCTGCTTATCGCTACCATGTTCTCAAGCGTCTGCGAAGCTACTTGAGCAAGGCTTTCACCAGTTACAATAGCCTTAGCCCCCTCAGCCTCCGCAACCTTCTCCGCAACCTTAAACATGAATCTTCTGAACAGGACAAGATCGTACCTTGCAGGAATATTCACGGCTGCTATTTGAAACTCGTACGCCGGTATGAAGACCACAGTAGTCTTACCCGAATACTGTAAGAGCCTCCGGACAATCTCAATGATCTTCGAGTTCTCAGCCTCAGCATTATCTTGGAAAGGATGGAAATGTAGATAGTGGACTCTACACCCTCTTTTCATCATGAGGTATGATGCGACTGGAGAATCTATCCCCCCCGAGAGGAGTGAAAGAACTTTGCCGGAGGAGCCTACGGGAATCCCACCTAGCCCCCTTATTCTATCGGTGAAGACATAGGCCTCCCTGCTTAAAACCTCGACATATATCTTCTTCAAAGGATTATTCAAAGACACTTTTACCCCAAGGTTTTCAACAAGCATTTTCCCAAGAATCCTGCTGAGTTCGAGTGATGTTACTGGAAACTTTTTATCTGCTCTCTTAACCTCAACCTTAATTGTTTCACCCTGCTTAACACTCTTGGAAGCCTCCTCCATCACGATCCTCCCTATTGAATCGGCACTTGGCTCCGCTACCGAGGCGAAGGTGAACCATGAGACCCCGAAGACACGCGTAAGTCTTTCAGCAATCTTCTGAGGGTCTGCCTCTTCAATTGGAAACACCAGCCTGCCCTGAAGCCTCTCAACCTTAGCATCAGTCACCCCATTAAGCGCATGTTTCACATTCTCCGCTAGCTTCTTCTCGAAAAAGGGTCTGTTACGTCCCTTCAAGCCTATTTCCGAGTAATGTATTACACAGATTCTCCTCATCTAGATTAATAGTAGGGGCTCTCAATTTAAGGGTTGCATTTGGAAGGGTAAAACAGTATCCCTGAGGTGCCCGTTCGCAAACAAATAAAGATTTAATCAGACTCTCAACAACTTGGCATGTGTTATGCTACACCAATAACCCATGTAGTCTCATTTAGACAGAGAGTACAACGGTAGATGAAAAATAGCATGCTGCCCCCATTTGGAATGTTCTCAAAAGGAGGCTCAGTGGTATGATGCACCGGGAAACAGGTTTAGAGAGATATTTGAACTCGAGGATACGAGAGAGCTTAGGGAAGGCGGATGCTAGGGTCTCAAGTTGCAAACCTCAAATACTTAAAATAATGCTAAGAAGGAGAGTGAGAATGGAGTTGAGGAAATTATTAATCTTAACAATAATCTTACTTCCGACAATCGCAAGCCTCACCGTCTCCCGTTTAAGCGTTGAAGCCGGTTGGAGCAATGGAACAATCAACATTAAGGAGGATGGCTCTATTGATCCGAGCGACGCACCCATAAGAAGGGACGGGAAGACATACGTTTTAACCGACGACATAATAGCATCTGAGGATGGAATCATCATTGAGAGGGATAATATCATTCTCGATGGCAATGGTCATAGGGTCACCGGGCCCTTCTCATTTCGGGGACGGGGGATAAGTCTGAGTAACAGGGTGAACGTCACTATAAGAAACGTTAAGGTGGAGGGCTTCCATTATGGCATATTTCTCGCTTCTTCCTCTAACAACACCATAGCTAATAACACTTTTTCCAACAACACTTGGAATGGCATACGACTCGATTCCTCCTCTAACGACAACACTGTTTTGGGCAATGTTTTAATCAACAACGGTCTTTTCATCTGGTATTCTTACTCCAATACTGTTTTGAATAATACCGTTAACGGTAAGCCATTGGTCTACCTTGAAGGCGTTTCAGGCTTGACGGTGAACAATGCTGGCCAGGTTATTCTAGTCAATTGCAGGAGGATAAGGGTTGTAAACCTCAACCTCTCAAACGCAACTGTCGGGGTTGAGCTACTGGAGTCGAGTGAAAACACCATTGCTAACAACACTCTTTCCAACAACCTCTATGGTATATGCCTCTATAATTCCTCTGGCAACACCATAACTGGCAACACTATTTCCAAGAATCGTGCGTGTGGCATACGTCCCTATTTTTCCTCTAACAACAACATTTACAATAATGATTTCATTAACAATGCTCTACAAGTTAGCGTTTACCAATCTATAAACTCTTGGGATGATAGTTCTAGGGGAAACTACTGGAGCAACTATACTGGCGTTGATACTAATAATGATGGTCTCGGGGACACGCCCTATAAGATAGATTCCGACAATGCTGACCGTCATCCATTGATGAGGCCGTTTACCAGATTCGAATTCAGTAGCCTTAACATAAACCCGGATTCGATTAAGGTCGGCCAGTCCTCAACGATCTCCGTCATCATTAGGAATACTGGCAGGAGATCTGGAACTTTCAATGTTACGCTGAAGGTTAACAATCAGTTTGTTAAGACTGAGACAGGCGCATTAGGCCCAGACCAATCTACGACGGTAAGCTTCTTCTACGCACCTGCTAGCGAGGGAACATACGCCATCGACGTAAATGGTCTGACGGGGAGCCTTACGGTAAGTAAAGAGGAGCTTCCTTTGTTGATAATCATCGGGGTCGTAGCAGTAGCCGTCGTGGCGTTGGCGATAATACTCCTGAGAAGGAAGCCCAAGGCGGAAATACCCCTGCCTCCACCGCCTCCCCCACCGGTTAGTGGCTAACCCATTTCATTTTCACTTTTTCTTCACTCTTTAAATCCTCCATCCGCCTTTCATCTTAAAGGATAATGCAGGTAATATCTTCCACATAGAGGATGTAATGCATTTACTTTTCTAAAGAGGGAACTAGAGAAGACTTGTCAATAAGATCCTAAAATTCGTGGATCATCAAAGGTCTTGAAGAGTTCTTCAAGGAGTATATGAAATCCATGAGGAATACGATGTTGAGACTCGGCTTCATCTACCTTATATGATTATTTTTCTGGTAAAGACAAGCATCAACAAGACCCTTGTTGCAGTATCCGCCTAACGGCTTATCGTCTCTCCTTGAATGTTGTCTTCGAATCAAACTGATCCTGTGAGAATAACTACCTATGATGTTGAGAAAAGCTTTAAAGTAGATTCCTCGAGGGAAATCGGATGCAGCTAAGTCAACTTGCTAAGAATGTTTACGAGAGAGCCAAAGCTGAGAATGGGAGTGTGACATGTTTTTCTTCAGCCCCGGCCCGAGTAGACTTCCTTAATACGCATCAAGACTATAAGATGCTTCCTGTGGTTCCGGTTGCTATTGAGAAGAGAACTTTCGCCGCATGTTCAAGGCTTGATGAGTCGGGCACTATAAGGGTTAAGTCACTAACCTTGGAGAGGGAGGGTGTTGAGAGCGAGGATGTTTTCCAATCCGGCGAGGTTGAACTGCTGAAGGGTAAATGGTTCGGGAACTACTTCCGCTCGATACACATGCTTGTTTCTGAAAAATATGGAATGGTGAAGACAGGTCTAGCGATTTACGTTGACAGTGAGGTGCCTGTGGCCTCAGGTCTAGCGAGTAGTGCAGCATTACATGTTTCATTGGCGGCGATGTACGCGGAACTGCTGGATCTGGGCTTAAGCAGGATGGAGCTGGCTGAACTCGCCTACGAGGCTGAGCACAACGTTATGAGTATACCCTGCGGAAGACTCGACCAGTACGCTTCCTCCTACGGCGGAGTGATAAAACTGGATTTTAAACCGGCAATAAGCGTGGAGGAGTTTGCTGGCGGCGGGATGGTCTTCATAGTGGCGGACTCCGGCATCAGGCACAGCACCGCCGAGATTCATCCAGTCAGACAGTCTGAGCTGAACGCCGCTATTAGAATGCTTAGAGATGCTTCTCCTCCTGAACCATTGCGTGGAATGCTAAACGGTGATTACACTAGTGTTGAATGGAGGCTTCTGAAAGAGGATGATTTAAGAAATTACCTGAGCACGTTGCCTCTGAAGCTGGCGAACAGAATCGTCTTCACCATTCGTATGCAGAACTCCACCGAGGTCGCGCTTAAAATACTTAAGTACAGGTCTGTCAGGAAAATGGATTTAGAGAAGCTGGGTTTGAAGCCTGTTGAAGACTGGCTGGAGGCATTAGGCGGAATAGTGAATCTGCAGCATGTTCTGCTCAGAGACTTTTATGAGGTTAGCCATCCGAAGCTTGAAGCCATGCGCGACGCTGCTCTCGAAGCCGGAGCTATAGGAGTTAAAATATCTGGTGCAGGCATGGGCGGCTCGCTGCTCGCAATAGTTAGGAGCCTAAGCGATGCTCCTAGGGTTGAGGAGGCTTTCAGGAAGGCTGGGGCCCAAAGCGTTTTCACGACAAGCGTGGGCTCAGGAGCCTCAGCGACCCTCCTAGAATAAAGGTGATCAAAGTTGCCCAAGGCGCTCGTAACTGGTGGTGCAGGCTTTATCGGAAGCCACTTGGTGGAGAAGCTGGTTGAGGAAGGTTGGGAAGTAACCGTACTGGATAATTTTTCAACAGGCAGGTTTGAAAACATTGAGCAGGCCTTCAAAACAGGTAGGCTTAGGCTCGTCATGGGTGATGCTAAGTCTGTTGACCTCTCGGAGGATGCTGATGGCTTAGAATACGTTTTCCACCTAGCTGCAAACCCGGATGTCAGGGAAACCACCCCCTCCATCCATTTCCGTGAAAATATTGAGGCGACCTTCAACATGCTTGAATACGCCAGGAAAACAGGGGTAAGGTTCTTCGTATTCGCTTCGTCGTCAACAATCTACGGTGATGCTTTAAGGGTCCCGACGCCTGAGGACTACGGGCCTCTGAAACCCATCTCCCTCTACGGTGCTGCTAAGCTGGCTGCTGAGGGCCTTGTCTCATCCTACTGCCACACCTTTGGAATGGCTGGAGTCTCTCTGAGGCTTGCGAACATTGTGGGTCCAAGGCTCACTCATGGAGTAATATACGATTTCATTAACAAGCTTAGGGAGAATCCAAAGAGGCTTGAAATACTAGGTGACGGTTCCCAGCGGAAATCATATGTTTGGGTTGAGGATTGTGTTGAAGCCATGCTCCAGGTTTTGAAGCACATGGAGGCTTCACACTACGATGTTTACAACATTGGCTCAGAGGACTGGATTAACGTCTCCGAGATAGCGGACATAGTTGTGGAGTCAATGGGGCTTAGTAATGTTAAGAAGGTTTTCACCGGAGGTGTTGAAAACGGCAGGGGATGGGTGGGGGACGTTAAACTGATGAATCTGGACATAAGTAAGATTAAGGCAACTGGCTGGAGGCCGAAGCACACTAGTAGGGAGGCCGTTAAGCTTAGTGTTGAAGCCAGGCTCAGGGAGCTTGGGTTGAAGGCTTAACCACGTAAACCCTGTCTCCCTCTCTAACTTTATCAACTGTTTTCAAACCTATGGAGCTACCTGGGGGAGCTGTCTCAACCTTCTTATGCTCGATCTCCATCGACTCAACCTTCTGCCTAAGGTTGGTGGTCCTACCGAGTATCAGTATCTCGTCCCCAGTCTTAAGCTCACCAACAAGGTCGACTATTGCTACAGCGATCCTTGGAAAGAAGTGCCTAACGTCCCCTACGTAAACCTTTTCCTCACTCAACTCGTTTCCTAAATAAGGTCTTCGAAATATATAGCCTTTTAGGTTCTGAGCAACGCTTTATGAAAGGCTTAAACAATTCTTAAACATCGGGGAATAAACCAGATAACATTCAGAATACTAATAAACAACTTCCACGCATTCCCTTACAATGAGGGGAAACAACTTAGAATACGAGGAGGTTAAAAGAAGACTAGAGGAGTGGCTGGCTGACGTGGAGAAACTGATGGTTCTAGGGGTGGGGAATGAGCTGAGGGGTGATGATGCTGTAGGGGTTCTTGTAGCGAGAAGCCTTAAGCATTTCAATGGGGACAGGTTTGAGGCGGTTGAATGCGGCGTCTCGCTTGAAGCCTGTGTTGACTACGCTTTAGAGAAGAAGCCTTCACACCTATTGATTGTGGACGCTTTTCCAGATGGAGGGAAGCTTGTTCTCCTAGACACTGCAGACTTGGAGTCGCATACACCAGTTTCAACCCATGCTATACCTCTACCCCTGCTCCTAGATGTTTTTAAACCGCCTTCAGAGGCAAGCGTAAAAGTGCTTGGAATAGGTGTGGAGAACTTTAAGCTGGGCACTGTTGTTTCAGACGAATACCGTGAGGTTGCTGAAAAGGTTGCAAGCATTATACGTGTGGCTGCGGCAACGTTAAGCCTCTTGTGAACCAGGGAAAAATCGAAAAACAGTATT
The DNA here is from genome assembly GCA_038848185.1 of Thermoproteota archaeon. Lineage (GTDB taxonomy): Archaea > Thermoproteota > EX4484-205 > EX4484-205 > JAAOZP01 > JAAOZP01. The sequence continues at coordinate 10,309 of JAWCNV010000003.1, read as the reverse complement.
ATCTGTGTTCCAAGCCTTACTTTCTAATCAGCTTAACGGTGAAGGCGTGGACTGAGCAGGATATGCAAGGATCATATGCTCTTACAAGCATGCCGAGAAGATTCTTCAAGGCATTGTCATCCATGTCGACTACTGACGGCACTAGGTCAAACACATCCTCCTCAACCCTCCAAGAGTTGTGAGCAGTAGGTGTAACAATGTCCGCATTCAAAACTTTCCCCTCCCTATCCAGCGTGTAAGAATGGTATAAGAGTCCTCGGGGTGCTTCTGTTAAAGCTGCCCCCGTGCCCTGGCGTAACCTAAGCTTTCGTGGCGGCGGAACATTCACACCCTCCTTCAGTATGCTTCTCATCTCGTCTACTGCTTGAACTATCTCCACCGCTCTAGCAATCGTAGACTTGAACGGGTTTCTCACAGGCGGCTTAAGACCCGCCTTCTCTGCAGCTTCTTTAGCACTGTCGCACAGCGACTCGTAGTTCAGGTTGAATCTTGCCACAGGGCCAACTTCGAAGGAGCTGGCGTTCCCTAGCTTCGACCTCTTAGTGTTTGAATGAGGAACCTGCTCCTCAGAAACATGTTTCCTATACTCCCTAGCATCAAAATATTCTCCTGTGCTGGTCTTTGCAAAGCCCTCTGTTATTGCGTAACCATCGTTGCTCGAGAGTGCGACGTTAATATGATTAGGCTCAAACTCCGGGTACTTGAATCCTGAAACCAGTTTAACTGTTTCAAAAGCATCCTCGAGAGCAGAGTCAAGAGCTTTAACAACTTCATCGAGCCTTTCAACAGGCGGAGGTCTTGAGAATCCTCCTACTGTAAGCGTAATAGGGTGTACCGCCCTACCGCCTATGTACTCGGAAACCATGTTAGCTATTCTCTTAAGCCTGAAGCCTCTGCGCACAACATCCATAAGGTCTTTCGAAGCCGCGATCGCGCTCGGATACCCTAGAAAGTCTGGAGCAGCTAAGAAGTATACGTGGAGAGCATGGCTCTGCATTATTCCCGAGAGGGCAAGCGCCTTTCTAAGGGCAATCGTCCTCTCATCCAAGGATATTTCAAGAGCGTTCTCCACAGCTTTAGCTGCAGTTATGACGTGAGCTATAGGGCATATTCCACATATCCTAGATGTCAGCTCAGGCAGTTCAAGAGCCTTCCTTCCCTTTAAGAATGCCTCAAAGAACCTCGGTGCCTCAAATATCTCTAGCTTAGCATCAACGGCCTTCCCGTTAGAGATCTTAACCTCCAGGGATCCTTCACCCTCGACCCTGCTTATGTAATCGTAGACTATTGTTCTGTCAACCATTTTCTCCTTCACCTCCTTAAATTCTGGTAAACGCTATGGTATTTTCTCAGCTTCAACTGAATCGCCTCGGGGCTTACTCCAGCATTAGTCCAAGCTGATGCCAAACCGCTTACGTTAGTCCCGTTTAAAACACCCCGGCATCCTTCGCAAGCTACATTGTTCGAAGGACAGAGTGCACCACAGCCTCCAACTGTAACTGGACCTAAGCATGGTTCACCCTTCGTCAGGAAAACGCACTCATTACCCTTCATCTTGCACTCCATGCAGACCGTTAAACCAGGTATGTACGGCGGGACACGCAGCACCAGCGACATGAGTGCATTTACCAGTTCATTCCTGTCTATCGGACACCCATAGAGGTATGCGTCAACCTTAACATACTCATTCAATCCGAAAGCCTTACCAGACCTTATGTGTTCGGGCAACGAGTATACTGTGCTTTCAACCTCTCCCTCCGGAGTAATGTTCTTCATAGTGTTCAACCCGCCTGTGACCGCACAGGCTCCAGCTGCAACCAGGAACCTCGACATCTTCCTAATCTTCTTCACCATTGCTGCCTCCTCCTCGTTCGTCACAGCACCCTCAACTATAGCCGCATCCAAAGTCTCGTTTGGAAGATCATCATCACTAACCATCCTGAAGTACTTCAGCTCAACATGCTTAAGGATTTCAAGAAGGCTTTCCTCCAAGTGCACCAGAACCATCTGACACCCCGAGCAGGATGTAAGCTTGAAGACGCCAATCTTCAACTTATCCACCATTCTCAACCACCTCACTCAATCACATCCGGGAGGAGCCCTATCTCCTCCAGATTGAAAACTGGACCATCCTTACAAACATACTTGTAGCCTATCTGGCAGTGTCCACACTTACCTATTCCACACTTCATCCTCCTCTCGAGGGATAGGAAAACCTCGGAGGAATAGAAACCCATTCTGAGGAGTAGTTGTGCTGTAAACTTCATCATTACCTCCGGGCCGCAGACGAAAACCGTAGTGTAACGCATCCTAGGCTTCACATATTTTAAGAGTTCTGTCACAATACCCACATCGTGCTCCCAAGTCACATTGGGTGGAACATAGTCGACAGTTAAGAAGAGACGCATATTCGGAAGTTTTCTCCAGTGATCGAACTCATAGGTGTATATCATGTCGCTTGGAGTCCTAGCTCCATACAGTATGTCTACAGAGCCATAAAGATCTCTGTGTTTAGCGAGATAGTGTATGACTGGTCTCAGTGGAGCTAGGCCCATGCCTCCCGCTATTAGTATAAGGTCGTTTCCAGTGATCTTTTCAAGAGGCCAAGGTCTGCCGTATGGTCCTCTGATCCCTAAAGTATCTCCCGGCTTAACGTTGAAGAGTGCTGTGGTCACTCTACCGACTCTCCTTATGGTGTTTTCAAACAAGTTTTTCTCCTCAGGGTTTGAGCAGATTGAGAAAGCTGACTCTCCGACACCGAAGTAGGAGACTATGTCGAACTGGCCTGGTCTAAACCTCAGAGACTCGCCGTTTACCATGCTTAGGGTAAAGGTTTTCGTAGTCGGGTTCTCATCCTTAACATTCACGACTCTTGCGAAGGTCGGTATGTAGGGGTTTTCAGGCTTGCTCATGGCGACTCACCTCTAAGCCTTGCAACAACACTGGTTATATCTATTTTCGCAGGACACTGCTCTATGCATCTCCCGCAACCCACGCATCCTAGGGCACCATACTGGTTTACCCAATAGTTCATCTTATGGTTCACGAATTGTCTGACTCTTGCTGCCAGATCTCTCCTGAAGTTTCCGCCGAGTGCAACCTCAGCATACTCCCAGAGCAGGCAGCCGTCCCATGTTCTCGTTCTCAACACACTGCCTGAGTCAAGCTCCGGCTCATCCAACACGTTGAAGCAGAAGCATGTTGGGCAAACCATGTTGCAGGTACCGCATCCCGTGCATTTCCCCGCTAGCTCACTCCATATAGGGTTATAGATTGCTCCCGTCATTATTTTCTGAAGCCCCGCAGTGTTCACATGCCTCCTTATAGAGTTCTTCACTCTCCTTATAGAGTCGTCCTTCTCCAGAATATCGGTGCTTGTGGCCCTAGGCATGTAGAAGTCGCTGATTAACTCGGAACCCTTCTTGGAGCCTACCTCTACTAGAAACCGGTCTCCTAAATCGGTTAGAAGAAGGTCAAAACCTTCCTCTAGGGAAGGGCCTGTTCCGAATGAAGTGCAGAAACAATACTCATCAGCATTCTTGCAGTTCAAAGCTATTACAAGAAGGTTTTTCCTCCTAGCCTCGAAGTAAGGGTCTTCAGGACGATCCATGTAGACTCTTTCAAGAAGATTCATTGCATTCACGTCGCAGGGATGGACACCCAGTATGACTGTTTTACCATCAGCATTGGGAAGCATTTCCTCAATCTTCCCGTCTTTAATTCTGAACAGGTTTTCTCTAGGCGGTGTTAAGAGCGCCTTCAGAGGAGGCATAGTTGTTCTAACAAAATCCAGTGAAATCTCTTCAACCTGTTCCCCGTTTATTTTCTTGAAGGAATGTTTA
>JAWCNV010000003.1:0-6372 GCA_038848185.1 Thermoproteota archaeon | reverse complement strand
CCGTCTTTAATTCTGAACAGGTTTTCTCTAGGCGGTGTTAAGAGCGCCTTCAGAGGAGGCATAGTTGTTCTAACAAAATCCAGTGAAATCTCTTCAACCTGTTCCCCGTTTATTTTCTTGAAGGAATGTTTAAATTCTCCTTTAACAGGTGCAAAAAGACCGTATTCCTTGGAGATTATGTGCTTAGAAAAATGGGGAATCTCTTCCCTCTTAAGTATGAACACCGTTTCCATTTGGCAAAGTCTGCATCCTCTTTTTTATAAACCTTTTTATAGTAATAATAGAGTATAGGGGGTTCAATGCCGGCTTAATTTTCATTTCCATGGCTTGAAAAGGAGAAATGCTTTTCAGACAGTAAACGGGGAAAAGAGCAAATTCTTAAATATAGTCCAGTTATCGCTTCGACGGGCCTTAGAATGCCTGATTCAGAGGCTTCACAAGCCGGTTTAAAGAGCGATAGGCGCCTCGCAATGCTTGAGGCAACTATTAAGCAGCATCAATATAGGAAGGATGCTCTCCTAGAGATACTGCATACCGCTCAAGAACTCTACGGATACTTGGATAAGGATCTTCTGCTGCATGTTTCGAAGCTTCTGCATCTTCCTCCAAGCCATGTCTACGGTGTCGCAACCTTCTACAATCTTTTCAAGCTTAGGAAGCCGGGTGCGCATGTCGTTACTGTCTGCATGGGTACCGCATGCTACGTTAAGGGTGCTGAGAATCTTGTTTCAGCTGTTGAAAGGGAGTTTAACATTAAGCGCGGCGAGACTACGAGCGACGGAAGGCTCTCGCTATTCGTAACCAGGTGTATAGGTGCATGTGCCATGGCTCCAAACGCTATCGTGGATGGGGAAATCGTTGGAAAGGCTACAGCGGAGGCTGTGTTGAAAAGAGTGAAAACGGTTATGGAGGGTGAGATGGCTGAAGCCAGATGAGCTTAGGAACCTTGCTCAGAAGGAGTCTGAGCTCCGCAAGTCGTACAAGTATAGGATAAATGTTTGCTGTTCAAGCGGCTGCATGCCTTTCGGAGCACTGAAGGTTTTAAGTGCTTTCAAGGATGCTGTGAGAGAACTGGGAGTTGAGGAGGAATGTTACGTTGGGAGAACAGGCTGCATAGGGACTTGTTCCCTCGCGCCAGCGGTCCTCGTGGACCCGGGTGACTATCTTTATCAGAACGTTACTCCAGAAAGGGCAAAAGAGATAGTTAAGGAGCATGTTGTTAATGGTACGCCTGTAAGAAGCCTGCTTTACAGTAATGAAGCATTCTTCAAGAAGCAGCTTCGCATCGTCTTGAGGAACGCTGGTAAAATAGATCCTTTGAGAATAGAGGACTATGTTGCTGTAGGCGGCTATTACGCGCTTCTCAAAGCCTTAACCAGGATGACTCCTGAGGGTGTGATTGAAGAGGTTGCTTTAAGCGGGTTAAAGGGGCGTGGGGGTGCTGGTTTCCTCACAGGTTTAAAATGGAGGTATGTTGCAAGGGCCTTGGGTTCTCCAAAATATGTGATAGCCAACTTGGATGAAGGCGACCCGGGTGTTTTCGCAAACCGTACGCTTGCCGAGGCTGATCCTCACGCCATACTGGAGGGTATGGCTATAGCGGCCTATGCTGTTGGTTCTCAGAAGGGCTATATATATGTTCGCAGCGAATACCCATTAGCTGTCCAGACCCTGAAGAAAGCCATTGAGGCAGCGAAATCAATGGGTTTTCTAGGTGAGAAAATATTCGAGACTTCTTTCAGCTTCGATGTTGAACTGCGGCTTGGGGCCGGAGCTTTTGTAGCGGGCGAGGAGACAGCTATACTTGCATCTATAGAGGGTCGTAGGGCTATGCCCCGGTCTAGACCACCTTACCCTGCCCAGTCAGGGCTCTGGGGGAAGCCGACGCTCATAAACAATGTTGAAACGCTTGCGAATATTCCAATGATACTGCTTAAGGGAAGCGAATGGTTTGCGAGCATAGGTTCGAAAAACTGCACTGGAACCAAATGCTTCTCGCTGACAGGCAAGGTGAACAACCCTGGTTTAATCGAGGTCCCGATGGGAATAAAACTTAGGGAGGTTGTTTTCGAAATAGGGGGCGGGGTTGCTAAAGGTCGGGTTTTCAAAGCAGTTCAGGTCGGCGGTCCATCAGGAGGTTTTCTGCCTGAGCAACTTCTAGACCTTCCAATAGATTACGAGTCTCTTACAAAGGCTGGAGCGATAATGGGCTCAGGAGGGATAGTTGTCCTCGACGATACTTCCTGTATGGTTGATACTGCTAGGTTCTTCACCGACTTCTGTGTCGACGAGTCTTGTGGGAAATGTACTCCCTGTAGAGCAGGCTTGTACAAACTGTACAGGATGCTTGATGGTTTCACGAGAGGCGAGGGAAGCGTTGAAGGCCTCCCGAAGGTTGAGGATCTATGCGAATTCATTAAGGAGGCTAGCCTGTGTGGACTAGGTCAGACTGCGCCAAACCCGACTCTAACAACTTTACGGTACTTTAGGGAGGAGTATGTTAAGCATATAGTTGAAAAGAAATGTCCCGCAGGCAAGTGTTTCAAGAATAATGATGGAGGTGTGGAGAATGAGTAAGCCTATCGAACTCGTAATAGATGGGAGGAAGGTGGTTGCGAAAGAAGGTGACACGATTCTAAAAGCGGCTAAGGACAACGGGATATATATTCCTGCCCTATGCTACCTTGATGGTGTCTCTTCATTCGGAGGATGCAGGGTTTGCGTAGTTGAGCTGAAGGGTTCGCCCAGGATTTTCGCCTCATGCACCACACCTGTCGCAGAAGGCATGGAGGTCATTACAAAGTCTGACAGGCTTAACCGCTACCGGAAGTGGGCTGTCGAACTGCTTCTAGCTGAGAGGCCCCATGTTTGCTCAGTCTGCGTCGCCAACAATAACTGTGAGCTCCAGCAGCTTTCAACAGAGCTCGGCGTAGATCATCTCAGGGTTGACAGGGAGTGGACAGACTACGAGGTTGACCTTACTCACGAAAGGTTTGCATACGACCCTAACAGGTGCATACTGTGCACGCGCTGCATCAGGGCTTGCGACGAGGTTGAGGGAGTGCACACTTTAGACCTCATGCTGAGGGGCAAGAGTTCGAAAGTCGTCTTCGACATAGATGAGAAGTGGAGCGAGGCTAAATCATGCACTTCATGTGGGAAATGCTCTGCTGTTTGCCCGGTTGGCGCGCTTTATGTTAAGAATAAGCCTTTCTCGGAGGTTAAGAAGAAAGAGTTGATGTCGTTCATAATGGAGAGGAGGAGTAGAGAGTAATGGCCAAGGTCAGGATTGCAACAGTCTGGTTGAGCGGGTGCTCAGGATGCCACATGTCCTTCCTAGACCAGGATGAACGTCTCCTCGCGCTTGCTGAGAAGATTCTGCTTGTCTACAGCCCTATAGCTGACGTTAAGGATTTCCCTGAAAACGTTGACGTAACGCTTGTCGAGGGGGCTGTGGGTAACGAGGAGCAGCTGGAGCTTCTGAAAAAGATTAGGAGCAACACCAGGATACTAGTGGCCTTGGGTGACTGCGCTGTAAACGGCAACGTGACTGCATTAAGAAACGCGTTGAAAAACAGTGGTGAAGAAGTTTTGAAAAAAGCATACGTGGATAACGCAACAGTGAAGCCTAATGTTCCCTCACAGGTTCCTAGGCTTTTGAAGAAGGCGCTTGCTCTGAACGAGGTTGTTAAAGTTGACCTCTATGTTCCAGGCTGCCCTCCTCCGGCTGACCTGATAAACTATGTTTTAAACGAGCTTTTAGAGGGCAGAACCCCAGTTATGGAGGGCCGGTTCAAGTATGGTTAGGAGGAGGTGTTGAAAATGGGTAGGGAGATAGTGGTTAACCCCGTCACGAGAATAGAGGGCCATGCGAAGATAACTATTCATCTTGACGATAAGGATTCAGTTAAAGAAGCCCGCTTCCACGTTACTGATTTCAGGGGCTTCGAAAAATTCTGCGAGGGCAGACCTTTCTACGAGATGCCTAGCATAACGTCAAGAATATGCGGCATATGCCCAGTGAGCCATCTCCTTGCATCTGTGAAAGCGTGCGATGAGCTTGTTGCAGTAAGCGTGCCTGAGACCGCGGTGTTGCTGCGTAGGCTGATGCACATGGGTCAAATAATACAGTCTCACGCTTTAAGCTTCTTCTACCTCTCTTCACCTGACTTCCTGCTCGGAATGGATTCAGATCCTTCTAAGAGGAACATTTTGGGGCTGGCTGAGAAATACCCTGAGGTGGCTAGGCGGGGAGTATGGCTGAGGAAATTCGGTCAAAACATCATTGAAAGCCTCTCCGGGAAGAGAATACATTCAAGCGACTGGATTGTTCCAGGGGGAGTTACGATCCCATTCTCGAAGGAGAAGGCTGACAGGATACTTGCTGATGTTTCTAAGGCCATTGAAACCGCTTTAAGCGCTGTCTCAATATTTAGAAAAACCTTGGATAGTTTTGGAAAAGATACTGAGAGCTTCGGAGACTTTCCAACATACTACATGGGGCTTGTGACGAGGGATGGTGGGCTTGAACACTACGATGGCAAGATAAGGATAATGAGTCCAGAAGGAAAAATAATCGCTGACCAGCTTGACCCATCTAAATACTTCGAGTATATTGGGGAGGCTGTTGAAGACTGGTCATACATGAAGTTCCCCTACTATAAGCCCGTCGGATACCCTGACGGCGTTTACAGGGTTGGTCCATTAGCTAGACTGAACATCGTCTCAAAATGTGGAACAAGGCTTGCAGACGATCTGCTTAAGGAGTTCAGGAAGCTTGGAAGGAACGGGGTGGTTCAAAACACATTCCTATATCATTATGCACGTCTAATCGAAATAGTTTTCTGCATTGAGAAGGTGAAGGAGATGCTTGAAGACCCTGCGGTTTTAAACACAGATGTACAGGCAAAAGCCTCTTTGAACAGGAGGGAGGGTGTTGGAGTCATAGAGGCCCCTAGAGGAACATTATTCCACCATTACAAGGTTGACGAACAGGGTAGGATAAATTGGGTGAACCTAGTGGTGGCGACAGTAAACAATAATCTTGCCTTCAACAAGGCTGTGACACAGGTTGCTAAGAAGTATGTTGACGGTAAAAGGCTGAGCGAAGGAATGTTGAACAGGGTTGAGGCTGTTGTACGTGCTTTAGACCCTTGCCTCAGTTGCGCTACTCATGCTATTGGGGAAATGCCTCTCGTAATTCAGCTTTACGATTTTGAAAACAAGCTTCTGGATGAGGTTGCACGTGGTTAATCGCTTTTAAATATTTATTTTATATCCTTTAACAGGTCTTTCAAGCTATTTTCTAACGGTTAATTAGCTTCCAAAAGACTTATATATTAATCTTTAGGATTCTATTAACGGCATCAAATTGTCAATAAAAAAAGAGGATGAGGAATCGTTCAAGCACGCGGCCAAAGTGTTCAAGGCACTGGCCGACCCCACCCGGCTGAGAATCCTCTCAATAATAGAAAGCGAAAGCATGATGATAACAGGCATCGTGGAAAAATTCAACCTCTCCCAGCCCACAGTATCCTACCACATTAGGATACTTGAAAACGCCGGTCTAGTCAAGACCGTTAAGAAGGGGAGAGAAGTATACTGCTCCCTGGTTAAGAAAGGTGTCTTGAAGAGGGCACTCGACTTCTCAAAGTGGATTAAAGGCGTAGAGTAAAATCAACCAGAAACTAGCCTGCCGCGTTTACTATTCTAGACCATATTGGAAATGTTTTATTCCATGTGCAGGTAGGAAAAATAGGATAGAATAGGTTTGAAAGTAACACCCTTGTGTTCTGATTCGATGGGTGTAAGAAGCATGGCTACTCTGGTTGAAACACGTGACATAAGGCTGATCATAGACCCTGCCGCCGCGGTCGCACCCTTAAGATATGGGCTTCCGCCTCATCCGAAGGAGCTTAATCTACTTGAGGAGTGCTGGAGGAGAATAGTTTCAGCGGCAGAAGAATGCGAGATTGTTGCAGTAACGCACTACCACTACGACCATCATAGCTCAACCAGGTTCCTAGAGGAGATCTACAAGGGTAGGATAGTTATGGTTAAGGATCCTGAGAACCTGATAAACTTCAGCCAGAAGAACAGGGCCAAAACATTCTTAGAGAAAATTAAGCCGATCGCAGCTCAAGTGGTGGCTGCTGACGGTAAGGAAAATGTTTTCGGTGGAACCAGAATTAGCTTCTCCCATCCTGTTCCCCATGGCTCTGATAACCGCCTCGGCTATGTTCTAGAAGTGTTCGTGAATGATTACTCAGACAGTTTCCTCTTCACGAGTGATGTGCAGGGGTTCCCACTCGACTACCAAGTTAAATTCGTGCTGGAGAAAAAGCCTAAAACGATTTTCATAGACGGACCATC
>JAWCNV010000002.1:57967-141984 GCA_038848185.1 Thermoproteota archaeon | reverse complement strand
CTCTTTGGATTCCGAAAACCCTTTGCTTTAACAGCTCCCTCTTCTCATCCTCTTCAAGGGTTTCCAAGTAGAGTTGGATTGCTTCCTGCACGTTCCTCATAAGCTCATCAAGGGTTTCAGCCTGCGTATGGCAGCCTGGTAATGATGGCACGGAAGCAACATATCCGCCTGTCTCGTCTTCAATTATCACCACATCAAACTCCAAAGCCATAATTAAACAATCCAACAACCTCTTTTAAACGTTTTTCTAAGAGAATTGTTTTCCACCATAATCAGCAGGTATTACAGGTTAACCAGATTAATACAGGTTGGTAAGCATGTTTAAAGTGCTCTCTCAGGGGAGAGATACGGAGACATTCAAGCCCTCCATATCGTAGAAAAACAGGTTTTAGAATCAATAGAGTATGGCTAAACAGGGTCTAAAAATTCTGATCCTGCCCATTTCTTAAGGTAATGGAGCAACCTTCTATGGAGGAAATAGCTCTAATTGATTAAGTTCGTAGTCTTACTCCTAAGGCTGCGGCGCGTGAGCGTCCTCCGGATATGCCGCGTAAAAGAGTTAGGAGCATCTATAGGAAGAGGGTTGTGTTGAACCGTCAGCCTGGCCAGATCTGGAAGCAGATGCGCGTGTAGAATCCTACTTGGTTTCTGCATGTTGATTGTTTTAGTCCTTATTGTAGGCTTGCTGATTGGTTTCTGAACGTGTTTTCTCATTGAGTGGTGGGGAAGGTGGAGGTATTGTTCTTGATCCATATTTTTTAAAAGGAGGTTTACTTTTTTCAACTTAATTATGTTTTTGCTTTTCTATTTCTAAGACGAGTTGCTTTACACTTGATAAGTTTAGGGTTCTCCAACAGTAGGATGCGTCTATAGGTTTGCTATGTGCCTATGGTGCTGAGTCTTAATTTGCTTAGCTACTACAAGTTTAATAAGCATATCTGGTTTCCTAATGGTGAAGCACTGAATTAGAATGAAGTCTGAGGAGACGGTTAAGACGGAGGATTACTGGGCTGCCTGCAGGGAGATAGCAAGAACACTTGTTTCAAAGAAACAGGTTGATAGACGGATGGTTCACAGGGTTAAGCTCAATGTTTCATCAAGTTTCAGGCTCAGCCAGGTTCCTTCTAACAGTGATATTCTTGCGAGTGCTCCCGATGGTCTTAGAGATAGGCTTAGAAGCATTCTGATGGTTAAGCCTTCGAGAAGCTCCTCGGGTGTGGTGGTTGTTGCCGCCATGACCCTGCCTATGCCTTGCCCGCATGGAAGATGCTTCTACTGTCCAGGCGGCCCCTCTAAGAATACTCCTCAGAGCTACACGGGTCTTGAGCCGGCTGCGATGAGAGCTATTCAGAACGATTACGATGCTTTCAAACAGGTTTCCCAGAGGATTAGGCAGCTTGAGGCAGGTGGGCATGCTGTTCAGAAGGCTGAGCTGATAATAATGGGTGGAACATTTCCCGCAGCGCCATTAGAATATCAGAAGAGTTTTGTCAAAGGTTGTTTCGACGCTTTGAACAACAGTGTTTCAAGCTCCCTTGAGGAAGCCCATAGGATAAACGAGTCCTCGAGAATAAGGTGTGTCGGGCTGACCGTTGAGACGAGGCCGGATTACTGCAGGGAGCAGCATGTCGACGTGATGCTGAGCATGGGCGTTACGAGGGTTGAGATAGGTGTTCAAACGCTTAGGGACGAGATACTGCGTTCTGTAAGCAGGGGGCATAGCGTCGAGGACACTGCGCACGCGTTCAAGGTTGCTAGGGATGCTGGCTTGAAGATTGTTGCACATATGATGCCTGGACTCCCAGGCCTCAGTTTTGAAGAATCTGTTGAAGATTTTAGAATACTCTATTTTGATGAAAGGTTTAGACCAGACATGATTAAGGTCTACCCTACTCTAGTTGTTGAGGGAACAGGGCTCTACGAGGCTTGGGTCAGGGGAGAATACAGGCCGCTTGGAGATGAGGAGGCTGCTCAACTGGTTGCAAGAGTCCTAGAGTTTACTCCGCCATGGGTAAGGGTCATGAGGGTTCAGAGGGATATTCCTGCATACGCTATTGCCGCCGGCGTTAAGAAGAGTAACCTGAGAGAGCTTGCCCATAGGGTTCTTGAATCAAAGGGGGTTAGGTGCCGTTGCATAAGATGCAGAGAAGCAGGTTTCGCGAAGACTAAGGTTAACCCTAGGAACATTGAGCTCGTCGTGAGGAGATACGTGGCTTCAGAAGGAGTGGAGATTTTCCTCAGCTTTGAGGATGTTGAGAACGATGTGCTCCTCGCATATCTGAGGCTTAGAGAGCCCTCTGCAAAAGCCCATAGGCCGGAGGTTAAGGAGGCTTGCTCAATGATAGTTAGGGAGCTGAAGGCTCTTGGAAGAGCCCTGCCGCTTAAAGCCAGGAGCAGTGAATCATGGCAGCATAAGGGTCTGGGCGCCAGGCTGATGGCTGAAGCCGAAGAGTTGGCTAGGGAGCAAGGCGCCCGTAAAATGCTTGTGACATCGGCTGTCGGCGTAAGGGAATACTACAGAAGGCTTGGCTACTTTTTCGACGGCACATACATGGTTAAAAATCTTTGAGTAGCACGCGCCATAAATGTTGCAACGCTCAATATGATTAACGATGTTCAACAGGCTAAAGCGGGCCTCGATAATATTTTGTCGACGGGCAGCCTAAACACTTCTTCTCATGGTAGCGTAAACATCTTCCACAATTCATCCCGCACGGCGCATCCTCATCCGTTCTGGTTGCAACCACCTTTATCGGCAAGTATCTGGGAACCACTGGCGCCTCGCCTATTATGGCTTCTGACCGTCTAATGCCGCCTTTCCGTGCCCTTATGGAGCATCTTTCTATTATGGCGTTCAGCGTGTCAGCGTCTTCCGCCACCATGATTGTCGTCAGATTGTAGGCGCCGGTTGTTATGGTTAAGAAAACCATTCTCGGACACTTGGAAAACATGTTTACAAGCTCCCGTAGACGTTTAGGAGTTTCAACCTCCGCGTTCACGATGGCGACGCGGAAACCTAAATAATCCGCGTTCAGCCCGGCTGAAACCTTAACCAGATTTTCGCAAAGCTTATCCAACCTTTTTCCCACAGCTACATGCGACAAGCCAAGCTCTTTACCCATTGCCAAGAGGGGCGTCCGGCCATCTTCCTGAAGGATCGATATGATCTTTTTATCCACTTCATCCAAGCTCATTATGTTACAATATGTAACATAAAGCGTATATGTGTCTTACGATTTGTAACAATACGAGTGGTAATGAACATGGAGGAGGCGTCGACACAGAACCCGGGTGAGAAAAACAATAGAGAAACCAGGGTTTCAACGGTTGGAAGTGAAACGTTTTCGTTCAGGAGGATTCTGGTTCCGTTAGACGGCTCTGAGCATTCGATGAAAGCGTTGGAAACGGCTGTTCAAATAGCTCTAAAATTCGGCGGCAGAATCACGCTGGTGCACGTGTACCAAGTTGGCGGCTTCGCAATCTCCCCAACGCCTGTAAACGAGTTTATTGAAGCAATACGGAAGATGGGAGTCAACATCTTGGAAGACGGGGAAAAGAGGGTTAAATCCAGAGGGGTTGAAGTCGAAAAGCTGCTGGTGGAGGGACGCCCAGTTGACCAGATAATCAGAACATGCAGGGAAGGCCGATTCGACATGATCGTAATGGGTGCTAGGGGTTTAAGCAGGATGAAAGAGATCATATTGGGAAGCGTGAGCGAAGGAGTGGTGAGGCACGCCTCCTGTCCAGTGCTTGTGGTGAAGTAGCCGATGGCGTTAGCTGACACCCTGCTCTTAACAGCAATCACGTATTCTATTGCGCTGGGTTTCGGCTATTTGTTGGAGAGATACTTGAGAATGCCATGGATGTTCACACTCGTTTTATTCGGCATGATCTTCTCCGCCTCCGGTTTCTTCACACCAGTCATAAACGACGCAGGCTTCCAGCTTCTGGCTAAATTGGGGATGCTCGCCCTCCTCTTCATGATCGGTCTAGACCTGAACCTGAAAGAGATGAGGTCCTTGGGGGCACACATCGCTGCAGGCGGCATCCTCCTCTGCCTAGTTGAAGGCATCATGCTGGCGCTCCTATTCTACTTCTGGTTTCCAGCTGACGTGAACAATTCCTTCCTTATCGCGCTGATCACAGGCATAACGTTTGGGACAATCGGCGAAGTAGTCTTGTTCGCCATCCTCTCTGAATTCGGCTTGGTGAACACGAGGTTCGGCCAACTCACGCTGGGGTTAGGCGTCTTCGACGACGTTATGGAGGTTGCAATGCTTGCAGTGGTAGCAAGCCTACCTGCCTTCTCATCCGGAAGTGCAACGCAAAATACCCTGAACGCTACGCTGCCCATAATCTCCTATTTATTCCTTCTGCTTCTCGCAACGTTCATTATGGTGAAAATCGGAGGACGGATTAGGAGGATCTTGGAGAAAACTGTCCATAGCCCACCCTATGTCCCGCCGTTCCTCATATTCCTAGTGTTCTTTTCCTTCGCCGCCTCAGGCGCACTCGTATATGAAACCCTGGCTCCAGTAGCCTCGATAATGGGCGGCATAGTCACGCAGCAAGTGTTTCCAGAGAAGATTCTGAAGGAGAGCAGGCGACCTATAAACTTCCTTGGCAACTTCTTCCTCTCCCCCTTCTTCTTTCTAAGCCTAGGTTCAAGCGTTTCCCTCGCCTCCCTAGTCGCTTTCCCATTACTGGTCATAATAATCTTCATGGTCTCATTCAGCTCGAGGGTTTCAGCCGCCACAGTCTTCTTCAGCAAGCTACTTGGGTTGAAATATGCTTTCATAATGGGCATTGGGCTCTGCACAAAGTTCAGTACGAGCATCATAGCGGAGACGCTTCTGCTAAACTCTGGAGCCATATCTACGCGGCTGTTTTCAGCGATGATAGCTACCTACATGATTATGAAGCCGGTGGTGGCAGGAGCATACTCTTGGGGCCTATCTACAGCGAAGGATGGAATCTCCAAGCTGTTCTCCATCGAGGGTCCGAAGCCCTCTTCAGGTGATGATAAAAACGCGTGAGGCAGACCTAGTAGCAAAAACTGTTGAAACATGGCTCGGCAACCCTGTATCTAGAAGGTTATTGAAATGGATTTCGAGGAGGACTGAGAAAGGCAGTAGGCTGGAGTCGGCTTTGACGAAATATACGGGTGAGCCGGTAAAGCTGAATTTTCAAGAAAAGCTAGCTTACCTGATAGTTAAACTGGCCCTTGACAAGGGTTCAGAATCCTTCGGCTTCTCTGAGGAACAGTTGCATGAGTCTTTAAGAAATCCGGTGGTGAGGAGAGGTATCGCGAACGTTCTTGAAGGCATAGGTTACTACGGTGTGCAAAGACCTCAGGCAACAGCCGCCCCATTTCTTATAGTATGGAACTTCACGAAGCAATGCAACATGAGATGTAAGCATTGCTATGAGAACGCTGGTCCAAAACCAGCTCCTGATGAGTTAACGACGGAAGAGGCGAAAAAAGCCATAGATGATTTCGCAAAACGCTGGGTGGTTGCCCTCTCGTTCTCCGGCGGGGAGCCGTTGGCGAGAAAAGACTTCTTCGAAGTAGCTAAGTACGCCGCTGATAGGGATTTTTATGTTTCCATCGCATCCAACGGGACATTGATTACAGAAAAGGTTGCGCAAAAAATGAAGGACGCCGGTGTTCAATACGTTGAAATCTCTTTAGACGGATTCGAGAAGACACATGATGAATTTAGGGGGATACCTGGTGCTTGGAAACGGGCTATAGAAGGTATAAGAAGCTGTGTTAAAGCTGGTTTAGATACGGGTGTTGCAACAACCGCGACACATTACAATCTGAAAGAAATACCTGAACTCGTAGAATTCATTGAGAATGACCTTAACGTGAAACGATTCATAGTCTTCAATTTCATACCTGTAAATAGGGGAAAGGAAATAATTGATCAGGATTTGACTCCGAAGGAGAGAGAAGGACTCTTAGAGTTTCTTTACTCAAAACTCGTTGATGACAATAGGAAGATAGACACGTTTTCCACAGCTCCTCAATATGCTGTGACATCCTACAGGTTTGCCTTCGGCCCAGTAGTTGCGACACACTTCACGAACAGGACTGCTATAGAAACGCTTAAGGGGAGAACGAAATCACTAACCGAATTCATCGGCGGGTGCGGTGCCGGTCGTCTTTACTGCGGCATGGAACCGAACGGTGATATTGAGCCATGCGTCTTCATCCCCATAAAAGTCGGAAACATCCGGGAGCAGAACCTATTCGAAATCTGGAGAGAATCCCCGATCCTGAAACAGATGAGGAACAGAGACCTTTTCAAGGGATGCGGAGAATGCGAATATAAATACATTTGCGGTGGATGCAGAGCAAGAGCCTACGCCTACTTCAACGACCTGCAAGGTCCAGACCCGGGTTGTAGCATAAACCAGAAATATTGGAAGGCAGTGGTGAATAGCTTGAAAACTGTTAGTCAAGCCAAGGCCGGTGAACCTCAAACCATGGATGAGGCCCCGAAAAAGCTGATAAGTGTTCCGCAATCTTGAGGAATAAAGGTGCGTAGGGTTGGAAACGCCTGAGATCGGGCTTGTCGTGTGCAACAGCGGGGCTTCAAACACTGGGCAACTGACAGGGTTGGCTGCGCTTGAAGTGGTTAGAAAGTTGGGGAGCGATAGAGTCGGGATATGCTCGCTGCCCGCGTTAGCCAACAAGATTCCAAGGCAAGTCATGCTCGCCAGGAAGATTGGGTGCCTCATCGTTGTCGACGGCTGCCGCAACGAGTGTTCAAGAAAAATATTGGATGCGCTGGGGATCAAATACGACAAGTACCTGAATCTGGAGTATGATCTTGGAATTAAAAAACTGGGGCCATTCACCACTATGAATTATTCCGAAGATGATGTTGAAAAGGTTTCTTCAGCTATAGTACAAAAGATACGGGAAACATAGTTACCGAATCTTCTCCATTATCGTTTTTTGTTGGGCAAGCATCTTTTACATCCTTATAATTCAACCACGATTAACAGTTATGCTTTTAAACCATTCCAACGTTAGTCTTAGGGGTAATTGGGCAAGGGCAGGGTTCTGATTAGGGGTTCGAGGGTTCAGGATGTTGGCTACAGGCTTTTCCTATTAAACTTGGCGAGCGAGTCAAACCTTACTGGGTTCCAGGCTAGGAACGTCGATACGGATTGCATCGAGGCCCTGTACGAGGGTGGTGAGGAAGAAACTAAAATGTTTGTGGAGAAGGTCAGGGAATTAGCGCCGAAGGAGGCAGAGGTCTCAGGCATGAAGTTCGAGGGATACGAGGGACCGGTGAAAAACATAGAGGTTTTTCGAAGCGAGTTTACAACGATCCAGCTTGGAAAAATAGTTGAAATAGGTTTAGGGATGCTTGGCAGGCAGGACCAGATGCTCGGTAAGCAGGATGGAATGTTGGGGAAGCAAGATATAATGCTGGAGAAGCAGGATGAAATGCTGGGGAAGATGGATCAGATGCTTGAGAAGCAAGATTTAATGTTGGGAAAGCAGGATATTGTGATTGAAAAAATAGACAACCTTGGGGTGAAAATAGATAACTTGGGTACGAAGATTGATGGCCTTAGAGAAGACCTAAAATCCATGCTTGATAGAAGGCTAGCCGCACTGGAGAAAGACGTAGCACTAATAAAGAGCAGACTTGGAATCGCCTGAACTTAGGCGTCTTCATGTAGTCTTCTTTTTCGACACGCTAAAAATACGTAAAAATTTGCTTAGACTTTAAGGTTAAAATACTTCCATAAGCATTCTAGCCCGGGTTGAGCTCTCTGAAAGTAGGTCTGGAGTTTCACCAGCGTCTAGCGTTTCACAAGCTTTTCTGCAACTGTCCCTCCACATCGTCCAGCGAAGCTTCTGAAAAGGTTATCAGAAGACTTAGGTCTTCAGCAAGCGAGCTCGGCGAGCTGGATCCTGCTGCTCTGGCTGAGGCTTCTAGAGGCAGGGTCTTCACATACCATGTGGATGATTCCTTTAACTGTCTTGTCGAGCTGGATGAGGAGCCTCCTCACCCTATTGACGACGAGATTCTTGATGCTGCGCTCGAAGTTGCGCTCTACTTCAACATGACTATTGTTGACGAGGCTCGAGTTATGAGGAAGACTGTGATAGACGGTAGTAACACATCCGGCTTCCAGAGGACCTTGCTGGTGGCCTTGGGGAACAGTGATTCGATTGTTGAGACTAGTGAGGGTCCTGTGAGGCTGAAGAGCCTCTGCCTCGAGGAGGAGTCTGCTTTCATCGTTGAAAGCGGGAGGGAGTCTGCGGAGTATAAGCTAGACAGGCTTAGCATTCCGCTTGTTGAAATCGCTACTGAACCGGATATAAAGAGTCCTTCTCAGGCTCTTGAGGCTGCTGAAGAGGTTGGCTTAGCCCTCAGGATGACTGGGAAGGTTATGAGGGGCTTGGGCACAATAAGGCAGGATATAAACATCAGTATTGAAGGCGGTGCACGGCAGGAGATTAAAGGTGTTCAGAACCTCAGGCTTATTCCTGAGATAGTTGAGAGAGAAGTGTTGAGGCAGAGCAACCTGATTAGGCTTACGAGCATTTTGAAGGAAAGGTGTCCTCCGAGTAGCCTCACCTACAACCCTGTTGACCTGACGAGCGTCTTCAAGGATACTGAGTCTAAAGTAATATCGAGAGCGCTTTCTAAGGGTGGTGTAGTAAATGGTTTGAAGGCACCTGGGTTCAAAGGACTGCTGGGTATGGAGGTTCAGCCTGGGAGAAGGTTTGGGACTGAGCTTGCCGACTATGCTAGGGTGTGGGGTAGGCTACAAGGCTTAATCCATACGGATGAGCTTCCCGGCTACGGTGTCTCTGAGAAAGAGGTTGCACGCTTATCTGAGATGCTTAGGCTTTCCGAGAAGGATGCTGCCGTAATAGTTGTGGGAGAACCTGAGAGGGTTGAGGCTGCTTTAAAAGCAGTCTATGGCAGGATGCTTCAAGCATTCAACGGTGTCCCGTCTGAAACAAGGAGGGCTCTTGAAGACGGAAACACTGACTACCTGAGGCCTCTCCCAGGCTCTGCGAGAATGTATCCTGAGACAGATGTTCCTCCAATCCCGGTATCGAGAGAAAGGCTTGAAAGAATAAGAACAATGCTTCCAAAGAAACCCAAGGAAAAGATTAGGGAACTTGAGGCAATGGGCTTAAGCAGCCACATGGCACAGCAACTGGTTAGGTCACACCACCTCCATGTTTTTGAAAAAGCATTGCGTGACTCAAGCCTCCCTCCCATAGCCTTAGCCTCATTCCTGCTCAACACTCTACCCTACATTAGGAGGGAGGGTGGAAGAGAGTTCAGCGATGATGAGCTGATACTCGTCCTAAGAACTTTTCCAAGCGACCTGCCTCGGGACATGGTTCCGGAGGCGCTAACTCTTTTCGCCGATAAGAATATGAGTCTTGATGAGGTTTACGGGGAGCTTAAGCGTAGACGGGTTGGGGAGGAAGAGATAAGGGCTGAAGCCAGACGTCTCGTTGAGGAGAACCTCTCGTACGTTAGGGAGAAAGGTGTCGACTCGGTTAAAATGTTGATGAGCAGGATGATGGATAAGTTCAGGGGGGTTGCGGAAGGCTCCACCATCCACAGGATTCTTACGGAGGAGGTTAAAAGGAGGCTGGAGTAAATGCCTTATTCAGAGAAAATTGAGAAAACGCTTGCTGAGAAAGGTATTAAGCCTGGTGACAGGATTAGGCTTAAGCGGAGCGATATAGTTCTCGAGGGTATCCTTCTCCCGAGGGAGGAGGTTGATTTCGGTGACAGCGATGTCCTCGTGATAAAGCTTGACAACGGTTACAACGTCGGGTTCAAGCTTGACGGCGGCGAGATTATGAAGCTTCAGGGCTCCGTGGAGCTTGGAAGATTTAAAGCACTGGAGAAGGTTGAGCAGGATAAGACGCTTCCCCCTGTCTCAATATTTTCAACAGGCGGCACTATAAGCGCCAGGATAGACTACTACACTGGAGGCGTCTCCATGCTCTTCACCCCGGAGGAAATATTCTACAATGTTCCAGAGGTTTTGAAAACAGCCTATTTGAGGAGGGTTGAAAGACTATTCAGCCTAGCATCTGAAGACATGGCCTACAGAGAATGGTCGACAATAGCTAGAAAAACTGCTGAAAGCCTCGGCGAAGGCGATACAGGTGTTTTAATCCTCCACGGAACTGACACTATGCACTATACTTCGGCAGCCCTCTCATTCATGCTCCGGGGTTTAAACGCTCCAGTAATAATAGTCGGCTCACAGAGGTCTAGCGACCGGGGTTCCAGAGACTCGGATATGAACATAATCTGCGGGCTGCATGCTGCTACAAAGATGAACCTTGGGGAAGTCGCCATATGTATGCATGCTGAGTCTGGAGACACCTTCAACTATCTGATAAGGGGGACGAGAGCGAGAAAGATGCATTCGATGAGGAGGGATGCTTTCAAACCCGTGAACTCTCCGCCTCTGGCTAAAGTCTGGCCGGATGGGAGAATAGAAATGGTTGAGAAAGAGTTCAGGCAGAGAAGCAAGGATCCTCCTACCGTAGACGATGTTTTCGAGCCTAAGACGGCGCTCGTAAAAGCATACCCCGGCTCAAACCCTGAGATAATCGATTTCCTGGTTGACAAAGGTTACAAGGGTATCGTTATAGAGGGAACCGGGATGGGGCATGTTCCCACAGAGCCACTGGAGAAAAGGCTCTCATGGGTGGGCAGCGTAAAGAGAGGTTTAGAGAACGGGGTTGTGATAGCTATGACTACTCAATGCGTGTTCGGCAGAGTAAACCCCTACGTCTACAGGAACGCGCGGATAATGGTGAAGCTGGGCGTAACATATTGCGAGGACATGATTAGCGAGGTGGCGTATGTTAAGCTGGGCTGGCTGCTGGGCCACGGCTTCGACAATGAGACAGTTAAGAAGCTGATGCTCCATAGCTTTGCAGGAGAAATCTCTAAACGATCACTCTACTCAACATACAGGCTTTAAACCTATTTCCTCTTTCTCACCGTCAGGCTCTTACCGTCAGCTAAAACCCTATATTCCTCGCTTAAACCCTTCTTGCACAGAAACCATCTTACCGCTTTCCTAAGCCTAGTATTGGAAACGTTTTCAACCGTAATCTTTCCACCAGCCTCCCTAATCTTTACGGAAAGCTTCTTCTCCAGGAACCCTCTCAACTCTTTTGAAGCGTCACCCGGAAGCTTAGAGGCGTCAAGCTCAGCCATAGTTAAGCCCTGACCAGTCTGGTTTAAATGGTTTACTGTTTTAAACAGTGTTTTCTCAGGCCCAGAGCCTGTTAACCATGCTGGTGAACCCGTTGTTCCCAACTAGGGCCGCCATGTAAAACCCCATGATCCCCATCTCTATCCAAGCCTTAACGAGTATCGGTATGAGGAGTGGAGTAAGATAGGTTGCAGCAGCCGGAGGAGCAAAAGCGGGGATCAAAACTAGGAAGAAGAGTATTGTGAACAAGCATTCAGGAACATACCCGGCCAGCGTGAAAACTATGGCCAGCAGGCTTTTCCTCCTCCTCTCCATTAGTCTGAATGCTTTACTAAGCAGCCCGACTGTAAAGCCTGTTAACGCCTTCCCTATGATGAACCCTGGCAGAAACAACCATATTAACCCGCTCATTGAGCCGAAGTAGAGCCCGCTGCCAAGCCCAGCAATAACCCCGACAGCCAACCCTGCCAAAGGCCCTGCGAAGAATGATGCTATAAGCGTCCCCATGTGAGAAAGATCTATTGCAACCTGCCCCCAGTTGAGCACAGTTATGGACGCTAGGAACAGAACATTGCTTAAGGCCCCCATCATGCCTATGAAGGCTACTTTCCTAGCACCGCTGAAAGCAACGATGCTCGTTGAGGTTTCAACACGCCTTCCGCTCCCCATCTTCATTCAGACGCAAACACAAGCTTATTATATAAATTTTGAGGCAGTTGGCAGTTTTGTTACAGTACGTTTCCCATGCTTTTACTGGGTTTTTGAGGCTTTTTAGACATTCCTATTCATAATGTCCGTCCTTTCTCAACTCCGTTAAGGGTTTGAATAATTTATTGAGGGAGAAGCAGAAAAGCAAAATGGTCATTTTTCAAAGCATTGGGCTGCGCGCTAAAAACTATTATTTAGGCATATCCGCTGTGTTCGGGTTAACTGCTAGAATCATTTTTTTATTATGCTGTCGATTTTTGTATCTCGATTTGGCATCGTCACAATAAGGGTTAGAAACTTCGCCGGAATAGGGTTCGACTACAGGGTTGACTTTGAATCGAGAATACTGACGGTTTTCGGGAAGGCTGGCGGCGAGAATGGCTGGAAGCATCTCTACATTTCAGGGAAGGAGGACGCCGTTCTGCTCTCACCATCACCAAACGACGGGTTTGAAAGAGAGGTCACGGTAAACCTAACCTATAACGGTAGGCTTGTCGCCCAAACCAAGTTCCTCCTTAAACCCGAGTCCTCACCATGCTGGAAGGGGTTCTGGGATGGTTTAGCGTCGCAAGCGTGGAAGATAGTGATAAGCGTGGGGCTCATGGTTATTGTTGGATTCGTAGTCCCAGCGGGCCATGTGGTTACTGCTTCAAGGATCATCCTCGGCGTAGGCGTAGCCATGAACCTCTTCGAGATCGGGATGGATGTTTACAATGCGTATCTTGCTAGGGATGAGATGAACGCTCTGTCCAACGAGACCTTGAAGAGGGCTGGGGAATATCTGGCTAAGGGCGATGTTGAGCACGCTGGAGAATGCGTTGAACTCGCGCACAGGCTTAGGATTGAGGCTAACGCAACCTTTGAAAACCTTGGGATAAACGCCCTATTGAAGCTCCTTGCCGATGTCACCTGGGATGAGATTTGCATAGCCCTCGGGTGGAAGGAGCCGTTAGTGCTTCCAGGGGAGAACAAGGAGTATAAAATAGGCTATGCAACTGGGAGGGTCGCTGGAGCAATAGTGCTCTGCATACTCTACGCATCGTTCTACACGATGATCACCAAGATTAAGGCTGAGAGGATAGGCGGTGAACCGTTGAGCGTAAGCCAAGTCCTAAGGCTTATGGGCAGGGGGATCTACAACTGGATAACACCATCAATCTGGGATGCTATCGTCCTGATGCGGGGAAAGATAGGGGGCTTCGCAAGCAGTGTCGTCGACCTTCTTTTGGGAAACAAGTACAGCAGCAGGTTCGGCGAAGCCGTTGGAAATTTGCTTAAGGACGCGAAAGGGGAGTTCCCCAAGGTTGGGGATACTCTAGATGTTTCTTCGGGACTCTCGAAAGAAGTCTTAGAAAACGTTCCGAGCAGGGAGAGCTCGAAAAAGATACTGGACGCCGTAGGGACCATAATTAAGCACTATTCTCTGGACGAGCTGAAGGAGAAAGGCGGAACGGTGGTAAGAAGCATAATGTCAATGTGGATTAAAGATGGGGACGAAGCCATAGATTCTCTGAACAACTGGCTCAGCGTCAACACGAGGGACATGGATAAGATGGATCCCCTCGAGAGGTTGAAGGTCGTCGAGAAGGTGAGGGCCCTTGAGGACATCCTGCTCAAAATAAAAGGAGACGCTACGGAGGGGGTTGGAGTTAGGATAGGGGATATTGTTGATACTTATCTCGAGGCCCTTGAATCAGGAGAGGATATTGCAAACAGGTTTCTTGAGTTCGTCTTAAAGTACCCAATTCTTCTCGACGAGCTTAAAGGTATAATTCGCGGGCAGTTCAAACATACCATGGGAGTCTTCAATACGCTGGACTACGTTATAAAGAGGAGTATGGGCAACATAGAGGACATAAGGCTCGAAAAGACCTGGGAAGTGGAAACGGAAGAAGGCATAAAATCTAGGAGAGCCGATATTGCATTCGTAAAGAAAGTTGTAGATGGAAAAGAAGAGCCTTACATCATCATAGAGGTGAAAACTGGAGTAGAAACCGATGTGTCAAAAGAAACGTTGAAGCAAGTTGATAGAGATGTCTTGCTAATAAGCCAACACAAGTGTGCCGCATACTACTTCTTTGACCAAGCGCCCAGCGGTGGAGGGGCGAAGCAGTACTTGGGGAAGATAAGGCAGGTTTACCTAAAGCAGAAGCTGTATGGTAAGATGTTTGTCATTATTGGAGGTGGGGGGCCTGTTGCACCCGACGACCCTTCTCTCGATGCTTATATACTTGAGCCTCCTTGAGAGTGATGAGGAATGAAAATAGTTAGAAGAGGAGATTATATCAGGATATTCTTCAGAGATTTTAAGCCGGGGGAGGTTTTCGACCTCGTTACGAGGATAAACGGGAAGCTGGTGGAGAATAAGATTGTAGACATAGGTGATGCGTTCACCCTCCCAGATACCGTAGCCGGCTGGGTTGAATACGGGAGCAGCAGGCGAGGAACAAACTACCTGCCCCTCATAGGGGAAACAGTAGTAGAGGAAATAGGTGGGAGAAGAGTTGGACACTACTCGCACCTCGAGCCATTGCCCGACGGCAGGGTTGCAGGCACAGTTCAAATATGGGAGGCCCCTGCCTTCTGGATATTCTTCAAGGGGGACGAGGTCATAGAAAATATTGAAGGGAAAAAGATTATCGACACGAGCGAGGATGGTTTCGCAGTCCTCCCAGACGGGACGCTGGTTGGAAACATTGAGATCGAGGAGGAGGGTAAGGTGGGCGTGTGGAAAGCGTTCAAAGACGAATCCTTCATAAAGAGCATCGGGGGGAAAGAGGTTGAGAGCGCGGAGATTCTTCAAGTCTGGTGCGACGGAACCCTTGTTGGCGTAGCCTACTTGAAGGATGGGAGAGAAGCCATCTTTAAAGGAGACACTCTAATAGAGGAAATCCAGGGAAAGAAAATCATTTACGTGGAATTCCCACTCTTCCTACCAGACGGAATCTTGGCTGGATTAGTCACGCTAGAGGGGGGCGGGCGCATGCTCTTCAAAAACGATGTTTTAATAGACAGCATTCAGGGGAGGAAGATAACGAAGCCCAACCTCGTCGATTACAAACTCTTGTCTGATGGAACCATAGTTGGAACAGCCTGGGTCCAGGGGTATGAAAGAGAACTCTTGTTCAAAGACGATACTCTCATAGATAGGATTGGGGGGAAGGAGTTTAAGACTGCACGGATCTCCCACAGCGCCTCAATATTCGCTGGAGAAGCCTGCTTGGAAAACGGCCGGTGGATCCCCTTTATCGGCGACAAACTCATAGACGAGGTAAACGGCTTGAAGGTCCTGGAGGGGAGATTCCTCTTTAAGCTTCCGAATGGTGAGCCAGTATGCCTCGTAAAACTGGAGGACGGTAGAGAACTACTGCTCAAGGGAGACGATTTAATAGAAAAGATAGGTGGAAAGAAAGTGATTAACGTAGGTCGACCTATTAAAAGCCTTCCGGATGGGACACTAGTCGGTTCAGTGAAGCTGGAGGATGGTAGGAAGTTGCCATTCAGAGGAGACACTTTACTAGAGGAGATTAAGGGAAGAAAAGTAGTTGGCGGAGGGCTCTCCGCTCTAACGCCCTTGCGCATGCTAGACGGCACCATAATAGGGGGAATAGTCTTCGAAGACGGGAAATCCTCAACCTTCTTCTGGTACAAGGACGAGGTCCACATACCCTTCCCATTATAGTCGCATATCCTGAAGCACGTCAGCCACCTTTCCCTCTCCTCTCTCAGAATCGTGAGGTATATGGCTTCGATAATGCTCTTTTCCGGCTCCATGTATCTTATTGTTAAACCAGAGTTTCCCTCAAGGCGCAAGACTAGCTAAATCATCAGTATCCACGTTTTTCAATACTACGCTTTCTTCGTGTAGCTCCATGCGCGCGCTAAAAAGGTTACATTGTTAGAAAGTAGTAGCATAGGATTAGATAGCAGTTAACCGCTTGTTCTCACCTTACCATGCCTTAATCTTTTAATCGTCGCCAATACGATCAGGAGTGTAACAATAACTGCCACCACTGCTGCCATCATCGCTACCGGTAGTTCCACAGTGATTTTAACAGAGTCTTCACAAAGAATTCTATGTGTTTCAGCATCCGTAACCGTCACATTAACCATGTACTCCCCAACCCAGTATCTTCCTATCTGCAATTCGTAAACTCCTTTTGAAGGAACCTGCACCTCTACCTCACCAGACTTCACTATTCCGCTATTCGTGACCACAACGTAGTGTACTGTGAAGGCTCTAGGATAGTTAGGTATTGCTGTAATGCTTATGGAAACCTCTTCGAAAATTAGGAACGCTTCTCTAGACTGGGTTAGGAAGACTGATGCATGCGGCTTCCTAGAGTACCATTTTCGTACAACATCCTCCGCAGGCTTTTTTTGCGGAGTATAGCCGTTTGAAACCCCGTCTCCAGAAGGTTTAGTCTCCCAGTTCCACCAGTAGAACCCGTAGAACCAGCTTTTATTCCACAGAGCTTGGAAGGCAGCCTCGTAGCAATCAGCCTGCTCCTTGAGGTCAACACCCATTCCTGCTGACCATTCCCAGGGCCTTCTGTTAGTTCCGTCGCCGCTTCTATACCCTATTTCCGTGAAGACGACTGGCTTGCCTAATGTTGAAACCCAGGCCTCTATGGCTTCAGCATGTCTCTCCCATGCTTGCGTCAACTCTTCCAGAGTCGGGTTATCCTTATTCGTAAGGGGGAAATAGGCGTCTATGCCAACGTAATCCAGGGAATCCCACCATTTCACGTTTTGGTAGTTATCATGGTTTGCAGCATACGTAATGGGCCCGGAGTAGCGTTCTCTAACTCCTGCAACTATCTTCCTCCAGTTCTCCTCATCCCAGTCGTTAGCGTTAAACTCGCAGCCGATGCAGAGTATGTCTACGCCATGTGTTTCCGAGAAGCCTGCCCAGCGGTTTATGAAACTCGCATAGCTTTCAAACCATTCTGCGGAGGAGGGTATTTCACCACGCCAGTGTCCATCTAAGGGATCAACCATCGGTTTCAACATGACTTTCATACCCAGTTCATGAGCCTTATTGATCACATGGATGAGTGATTCATCGCTGGGCGAATTATAGAGGGGGCGAATATCCTCTGAATCCACGGTGTCCTGATACCAGAAGAGGCATATTGCTACCCACTCAGTGTTCGTCAAACTTAGGAGACGCAGGGATTCATCTGACTCAGCGCTGTCAAACCTAGGGGGCCAGCTAACATAGGACATTCCCTTCTGGAAAACCGGGTTAATTACGACAGGTTCTCCCACCATGGACTCGACGTTTTTAAAGAATACGCTGAGGAACAGGGAAGCGAGAGCCACTATTACAAGTGTTTTCAAGCCTAGAATCAATCTTTTCCCAGACATTTCCTAATCGTAAAGAAGTATCCTTCTTTATAACCGTTAGCAATACGTCAGATTGACCTTAAACCTTTTTCAAGTTTTTCAGCCTGCTCCTCGCTTACCCTGAAACCGAGTTCAACGATAAGTATTGTAAGCTGGATAACACTGTTTTCTCGAAGAGTTTAAAAAGCCCTTGTTCAAGCACTCAGTCAGTTTGAAAATAATAGTGGGCCCGGCAAGCATCAAACTTGGTGAAAAAATATGTTCTCTAACAGGTCTTGAGAAGATATGTTTCTCCATCAAGGAGTTTCCAGACGGAGAGGCATACATCAGGCTTCTCGACGATGTGAAAGGGAGTGACGCCTTGATAATTCAATCTCTGTCGCCTCCTCAAGACAGGAATCTTATGATTCTTCTCCAACTCATATCTGCGTTTAAGACGAACGGCGGTGGAAAAGCTTCCGTAATAATTCCTTACATGGCTTACGCCCGCCAAGACAGGATGTTCCTTTCAGGAGAGCCTGTTTCAGCACATCTAGTAGCTAAGCTGATCGAGGCTGCTGGAGCGGAACGCGTCGCGCTGGTGGAGCCGCATAGCGAGATGGCTGTTCAAGGCTTCAGAAACAAGATTATTATTGACGCAATCAAGACTTTTGCTGAATACTATTTGGAGAACGGTTTTAGAGAAGCATACGTGGTGGCACCAGACAGGAATGCTGCGTCAAGAGCCAGTAGGCTTGCCAGCATGATTGGAGGAGGATGCGGATGGGTGGAGAAGGTGAGGAATAAGGAGACGGGAAGCATCTCATCCACTGAAGGCATGTTGAATCCTGCTGGTAGAAAGACGATTCTTCTCGACGATATAATAAGCACCGGCGGCACGATAGTGGAGGCGATAAAGCTACTTAAGGCTAAGGGGACTTTAGAAATCTCTGTCGCATGCATCCATGGTCTCTTCATTGGTAATGCTTACGAGAAGATTATGAATGCAGGTGCTTCCAGCATCTTGGCTTCCGACACTATTGAAACCCAGTATTCAAATATTTCTGTGGCGGGCGACATAGTTGGAGTACTTAGGGAGAAGGGCTGGCTCTGAGCACTCAACCAGGCTGGGCGAGGCTGTTCGCCACCGTGTCTGGCGAGCATGAGAGGCTTCCGTACGCTGAGATTGAAGGGGTTCTTGACGCTGAGAATATTCCTAGAAACATTCTGGAAGGTCTAACCCAGGTCTACAGGTTTACTGCTCCTCTGAAGCCTGTTTCCAAAGCCTTCAAAAGGCTTGCATTATCACATTTCCTATGTGAGGAGATATGTATTTTCAAGCATGGAGCTTCATGCGAAGAGCTGATCACCCCGATCTTAGACTTGGGGTTGAAGGAGAGTATTGCTTTCAGAGTAAGGAGAATTAGGGGCAGCATGCCCCCGGGAGAAGCCTCGTCTCTCGAAGCAGAGTTAAACAAGAAGGCTTCGAACAACTTTGGTCTTATGGTTGATTTAGAAAACCCTGGGAGCATTCTGGAGGTAGTCTCGTCAGACGGGTTCCTCATCCTAGGTAGGAGGATTTGCGCAAGTGGTAGGAGGAGCATAATGTCTAGAAGCGGCGGCAGGAAGCCTTTTTTCCATCCTTCAAGCCTTAAGGTTGAGCTTGCTAGGGCAATGCTGAACCTTGCCAGGGTTAGGAAGGGAAGTGTCGTGGTAGATCCGTTTTCTGGGACAGGGACCATCCTCATGGAGGCGCATGAGCTACAGGCTTTCCCATTTGGGTTGGATGTGGATCCAGTAATGGTCTATTCTTCGCCTAGAAACTACAGATGGTTTAAGACGCTTGAGGTCTGCCAGGTCCTTGGGGATGCTCGTCGCATTCCTTTCAGACATGCTGACGCTGTTGTAACTGATCCCCCGTATGGTAGAAGGGCTTCCACACATGGCTCTGAATCCCTTAGGTTGTACGAGGGCTTCATAAGAGGTGCTTCAGGAATGCTTGGTGATGATGGGTGGATGGTTTTTCTCGCTCCTAGCAGGCTGCCTGTGGAAGACTTCTTGGCGTCCAATGGCTTGAGGCTTATGGAAACATATTTTATAGAGGTTCACATGAACCTAACTAGGAAACTGCTGGTGGCGAAGGGTTGAAGAAGAGCCAGCCGTTCGGAAGAATAATGTTACTAGGAACCTCTGCGGCAGTCCCAACTGTCAATAGGAGCCACCCCTGTATTGCTCTGTGGTGGAGGGGGGAGACTCTTCTCTTCGACTGCGGCGAGGGGGCTCAGAGGCAGCTGATGAGTGCCAGCCTCAGCCTTGAAAAGATTTCAAGTATCTTCATAACTCATATGCATGGGGACCATGTGCTTGGGCTCCCAGGGTTGCTTATGACGATGACGCTTCAAAACAGGAGGAGTCCTCTCAAAATATATGGTCCCAAAGGGCTTAAACCATTCATAGAGTCATGCTTACCCATGATATTCTACCAGCCTAGTTTCCCCATAGAGGTTGAAGAGGTTCGTCAAACCGGCTTGATTGCCTCAGGGAAGAAGTATAAAGTTTATTCGCATGAGGTTAAACACTCCGTTGAGGCATACGCTTATTGTTTTAAGGAGGATGATAGACCTGGCAAGTTTAATGTGGAGAAGGCTGAGGCACTCGGGATTAAGCCTGGGCCTTTGAGAAGCATGCTTATAGATGGGAAGCCGGTTACGGTTGAGGGAGGAAGGATCGTTAAGCCTGAGGATGTAGTTGGGCCGCCTAGGCCTGGGGTTAAGATTGTTTACACCGGAGACATGGGGGCTACTCTAGGTTTCGAAGACTTCTGTAGGGGTGCTGATATTCTTATTCACGAGGCTACTTTCGACGAAGACATGAGTAGTGAAGCAGGCAGTCTTCAACACTCAACGTGTACGGATGCTGCTAAGCTGGCTGCCGCTGCTGGTGTTAAACGGCTTATACTCACTCATGTAAGCTCTAGGTATGGGGATGCTTCCGTGCTGCTTGAGCAGGCTAAGAGGTTTTTCGAAAACGTTCAGGTTGCTGAAGACTTTATGTCTATTGAGATCTACTAGTTAGGGGAGCCAGTATTTTCTTTTTCACGTTTTCCCTAAGCTCTTTGAGGTCTCCCTCATTTACTATGTAGATGTCGCTTAAGGCAAGCACTTCCCCGAGTCCGACGGATAGCTCCACCCTGTCCCTGTCCTCAAGCTCTTTCAGAATCCTAGGGTCGTCAGGTCTATTCCTGTTTGAAAGTCTGCTATACCTAAGTTTCAGCGGGGATAATACTCCGACAATAATTACTTTATATTTTTTCTTTGACCTAAAGTATTCGACTTCTCTCAAGGATCTTGCTCCATCCACCACTATAAAATTGCTGTCAATCTTCTCAATCTTCCTGTCCACGAGTCTTGCAACAGCCTCTTCACCAAGCTCCTTTCTAAGCTCAACCATGAACCTACTCATCTCCAGTATATTTCTGCCTATTCCGCGTGCATCAGCCTCCTCCCTAACAGTGTCCCCCATTGAAACTACTGGAAACCCCTGTTCCTCGATGATCTTTGCAACAGTAGTCTTGCCTGAGCCCGGCATCCCTGTGATTAAGAGTAGCTGTTTCAACAATCGTTTCAGGCAGATGATAAGGTATATAAATTCTCGCTCAAGGGGTTTCAGGATGGTAAGGCTATTTGTTTCAATGGATGTTGAAGATGAGAATGTGAGTAAGAGGATATCTGAAATTCAGAGGAGGATGTTTGAAACCCGGGCTGACCTGAAGCCTGTGGATGCTAAGATACTTCACTTAACACTCTTCTTCATAGGGGATGTTCATGAAAGCATGGTTAACAGGGTTTCTGAAAGCCTTTTCACCGTTAAGGGAGCCCCTGTTGAAATAGAGCTTAGGGGTCTAGGGGCTTTCCCCACCGTATCGCAACCGAGGGTTGTCTTCGCAAAGGTTGGTAGGGGAGCGGTAGAGCTTGTTGAAAGAGCTAGGCAGGTTTCTGAAGCATTATCTCGAGTCGGCTTAAAGATGGACGAGGAGTTCTCACCACATCTTACTCTTGCGAGGGTAAGAAGCCGTACGAATATTGACAGGCTTACCCTCTTTATTAAGAGTAACGGGGATATTCTGATAGGAGAAACGCTTACCAGCAGGCTCAGGCTTAAGAAGAGCACTCTGACACCGCGGGGCCCTGTCTACGAGACCCTATGGGAAAAAATTGATTAACACGCGTCTATATCAGTAATATATGTCAAATAGTCTTCAGGAGGTTATTCAGGAGGTTTTGAAAAGAGTTAAGCCAAGCCAGGCGGAGGAGGAGAAGGTTAACAGGGTTCTCTCAAATACTGTTTTAACTCTAAGGGATGAGTTTAAGAAGTTGGAGCCTGAGGCTGATGTGCTTATCGAGGGATCAATAGCGAAGGGTACTTGGCTGAGTGGAGAAACTGATGCAGATGTTTTCATAAGGTTCCCGGTTGGTTGGAGAAAAGAAGAGATGGGGAATACGCTGATAGAGAACGTTAAGAGGATATTTGGTCCTGAGAAATGTAGGCTCAGGTTTGCGGAGCACCCTTACATAACAGTCAAGGTTGACGGCATTAATATAGATGTCGTGCCCTGCTACAAGGTTGAGAAAGGATTCTATAGGAGTGCTACTGATAGGACTGTTTTTCACACGGAGTTCGTGAAGGAGAAGCTAAGCTTAGAGATGAGGGATGAGGCTCGTCTACTAAAAAGGTTCTTCAAGGGAATAGGGGTTTATGGTGCTGAGATAAAGACAAGGGGTTTCAGCGGTTTCCTAGTTGAGCTGCTAGTTTATTCTTTTGGAGGATTTGTGAAGACCCTGGAGGCTATGAAGTCTTTTAAGCCTCCTTTAACGCTGGATCCGGGTGAGCTTTACAGGGGTAGAGAGGAGGAGCTTGCTAGAAGGGCTCGTGGTAGCTTGCTCTGCGTAATAGACCCTGTAGACGAGCTTAGGAACGTGGCTGCAGCAGTAAGCGGTGAGAGCCTCAGCATAACGCAATACGCTTCTCACATGATGCTTGAAAAACCATCTGTAGAGTTCTTCTACCCTGTTTACCCTGCTTCTAAAACCGGATTGAAAGAAATTATTAGGAGTAGGGGACTCAATATGATCTCGGTTACAATACCTGTTTGGACAACTATCCCTGACATAATGTGGGGGCAAGCCTATAGGCTGCTTTCAAGACTAGGCAACTATCTCGAGGAGAATGAGTTCAGCGTTCTGATGGAGAAGGCTTGGAGCGACGAGGAGAAAAATATTGTTCTGATCTTCATGCTTGAGGAGATTGAGAAACAGGCTGCTGTTATTCATATGGGCCCACCATATTTCAGTAGCAACGTGCCCCAGTTCGTAGAAACATACTTGGGTAATGAGAGGACTTTGATTCAGCCTTTCCCGAGGAACGGTAGATGGTGGACCGTATTGAAGCCTAAGGCGAAGGATGCTAAGGAGGTTATACTAAAATCCTTCTCTTCAAGCGAATTCCTTAAAGGCTTTCCGGAGAATATTGTTAAAAAACTCTCAGAATCTACTATACGCTCAGGAGAGAGCATTGTAGATGCTGTTGAAGACGCGAATTATCTCTCATTCTTGGAGAGATGCATCAGTCTTTTCCCATGGGTTTCTAAATAATTCTAGAGAAAATCTTTGCAGAATCATACATCTTCATATTGTTGAACAGAACGTAGACTTCTTCAGCGTCTTCAAGTTCTTCTACCAGCGTCTTAAGATTTTTCAGGTCTTCAATATTATACTCATATCTGTAGTTGTAGCGTTTCCCAAGCCCGTGAAGCCTAAAGTAATATACTCCTACTGTAAGAGGATGATCCCAGAACGGGTCTACTACATGTATCAACTCAAGCTCCTCAAGAATTTTCTTAGTTAAACTATTCTTCTCCAACCATTCTCCACGCGGCTCCCAAGCAAGCCTGACTCCTTCCCTATCTATTTCCTTGAAGAAATTCCTCATGTTACTGATGTTTCTAGGAGAAGGGTTGAAGCTTGGCGGGGTCTGGAATACGGCTATTCTTGCATTAAGGCTCTTCACAACCTCCAGTGTTTTCTCCCATGCTTCAAAAGTCTTCTTGGAAGGATTAAAGTTTCCATAGTCCCTGAGGTCAAGTTTCTTAAGCCCGCTTCTCTTCCATGTGGGGCTATCAGAAGGATGCGTGATTCCCTGCCAAGCCTTCACTGTGAACTCAAAGTTCTCTGAGGCTTGGCTTCTCCATCTTTCAACTGTTTTGATCTCAGGAAGCTTGTAGAAAGTCGACTGGGTTTCGACAAGGCTGAACTCAGAGAAATATTTCTGCATAGAGACTGGAAACCCGCAGCAACCAATTTTTATCACAGTCAACCCGAATGATACTATTAGGCTGGTTGCTTAAGCTTTTCCTAGGGAAAGCTTAATACCACCCATATTTTAAGGGTGAGCGTGTTGAAGAATGCTGACAGTAATCTGCAGCGGCTTCTTCGGAGACGAGGGAAAGGGTAAGGTCGCCGCATTCCTCGCCTTGAAAGAGCACCCAAGGATAACTGTTCGAGTAGGCTCAGTTAACGCTGGCCACACAGTGGTTTATAGGGGGGTAACGTATAAGCTTAGGATAGTGCCCTGCTCCTTCCTCGTTCCTGAAACAAGGTTGTTGATAGGTGCTGGTGCAAATGTGGATCCAAGGGTTTTCATGGAAGAGGTTAGGTCGCTCAGGGTTGACGGGAGGGTTTTCATAGACGGAGGAGCATCTGTGATCGATGAGAAGCATATTGAGGCTGACAGGAGCAACAGTTTCTTCAAAGAATTCATAGGGACCACTGGAACAGGTGTATCTCCAGCTTTGGTCGACAGGGTTGCTAGGAGGGCTAGGCTCGTCAGGGATGTTCCTGAGTTAAGCCGCTATGTTACTGATGTTGCTGAAGAAGTTAATTCCGCTTTAGACAAGGATGAGACCGTACATCTAGAAGGGACACAGGGGTTCTACCTAAGCCTATACCACGGAACGTACCCTTATGTGACTGGGAGGGATACTACTGCTTCAGCAGTTTGCAGCGAGGTCGGCGTAGGTCCAAAGAGGGTTGACGATGTTCTGCTCGTTTTGAAAAGCTTTGTGACGAGGGTTGGGAAGGGGCCTCTGGAAGGCGAGATGACGCCTGAGGAGGCTGAGAAGAAGGGTTTCGTAGAGAGGGGGACAGTCACCGGAAGATTGCGGAGAGCTGCACCATTCAACTTCGAGATGGCTAAACGTGCAGCTAGGATAAACGGAGCTACTCAAATAGCTGTGACGAAGCTGGACATTTTGTTTCCAGAATGTTCTCACACCAGAAGAATAGAATCGCTTTCAAAGGAATGTTTAAGCTTCCTTAGGAAGATCCAGGATGAGACGGGTGTCCCAGTGACGATAGTGAGCACTGGCCCTGAAACTGAGGACACTGTCTACATCGGCCCAGAAGGATTGTAGTCTGAAAAGATAATAGACCTGACTAGAGGCTCCTCCACGAGAAACTCCCGTTCTTCCAGTCCACTGGTTTTTACTGGCTCTGCATAACGCTTTGAAGCCTTACAACAAGCGGGCTGTCAGCATTCTGCTGCTTACTAGTGTTAAGTGATCTTAACAATTCCACGAAATTGCTTACCCTCTGAGGCGTCACTGCTTCCGGAGATATTCTTTGTTTAAGACTCTTCAACCTAGCTAGTATTGACTCTGTCTCCTTTATCTCGAGAAGAGTTATATCTAGGCTGGCTTCTATCATTGTTTCAGCAGCCTTATAGCTTATCTCATCAACCTCACCTGTTGAAAGCTGAACCCTATTTATCGACCTTACTTTAGTAAGCGTATCCAGCCTGTTTTTAAGCTCCCCCTGAATCTTGTTAAGCTCTGAAACGAGTTCAACCATCTTATTGTTAAGCTCACTCATATCTCTGATGTATGTCGCCTTAAGCTCGTCATAGACGTTTATAGGTATCTGGTGTTCCTGCCTAAGATTTTCAAGCGCATCGATCCTTCTCCTCGTTATCTCCACACCTCTTATCAGGTTCTCCGCCTTAATCTTCCAGAAGTTCTTCACCAGGACATAGTCTTTCCCTGCTTCAACAGCCTCTCCTTCAACCTTGATGAAGCTACCGTTAGGCATCATTATGAAGAAGTTTGAAGGCATGCCTCTGGAATCTATTTCGAAACCCACCAGAGTCCCTATCTCTCTGTCATAAACATCTTTAACCGGTAGGCCTAGAATCCTGCTACTATCCATTATCCGGATTTTTCTAGGATGTATTTATTTAACCTAATTCTAAAAAGTGTTGATAATACACGACAATATTTTTGACTTCTTTTTTATGATGGAGTTCAACGATGCTTAATAATTATAAATTTTTTAATCATTAAATTCACCAAGGCTGGTTTGAACTCTTTCCTCTTCTCTGCTCTCCCATTCGTCACTATGTATCAGGCCCCCGGCCTCCTTCTTAATGCTTAAAGCAAGTTTCTGACCTATTCCAGGTATCCTTGAAAGCTCGGTGACGCTTGCTGAAGCTATGTCTGAAAGCCTTTTGAAACCATGGCTGTATAATCGTCTTGCTCTAACCCTTCCAACCCCTTCAAGCGAAGATGCTAGTTCGATGAGCTCCGGTTTAACACCATGCTTTATCCTTGCCTCAAGCTCGCCAAGTTTCTTAACTGCTTCAGGATCCTTAACCAGCCTAGCTATCTCCTTCGCTGAGTAAGCTAGCCACTGGGCTGTCTCCTTGCAAGCGTAGAGGTCCCCCGGTTCAACGCCGAGCTTAAGATAAATGTCATCCTCACTATACTCGTTTATCCACATCCAGAGGACTGTCATCGTCTTATAGGTTTCCATCGGGTCAATATCTTCAATATCTACATAGAGTTCAGATTCATGTCTCCCTATGAAATCTGCCACGAAGCCTTCAGTCGACTCGGTTACGCTGAACCTAGGCCTCATGTCTGGTGACGCACATATAAGGTTGAGACCAGTTACTTCAGTGAAGAAACGTGGCTTAGCCTTCAAACCATTTAGGAAAAGTATACCTGTCGACGGCGATATATATAGCTCAGATATTCTTCTACCTAGAGGCGTGGCTTCAAGGAAACCGTTCCTCTCCACGATAAGCCCGTCCTCTATCAGGATATTTAGAACCCTTTTCACACGACTTGAAACCCCTTTCCCCTTCTGAACATGGTAAAGAGTGTTTCTGAAGACTTCAAGTATTTTCTCAACGTCCGCGGCTATTCTACTTGCTATGCATGCCAGTATCGCGGTTGAAAAATATGTTCCGAGACCAAGTTTAGACTTTACTGCTTCAGCGGTAGACTCCACATATCTTGCCATAAGATAGTCTACGTCGCCCTCGTTCCTAGCATAGATGACTGCCTCCCCAAACCTATCGTACCTGGGTCTTCCAGCCCTCCCTGCCATCTGCTTATACTCCATGACAGGTATCATGTTGCTCATGTGGGTTTCAGGGTCAAACCTGTTCACCGATGTTACGCAAACAACTCTCGCCGGAAGGTTAACTCCCGCTGCAAGCGTGGGAGTTGCCGCTATTGTTTTTAAAACTCTTTCTCTAAAGGCCTTTTCAATTGTTCTACGCTGGAAGCTTGTCAGCCCAGCATGGTGGAATGCCACACCCTTCTCAACAACGTTCGCAAGATCTTCCCCGATTATCGCTGACTCACTATTTTCCCTTATCTCGGATGCAATACTCCTAAGCTTCTCCTTTTCACTTTCAGAGAGGTGTAGGTAGGTCACTGATGAGAGTTTTCTCGCCAAGTATACTGTTTTCTTCCTAGTTTCAACGAAGAATAGGGCCTGCCCCCCCTCCTTAAGCGAATAGGATAGCAGCATGTGTAAGGGCTCATCGAAATCTTCCTTCAATTCAATTACGCTTCCATCGTTGAAAATGATTTTCGAATCGTAGAATACTCCTTCACGGAGGCTGACGGGCCTCCAGTCTGATACTATGCATTTCGCTCCAAGCCATTCTGCAACCTCTTTAGCATTAGAAACCGTGGCGCTTAAAGCTATCAGCTGAGCTTTGGGCAGAATGGCTTTAGTAAAAGATAGTAATGTCTCTATTCCAGGTCCTCGGTCTTCGGAGTCAATGTAATGTATTTCGTCGAATACCACTAGGTTAACCTCGCCTATCCACTTCGGTCTATGCCTGATTATGGAGTCAAACTTCTCGTAGGTTGCAATGATTACATCGTAGTTGGAAAGCTCCTCCGCCTTAGAATCATAATCTCCTGTTGCTAAGGCTATTCTTATCTTTCCCTTTAGACCTTCAACCTTTCGGAGAATGTTGAAGTCAACGTATTTCTCCCAGGCTATTGCTCTAAGCGGAACAAGATATACTGTTTTACCTCCTTCATTCTCAAGCTTGTGTATCGTTGCAAGCTGTGCAACCAGTGTTTTACCGGAGGCTGTGGGCACTGCTAGGAGTAGGTTCTTTCCTTCAAATAGTCCTGCTTTAATCGCCTGCTCCTGAGGTGGGTAAAGTGTTTTAAACCCTGCTTTAACAAGCTCGCTCCTCGCTTCATTGCTTATCGGCAGGTCTTCTAAATCCATTTTAACGCCTTATTCTTCTTACAGTTTCCTCGTCCGGAAGCATTATTATACCCTGCTCCCTCATCTGCTCTATAAGCTTGTAGAACTCATCTGGCTCAATCTTCTTCTCTTCACATCTCTTCCTGAGCTCGCTTAACAAGGCTCTCCCGGTTTCAGCTTCAAGAGTCTCTATCTCCTTAAGAATTATCCGTATCTTCTCCCATCTGCTTCTAGATCTTCCAGTCATAAGAATATCTACATCTATCTTCCCTGTTGAGACATCGAGGCCAGCTGTATTCAGACTGTAGCTCATCAATTTTATTGCTGCCTCCGCATCCTCAACAGTAACTTCCTCTCTCAACAATACCCTCGCCCTAGCAACGCTGAGCCTTATCAGTGATTCAAGATGTCTCGGAGTTATTGATATCGGAGCATTCGTCTCTTGGCTGCTACTCCTCAACTGTAGGAAGAAGTTCCTAATCCTCTCAGTTGCCTCAGGTGTCAGCCTCGGAGTTATTCTTTTGCAATAAGCCAAATATTTTCTAAGCATTTCTGGAGGAATCATCTCCTCCTCATAATTGTAAGCCTCCATGTGTAGTTGCAGAATATGGTCGGACAGCTTAGCATCAGCCTCCTTATCCGGCCTATCCTTTATTATGAAGTAGAGGTCGAACCTAGAGAGCAGCGTTGAAGGAAGCTCAACGTTCTCACTGAAATTGAGACTATCATCATACCTACCGTACTTCGGGTTTGCTGCAGCAAGTATAGCTGTCCTAGCGTTCAGTGTCGCCACTATTCCCCCCTTGGCTACACTTACGGTCTGCTGCTCCATCGACTCATGTATTGCAACCCTGTCCTCTGCCTTCATCTTTTCAAACTCGTCTATCGCCGCTATCCCCTTGTCGGCAAGCACTACTGCACCAGCCTCAAGCGTGAAGCTTCCTGTCTTATCTCTAACGACAGCTGCAGTAAGACCCGCCGCCGTAACTCCTCTCCCCGAAGTGTAGAGCCCCCTTGGAGCTATCTTCTGAACATATTTCAGAAGCTGGCTTTTAGCTGTGCCGGGGTCTCCTATGAGAAGCAGGTTTATGTCTCCTCTAACAGTAACCCCGTCAGGATAGGTTCTTCTGACCCCGCCGACCATCTGGAGAAGAACAGCCTCCTTAACCTCTTCCAAACCATATATAGAGGGCGCTATTGAACGAATGATCTTCTTATATATCCATGGATCACTACTCATCTCCCTGATCTTCTTCTCCTCCTCCGGGCTTACTGTAACCTCGCCAAGCTCCTGCATCAACGCCTCTATATAGTTCACCTCGACGCTTAGAGTGAAAGTGCTGTACTGAAAGTTTTTCACAGGATGCCTGTCCGGCGTTGCCACCACGATCCCTGTTATCTGAACCCTGTCTCCAGGTCTAACCCTATCTGTTAAGTCTCCAGTAAGCCTTAGGTTTATACTGTGAGGCATGATCCCTGCCGGAAGATCCTCCGGTTTCTCCTGAACCCTTATCTCTTGGTAGTCCATGAATCTGGAACGATCTTGGAGGAGCTCAAAGTTGGAGAGCTTGCTTGTTCCACATTCTTCACAGCGAGGCGCCTTTAAAACCATGCTTGTCTGGGGCTCCTCATATATTCTGTCGCAAGTCTTACAACGGAAAACCCCCTTCGAAAGTATGCTTTTTATCTCTGAGGTTCTCACGACAACTCCTTCAAAACACACCAGTTTTCCAAGCAGGCTTGACTTTATGTCTCTTATAGATATTTTTTTTCCGAGGCCCCTGATCCTGACAGTGACCTCCTGCACCTTAGAAGCATAATCCTTGTCAAGACTACTGAGGATTGAGAGGACAACCTTATTCATCTCCTCTAAGACAGAAGGGTTTTCAACCAGCTCTTCAACCAGCTCTCTACTGTAGGAAAGCATATCTTGGAAATCTATGATGATGGAGGATGTTCCAAGAGATGGCAATGAGGAAATCTGATCATAATACTTCTTTTCCTTGTTTTCATCCCTAAAACCGCGTATGAAGTCTAGGAACAGGCTTTCGATAGGTGCCTTTGTTTTAACCCTGCTACTCTCCATCCGTATACACTACCTTTCTGCGCCACGTGTTTAAAGCTTCTCTTAAAAGACTGTAAAGAAAAACCTCCTCGGGCTGAAGCTTCTCCAGAAGGCTTGCAGGAGCCTCCTTTAAAAACACTAGTTTAACTATCTTCCTAAGCCGTATGTCAAGTATTTCTTGGAGATCGTTTTGGATTTCTGGAGATTTACCGCCTTTATCGGTATGCACCAGTTCCGCGGCTCTTATGTAGAAATGGTCTGGCAGCTTGATAAGCCCATCTTCAGATGATTCAAGCCACCTCATGGCTGTTACGTCCTTAAGGGTTAAAGGCTCCTCGCTTATCTTAGCTAAGCCTGAATCCGCTAGCTGACCCGCTATCCCCCTGTAAACCCTTATTGCCCTACCCTTCTCTATAACAATGTCTTCTAAACCAGGTAGTTTAATGCTTCTAGAATCCACTTGGGGAATGATTAAAGTTTCTTCAAAATCATAGCTCAATCTTATTCTTTTAAGCTCGCTACCTATTATCCATTCTAATAGCTCCATGCTTGTGCTGGTCAACCCTTCTTAATCCCGCTGAGCGAAACATTTAACTTTAAACAACCCTTGTTTCCGGTAGCGATGAGCGTGGCTGACCTTCTATGGGTTGAGAAGTATAGGCCTAAGACGTTGGACGAGGTAATTGACAGGGAGGAGGTTGTAAGCCGTCTTAAAGCATTCGTTAAGATGGGGAATGTGCCTAATATGCTCTTTGTAGGTCCTCCAGGAACTGGGAAAACTACTGCTGCACTAGCTCTTGTAAACGATCTTTACCAGGATTCTACTGGAGGAAGATTCTTAGAGCTTAACGCTTCAGACGAAAGGGGTATAAACACCATAAGGGAGGTTGTTAAAGACTTTGCAAGAAGCAGGCCTTCAACAGGCGTGCCTTTCAAAATACTGATACTTGACGAAAGCGATAACATGACTCAGGATGCTCAGCAGGCACTCAGAAGAATAATGGAGAGATATGCTTCCGTAACAAGGTTCATTCTTCTCGCAAACTATCAATGGGGTATAATTGAACCAATCCAATCTAGGTGTGCCGTATTCAGGTTCCCGCCTTTAAGCCCGACACATATAAGAGAGGGATTGATAAGGGTTCTTGAGAAAGAGGGAGTTAAATGGACGGAGGATGCTGTGGACGAGATAGTTAAGGCTGCAAGGGGTGACATGAGGAAAGCCATTAATATAGCGCAATCAGCAGCAGGTGGTTCAAAGAAGGTTACTCTGGAAAGCATTCTGCAGGTCGTTGGGATTCTGCATCCTAAGGAAATAAGAGAGATGATAAACGAAGCGTTAAAAGGAGATTTCATTCTTGCGAAAAAAAGGCTGTCTAAACTTCTCTATGATGATGGCTTGTCGGCGAATGATGTTTTGAGAGAGATGAATACTGAACTGATGTCTGCTGAAATGGATGAAAAGAAAAGGCTCCAAGTTGTTAATGCTCTTGGAGAAGCTAACTTCAGAGTATCAATGGGTGCTGACGCTGAAATACAGATAAGCACTGTTCTCGCAGCGTTAGCCACGGATTCTCAGAAATGAGCAGCTCAAAGCTAAGTTGGGTGGAGAAGCATAAGCCCACTACGCTTGATGAAATAGTTGGGAATGATGCTGCTAAAAAAGACTT
Organism: Thermoproteota archaeon; assembly: GCA_038848185.1. Classification (GTDB taxonomy): domain Archaea; phylum Thermoproteota; class EX4484-205; order EX4484-205; family JAAOZP01; genus JAAOZP01. The sequence goes on along the minus strand of JAWCNV010000002.1, from coordinate 110,404 downwards.
CATAGACTGGCTTCAAAAATGGGATGAAAGAGGTAAGGCTGCTATGCTTCACGGACCTCCGGGTGTTGGAAAAACTATTCTGGTTGAGGTCGCAGCATCCACTCTTGGCTTCAGGCTTATAGAAACTAATGCTAGTGAAACTAGGAAGGCTGAATATCTGGAGAACATTATTAAGCCTGCTGCCTTCAATAGGAGCTTGTTCAGTAGTAGAATGATGATATTCTTTGATGAGGTTGACGGTATTTCTGGGGATGAATCTGGAACTATGAATTTTCTGCTTGAGCTGATAGGGTCTTCAAGAGTGCCTATCGTGATGGCTGCAAACGATCCTTGGTCACCCCAGTTATATAAAATCAGGGATAAGGTCTACAAGATTCCGATGCACCGTATAAGGTTGCCGAGCATAATTAAAAGGCTTCGAGATATCTGTAGGGCTGAAAACGTTAGATGCAGACAGGAGGTTCTAGCACTAATTGCGGAGCGTTCCGAAGGGGATATGAGAGCTGCAATAGAGGACTTGGAACTTCTTTATTCCTCACACGAAGATGTCAAGGTTGAGGATGCGGAGAAACTGCTTTCCTACAGAAATGTTGAGAAAAATATTTTTGAAACACTGGGAATGGTGGCTTATGCCACAACCTTGGAGAAGGCTTCTCTTGCTCTTTCTTCTTCAGAGGAGAAGCCTGAAAACCTGCTCGAATGGGTTTTTGAAAACATTCCTCAAATATCCTCTAAACAGGGACTTTTCCAAGCATTAAGGCATGTTGCTGAGGCTGATATGCTTTTTAGACAAATATCAAAAAATTCTATTTGGAGGCTCCTGCCGAGTTTCTATAATAGGTTGTCCAGTGCTTTTCTCACGATACCTCAGAAAGGTAGAGTGAATTTTGCTTTCCCAAATAGGATTAGGGAGAGGTTTAAGAGGATTCAACGCGAAAGAAACATTAGGGAGCTCGAGTCATTTTTCATGAAGGAGCTCCATGTAGATAGGGCTGCCTTTAGAAGAGATGTCATCCCTGTACTCCGGCTTCTTTCAAAGGAGAATGATTTTAGAACAAGCCTATTAGCTAGGCTTAACGATCATCGTCTAAAAGAGCTTTACAGCTCTATTATCCTCGGGGAGGAGCCTCGTAGGAGGCCTGCTTAATCAGATTCAGGAGCATTCGTAAACGTGGGTTATCTTGGTTTAAAACATATATTTTCAGTCTTCCAAAAACCTTCTCCCTGATCAATCCTTTTTCAATCATTATTTTAATGTTTCTCCTAACTATCTTATGGTTTAAATTAGTCTGCCTGATTATTTCTGAAAGACTCATCTCTCCATTTTTAAATAGTTTCCAGAATATCCGTGACCCGCTTACGGAGCTTGATATTTCTTCGATTAAACCTATAAGTTCATCGTTTGACTCATACACTTCATTCTCACTACGCCTGTTCTACCACCTTTAAGATTAACAACTTCAAAATTCAAGAGCATTCTCCTCTCCATTATTCTGATTCTCTTCCAAAGCTGTGTGTATCCTAGCGGTTTCACCCCGTTCATCTCTGTTAGTCGAATATACTCTTCGAAAAGTTTTCTCAGACTTATACCTTGAGGATGCTCTGAGAGAATTCTGAGAATCATCTTGGCATGTAGATCAAGCCTACCAGATATATACCCGAAAGGATTTTCCGATAATCTTTCCAAAACTTTTGAAACATGGGTTTCATCAACATGGTTTCCACCAGCAATGTTTAAAGATGCTTTCAAAATCATTAGAGCAAGCTCAGCATCGCCGCCAGCCGCCTTACTTATATTATCTAAAGCTTTCTCACTGAAGAAACAGTGGTTACAATTCCTTACAAAATTATCAAGTATTCTACGAATCTCGTCAAAATTGTAAGGCCGAAAGTATATAAGGTAAATGGGCGGTGTGACACTTAAAACATTCACAGGCGTGTTTATGGACTTGAAAAGCATCAGTATGAAGAAGCCTCCTTGAGGGAAGGCTTCGCCAATCCTTAAAATGGCTTGGATAAGCCTTTCTTCCCTTAAAACCTCAGCATTATCTATTACTATGAAAAGCTTAGCCCTACTTCTCTCCAGATTCTCAAGAAGCTCTACAGCAGAATATCCTCTTAAATCTTGAATTTGCTGTAGTGCTTTAAACAACCCGAAGCCTTTTTCAGACATCGAATTCAAGTAAACCGTTTTAAGATTATTCCACATAGACTTAGCGTTTGCCATAATGCTTTTTGCAACGCTTGTCTTACCGGTTCCAGGTCCTCCCCATGCGACAACCGAGAAGGATAAGGGGAGGCTGCTCTCCATGAACATTTCAAGAAGCATCCATATTCGGTCGTATTCCTCACCCCTAAGCCAAACCGGCTCCTGGTCTAAGACATTTTTCAACATTAGCATAGCTCAGAAGCAGGATGATGCTTATTTTAATTCTGGTCGTAAATCCGTGGGGGAGAGGGTTAGGTGAATAAGTAAGGTTTTTAAAGGGGCGAGTAAACTGGGTATTGTAATGCCAGAGCTTCAATGCTTGGCCTGCAACAGGATCCTGAGCGAGGAGGAGATGGCTGAGTTCAGGGGAGATGTCAGATGCCCCTACTGCGGCTTTAGGGTTTTAAAGAAAAACCGTTCGAAAAAGACTGCTAAACAAGTTTTTTCAGAGTAAAACTTATATAAAAGACCCTATTGGTGATTTTGAAGGAGACGGCGAGGGCCGCCCTCTACCTGATCTTGATTCTGATCTCTGAGGGCATCCCCCCACCCTCGTCGTTTCCCGTCTAAAGCCTAGTCCTGAAATATTCTGATTAAGAGGTTAAGAATCATGTTTGATGGATGAAGCCTGAGACGTAGACGTAATGGTCTACGTGTTTAACTTAACAAATAATGAGCTAGTTCCAATGGCCAAACAAAGTTTTTAAACCTGTTAAAACTTGCCTAAAAATAAGGGGTCGTCGTCTAGAGGTTAAACCGGGCAACTTGGTTTAGGATACCAGCCTGAAGCGGAAACTGGCTAAGGGCGCTGGCGATCACGGGTTCAAATCCCGTCGACCCCATTCTTCTTAATTAGAATAACTCTTAACCATATGCGTAATACGGTAACCCTCTTAAAAACATCATGTTGCTGATTATACGCGAAAAGTTTATACAGATAGGTTTCGCTCACCATAAAGGGTTGCCTGATTACTACTGTCCGGACTGTGGAGGCGAACTGAGGTATGAGCTGGCTACAAAGCTCTATATTTGTAAGGCATGTGGAAGAGTCTACGAGTTTGAGGAGCTTAAGACCACTAGGGAGAGGTTCTTAAAATCTGTTATGGAGAGCGATGAAGAGAAGAAGAGGAAGCGGAGGAAGGAAGTAGTTAAATGGTGGTTGGGGAAGAAGGCTGAGGAAGAGTAGATTAATCAAGGGTTTATAGTAATCTTTAAAAAACCTTATGTTTTTAAGCTTAAGCAAAACATGGCTAAGCCTACTAACCGTTTTACCCTGTCTAGCCTAAGTGATGAGGATAGGCGTTACGTCGAGCAGATAATGCTTGACGTTAGAAATAGAGGTGACGAAGCTCTATTAGACTATACTTCCCGCCCTAAGCCTTTCGACGATGTTAAGCTTTCAAATGTCAGGCTTATGGTTAGCGAGGAGGAGTTTAAGCAGTCTGAAGAGAATTTGCCGGCAGAAGTTAGAAGAGCAATAATGTTCATGATGAAGAAGATTAGAAGAATAGTCAAGATACAGATGAAGGCTTTTTCACCTGTCTCGTTTAGAGAGAACGGTTTAGAGTATGGCCTACGTTTTTACCCTCTTGAGAGGATTGGCGTTCTGGTACCGGGTGGAATAGCATCCTACGCTTCAACACTGGTTATGGCAGCATATCCTGCTGTTTTGGTTGGAGTCAAGGAGATTCACGTTTTAACGCCCCCTAGGCCAGACGGATCTGTCAATCCGGCTATACTCTATGCCGCTAAGCTGATTGGCATAAGCAAGGTTTACAGATGCAACATGGTTGCAGGGGTCGGCGCACTAGCTTTCGGCACTCAAACCATTCCAAAAGTTGACAAGATATTCGGTCCTGGAAACAGGTTCGTGACAATAGCAAAGATGGTTGCAAGCAGCTATGGTGTATCGACGGATATTCCTGCAGGCCCCTCTGAACTCGTTGTGCTCGCCGACTCGAATGCAGACCCTAGTCTAATAGCGTTAGACTTGGCTGCGCAGGCTGAGCATTCAGCAGACACCTTTATAGTGCTTGTTACAGATTCGCATCATATAGCAGAATCAGTGAGTGGAATTATTAAGAGGATTTCAGATAAATACGATTTAAGAATTAAGACGGATATATGTCTAGTTGAATCTATAGATGCAGGTGTTGAAAAATGCAATTCACTAGCGCCGGAGCATGTTTCTCTTCACGTTAGAAACCCCAAAAGGCTGATTCGAAAACTTTCAACTGCTGGAACTGTCTTCCTCGGAGGATCGTCGCCACCGGCTGTGGGGGACTATGCTTCTGGAAGCAGCCATATTCTTCCAACAGGCGGATACGCTAGGGTAAGAGGAGGGTTGACAGTGCTAGACTACCTTAAGATTGTCTCCTATCAAGGCTTCTCTGTGAAATATTTGAGGACAGTCTGCAGACACATTAAAGCGTTAAGTAATGCAGAAGGGCTTCCTCTTCACGGTGTTAGCGTTGAAGCAAGGCTTAGAGGTAAGATGGATGTATGAAAGCTGTCTTCCTAATAGGTACTGCGGGAAGCGGTAAGACTACTTTCGTGAAAAACTTCTCTCAGTGGATTGAGGATAAAGGTGTTGATGTTGCTAGGATAAACCTTGATCCCGGTGTAGCAAGCTTGCCCTACAATGCTGACTTTGATGTAAGAACCTTTGTTGACACCGGGAAGCTAATGAGAGATATCGGGCTTGGGCCTAACAGTGCTTTAACTGTTGCTTCAGACCTTATAGCAGTCAAGGTTCATGAGATAAGCGAGGAAATTGAGGCAATGGGTCATGAGATTGCTATCGTAGATACTCCTGGCCAGATAGAGCTGTTTGCCTTCAGACCTGTTGGAAGAGTCTTCTCGGAAAACTTTCTAGAGGGTCCTAGAATGGTTATCTATCTGTTTGACTATGCTCTGATGCTTGAACCATTGGGCTTCTTAGCATCGCTCTACCTCAGCATGTCTGTTTACGCTTCTCTCGCTATACCCCAACTGAATGTCATCAACAAGGTGGATTTGGCTGACCCCCGTCTTATCAGGAGGATCGAAGAGTGGTATTCTACCCCCCCAGCACTCTATGAAGCTATTACTAAACACTACCGGGGTGAGAAGTTGAAACTGGGGCAGGAGCTTTCAAGAACAATGTCTCTTATAAGAGGGTTAAACAGGCCTATACCAGTTTCAGCAATCAACATGGAGGGCTTCGTAGAGGTATACTCGCAGATAACTAGGATGCTTGGTACAGGTGAGGAGTTTACGCAGGAGCAGGCTGTTTAGCCACTTTCCATACCACAATTCAATGTTCAGCAGGCTTTATGGTCGTTGGGAAAAATTTATTAAACCACTTTAAAGGTTTCTCAAGGATTTGCCTGCATTCCAAGAGACTGAGAGCGTTGAACCTAGGGCCTATGTTAAGCAGATTGAAGATGAGCTTAAAAGACAGAAGGAACGGCTTAAGGAGCTTGTCGACCGTAGAAGACTGCTTAGGGACGAGATTGCTGAGTTAAGCAAGCAGATCGACGAGAACATGGCCAAGAGGAATGAGGTTAACGAGCAGATTGGGAAGATTAAGGAGGAGATAACGAAGCTAAGAGAATCGGAGAAAACATTGAAAGAGGAGATGGAGCGTAAGAGGGTCGTTGTAAAAAGCCATTCTAGGAAGATAAGGATAAGCGAAAAGGAGGCTAGGGCACAGCTTTCAAGGCTTGAATGGAGGCTTGCAACAGAACACATGGATCCTAAGGAGGAGGCTGAACTTGTCAGGGAGATTGAAAGAGCTAGAGCGATTCTACGCGAGGTTGAAGCAGTTGTCGGCATGAAGAAGAACCTTGGTGATTTTGAGAAGAAAATAGGAGAGATAACGAGCATGATTCTGGAGAAGAACAACGAGAAGTCTAAACTTGTCGAAGCTTCGAATCTCTACCATGCTAGAATTAAGGATCTTTTGGAGAAGAGGAAGATTAAGAGGGACGAGTTTTCTAAGCTGGATGCGGAGATAGAGGAGGCTAAGAAAAAGAAGGACGAACTTTTCATGAAAATGGTTGAGATAGATGCTAAATCCTACCTTGCTAAGATGAGGCGCGTGTTGATGATGCAGGAGGAGCAGAGTAAGCGTTTAAAAATGGAGGAGACTGTTAAAAGCAAGCTTGCTCTCGATGCTCAGGAAAAGCTTAAACGCGGTGAAACGCTTGACTGGGAAGAGTTTAAAGCCCTAGTAGAGTCTCAAGGTAGTCAAAGCCCTGGGAGATAGCTTATAGTCGTTTTAGAAGAATTAAACACGCAAAAGCTTTTAATAATAAGCATACTATTATTCTTAAAGACACCTATTGGAGGAGAACACTAAGAGAGCTCTAATCCTATGCGTTGACCTAGATGATGATGTAGGTCGGAAAACCGGCTTAAAGACCCCTATAGTTGGGAGAGAAAATGTATTGAAAGCTGCTGAGAAGCTTGCCCTAATCGACTCGGAGGAAGCTGACTCAAACGCCATGTTCGCCTCCATCAGGCTTTCCGACGAGCTTTCTCAGGCTGGCTATCTGACAGAGGTCAGCGTAATCAGCGGCTTAAAAGACGGTGGTTTGGAGGCTTCTCGGAAAGCTATCAGTGAAATAACTCGAGTTGCAAACTCGTTCAATCCTTCAGAGGTATATGTTGTGACTGACGGCTTCGGTGAGGAGGATGTAGAGCCGGTTCTAAAAGCGAGGCTCCCGCTGGCAGGTGTAAAAAGAGTCGTTGTAAAGCAGAGCCGCGCTATAGAAGAGTCCTACATAGTTTTCGGAAGATATTTGAAGATGCTTTTCACCGACCCAAGGTTTAAGAAATGGTTGCTCGGCCTCGGGGGTTTCCTAATAACCTTTTTAACAATACTAAACTACTTCGGCTCCTCCAGAGAGGTTAACACTGCTTTCTGGGTTCTTATAGGTATAGCGGTTTTAATAAAAGGGTTTGACTTAGATAAGTGGATTTCAACAGGTCTCCAACAGGTATTCGGAAAGGATCTGCCTCCAATAATTCTGACGTTTAAAACACTATTCTTGTTTACAGGCCTCTCTTTAATTCTCTTCTCGCTTTTTACAGGCTATTCAATCACGCCTCTACCTAACGAGTCTTTCATGGCTCTTGTCGGAAGGATCATCTCGCAGATTATCGAGGTTCTGCTCTTCGGAGTTGCGATAACTCTTTTAAGCGGATCCATAAAGTATCCTCTGACTGCTTCAAGCATTCAGGATTCTCTTACAGTGCTTGCAAACATAATGACGCTTGCCCCGCTGCTTAAAACCCTTGGGCTGGCTGCATCAACCCCCTCATTCGAGCTTAGAACACTGCTGTACGTCAGCCTGCTCACCCTAGTGTTGGTGTACGCTGTCAACGTTCTCGTGATCCTCATAGTAAGGCTTCTCCCTGTTTTTTCGAAAAGGCTTAAAATAACCCCGGCAATAAGCTAGCGTGATGCAAGGGTTTATAGACAGTCTGGCAGCAAGGCTTTCGAGAAGCAGGCTCTCGCTCTGGCTTTACGAAAAAGGTCTTAGGAGGCAGGTAAGCCAGTTGCCCTTACCCAGCCATATAGGTATAATAATGGATGGCAACAGGAGGTGGGCAGAGTCAAAGGGCTTAGAAAAATCGTTGGGTCACGTTTTCGGAGCTAAGAAAGTCGAGGAGATTCTTAAATGGTGTTATGATCTCGGTGTAAACACAATAACCCTCTACGTCTTCTCAACCGAGAACCTTAAAAGACCGCTTGACGAGGTTGAGCTCATACTACGCCTTTTCAAAGAAAAACTTGTTGAAATGATGAATAATGGTGTTCTACACGAGAACAAGACGCGTCTTAAAGTAATCGGCAGGAGGGATCTCATACCTCAGGATATATTGCAACTTGTTGAGGAGATTGAGAAGGAGACTGAGGGCTATTCATCGCACTACCTGAATATAGCGTTCGCATATGGAGGGAGAGCTGAAATAGTTGACGCTGTTAAGAATATTGCTAAAGAGATTTCGGAAGGTGTGTTGAAGCCTGATAGCATAGATGAAGAAACTATTTCAAACAGGCTTTACACCGCGCATCTACCTCAGCCTGACCCGGATCTAATAATCAGGACATCTGGCGAAGAAAGGCTTAGCAACTTCCTACTTTGGCAGTCTGCTTATAGTGAGCTAGTATTTATGGATGTTTACTGGCCGGAGTTCAGGAAGATAGATCTTCTCAGAGCTATCAGAATATATCAGAAGAGGAAGAGAAGATTCGGCCTTTAAAAAGTGAGTTTCACTGGCCCTGAATCAGTTATGAGGTAAGTATCCTCTATTCTGACTCCGCCAACACTAGGCATGTAGACACCGGGCTCTATCGTTATGATGTTCCCTGCTTTAAGTTCCTCCATGTTTAATGGATGTATTGCTGGCGGCTCATGAATATCCAGCCCCACTCCATGTCCAAGCCCATGTGCAAAATACTTACCTAAACCATATTCCTCAAGAACCTCGCAGGCACATCTATCTAACTCGCATACTTTAACCCCTGGAGAAGCCTTCTTCTCCGCAGCCTTCTTAGACTCTTCAACCGCCTCGATCAACTCTTCAATACTTTTTCTGTTCGAATGTTCTCCAAATATTATTGTCCTCGTAAGGTCACTCTTGTAATTCAAATAATCTGCCCCGGCATCTATCAGCACGCATTCTCCTCGTTTAAGCCGTCTAGAGGATGGGATCGCGTGAGGGTTTGAAGAGTTTTCTCCGAACGCGACGATTGTTTCGAAAGCAGATTTTAAAGCCCCCCTCAAAACTATCTTAGAATCGTATTGGCGGGCAACCTCGACTTCCGTAAAACCCTCGCTTAACCCGTTTAGGGTTTCCCTTAAAGTAAGGCTTGCTATCTCCGCTGCCTTCCTCATTTTATCGATTTCCCGCGTATCCTTAACCATGCGCAGCTCCCTAACCATCCTGTTGCCTGTTTTAACGAGAGTATGCGTCTCCTTCTCTAGTTTCAAAGCCTCCTGCATCTCAAGAGAGTCGAACTCTATGTACTTCAAATCATCCTCCTTCTCTTTTAGAAGCCTCTGAAGATATCTTTCGCCTCTCTCTAGTTTAACAATCTTAACTCCGTTCACTGACTGTGGAAGATTAACGCTCTCAAGAGGAGTCGTTAAAAGCTTGGCTTCGCCGCTTTTAGGTATGAGAAGCATGCCTGAAAGAGGCTGCTCATAGTCAATAGCGTAAACTATGTTGGCTTGATCTTTTAAAACTAGAAGGTCTATGCCCGTCTTGCTCAGCTTATCCTGAATCCTTCCTATCCTGCTCATCTGAAAGCTCTGGTTGAAGACGGGTTCTTAAGGCTTGTCTAAGCTCATCGTCACTACGTGCACCGAACATGCTTAACCCAGTTGGAGTCAGCCTCAGCAACTTGCTTCTACCTGCTCTACTGGCCTCAATCAGCCCCATTTCGACCAGTCTTCGTATCTGCTTATACGCATGTGATCCCCTAAAACCAATAATCTTTGATTGAGTAACTGGTTGCTTCAAACCTATTAACGTAAGTGTTTTCAAAGCAGCCCGGCTTATCATCGGTTTCATCCCTACCCGCTTAATAAAGCCCCCGTACTCTGGTTTAACCCTCAGCATGTAATTTCCCTCACCAATCTCCACTATTTCTAGGCTTGTATCTCTCGCCCTGTATTCTTCAACCAGTTCCTTTAAAGCATTTTCAACCTTCTCAACCTTTCTGACTCCTGCTGCTGACTTTAACTGACCTATGCTTAACGGTCTTCCGGATGCGAAGAGTGCTGCCTCAATCCTCTTCCTGTATTCCGTGCTCTTCAAAACCATTCATCATCACTATATAATACTCATCGTCTTCAAAAAAAACGTCGAAGTCAGGCTCTGACAGGATGAAAAGTATTAGGATGAATGTTCTAGCTGCCTCAAGGGATTTCTTACCTTCAAGCAGAGAACCTATTGAAACCCTGCCCTGCTGACGTATGATTTCATAAAGAGTATTTTTGAAATCCTCAACCTTTTTCTCAATATCCCTTATGAAATCATCCGTTTGAGGGACAATTGGTGGAAGAGGTTCCTCCTCCAGAGGCTTCTTTGAGTAAGCCTTCTCCAATATTTCAGACAATGCTTTCACAAGGTGTTCGAGATCTATGACTGGTTGAGCCGGCCTTATGGGGGCTTCTAAAGGGCTTATTTTCTCAAGGAGGTCGGCAGGAATATCGAGGGCCTCTTCCTCAGCAACTTGGGCTTTACGCTTCTCTGTGTCGATTGAGAGAAGTGCCTCTGTCTTCCTAAGGTAGATTATGGATGAGGCTAGTAGCACTAGCCCTGAAAGAGTGAACTGTAAGTATCCTTTTTCACGCAGCTCCTTAGACAGCTGTTTTAAAACTCCTGAAATTTTAACATCCCATGGGTTTACCTTCTTAAGCTTAATAAGGTCGAATACTAAGTCAGTTGCTTCACGAGCCTCATCCGACAATCGCCGTCTCCTCCAAGGCTTTTCCAACAGGCATTTCTATGAATTTGGAGAAACCGTTTTTAACATATACTCCTATAACTTTATCTGCCTTGCTTACGACAACATCCCTTAGGGATACGATTATTATCTGGCTGTCTTTAGAAACTTCTTTCAGAAGATCCGTCATTCTTTCAACATTAACGTAGTCTAAGTGCGCATCAGGCTCGTCGAAAATATAAAACACTGCTGGAAAGAGTTTTTGCATCGCAAAAACAAGGCATAATGCTGCTACAGATTTCTCTCCTCCGCTCACCCCGCTTATCACCCTTGCCTCCTTACCTGGGAATCTAACGTAGACCATTAATCCTGCTTCAAAGGGGTTCTCAGGGTCCTCGAGTTGAAGCCATCCTTCGCCACCAGTCATCTTATTAAAGAAGCTTGAGAAATAATTGTTTATCTTATTCAATCCGTCTAGGAAGGCCTCCCTCTTCCTCCTCTCAATATCCTCCATAAACTCTTGGATGCTCCTCCTTTCGTCTTCAAGCTCGTTAATTCTTTCAAGAGCATTTTTGTAAAAATCCACTTCCTGTTCATACTGACTTACGGCAAGCATGTTTACTTCCTGAACCTTCTCCAATTCGCTTCTAAGAATGTTTAAATAACGTTCAGCTGAACTCTCCTCGTCCTCTGAGACTTCAAGCGGCTGACCCGGGATCCTGTTTTTAAGCTCTTGAGCCCTACTCTCATTCACCTCTTTCTCAACCAGCAATCTTCGTTCAACATCCTTAACACTGTTAACCTCAATATTCAACTTTTCAATCTCCCTATCCATTTTTCTAATGGTTGCGACAAGTTCATCATGCGTATCCTCCTCTATTTCTTCCTTAACCTCTTTCAATACACCGGTACCCTTCTTAAGCTCTTCAATCCTCTTGTTCAAAATACTTGCTTGACTTAGAATATGCCTGTTTTCCTCCTTGATTTTTAAAATTTTCTCAACAAGCGTCTTCTCAAAATTTTCATAATCCTCTATTCTCCTGCTTAAACTGGTAATTATGTTATCGATTCCTGTCAACCGGTTTTTAACAAGATCTTTTTTATCTTCCAGTTTTTCTAATTCTTTTTCAACCAACCTTATTCTTCTACGGATCTTCTTCACCTTCTCCTCCTTAGCTAACTTTAAAGATTTTAGTTTCAGGTTTTCTCTTAATAGAGAATTTTTCTTCCCTGCTTCATGTCTTCTGAAAATCTGGCTGAGTCTTCGAGATGCGTCTAAGTATTCATTGGTAAGAGTGTTCAACTGTTCCCCTAATTCATCCATATGAGTATCGATTATTTTCAACCCTTCAGAAAGCCTGTTTCGTAGATCAGACGCTTCCAGTATTTTCCTGTTTAAGACCGGTCTCGCATTATTATTCATGGTCTCAAGTATCTCTGACAGTTCGCCAGCTTTCTCAGAGAAGTTTTTCACAAGGCTTCTAAGACCTTCTAATTCTCCTTCAACATCTTCCCTAACTAGACCTCCCTCACTTGTGAAAACCTCACCATGTAAGGTTACTGCTTTAAAACCATTCTTCGCAAAGACGAGAGCATCTTCAACACTGTTAGCCAGCACACTATTCCAGAATAGTTTCAGAACATGTTTCTCAATATTCTTAGGGTATTTGAGTATGTTCATCATATGCTTGCCACGCCCACTGAGCTCAATTGGTATTTCCCTCCTAACCACCTCCCCCTCAGAAGTTACAACTTTAACTCCAACACCCTTTTCTCCTAGAAAATTCACTAAGAAAAGCATGTCTAGCGCATTTTTAACAAGTATAGCATCTAGCCATTCTCCAGTCAGACTTTCAACAGCCACACTCAGGTCCTTAGGGAACCAGAGGTTTTCCCTCAGGATTCCGTAGATGTTTAAATCTTTTTTCTCCGAAACTTTCTTCACAAGATCCAGAAGCTTTCTTCTTCTACTACTATGCATTCTGTAGCTTGCTATCCCAGAGGCTTTTGCAAAGACGATTCTAAACGAATCCAGACTATTCATTAGGATTTTAACGGTATTCATAGTTTCATCCAATATCTTTCTCCTTTCTGTCAAAACTCTTTCAATATCAGTTAGTTTTTCAATCATCCTACTTCTTCTGATAGCCTCCTTGCCTCTCCTCCTGTCTAAGGATTTTATTCTTCTCCTAAGATTACTATAATGGGCAAGGATTTCCCTTAACATTTTTTCAGAATTCTTCTCGTCTAAAGCTATTCTATCTAAATCTCTGTCTACTAAGGTTAACCTATTTGCAATATTAGCGATTTCGATAGACAGCCTTCTATATATTTCCTGAAGCCTCTTTTTTTCATCTAGTAGACGAAGTATCTGAATGTTGATTAAAGAGTTTTTCCTAAGTAGGTTTTTAGAATCCTTTAACAGGCTTGCCACTTTTTTCTGCATCCTTCCTTTCTTTCTTCTTGTTTTCGATAATTGTTTTTTAACTATACTAAGTTCATTCGTGTTTTCCTTAATTCTCTCTCCAGCTTCTCTAAGTTGTCTTTCATAATCTCTTAACTCATATTCAAGCCTAATCTTCTCTGCATCAGGAGTGGCTAATGATGCTGTCCTTAAAAGTTCTTCCATTTTCTCCATAAGCTCCTTCTTACTTTCCTGCTTAGAGGCAAGCTCTGTTTCAAGCCTACTTCTCAGGGCAATATTTTTATCGATGCTTCTAGATATTTCGTCAAGCCTCTTGACAAGCCTCCAGTACTCCAATGAATTAATAATTATCTGCATTCTTTCAACTTCTTTTTCAAGCATTCTTCTCCTCAAGAGAATGTTTCTCTCCATTTCTAATTGGAGCATTCTCCTATCGATCTCTTGAAGCCTAGCTTGAGCCACTCTAAGGTTGTTATCGGCTTGCTGCAGGTTGTTTAGTGCTTCAGCCTTCTTCTCGTCATACTGAGCTAAACCAAGTGCCTGCTCAATCTCCTTTCTTCTCTCTACAGGATTTTTGTCAGCTAGCCTAGATATCTCTCCCTGCAGTATTATATTATATCCTCTTGCAGAAAGACCCGTAGAGGAGATCATGTCTTCAATAACGTTCTTAGGTGTCCTTCTGCCGTTTAGATAATACGTGCTTTCTCCGTCACGCCCCATTCTCCTAGCTACCGTGATAACTTTATCTTGGCCAGGCATCATGAAATCACTGTTATCTATCGTTATTTTCACATATGCTTCAGCCTCTTTACCCACGTTATCATTAACAAGAGAGGATAACCTGTCTGTTCTGAGCAGTCTAGGGTTGTTTTCTCCGAGTGCGAAACGTATCGCATCAATAAGGTTACTATTATGAACCACTATTCCGTCCCCGGCAACGTATGAGCCAACGTTCTTGACATACGCGTCATAGACCTTTCCTCTCCAACGTTTCTTAACGATTCTGCATATAGTTTCGAAATTTGTTTTTCCATTTTCAAGCACCATTATACTTGCGCCTGCGGCGAGTTGCGATGCCTCTAACCATCTGTGAACACTAGTCTCATAGGCTACTATCAGCCTATGCTCCGGAGTTGTCTCAATCTTTCTCCCAGTAGTGGTTTCTATTTTAAGCAACCACCCATCATACGGTTTTCTGAATATTGCACTGATTCTTGCTTCAACAATTTCCCCTAGAAACGGGTGATAGCTTAAGAGCGGTATTTCTTTAGAAGGAACCGCGTATTCTCCCTCCCCCCAGTGGGTACTAAACCCTTCTGAACATGATTCTTGGAAAAAGGATTCTATAGTTTTCCTCCCCCAGGGTTGCTCTACAAGTGTCCAAGGTGCTACGCATTTACCAGAACCGTTTCTACCAGTTAGAACCGTCAACCCCCCACTCAAGGTTACAGCCTGCCGGCTTCCTATTGACTTGAAGTTTCTGATTTCAATCCTCGTTAGATTCAATCTTTAAACCCTCTCCGCCACTAGGTTAACACTATTAAACCTCAAAATGTTTGGAGGCTTTTTAATCTGACTTGGAGAACCATTCTTACCGCGAAGATTAACTGCTTCTAGGCTATCCCCCTGCCTCATAGGGCTTAGAGAATAGTCTGGGAATAAGTTTTTAAGGGTTATTTTCCAAGACAGTAACCAGGTTGTCAGTATACCACGGCGACTTGTTCAAAAGGAAGAAGACGGGAGGTAAGAAGACTCCTTACCGGAGTAAACGTAAGTATGAGCTTGGCAGAGCTCCAGCTTTAACCAAGATCGGCGAAGAGAATAGTGTTGAGAAGGTTAAGACCAAAGGTGGAGGCTTAAAGATTAGAGTTATACAGGCTTCTCACGCCAATGTTGCGCTTGACGATGGGAAAGTCGTCAAGGCCAAGATACTGGATGTTGTTAATAACCCTGCAAACAGAGAGTTTGGGAGGATGAAAATAGTGACAAAGGGGGCTTTGATAAAGACTGAGGTAGGCAATGCTTTAGTGACTTCTAAGCCTGGTGCTAACGGTGTTGTAAACGCTAAACTGGTCTCTGAGAAATGAAGAGTATTTCGAAAGACCGTTACATAATGCTTTATCCTTCTTACTTCGATTCAAAGTTTTCCAGAAGAATGGGTAGGCGTGTTCCAAAAAGCCTTGCAGTTGAATCTCCAACCCTAGCTAAGATCGATGAAGCCTGCAGGAAACTCGGGTTTAAAACAATTGTTGAACCAGACAAGGCTTATCCAAGGATGAATAACTTTAAAACTGGAAGAATAGTGGTTTTCTGTACAGGTCTTAATAAGAAAAAGCTCGTTGAGAAAATCGGTGAGGCTATGAGGAGGAGGGGGAGTTGAATCGTAAAGGAGTGGTTGAAAACCTGATGGGCAGTAGGATTGCTGTGGTTAAGCTGGGGGGTCTAGTAGGCATAGGGTCTCTGGTTCTGAACAGGGCGAGGAAACCAGTTGGTAATGTTGCCGATATAATAGGTTCTGTTAAGGAGCCGTATGCAGTAGTTGTTTTAAAAAAAGATGGGCGAGACGTTAAGAAGGGGGATACGGTGTTTTTTAAGCCCAGAAAAGGGTGAAAACCGGAAACCTTTATAGCTTGGAAGCCCCCATATATAGCAGGTGATAAGGCCCCAGTGGTTAAGAAGGTTTCGAGAAGATACAGGCTTGAGGGCAAGGTCCTCAACATAATAATGCGCTCAAAGGACGGTATCGTGCAGACAGATCTCTACAGGATGCTTAACATCTCGAGCAGGGAGGGATCTAGAATATGCTTGAAGCTAGAGTCCTGGGGCCTGATAAAGAGGGAGAAGGTTCTCCATAAAGAAAGATGGACTTACAAGCTGTATTCTACGCGTAAAATACCGAAGATAGATTCATTAAAAGGCTCACCCTGCTTCTCATGCGTTTACTTCAACAGGAGCTGCTCATACGGCTCAGTGATAAGTCCGGAGCGCTGCGAACTTTTAGACAAATGGATATTAACCATGGGTATTGGGGGCACTGAGGTTGAAGTCAAAGAGGCGGTGGCTACACGAGAGGAGAAGTGACCCCTATTTTCTGCTTTCAAAAAAGGAGGGTTACAGAAGCAGAGCCTCATTCAAGCTTAAACAGATACTGGATGAGCACAGGATTATCCGCCCAGGCGACATTGTTCTAGACATTGGTTGTGCTCCTGGAGGATGGCTTCAAGTTGCTTCTGAAGAAGTCGGGGACTCTGGAATGGTTGTCGGAGTAGACCTTAAGCATGTTGAAGACTTGGGACTGGAGAACGTTAAAACACTTGTGCTCGATGTTTTCGACGAGAGCTTTGTAAATAGGGTTCTCGATGCTTCTGGGGAGAAGTTTAATGTGATACTTTCAGACCTTTCTCCAAACATGTCTGGGATTTACGAGTTGGACCATGTTAAACAGATTGAGATGGTTGAGCGAGTTATTAATGTTTCAAGAGACCTTTTGAAGAAGAATGGGTCAATTGTAATTAAGGTCTTTGAAGGAGAGCATTCTGATAGAGTTGAAAAAAGAGCATTCCGAATGTTCAGGTTTGTTAAAAGGGTTAAACCCAAGGCTTCTCGTAAAGGTAGCTCAGAACACTATTTGGTCGCGAAGTTCTTCAAAGGTTTTTAACGATATTTATTAGTTCTTCAAGTCCCGCATCAGTCCTAATACAATTGGCATCTAAGCCGCTTTTACATGCAGAGTATCCTTTCTCCTGAAGCCTCTTGATAACAATGCTCCTGCTGGGAGGATTTATATTAAGGATGGATGCTAAACCGGTTAAATCAATACTTCTAACAGTCTTCTGTTCGTCTCTAAGAAGGTTTTCAATCATCCCGTAAAGGTTTTTCTCAAGCCATGGTTTCTCTGATTGCTGAAGCAGAATCTTTTCAAGCCACTCCCTCGAATGGGTTTCCCCAATGTAAAGCGGACCAAGTAGCAGGCAAGGCTCCTTCCCGTAAGCTTCTCCAAGGTCGACGACACCTATCGGCTCATAGAACACTCCGATTCTCCTAACCTTCAGAAACTTTAGTTGAGAAACTGTTTTGAAAGCATGTTTTCTTCCCCTTAAAACCCTGACGAAAACCTTGGTGTAATGCCTACTAGTGATCGAGACAATAGGCTCTATACCCCTATCGTTTCTCGCAGCAGCCTCGGCCACTGCTTTAAGCAGAACCCTGACCCCGAGCTCTCTCATAAAACCAGTTTTAAAAATATTCACGTCATAAAGCATTCTCGCCGCCCGTTTCTGGGAACCGAAAAGGTTAGCAGTGTCTGTTGCTGTCACACTTAGCATTCCACCGTGCCTAACTGCTTTAACCCCCGTATCCAGAAACTGGATGGGTGTTCCGAAGGGATCAATATCCAGCATGTCAAATTTGACTCCTGTTGAGGCATGCGTTGCGTGGAAAACATTTGCATCATTTTTAGAAGGGTGAGCCCTATTCTTCAACCCGTTTAACTCGAGATTCATGACTATGGTTGAAAACGCTTTCTGACTATTATCATTCACATATGCCTCACCCCAGTCAGATTCAACTAGAATCCTTATCGCCCTGACCCCGACTCCAGCCATAGACTCCCCAAAAACAAGGCTGGACCCCTTTTCCCTCCTCATCACACTTGCAACTGCAACCGTCAGATCCCTATTCTCCTTCATCAGAGGATTGTAGAAAACAGGTGCCTTAGACGGAACATATTGTTTTAGAGAAACCCTGTAGTAATCAGGCTTTGGAACGATTATCTCAGCCTTCCCCTCTCTAACAATCACCGTTTCAAACCCTGTTTCTCCTCTCTGCTCCACCACGTTTTTACAACTCTCTAAAACTGCTTAAAAACTGTTAAGAAACCCTTTTATCCAACCTGAAACGTTAAGAGGTTTCAATGTACGACGTATGTGTTTCAGGCGCCGGTGTTGCCGGTGCAACACTGGCAAGAGAGGCTGCGAAAAAAGGGCTGAAGGTTCTCCTAGTAGACCGGTCTCCAAAAGAGAAGGTTGGAGACAAGGTTTGCGGAGACGCTTTAGGCTCACACCATTTAGAGAGGCTTGGCTTAAGCCTTCCTAAGGAGGCATACTTCTCGATATATCCTGGGATAGAGATATATTCACCAGACATGGGGAGCCGCCTAAGCATAATCGCCGAGGGCTTAAACGCATACGCTTTAAATAGAGTTGTATTCGGACAGTTTCTCCTAAATTTAGCGTTGGACGCTGGCTGCGAGTTTAAGCCGGCGACGCAGGCCACTGGCCTAATAGTGCAGGAGGGCTCTGTGAAGGGGGTTAGGCTCATGGATCTTAAGAACGGTGGGAAAGATGAGGCTTACGCGAAGATTACTGTAGATGCTACTGGTGCTTCACGAGTCCTTTCAAAGGAGCTTGTAAACCTTGGCTTCGACCAAGGGATTGATGATGACGAAACACTCGTCTGCTACAGGGAGATCGCTGAAACGGAGACTACCCCCTCATTACCCACAATATACTTAGATATGGATGATGCTCCCGGAGGATATTTCTGGGTTTTTCCAGAAGGGGAAGGAAGGGTTAACGCGGGCCTAGGGGTTGCGAAGAATACTGCCAACCCTAAGCTTCTTTTCAAAAAATGGGTTGAGAAGCTTCCATGCCTAAAAGGGAAAATTCTGAAGGTTGTTCATAGTGGTGGCGGAATAGTGCCGGCTAGGAGACCTATAGACTCAGCAGTGTGGAACGGATTCGTAGCCATTGGCGACGCGGCCTTCATGGTTAACCCGGTACACGGTGGGGGCATAGGGTCATCGATGACCGGAGGTTTCCTTGCAGCCAAGGCGATTGCAGAGGCTCTGGAGCAGGGGCGGGTAGATGAGGAGGCTCTTTGGAGTCTTAACACGAGTTATATGAGGAGCTATGGTGTTAAACAGGCTGCTTTGGATGTATTCCGAATTTTTCTACAGAGTTTGAACAACGAACTGATCAACTATGGTCTGGCGCAGGGGCTCATCAAGAGCGATGATCTTTTAAAGACCAGCATGGGTGAGAAACTGAGGCTTAACATAACTGAGAAAGCTTCAAGATTCTTCTCCAGCATTGGGAAACCCGGGTTTCTCTTGAAACTCAATAAAACTGCTAGACTCATGGAAGATTTCAGACAATTCTACATTAATTATCCTTCTCCGAGAGGTTTTAAGGAATGGAGGGCTGAAGTAAGCGTTTTCCACAGGAAACTGCATGAGGAGCTTGGTAAAGCGTCTTAAAACAGGGTTATACTGCTTGCCCCCTATTCTCCTCCGATTTTCATAATGGTAAAAATGAGAAACGCTTATTACCCCTTTGAAAAAGCTTTCTCGGTTGACTGGAGAGAATTTGAGCATTGTTAGACCCGCTAAATCAGAAGTCGTATTAACGAGACTAAATAAGTACTCGTGCATCTATATTATTACTCAGACTCAAAGACTACTGGCAAATCCTTCAGAGATGGATGTTAAAAATATTGAACCCCTCGACTATGTTCTGATAACCGATGAGCAGCCAGAACATTTCGATGAGAATCTGATAATGGAGCTCTGCTGTCTTAAGAAGACTAGTAAAATAATTGCGGACGAGACCAGCTACAGAATTCTCAGATCCCAGATCCCTAGAGAAATGCTGATAGCTGCCACACCGAACAAGCTACTTGTAAGCAACGGGCTGGTAATAAAGTCTTATCCAGGTGAGAATCACGAGGCCTCTACGCCCGTAACATATATGATTACGCTTGAAAACGGCTGCAAGGTTTTCCAAACAGGTGCTTCTCCGGTGTCTAAGAGCTTGAGGAAAATAACTATAGAGGAGAAGCCTGACATAGCTTTCGTACCAGTAGGCTTCAACCCCCGGCCGAAAATCGCTTCATGGATCGAATCCGTAGAAAACGCAAACTCTAAGCTAGTTATACCCTGTTACGGGGAGAAAATGAAGGATCTCCAGCGAGTTGCTAAAAAGAAAGGCTTAAAGACTGCGATTGCAATACTTGAAATCGGGGAACCGTTTGTCTACAAGGTTGGTTGACCTAGTTGCGAAAACACTCGTCCAGGCTGATGGCTTCCTAATATGGCCTGAAAAGACTGACGAGGGGATTCTACAACCTTTCGTGCTGGATTTAACCACTATACTTAACAATCCGCGGGTTTTCAACAGGGTTTCCTCCGGCCTCGTTAAAACGATTAAGGAGAAAATTGGGTTCAGAGGCTTCGACCTTGTTGCCGGAGTACCTTTGGCTGGGGTGCCATATGCATCTTATGTCTCAGTTAAAACAGGCAAACCAATGCTACTCGTCAGGGACGGAAAGAGAGATCGGATTGTGGAGGGCTCGTTAAAGATGGGGGACAGGGTGCTTATCATAGATGATTTTGTAATAACGGGTAGGCAAATATTGAGGACAGCTGGCAAAATTGTTTCAGAAGGAGGGGTTGTCGAGCAGGCGATGGTGGTAGTCTGCCAAAGCCGACGCGCCCTGGAGAGGCTTAGGGGAAAAGGGATTAGACTACATTATCTTATCGATTTTAAAAGTATTGTTGAAAGCTTGAGGAAGCTAGACGCCTTAACAGAAAGCGAATATGAAACCCTATTAACACGTGCTAATGCCTAGCTCCAGTCTCAGATTCCTCGATAAGAGGGATTATCTCATCAATCGAGAACCTTATGAATGAAGCCGGGTCTATTCTACTGAATATTGTGACAACGCTGTCTCTCGTAATTCCAGCTACCAGCCCACTTTTCCTATGCGATATAACGATATACCAGATCTTCCCGTGGTCTAGATACTCTGAGAACAGGCTTGTGTTAGCCAGCGAGGGTCCGTATAGAGAGAGCTTCTTTATGTTAGGTATGTCGACATCGTCGAAGAAAACCACTTTAGCAGCATCACTGTTTGCATTGTGATAGTTCAACATTACGTCAGGGGAGATCCTTGCCTCAACTATCCTGCCGCTTTTAAGGAAAATCACTTGGCTGAACATGTTAGCAACCATGTTGGCAACCGGCTTCTTCTCCAAAACTATTAGAAAGATCCTTCTCTTTCTGAAGACGAAGCTGAAAATCGAGTCAACAGTCTTAACAACGATCTCCGTCTTATCTCTCTTTCTCACCGTCAACGGGACATCCCTGCTTATAGTCCCCTCCAAAACGTTTTGCGAAGCCTTCAACTCAACTATCTCCGTCACTAGGGTTAAGTCTGTTCCCTCAAGCGGGGTTTCAACCCTATAGCCTCTAAGCCTCTGAGCAAGGTCGCTCTGAGCAAGGTATTCGTCCAGCCTAAAGATCTTGCCGGCTGTAACCATCTTCCTCCTCATTACGCATCCAGTTAATTAATTTTTTACAGGGCTCCTGAAATATGCTTGTAAAAATTGGGTTTTTCAGCTTAGGGTGAATGGGGCTGAAGGCTCTCAATGGGAAGACCCGGGACATCCCTAAACTATTGGAAGCCAGTTCCCCTCAAGTCCACGAACCAGATTTAAACCTGTTAAACACCATTTTAACCTGCTTTAGAGCGTTTTAAGAAGGCTCCTCGAAAGCTAACTCTTATCTACATCTCTTAAGAAGACTGAATTGCAAAGACCGGTTGGAGGCATCGAAGCAAGCAGGGGCTCTTCGCCTGAAGGAAGTTATTTTAGAGCAATTCATGTCTTACAAGTACGCTCGTATTCCGATCCACCCTAAGCTTAACCTTGTGCTTGGACCAAACGGGTCTGGGAAATCCTCGATACTTCTAGGAATATCAGTGGGTCTCGGCCAGTCGCGGAGTGGTAGGGCTGAGAAGCTGAGCGATCTGATAAGGAATGGGGAGGATATTGCGAGGGTGACTCTGGTCTTCGACAATTCGCCTAAGAACGGTGGGGGGAGACCTGTTTCCTTCTTAAGGTCTGACGAGCTTGTGATAACAAGGTATCTCCGGAGGGATGGCGAGTACTGGAGCCAGATTAATTATAATCCTGCTACTAAGATGGAGGTTGACGAAATACTCTCACTCTTCGGAATAGACCCGTCTAACATGCTGATAATCATGCACCAGTATATGATTGAGGAGTTTGCTTCCTTGGATCCTCCTGCTAAGCTTAGGCTTGTCGAGGGTGCTGTAGGATTATCCGGGTTGAGGGAGAACATAAGGGCGTCACAAGAAAGGCTCAGTAGGATAGTGAGTGAAGAGAAGTCTGTTGAAGCCCTTTTAAATGAGGCTCGTGAAACCCTAGAGATGTGGAGATCCGAGTATGAGAAGCTTGTCAGGAAGAGGGAGCTTCAAGCGCTTCACGCAGAGTTAAACAGGCTGCTTAAATGGAGCATATATAACCAGTTTAACAATGAGAAGGTGAGGCTTGAGGAGAATGCTTCAAAGCTTGAGGCAAGGCTTGCTAGGGGCAACCAGATAGTTTCTAAGACTGTGGAGAAAGGTGAAAAGGTTTGGAGCATGCTGAACAAGACGAGGATGAAGCTTAAAGGAGTTTTCTTCAAAGCTTCTGATAAAGGGGCTGAAAGCCTCATCGACGAGTACAGCAGGCTTGATGAAGAGTTGACTAGGCTGATAAAGAACTATGTGAGGCTTAACGTTAAGGCTGAGGTTTTGAAATACAGGCTTAGAGAGCTGGAGAGGGAGCGCCAGCGTGTTCAAGAGAGGATTAAGACTATTGATGCCAAGGTTAAGGAAGCCAAGAGCCAGCTGGAGGGAGAAGCCCCAAAGGAGGTTGAGCCCCCGGATGCATTGGAGAAGAGGATTAACGACTGCATCATTCAAATAGCCTCGCTCGGAACCGTCTCCGAGAACGCTGAGGAGCTTTACAATAGTTACTCTAAGGTTTATCGCGACCTTGAGCAGAAGGTTAAAGTGATAGTTGAAAACAGGAGGGCTGCTGAAAACGAGCTTAAAGACAGAATAGAAATATGGAGGAGAAGAGTCGCCGAAACAATCAGCAGGGTTAATGACAGCTTCAAGAGGAACATGAGGGTAATGGGAGGCACAGGAGACTTAAGGCTGGTGAACTTGGAGGACATTGATAACGCTGGCCTAGCAATCCTCGTAAGCTTCGGCGGAAACACTCTAACAGAGTTTAACGCCTACACTCAGAGCGGCGGAGAGAGAAGTGCAACAGTCGTATCATTCCTCATGGCCCTCCAATCACTAGTCAAGTCAAGTGTGAGAGGTATCGATGAGCTGGATGTGCATATGGATCCATACATGAGAAAGAGGTTTTTCCAGATTCTTTCTGAGGCGGTTGAGGAGAATCCTGGGGTGGCGTACCTGTGTATAACTCCTGGGACTCCGCCTCCGGTTAAGGATGCGCACATAATCGTGGTTCAGAAGGTTCAGGATGAGTCAAGGATACTGGAGGTTGAGCCTAGCGTTGAACAGTAAGTATGTTGAGATAATTGAGAGGGTTATTCAATTATGTGACGATGTTATTGAGAAGAATGTTGATCCTTTCATCGTTGACATCAGGGAGAATCTTAAGAGGCTTAGAGCAGGCTTGTCTGAAATGGATGAGAGAACCCTGGTGATGAACATGGCGGCACTGCTTAAAATAATCTACGTTATAGCTCTTCAACAGGAGGATGTTAAGAAGAGGGCGAGCAGGCTTTACCTAGATCCCTTCCTGATGGAGGTTAGGCTTATGGGGTTAAGCAGGGAGGGGCTTGCAGAGGCTTTTCTAAAGGCTTTCAGGCCTGTTGCTGAAAACGAGCAGGCCACCATGGGTTTTATGCGGATAGCCTACGGCTACTGGGTTAATCTTAGGGAGTATCGCCTACCGGGCGGAGGAGAAGCCCCTGAAGCAGGGACGCTGAACATGCTTGCTGAAATTCTTCCTTTGGAGGAGGCTGACTTGGAGGCGGAGATGGAGAAGCTTTTAGGCGAGATGGGTTCAGGTATGGTTGACTACTATGATTTCATAGGCAGGGATGGTGAGGACAGGAAGGTATTTAGAGCACTCGTGTTAAGCTTCCTGATGGCGAGGGGTTTCGCAAGTGTTGTTCAGGATCCTTTGAAGAACAGGGTCTGGATCTATAGGACAAGCCCGAAAGACATTGGGAAACACTCTGTGGCACTCTCAATATAGGAGTAGTGGAGGAATTGGAGCAGGAGGAGAAGCTTAGGAGCAGGGTGGCGCGGGCTGTCCAACTACTGTTCTTCAAAAGCCACAGGGTCCCTGGGGTCAAGGGCTGGGAGCTCAAGAAGAATCTTGGGCCAGCCTATATTTCAATAATCAAGTTTCTAAACACCCGTCTCCAAGAACTCGGCTTAACTATAAAGATTGTTTCAGACGACGGTAAGGAGCTCAGCATGAGCGAAGATGAGAGCAAGCTCTCTACGGCAAGGTTCTACGTCACGCTGAGGGATGAGCTGAGCCTAACCGCTGCTAAAACCATGGGCTGGTCCATAGACGAGATCGCTGGTCTGGCTGTGGTGATATCTACAATAATCTCGCATAAGGGTTCAGCCCCTGCTAAGGAGGTTGAGGAGGTTTTGAAGAAGAAGTTCCCAGGGTGGAGAGTCCGGCTGAACCTCTCCAGATACATTAAGAGAGGCTATGTTGCTGAGGATGGGAGCAACCTTGTGTTGGGCTGGCGGACTTATGCTGAGCTGGATGTGGAGAAATTCGTCCATTATATTCTAAGCGCTTGATTCTTTAGAGTCTGTTTGAAGCCTTCTCCTCTCTGCGTCCACGATCAGCTTCACAATTTCCTCTCCAGTAACGCTTCTCCTCACCAATATTTTCTCAACAGTCTTCAGGCTTAATCCTCTCCCCGCCAAGGCTAGGGCAGCGTCACCACCATATTTCTCAAGTAGTTCAGCTGTTTTAGCAATCTTCCTGAAGAGTATTTTCATCCTTTTTGATTTTCCACGCCTAATCCTGACGCCTGGAGTAGGGTTCACACCAAGCCTGCCGCCACACCTGCTGCACCTCCTCCCAGACATGTATTCCCCCGGCTTAATGTTTCCATGTGATAGACCGCATTCGCTGCACACGAGCTCCAAGGGAGTATTCCTGAGTCTTGCAGAGGCATATATTAAAACTATCTTCTCAACGTTCTCTGGAGGATATATGTCCAGATGCCTCTCCGCCAGCCTTAGGATTGGCAGTGCAAGGGGCGAGGGGTCTCCAGTGTTCTCATAGATTACTGCCTCAATCTCTCCGGATGCTAGTCCCTTCATCAATCTCACCAGTGGTTCTATCTCGTAGTCTTTTGACAAAAGCTCCTTAACAGCCTCCTCGTAAACCACTGTCCCCCTGCTGCTTCTGATGAGTGTTTCAAGCCTGATGGAGGTTAGGTCAGCATCCTTCTCCACTACCCCCATCCTCCTGGCAACATGCAGGAACCTTCTCCTGAAGAGACCTACTGTCTCAATGTTCTCAAGCAGTATTCTCTTAACATCCTCCTCGTTAAGCTTCTTCAGCTTCTCAAGTAGGATCGAGGGTGAGACTACACGTTCAACCATCACCCGGTAAGGGTCTCTGCTCACTGGAACAGTTAAGCCGACTTCCGAGAGCACTATGTAGCCGACAATCCTTGAGAGAGACCTGTTGCCAAGGTCCCCCAGACAAGCGTGTATAACGGTATAGTCCCCCCATTTCTCGAAGACTATCCTCCTATCTGTCCCAACAGGAATACCCTTCTCAAGGCATTCTGCAACTGGTTTAACAGCTTTAAGTGCAAAACTCTTCTCAACCCCGTATTCTTCGGAAACGGCTTCAGCTACCTCCTCTAGCCCAAACCCTTTTGAAAACTTCTCCTCGACCATCCTTCTCAAGGCTCCGACCTCCATGGCTGTTTCAAAGACAACAGGGATTTCCTCACCTGTCCAGAAGGGTACTGCTCCCAACGGGTCTTCGGCCCTCTTCACGATAACCTTACCGTTGAAAACCTGGATTACTGACCACACTAGGCCTCCCATGACGAACTTTGTTCCAGGAAGCCCTTTTTCCGCTACGAACTCCTCATCCAGGTTCCCCACAATCATGTTGTCCTCCTCGTTCACAACTGGATACTGCTTGATCTCAGGAATGCTTGAAATATGTTCGAAGAAGAATTTTATAAGCCCGCTCTTCTTACCTGCTCTGACAGTATCACTATACTCGTCAACAGTCAGTAGCCTCGGGTACTGGGATGAGAGGAATTCTAAAACCTTCTCCAGCATTTCTCTTGAAAGCCTTGAGTAGGGTGTGCTTCCAGATGCTAATTCTAAAAGCTCCTCAATATTCCGCCTCGGCTTCTCCAGAAGCATTCCGACGATTTGATGCGCTAGAACATCGTAGGGTGCCTCCGGAGGTGAAACAGGCTCGTAAATACTGTTTAAAGCCCTTCTCCTTATAACCATGGTTTCAACAGCATCATCCTCATCCATGCAGATGACGAGTCCCCTAGGAGTTAAACCGATTCTGTGACCGCTTCTCCCGATTCTCTGGACAAGCCTCGACGCTTGCCTCGGGGAACCGTATTGCACCACGAAGTCGACCAGCCCGACATCTATACCCAGTTCTAGGCTGGATGTGCACACCAGTCCCCTGAACTCGCCTTCCTTCAAACCCTCCTCAGCCCTCACCCTAGCCTGAACTCCCAGAGATCCGTGGTGGATTGAGACAGGTGTTGGAAGATTCATTACCAGCAGCCTATTTGACAATGCTTCAGCAGTAGCCCTAGTGTTCGTGAAGAGGAGTAGCGCCTTGTTATCCTTAAGCACGTCTCTTATTACTCTAAGCCTTGAGGAGACCTCGGGAGTTGTCAGAAGCTTCTCTGCAACCACGTAATCCTCCTCAGTAACTTTTGGTAGGACTAGGCCTATCTCCATGCCCCTAGGCACAGGTGTTGTGACAACCTTGAAACCATCTTTAACACCAACCATGAAGCGTGCTAGGAGCTCAGGCTCCCCTATTGTTGCGGAAAGCCCTATGACCTGAAGCTTCCCCTCAACTATCTTTTTCAGCCTCTCCAAGCCGAGTGAAAGCTGGCAGCCCCTCTTGTCGGAGGCGAGTTCATGAAGTTCATCCACCACAACCCACCGGACATTCTTCAAGTGTGTTCTTAACCTAGATCCTATCAGCAGTATCTGGAATGTTTCAGGTGTTGTTACGAGAATGTGCGGAGGGCTTAACGACTGGGTTCTCCTCTCTGAAGACGGGGTGTCGCCGTGCCTCACAGACAGCTTGAAGTCGAGCCTGCTTGCCCACCA
Source organism: Thermoproteota archaeon (assembly GCA_038848185.1). Classification (GTDB taxonomy): domain Archaea; phylum Thermoproteota; class EX4484-205; order EX4484-205; family JAAOZP01; genus JAAOZP01. The sequence goes on along the minus strand of JAWCNV010000002.1, from coordinate 83,131 downwards.
GGCGATTCTTTCAACAAGATCCCTGTTTAAAGCCCTGAGAGGAGTAATATATAGGAAGAAAACCCCGTTCTTAACGTTAATACTCTCCCTGAGCATCATGCTGAGAATAGGCAGTATGGCTGCCTCAGTCTTACCTATTCCAGTAGGTGCGATTATCAAAACATTGTTTCCCTGGAGGATCTCAGGTATGCCCATAAGCTGAGGCTCAGTAAGGGGCATTAAACCCCTCTCTAACACTAGCTTGGCAACGGGCTCGGCTAGCATCGAAACAACTTCCTCACTCGATAAGCCTTCCACGAAGCGTTAATCTAGGGGATGGTTGAAAAACATTCTCTTTCAACAGTAAAACAGTTTCAGGGTTACAAGTATGCTGAAACTAGGGCGCCTGTTCCCTCAAGCATGAAGTAGACCCCTATCACTATGATCGCGATGTTACACAGTATTATCAGTATTCTAAGCCTCTTCTCCCCTATGCTTCGCGCACCCTTGGCCATAACCTTGGAGATCAAGCCTAGAACAACCAGATCACCCATTTCATGGCTGAAGTAGAACAGGATGATTCCTAGGGCTCCCCATGCCAGTGCTTTAGAAACGTAGGCTGCCCCTATAGTAAGCCACCACGTGATCCAGTAGGGGTTTGAAAAGGAAATTGTCGCACCGAGTATGATGAGTGACATAAGCCCCTGTATCCCTACAGGGCTGTTAGCCTCCCTGTTCACGCTACTTGGTTTAAAAACCGATATGAGACCGGTGGCAATAAGCATAACCCCTCCTACAAGGCTTAGAACAGGGAAGAACTCCTTGTTAATGTTCAGCAAGCCGTATGCTAGGAGCACTGTAACGGGCGCCTCAGCTAAAGCATGGCCAAGTGAAAGCAGTAAACCAGGTTTAACACTCCTGCCGTAGGAGGATTCCCTCACAGTCGTAACCATGAGTGGGCCAGGTGCCAGCGCCCCCGTTAGGGCCACCATGAAAGAGGTTACCGGGATCTCCGCCAGACTGTTCAAACATGTTCAGTCCAGCGTCAGTCAATATATTCCTATCGCCGAAGAATACTCTAACAAAAACCGGTGGTGCTTAGGAATGTTTTCTAAGCCTCATCTTCTCTTGGTTGATGAAGAATGACTTAGGCAGCTGTCTTTTATGCCGGTTCAACCTAACTCTTTTAAGAATCTCGTCAACTGTTTCCAAAGGTATTCTTGAAACCCTTTGAATCCTCTTCCTGCTCAGCCTCCTATCAAACCTTAAGTAGAGTACAGTGTCTAGGGTCGCATAGTCTACCCCTAGCTCTACCTCCGCCGTCTGACCGTGCCATAAGGCTGGTGAAGGAGGCTTGACGAGTATTCTTTCAGGCATCTTCAAGTATTCTGCTAACTGCCTCACCTGAGTCTTGTAGAGGCCTGCTATCGGCAGTATATCCGCCCCTCCGTCACCATACTTGGTGAAGTACCCCATCAGGATCTCGCTTCTGTCTCCTGTCCCTACGACCAGACCCTTGTTAACAGCAGCCTCATGGTAGAGTATCAGCATCCTGATTCTCGCCATTACGTTGCCTTTCTCAACTTTTCCCATGGGTCCAAGCTTCTTCTCAAACGCATCAACGATGTCGTCAATCTCTATTGTCCTCCAGTTTTCTCTAGGTATCTTAAGGTCCTCAATAATGCTGGCCGCATCCTCCATATCCTGCTTTGGAGTTATGCTGGAGGGCATTAGGTAGAGCCTTGTCTTCTCGCTTCCAAGCGCCCTCGCTGTTAAACAAGCTACTACACCACTATCTAGGCCTCCGGATAAGCCTATTATCCCATTCTCCCTTTTAGCGTTCAAAAAGTATTGTCTGAGCCTCATCACTATGTTCTCCGCAACCCTTTCGTAATCCAGCCTGGGTATAAGCCCGGAAACCGTACTCATGCTGTATGCGTCTTAGAAGACCCATATATGAATATTGGCCTCTAGTCGATTGACAAACCCTCTTCTCCTAGTCTTCTCATCAATTCATAGATTCCGATTATCGTTTTAGCGTCTTCTATAGCGCCTTCACGTAGCATTTTAAAAACCTCCCTAGGAACCGCCTCCAACACATCTATGTTCTCATCCTCGTCAAGGCTCTGCTCCGCCTTCTCCAACCCGCTTGCGAGGAACAGGGTTATTTTTTCGGTAGAGTATCCGGGTGCTAGGTAGACGCTTCTAATCTTTCTGAGGATGCTTGCCCTATACCCTGTCTCTTCCAGAAGCTCCCTCCGAGCACATTCCTCATCCTCCTCATTATTTCTCTTGGTCCCCGCTGGTATCTCTATTAAGCTTCTGCCAGCCGGAAGCCTGTGTTGCCTAATCAAAATTATCTTCCCATCCTCTTTAACTGGAATTATTGCAACCGCGCCAGGATGTTCAACAACCTCTCTCACAGTCCTTCTACCGTTTACTGAAACATGGTATTTTAAGAGCGATATTAGTTTACCCCTGTATGCCTCCTCCACCTCTAAAACATCCTCCCTTGCCATGCTTCTCCCAAGGAAAATCAAGAATATTTAAGGCGAGCTGGGGGCATAAGTCAACCTTCTTCAGCAAACCTTTATTTAGATGAGTTGTGGAAGGCCTTTGAATCTTGAGGCTTGCTAAGAAACTAGGTGTAGGACACGGGGATCCAAGTGGTCAAAGGACGTTGCCTCATCTTCTACACACTAAATGGGGTCTGTTCCCTATTACAGTACTAGTTTTTTCGCTCGTCTTCCTGTTATCCTCAACAATCCCCATCGAAAGGTCTCACGCTGAGGAATTATATAATTCAGTTAAAGAGAGCATGAGTTTCTCAAGTCCATTAGACATTTTTACGCATAATATTAGCATTAGCATCATCATGATGACGCCTGTGCTAGGCTTCCTCTTCAGCATAGTTTCGTCTTCTACCACCGGTGTAATTGTATCTGCTGTTTCAAGTTTAACGAATCTAAACCCTTTGTCGCTTGCGGTTGAGCTTATTTCAAGCCCCCCTGGAATACTTGAGTTCCTAGCTTACGGCCTAGCTTCTGCACAAAGCCTTGCAGGACTCTTCGCAATGGTTGAGAAACGGATGAAGACTGAGCTTAGAGGGTATTTAACGACTCTTCTAATAACCTCCGCTCTTCTTCTTGCCGCAGCCTTCCTTGAAACGACTTTAATGTTAGAGTCTTAACCATGATCAGAATGCTATTCTTCGATCTGGATGGGACGCTTGTGGAGGAAGATAGTAGTTGGAGGCTCCTACACAGGTTCCTCGGCACCGATGATTTAGCTGCAAGGGCTCTCGAAAAATTCTCTAGGGGGGAAATAAACTACGAGGAATTCGTTAAGCATGATGTGGGTCTATGGCCCAAAGGTCTTCCTAAAACCTTTTTCGAACAGGTTTTCTCCAAGGCTAGGATAAGGCATGATGCTAGGAGCCTGTTTAAACGGCTTAAGGATAAAGGGGTTTTAAAGGTGATAGTTACAAGCGGGCTTGATGTGCTTGCGAAAAAAGTATGTGAGGAGCTTGAGGTTGATGAATGCGTTTCAAACGAAATGATTTTCGACACTAAAGATTGCTTCACAGGAGTTGTGAAGGTTAATGTTGATCCTTCGAGGAAAGCTAAGGTTTTGACAAACATATGTGGGAAGTACTCGATTCCGCTGAGCGAGACTGGTGCAGTAGGCGATACTGTCTACGATAAAAGCATGTTCAAAGTCGTGAAAATATCCATCCTATATGTGAAGCCGGGTATGTTGCCACCAAAGGATCATGGGGCTAAGCATGTTGTGAATAACCTTGAGGATGTGGAGCATCTCATAGACTAGTTTTTAAAAAAGAAAAAAGAAAGAAGAGGATTTTAGCACCTATTTCCTAGCTTTTCTAGCCTTCTTAGCCTTCTTAACTTTCTTAGCCTTCTTAACTTTCTTCGCCGGCTTCTTCTTTGGTGCCGGTGCTGGTGCCGGTGCCGGTGCTGGTGGTGCTTGTGAAGCAGGCGGTGCTCCTCCGCTAGGACTGACTTCACTCATAAATAGATATCACCAACAGAGTCATATATAAATCTTTAACATAATTCTAAGTTTTCATTACTTCTTTAACTTCAATGTCTCCAGAATTAGTGAAGCCATTTCCTCATAGGATATCTTAGAGGTGTTGACCATAAAGTCATAGAGCAAGTGATCTTTCCAGTCCCTATGGAAAAGCCTTTGGACAAGGCTACTCCTATCTATGTCAGATGCTTTAATATCCTCCTCTATCTGCCTAATGTCCTCCGCCCTCCTCTTCTCAGCAAGATGCCTCACCCTATCTCCTATGTCCCTATACAGGAAGACTTTAAGGTCAGCGTCATGCGTCAAAGCGAATAGGGCGCTCCTCCCCTCTATTATGGCTGGCCCATTATTTACAACATCTAGAACCATGCTGTAAAGTATCTTTTCTATCTCTATCTCCCCAGATGTGGATTTCTCCGCAAGTATTTGGAAACTCGAGATTGGTGAGGACGCTAGGCTCCTTATGAACCGCTCTGTGTTATAAACCTCTACGCCAAGCTTTCTGGAGAGCAGGTCGCCGACCTCTGTACAGCCCGCCCCAAGCTCACCAGCAATTAGAATAACCGGCTTGCTTCTTCTCATTCTCTCTTGGTGTTATGAAGTCTCTTTTTTAAATGTTTTCGTCTGCCTAAGATACCTTCTGATGATCAACAATGCTAACAGTATGTAGACTGCTACGAAGTAGGGTGATAAAAGCACATGGTTTGTCGAATAATTCAAGTATACCACAACATCACGATCCGCCTTAAACTCTATTGAACGCCCACTGCCGTTAACATTCTCAAGCCTATACCAGAAGCCGTAATCACCAACCATCTCTAGCTCCCCGCCAACCTGTATGGAACTACCTTTAGGAACCTCGAAAACTAGGGTTTTTGAAGTATTTACGCTTAACTCTGTGCCGAACGGGCTTGAAGACCCATTGACGTAAACCTTGAAATTAGACTTTGTAAAGGGGTTCCAAGGGGTTACTTTCAACACTACAGTAACCTTCACGCTGTCAAAGCTTCCCGCTAAATACGGGGACGCCAATAGCGTTACAATCATCAATGCTCCCACTGCATTCAACATGGTCTCTCCTCTAAACCCTAAATATAATCCTTATCTTAAAACCATGCTAATGGAGTTTAGGGAATCCGGAGACATGCTTTGCCTGAAGCTTTTAAAAAGGCTTCTAGAAAAAGGGTTCACAATAAGCAGAGAAGAGTCTTCAAAATACGGGGAGGGTTTTCAACTGCTTTCAATGAGCGGAGTAGTTTTAGAGTATAGGGGGCGGTTTAAAATACTCCCAGATGGTTGCCTAGTGCTTCTGAAAAAAGTGGTTGATTCAGGAATAGGCTTGGAGGGTATTCTCAAATCAGTAAGCTGGCGAGGTTTTGAAAGGATTATTGCAGAGGTTTTTAGGATTCGCGATCACATGGTTTCAGAACACTTTAGGTTTCGCTTTAAAAAACTTGTTAGAGAAATAGATGTTCTAGTTGAGACCCATATGCTGATTATCTCAATAGATTGTAAGCAGTGGGTCAGGAGAAACTATAATATTCATCTAGCCTGTAGGCTTCAGGCTGAAAGGTCAAGGCTTTTATCAGAATACCTTAGAAAAGAGAAGAATCTTAAGAAGGATATATACCCTGTGGTGGTTACATTTCTGGATTCCAAGGTAAGCATCGTAAACGGCTGCCTAGTGCTGCCGGTTTGGAGAATATTAGAGATGGCTGAAACCCCTGAAGTACTTAGAGTCATAGGGAAACCGGTTTCCTAGTCTAAAACCCACATCTCCCTAGACCTCATTAGGAAGACTAGTTTAGCCTTTATTAAAAGCCGCTTCTCATCCAGGGTGCCGTCTGCAAGCAGAACGTCTCCGTAAATTATCGGAATATTCGCCTCAGCCAGCGTCTTGAACGTTTTGAAACCATTGTTGAAATCAAAAATCGTGAGGCATTCGCCAGTTTCTACAAGGGGTTGAACCATCATTCCTGTTTTGACAGGCACCTCCACAGCACCGTGCTTCCTGCTTCTCATTATTATCCCGTCAACCTTTCCGACGAACCATTCTCCAGCTAGGCCTGGAATGCCTGCCAACCGATCTTCGATTGCAAGAGTTAAATCCCTTCCTGGGACATCTACTTCAAAGATATATTGGGTTCCAGAAATAGGTTTGAACAGATCTGAGGGGATTAAAGCCTTCATAACTGGTTTAAGAAAGGGAAGCATAATAGAGTTGGCAAGAGCCTCGCTCACTATTATAGAGTCAGTATCAAGTAGCTCAGTAGCTTCTGGGGGAGGACGCTTGCGATGCCCGTGAACCTTGCTCAAAGCTTCTTCCAAGGTTCTAAGGTCTATCTGCTTACCGGGCTCGTATGCTAGTATAACCTCCGACAGCTTAGCTTGATGATACTCTTTCTTAACAAACCCGAGCAGTTCTCCTCCATGCATAACTGGAGCCCCTTCGATCATGCTTTCTTTAAACAGGCCTAAGGGTTATTAACAGTTTTCCTATTTTATGAGAGAACAATTATGTGCAACCGTCTGTTTAAAGAAACAGATCTCTTCTCCTGCTTCTAATAATGCTTCTGACACCTTCCTCTGAAAAATCATATTCGTACCCTTTTATCAAAGCTCCTATAACCCCCTCAGAGGAGCTTCCAGTTACGAGTTCGCTTGCAGCAGCAAGCTCGTCAATTATCGCCATACGTTTAAACCTTAAAACATAGCCGAAAAGGTCTTTTTTACCCCTAAGGTCCTTTATAGGAGCTATTCCAGAGCACCCTATAGCCATATTGATCTGCCCCATTCTGAAAGGTCTTTCAAAAGAATCTGTTATTATCACCCCCACATTAATATTCTCCTTAAGAAACTGTTCCCTTAACATTCTCGCAATCCTATCAGGATTTCTAGGGTGGAAGGCCATGCTTAAACCACCGTCCACGTTTGAAATATCCACGCCGGAATTGGTGCAGACGATTCCGCTTCTAGTCCTAGTTATAAGGCGGCTTCCAACAAGTCTCACTATCTCCCTGCTCTCCCTGAGAATAATCTCCACCTCTTGAGGCGGTTTACGCAGCCTGTCGGAAAGAGCTATGGCAAAGTTACTCGGCTTCACTGCGTCAAACTTAACCGTGTAACCCATTGCCTTAGACACTGCCACATGAGTAAGCGTAACCACATCCCCATTCTCGATTTTGACTCCTTCTCTCTTAAGTGACTCCAAGGATATTCTTGCCAAGTTATCTCCTTTCTTAATGGTGCCGTCATACTTTATGCCGAAAATCCTTATCATTTAATCCTCCTCCTTACTCCTTTAATAAGCTTCTCGATCACAGGTATTTCGGATGCACGTATAACCCTTATGCTTGAGAAAAGCATTGGGTCAAGGTCTTTCAGGGTAGAATGAGATATGTACATCACTCTCCTAAGCTCGTTAACCGCCTCCTCAACCGTTCTTACACTCTCCGCTTCCACAGCCTTCATGAAGCTTCTCCTGTTGTAGGCTGATAGAAACCAGTCTACTCCACCCTTAAAATCCCTGATAAGAACAGCGTCTCTCTTCTCACAAAGCTCAGTCAAGAGTGAGAGTATATCTAAAGGTATTAGTGGAGCGTTAGCTGGGGCGGTAATCACGATTTCACCGTTAACCCTGCTTAAGCCCTCTCGCAGAATGCTTAAAACGTCGTCAGGATGGTTTAACTCGAAAAAATTGCACTCATCGAAACCGTATTCTGAGAAGACTCTGGTAAAAGCATCTTTAGAACCCTTTGTCACCGCCATAGCAATCTCTTCAGCAACCTCGCCCAAATTCCTGATAACATGAAGGAAAATAGGGAACCCTTCAATCTGGTTTAGCTCTACAAGCCCCTCCTCTCCCTGTCCTAAAGCTATGACTAGGCCGCTAGTCTTCAAGGCTAATCCCCTGCTGCTGCGAGCATGTAGCTTATTATCTCACGAGCTACGTTTATTCTCATAGTTTTCTCAACACCCATGAAATCTGGTTGAGGATTAACATCAAGTATAAAAGCTTCACCCCTGTGGAAAGATATGTCAACACCCGCAAATCGGCAGTTTAAAGCCTTAGATGCTTTGACAGCAAGTGTCTCAACCTCCTTATCCACCTCAAAAATTTCTCCAACTGCTCCCTGAGCAATGTTTGTAACCGGCTTGTCCGAAACCCTTTTGATAGTTGCAAGAACCTGATCGCCTAAGATAAGAATCCTAAGATCCCAGTTATCCTCCTTAACAGAGGACTGGACTATCCAGGCTCCATGGCCTTCAACGATAGGTGTGTTCTCAACTTTTTCAACGAGTTTAACCCCTCTGCCCCTAGAGCCATAAACAGGCTTCAGGAAGAAGGGTAGAGGCATTTCCACAAGCCTCCTCCATGACGCTGACATGATTGAATCTGGTATTGGAAGATTTTCTAGGCATAAGTTCCTGTAGGTGACTACCTTATCCAGCGTGTTCAAGAAACCTTCAAACGGGTTGAGCACATAGAACCCCTCCTCCTCCAGAATCTTGGTGAGTGAAAGTGCGTAAAGCATAAGGGGGCTTAGCAATGTTTTAGGCCTTGAGAAGACAGCCTTAACCCCTGCTCTTTTGAAAACCTTCAATCCGAGCCTTCCCTCCTTGATATGGAGAGCAGTATCTCTAAAAGAAACCAGTTCGCAGGGGACTCCTAGCTTACCCGCCTCCTCTATCAGGCGTATGGATGAGTATGAGCGTGGCTTATGCGTTAAAACAGCTATCGTCAACCTAGTCTCTGGAACTCAGCGCTTAGATTTAAGCTTGACGATAAGCAGGTAGAAAAGCATGGATCCAATTGCGCTCAATGCTGAACTATTGTTTTCACTTCCTACGACAAGTATATAATCATCGTCTCGAAAGCTCGTTTTTGAAAGCTCCTCATAGTCTCTCAATGACACATTTCTCAGGTCGTCGTTAACATAAGGTATTCTGAGCCTTCCTTCTCTAATGGAGATCAGCACAGCCCCAGTTCCACCAAATCTGACAGCCATGTCTCTAATCTTCAGCGCGTCGAGAGCATCCAGCCCTCTTAAAACAGCCATATAGTTAATATTGCCAACCGACAAGTATTCCAAGCAAGCTTTCCTAAGCTCCGGAACATGAAGCTTCACGCGCTTGAGGAGCCCTATCCCTCTGTTAGTCAGCCTGCTGCCACCGGCTGAAGTAGATAGTAAGCCATGTTTCCTCATGCATTTAACCATGCTTTTAACAGAGCCTTCCCCTAGACCAAGGAGTCTTTGAAGCTTAGCACGGGAAACACTGTTTTCCCCTGTATAGAAAATGGTTAGGAGAATATGGCCGAGAGTATAATCCTTAGGGTGCTTCTCCCACTCCGCAGCAAGCTTCCTTAAGCATCCTCTCGTAGACACTCCAATATAGAGGGTGTTAAAACATGTAAAAAAACGTTTAAGGCTTATCGATATTAGGATACTTAGAAACGTCTGCAAGATACCATGCTAAAACATCACCATTCTTAAGAATATAAGCGTCTGGGCCTGTTTCACCCACGACCCAGTCTTGCTCTTCAGGGTTCCACTTATACCAGAGCCAATAATAGTTTTCATGCTGGCTTACACCGTTTATACCTGTTACTGATGTGCCGAAAGAATAGACCTCGTAATCTACCCTTCCCTTTAAATCGTAGGCTGTAAGGTTGAGCAGAGTCCAGCCTACGGGCACAACAGTATTGTTGAACCATGTTTCAGTACCATTATCATACTTAACAAGCAAGCTTACTCTTAAAGTAATAGATTCAACCTCTTTCACAAGCGTGTCCAACTGGGCTTTAAGACTCGCTAAGTAAAGGGTCTCTCCCACAAGTAGTGTTGTAAAGAATAAAGCGGTGATTACCAGCATTCTCCTATAATGCGAAGCCTCCTTCTTTTCTAGGATGTTTGACGATTTATTCTTCTCAAAATAGGCTACACTCCCTCCCCTCATCGCTCTATACATTATGGGTACAGCAATCGGAAACAATAACGCGTTAGAAGCCTCGTGAATTATGCCCATTGGAATAGGAAAGTTCATCGTAAGCAAACCTATTAAAACCGATCCATAGAACAGTAATCCGGTGAAAGCGTTCGTCACAAGATCATAGATTAGGGTTGAGAATAATCCTATTGAACCAAGCATCATGGAATCGTAGACTCTTGCTTCAGCTGAACCGGATCTTAACCTTAAGGCTATTACGGAGAAGAGAACATAAATCATTTCACTTAGCATCACTACTATCAGCGTCGGTAAGTTGAACCCATACGGATTCAGTGTTCCGTAGACAATCCATATGAGTATTGAGAGGCTTACTCCAAACTTTAAACCCATAGCCATGCTTGCTGCGAAAACTATAGTGTCCATAAGCTTGACATTAGGGAAAGTTATCAGAGCATAATTTGAGGAAATAGCTAAAGCCGTCAATACGGCTAGTGAAGCAACCTTCTTTGCTAAGAGTCTTGGTTGCGCGTAGGTCAATGCTAAACTTGGATAAAATATCCAGCGACTATTTAAACATTAATATAATCTCAAACCATTTACAAACCTAATACTGCACAACTTTTTAAGGCATGATGCGGCTTAGAATGTGGATTTAGGTTTCCTTTAATTTCGGCAGACTTAAGGCCGTTTACTAAATTCTTCGACGGACAGGTGGTTTAAGATGTTGAAAAGTTTATAATTCGCAAAAAGTGTTTTAGAAAAGGCATGCGGTATAGGGCTATATTGGTGATTATAATCGTTCTGATTATAGGGGGGTATTTCGGTTATCAATATTACGCCGAGTACCGTTCACGGTCTGATAGGATTTCCTCTCTAATGAAGTATGCTAACATCACTGATTATGATAAGGCAGCATCATTCGACAAAAAATACAATTATCTGGCCATTAAAGGAGAATATAATGAAACTGTGCTAATATTCTTCTCATACTGGTACTCGAATAGCAGCTTAGCCGATTACTACTTGAATAATTTTAAGAGCATTCAGGAGGCTATCAAGCACCTTTTGAGGTTTACGAGGCTCCTCTCACTCATGAGATGCTTTAACACCACTGATTACGCTAAAGTATCCGTATTCTACGATAAATACAGCTATCTAGTCACTGAAAGCTGTAATGAAAGCTTCTCGGAATTCTTCTCATACTGGTGTCTGAACAATACTTTGGCAGACCTATCTCTAGAGATTCTTGGAAGCATTCAGGAAGTTAACCAGTATTTGTCTAGGTTAAGCCACTATGTTGTTAACTATGGTTCTAAAGATAATTTGACTCTAATTCTCTCAGCTTCCACAGATAAGGATGAGTATTCAACCTCAGACGATAAAGCAATCAATTTCACGATTATCGTTCTCAGCAACAGTGATTTAGGAAATATTCCTGTCACAATATTTGGCTTTAAGAACCGGTATGGAAGATATGTGGTAAATAACAGGTGGATTAACTATACTGGTGTTTTGGAAATCACGGTTAATAAGGGTTTAAACATAAAATCGCTTAGTATAGATATACCGGCATGTTCCGCATGCACTGGAGTTTCTGCTGGACTACATAACTTGACGTGTGTGATTATCTACAATAGTTTAAACGTAAACGTCACAAAATATCTTGTCTTAAGGTAAGATCGTTGAAGAATAATGGAAAATTAACACAGGTATTCTTTAAACGCTTACTCTGGTGTCTATCTCTTATAGTAATGGTGTTTATCCCCGTTGCTTCTCAGGGAATAATCAGGGCTTCGCCGGAGAACATGATTGTCTACTACTTTGTTACAGAGGAGTGTCCACACTGCATAAGGGTAGACGAGTACATAAACAGGATTAAGATAAACTATACTCAGGTGTTTTTTAAGAGGTTCAGTCTTTCTGGGAACGACACGAACATAGAGCTCTTCATAGGTCTGCTTGAAGAGTTTAACGTAGTTGAAGATTTACGTGAGCCTCCGATAGTGTTCATAGGAGACGCTTATCTCGCAGGAGAAGAGAATATTACTCAAACCTTGGAAAAAGTGATACTGGAGTACAGTAACGGCTTCGAGTATCATGATAAAGCCGGCGAATTTATAGAAAGATTCATGGAGGCGCATCATCCCGCTGTATCTCCGCCTTCGGTAGCAAGTGTAGTCATCGCAGCCTTCATAGATTCTCTGAACCCATGTGCATTCGCCACAATTATACTGCTCCTCACATACTCTGTTTCAACAGGCTCATCTAAGAGGATGCTGGCGAATTGCGGAGCCTTTATAATTGGGGTTCTGGTTGCCTACCTTAGTGCTGGCATCGGTCTGCTTTACGTGATTAACATCACTCCCTTTAGAGTGTTGCTACGCTACTTGGTTGGTTCAATAGCAATCGTTTTCGCTGCTTTAGAGTTTAAGGAGTTCCTGTTCTACGGTAAGGGTTTAAGTCTTGAGCAGCCTGGCGCCTTAAGCAGAATTATAAGCAGGTATTCCGCCAGCATGACTGTCGGAGCTGGTTTTCTAATAGGTATGGCTGTCTCAATGGTTGAACTCCCCTGCACGGGAGGAATCTACATAACCATAATCTACCTTCTTGCAAAAACAGGTTTAACACTTGAAGTATTCCTCCTGCTCCTCCTGTATAACTTGATCTTCATCCTCCCTCTCGTCATCATACTTCTACTCGTATACTTCGGCCGGAGTGTGATGGAGATCGATGCTTGGAGGATTGAGAAGAGGAGATACATGAGGCTCTCGGCTGGGATCCTGCTTCTAACCGTAGGCATTGCAATGATTTCAGGGTTAATATAGGCTAATAGCCGAAGGCCCTCGTTATTTTTACGTTTCTAATTATTGCTGCTGGAACATAGGTTGGCACCTCTACCTCCCACCATTTAATTGGGTAAAGAGTGTCTGAGAGTTCTTCAATATTCGAGAGAATCCCTTGAAGATTATCGCTTATCCTGCATCCTTTAATAGGATGCTTAATCTCTCCATCCTCAACATAGAACGCTCCATCCCTTACAATGGTTGAGAAATCTCCAGTCCTGTAATTTTGATATCTCTGGTACCAGCTGTTAGTCAGGTAGAGTCCTCTGCCAAGCTTCTGCAACATGTCCCCCTCCCTTAAGCTACCGGGTTTAACAACGATATTCCATGGATGAGGATGTATTATCCCAGCATTACCCGTAGAGGATGTTCCAGCAATCTTAGCAGTCCTACTGTTATGAAGATAGTTTCTGAGAACCCCGTTTTCAATTATAGCTGTTCGCTGCGTCGGAATTCCCTCGTCATCGAAAAATTTTTCCCCAAGCCCGCTAGGCATGGTGGGATCGTCGAAAACAGTGATTTTATCAGAGCCGATTTTCTCTCCTATCTTGCCCGTTAGAAAACTCATTTCTATCTGAACTAGGAAGCCTGAGGCGAAACTCGCAACCTCGCTTATCATGTTTGCAAATATGAGGGGCCCCATGTAAACATCGTAAACACCCTCTTCAATCAACACGGGGTTAAGGCTCATCCGCGCTATCTCCCCCGCCCTCCTGCCAGCTTCATACGGGTTGAAGCCTTCAAGGCTTGTTGAGCATGAGACCCATTGCCCCGTTGCCTCAGGGCTTGCGAAGGCACGGTGATTCAGCATGATGGATGCAAATTCCTCCTGTAGGTTTAAGCCGGTGGAGGAAGCAAGCTTCTCCTCCCCATGGCTCGAGTAGAGTATTCCAGCACTCCTCTCCGCACCCGCCTCCCTACTAGCCTTAACGGCATCGGAAACATGGGAAACCAATTGTTCATCTAGCCTGCCGAGCTTTCTCTCAACCTTCTTCTCAACCCTGTAGCTGAAAACTCCTTTTGGAACTGGTGCATAGTATGGTGTTGGAGGAGAGTTTTTAGTGATTGTTACAACATTGTCAACAATCCTGTCTAAGAAATCCTCAGACACGTTTTCGAAGCTTCCTATGAAGCTCCTCTCCTTAATGCTGCTGTATATCGTTAATATGTCAATTTTTTCTGAAACCGATATGGTGGGCTCATTGTTGGCATATCTCACAGAATCTTTCCCGATACTGTAGAGTATTACTATCGCCTCCTCAACGCCTCTGTCAGTAAGCATTTTCAAAACCTTCTCATGAAGCTCAACCATATTAACCCACGCTCCCCACCCTGATCCTCTTTATACGCAAACTCGGTCCACCGGTGTATACAGGTATGCCCTGCATAGGGTCCCCCTTGCCGCACGTAGCTGCCGTGAAATCAAGATCCTTCCCAACAGCATCAATGCTGGAGAAAAGCTTCTCAGTAGTTATCTCTATAACTGGGCTTCTCACAGGCTTAGTTACCTCACCGTTCTCTATCAAGTACGCCTCTAACCCAACATACCTCTGGTTCCACCTTTTATCATCAATATTCCACTCCATAAAGCTTTTCACATAAACGCCCTCAGCAATATCACTTAAAAGCTCTTCAACACTATAGTCCCCAGGCAACACATATGTGTTTGACATTCTTACAATCGGCTCAACATTATATCCTGAAGCTCTAGCTGAACCGTTGCTTTTTACTCCGAGGCTTGCAGCAGTCTCCCTGTTCATCAGGAATTCGCATATTCTTCCCTCCTTAATCAAGTATTTCCTCCTAGCTTTAACGCCCTCATCGTCGAAAAGGTAGAATCCATATGAGCTTGGTATTGTAGGATCGTCAACCACATTCACCACCTCACTTCCTATTCTCCTGTTTAAGTCACTTGCCTTCAAGTATGATTCGCCTGCCTGAGCTCCCTCCCTTCCCAGTATTCTATCCGCCTCTCCAGGGTGACCCGAAGCCTCATGCGATATTATTCCAGCGACCTCGCTGCCGACAACCACATCCACAACTCCGTCAGGAGGCTTAACCGATTCCATAAGCATCTTGTGAAGCGTCTTAACCTCATTCATCAGTTTTTCATTTAGCCTCCAAGACTCTATAACCTCTAATCCTCCAGATCCTCCAAATTGAAGAGTCCTCTGTATAACTCCCTTCGAAGAATCAGTAACTGTTATCAACGCGAACAGGGATGGGCGTGGAACCAGTGACGAAATCAATGCGCCTTCAGTGTTCCCATATACTCTCTCAGTCTTCTCCTCAGAGTAAGCTATGTATCTTGAAGAAACGTTAATCCCAAGGTTCATTATAGTTTCATCCAAGCTTTTCAGAAAAGCAATCTTGTCGCTCAAAGGCCAGTCTTCAAGCCTCTTTTTTTCAGAAACCCGCCAATCCAACGAGTAAGCCTCTTCCTCAGAGAACCTGACTCCACCTGATTTCAACGATGAGGATGCTCTCGCCATTTTAACTGCTTTATCAACAATTCTGGTGACGGTTTCGGGTTTAAGGATGTTTGTGGAGGCAAAACCGAGGCCCCCATTAACCAGAACCCTAACCCCAAGTCCCATTTCATAGTTTGCTTCAACAGCCTCAGCCTCTCCATTCTTCAAAGCAACCCCTCGCTCAAAATCGTTGTGAAAACGTGTTTCAACGTAGGATGCGCCTGCCGAAACAGCATAATCCAATATTTTTTTCGAGAGCTCGACTATATCCTCCATTTTTCTTAAATTGCCCTTGTTGCTGCCTTTTATAAACTTCTCATCCCGCTAATGGAAGGGAAAAATAATTTAAGGCAGAGTAGAGTCCAATACTTCAGTTTGACGGAAGGGTTGAAAAGGATTCTCACAGATATTCAGGACTCATTATCGTCAATAACGTTTTCAATGAAAAAGTGTATTGACGACGGTTTAGAAATGGATCTAGAGGATATGGATGGCCTAGGTCATAGGCTTATCCTTCTGGCGGAGTGTTTTAAGGCCCCTCTTAAAGAGTTGAAGCACACCGTCCTCATGATCACGCTGATGGATGCTGGGCTAAGTATTAGGAACAGGGTGAAGGAGTTAAAAACAAGGGGGATCATGACGGAGGACACTGTCTTTTTCGTTGAAATATACTCATTCATAAAGCTTATTGAGGAGAGTATAGCTTCAGGAGAATATTATGAGGAGCTTGACAAAATCTACTGGAGAAAGCTTAACGAAGATCTCCGCACTCACACGTAGCATCATATATAAGGGAATCCAACAGATTTAACCCGGTTCCGGATAAGGCTGAAACAAAAACTGTCCTCTGTCTTCTCAGAAACGGATGAATTATCCTAGAGTATTCCAGCATGTATTCTTGAAGAAGCCCCTTCTCCTCTTCAATAATTTTTTTCTCCAAGTACTCAGGATCCTGCATTAAAAACTCAAGGTCATTTCTCTCTAAGATATCGGACTTTGTAACTACGTGGACAAGGGGAACGTTAAGCCTAAGCCTGCAGGCTGCAGCAAGGGAGAAAACTGCTATCAGGTCGCTTGGAGAATACAATAGTTGACCATCGATGAGGAAGACAACTATGGTTCTGCCGACTTCAGAGAGACTTCTCATTATTTCTGGACCCGCGTTTCTGAAGACAAAAAGCTCGCTTTGACCAGGTGTATCTATAAGCCTGTAGTCTCCTTCTAAAGATACTATTCTAGAGGCAAACTCGCTGCTTCTCTCTGAAAGAATATCCATTGCTCTCATCATAGCTCCATTGGGACCTAGCTTCTCACTCCTCATTATCTCTTCAATAGTGAAGAAATCGCGAACATTAAGAGATGGCGAATAAGGTATTTCGTCAGCCCCAGGATCGAGATTTATGAAGGCGATTTTCTGACCCGTTTTAGAGAGCCACTCGCCATACTTATTGACCAGCGTTGTCTTTCCGGATCCGGCTGGCCCTATGAAAACGACTTGCATAGCCAACGTTAACCGCCGGAAGATGGGAAGACAGGGATTTAAACATGTCTTGCCTTACTTAATCTTAGACTTGGCGTAAGATACTGCTCTAGTTATTAGTTCTCTATACTTTCCTAAATAGTTCTTTGGATCAGCTGTTTCCCGAATCTCCTTAGAATCAATATATTTAGTAACCTCCGGGCTCTCCTCCAAGACTTCCAGTAAATTCCTGTTTTCCTCCAAGGCTTTCCTAGAGAGTCTTCGCATGAGTTCGTAGGCTTTCCTCCGACCCATACCCTTCCTGGCAAGCTTCATCATGAAGGCTTCACTCATGATCCTGCCCCCCGTTATCCCCAAGTTCCTACTCATGTTCTCCGGGTTGACTCTCAAGTTTGCTAGAATCTTCTCCATGGTCATAAGCATCTCGTCAAGTATTAGCATTGACAAGGGTATGATGAACCTCTCGCTACTGGAGTTAGAGAGGTCTCTCTCGTGCCAGAGAGGAATATTTTCTAAAGCTGGTACAATGAATCCTCTTAAGACTTTAGCCAAGCCAGAAGTCTTTTCACTGTCAACCGGGTTCTGTTTCTGCGGCATCGTGCTGCTTCCACGCTGCTCCTCGCCAAAGCCTTCTGCAACCTCCATTATCTCTGTTCTCTGCAGATTTCTTATTTCAACAGCCATCCTATCTAGGCTTGAGCCAAGCAGGGCTGCCCAACATACTAGTTCTGCAAACCTGTCTCTGCAGACGACTTGAGTCGCTATTTCTGCAGGCTTCAAACCAAGTTTATGCATCATCTTCTCCTCAACGGTAAGCGCCTTTGATCCGAGTGCCGCCATGGTGCCAACCGCTCCGCCGATTTTACCAACAAGAACCCTATCGGAGAGCTGAAGCATTCTCTCATATCCTCTGGCAAGCTCAGCAGCATAAACGGCGAACTTAAATCCGAGCGTTATTGGAACAGCATGCTGACCGTGCGTCCTACCCGGCATTACTGTTTCAGCGTACTTTTCAGACTTTTTGCAGAGTATTTCTATTAAAGAAGTCAACCTCTTCCCGAGAATCCTTAAAGCCTCCTTAAGCTGCAGCGCTAAAGCAGTATCGGTCACATCGTTGCTCGTAATCCCCCAATGAACATATTCACCATGTTCGCCACACTCCTCTGCGAGAACCTCAACCATGGCTGCTATATCGTGCCTCGTCACCTTCTCCCTCTCCTTAATCTTCTCAACCGTGACGATGTTTGAAACCGCTTTACTCCTTATTGCTGAAGCAGCTTCATGTGGTATCTCTCCCACTTCAGCTAAAGCTTCTGCCAGCGCCGCCTCCACGTTAAGCATCATCTGTAGCCTCTCCTCTTCTTCGAAGATCATTCTCATTTCCGGAGACCCGTATCTTCCTGTGTCAACCGGGCAAACAGGCATGCCCCTAGTAATCCCATGAAGAGCTAATTAAGCTTGCGGAGCCCCGCCTCTTAAAAATCCACCAAGAGGCCTAAACCATTCTCGTTTAAAACTTATATCCACCTTTGTAAGGATGGGATAAAGGAGGTGAGGAATTAAAGATGCAGCTCTGGAAGCTCAGGTTAAATATGATTGCTACGATGATGCTGGTTATTGCCATAACCACAGGTTTCGTAGCCTTAATCCTGTTCCTGATCGGAGTGCCTATGCTGATGCTACTCCCGGTTTTAATCATGCTGAACCTTTTCCAATGGTTAATCGGGCCTTACATTATAGATGCGATTTACCGCGTAAAACCGTTGAATGAAGGGGAGCTCCCATGGTTGGAGCAGAGTGTTAGGAGGCTTGCTGAGAAAAGTGGTTTCAAGAAGGCTCCGAAAATAATGGTTTCAGAAATCCCGTTGCCGAATGCTTTCGCATACGGCAGCCCGTTAACCGGGCCAAGGGTAGCTGTTACAAGAGGTTTGCTCAACAGTTTGAACGAGTCTGAGGTTGAGGCGGTTATAGGGCACGAGTTCGGTCATCTTAAGCACAGGGATGTGCAGATAATGATGTTCCTGTCGGTTCTTCCAGCAATAGTCTACTGGGTGGCGACATCGCTCTACTATTCCGGAGTCTACTCCTCCCGCTCCAGGGACCGAAATGACGGTGGGGCCCTTCTTCTGATAGGGATGCTGGGTATGGCGATATACTATGTTCTAACCCTGCTTATACTTGGTTTCAGCAGGAGCCGGGAATACTATGCTGACTACCATGGTTCCACAGTCTCGGAGGGAGGTCCACTAAGCCTTGCAAGTGCACTTGTGAAAATATCCGACATAAATGCTAAGGCACCTAAGAATGTTAAGGCATCGCTCTCTGGATATGCATCGTTCAAAGCGCTTCTCATAGCAGACCCCGAGGTGGTGACAAAAACAGAGTTTAGAAGAGGAGCATATGACCTCTATTCGCTTGAAGAATTCGCTTCACGGGAAGTCACGGCGGCTGAAAGCTTGGTGGAGGCATTAAGCACACATCCAAACGTTAAGAAAAGAGTCAGAAGCCTTCTTGAACTTCATAAAACGTTGATTACGCAAGCATAAGGGTAATCTTTCAATAAGTCGTCTGAACCTCGTGGAACAGCATTCCGTTTAGGGGTTCTACCCTGGCGATTTGCCTTTGCTGAAGAAGAGGTTGCTACTGTTGGAGCGGTTGTAAAGTTCTATATTTACTGGCGTAAAGTTCTTTAAACTGTAAAATACCTCTAGGGAATCCGAGAAAAACAATCGTTTTTAAAACCGCTTTTAGCTAAAGGAAAAGACTGAAAAAATATTTTTTAGGAGAAATGAACTTTTTTTTAAAACATTTAGAATGAAACCGCCTTTTTTGAACAATTTTAAACCAAAAAAACTTTAAAACGTTTAATAATGACTTAAATCATTATCAACCGTCTGAAGATGAACGCCTATGATGCAAAAGTTAAAGATGGTTTGAAAATGCTACTGGCCATGATTGCCACAATACTTATTGCAACCTCAGTGCTACTTTTTTTCGTTTCAAGAGTTTCAGGAGACACTGAGCCAGGCAACAATACGGAGTATGATGAGAACCTCACTATCCCATTCGACGACTTCCCGATAATGCTCGACAATGAAACACTTCCTCCATACCTAGGTAAGAATATATCCGTATTAATCCGGAACATTACCCAAACACACCAAGAGAATCTCCTGATGATCCGGCTTCAGAGAAGAATGATGCTGAACGCCACTTGGGAAGAGAGGCTTAGACTTTTGAACCAGACTAGAAGCGAGATGAGGCTCTGCATAGAAGAAAGAATAATGGAGATGGAGAGGTTAAGAGAAATGTTAAGGCAGGGAAACATCACTCAAGAAGAGTTCATAATGGAGATGAACAGGATAAGACTTGAAATAAGACTCAGGCTAAACCTCTTAAAGGAAACAAGCAAAGAGGCCTTAAAAGCTTTGCAGGAGAATATCTCTGAGGAGAATAAGAGGCTCGCAAAGCAGATCGTTGAGGAGAACCGCAGGTTCCAGCAGGAGATGAAGCGGCTTCATGAGCAAATAAAAGAGGAAGTAAAAGAGAAAGTCGAGGAACAAAAACAAGATAAAAGTAAGGAGGATAAAAGTAAAAAGGATAAAAGTAAAAAATAGACTTTAAATTTTTATACCCCCTGCATACGTGTTCCTTTTAATGACGTGTCCAAAAGCCGTTGCAGGGGCCATCTTGATAATTGCCATAGTTATCCTATCCCAATGGGTTCCGTCAACCAAGGGTGAATTCGAGTTTCAAACAACCTACAGGATAATCTTGCACAAGGATTCTTCAGCAACATGGGTAGTTGAACTCTCAACACCATTATCCCCAGAGGATTTAGGTGATTTCGAAGAATTTAAGAATAATGCTGACAGTTATGCGATGCTTTCAGGCTTCACATCCACCATAAACAGTATTGTTGACACCGCTTCCTCCTTAACTGGTAGATCCATGAAGGCTGAGAACTTTACTCTGAAGATCTACACCTCCGGAATAGTGAGACAACGCGGTGTCATCGAATATTGCTTCACATGGGTCAACTTCAGCCTTAAAACAGCCGATACTATTGAGATCGGCGACATCTTTGAAGGAGGCTTCTACCTGTTTCCGAATGAAACACTGGAAGTACACTACTCGGAGCTGGCTGAAGATTATTTTCTAAAGCTTACAAGCCCACGGCCGTCAAGCGAAGATGTTTCAAGAGTCATCTGGATGGGTAAGATGGATTTTTCAGACGGTGAACCAAATCTTCTGTTTCAAAGCAGAATAATAAGTGTAAGCTTCTCGCTAAGCAATACTCAGGTTGAAGAGGGTTCATCCATAAGCGTATACGGTAGTATTAGCCCACAAACACCCACTCTTACCGTTCAAATAGTTTACAGAAATCCTGAAAACCTAGAAACAGTTAGGGAGATAACTGTCGGAAGCGACGGAACTTTCTCAGATACTTATAATGCAGCTGTGATTGGAGTATGGAGTGTTTCCTTACGTTTGCCACCCGACTCAAAATACAGGTTTAGCCAGGCTCCTCAACCGCTTCAGTTCTCGGTTTACAAGAAGGGTGGAAACGAGGCTCCTTCAGGCATGTCGGGTCCTCTAACGGTATTCTTAATTTTGATAGTGATTGCCATGCTACTCCTCGCCTTATTATTGACATACCTTTCCCGTAGAAAAAAACTGTTCCGCCCGCCGCCTGATACACGTATACTTTCAGACGAGGATCTTATAATAAGGATTCTGAAGGATGCTGGAGGCAGGTTGACTCAGACGCAGATTAAGGAGGCCACTGGTTTTTCAAAGTCTAAGACATCAATGGTTTTAAACGAGCTTCAGAAAAGGGGCTTAATCAGAAAAATAAAGCGTGGAAGAGAATACATAGTTGAACTAGTATAAGCGTCGGCGAAGAGATTTTAAGCCTCCCTGTATTCTATATAAACATGGGTTATGAGAAGCTCGGGGTATGCCTGTTGGGATGCGGTTTCATCGGTGCCATTCATGCAGAGAGATGGAGAATGATGCCTGAAGTTGAACTCGTCACATGCTTCAGCAGGAGTGAAGAGAAGGCGAATATTTTCCGGGTTAAATATGGTTTTAAGAATGCTTCTAAAAAAATAAGTGAAGCGGTTTCTGATAAAGCGGTTTCAATCGTAGATATCTGTACACCAACATATTCCCATAAGGATGCTGTGCTCCAAGCATTAGATGCTGGCAAGAACGTCCTCTTGGAGAAACCCATCGCGTTAAGGCTTTCAGACGCGAGGCAGATTATCAGGAGGGCTGAGAAGAATAGTGTGAAGCTTATGGTTGCACACGTGCTCAGGTTCTGGGCGGAGTATTCGACTGTTAAAAGTATAGTTTCTGAGGGAGAGATTGGTGAGCCCGTCGTAGCTAGGGCATACAGGCAATCTGCATTCCCAATGTGGACCTCCGATTCTTGGCATGCTGACATTCATAAGAGTGGAGGAGTATTAGTAGACCTAAGCATCCACGACGTCGATTTTCTAAGATGGTCCATAGGGGAGGTGGAGGAGATATATGCTCAGGGAGGAACGTGCCTTAGGAAGGCTTGCTCGTCCCATGATTATGTCCACACATTGCTGAAGTTTAAAACTGGCGCTATAGGATACGTTGAGGGAAGCTGGGCGATGCCCATCGGATATCCTTTAACAACTTTCCTCGAGATTGCTGGAACACGCGGCATCCTTCATGTTGACAACATGTCTTCAGCGTCTCTCTCGATCCATGGATCTGACGGTGTGGTGGAGAAAACTACTCCAATGTTCAGAGACGGATACTTTCTGGAGATTAGAGGCTTCATAAACTCCATAATTAGGAACGAGCCTCCTCCTGTTTCAGGTGAAGAAGGTTTGAAATCCCTTGAGGTTGTTCTAGCAGGGCTAAAATCTATCTTCACCGGTAAACCTGTGAAGCTTCCTCTGGAGGAGGAGGTGCTGTAGAATATGATTAGGTTTGCAATCTTTTCCTTTGCGCATGTGCATTCATGGAATTACGCTAGGGTTTTGAAGAACCTTTCAAACGCTAGTTTAGAAGCAATATATGATGATTCAAGGGAACGCCTTAAGAAGGCTGGTGAAACCTATGGTGTTGAGAAACTTTACGATGATTATCTGCTTCTCCTCGAGAAGGAGGATGTGGATGCAGTCATAATATCATCAGAGAACTCTAAGCATTACGAGCTGATGATGGCGTCCATAGAGGCTGGTAAACATGTTCTTGTTGAAAAACCTATAACCATAGGTCTTAAGGATGCTGACGAATGCATTTCTAAAGCCGGGAGGAAAGGCGTTAAGCTTCAAACAGCGTTCGTGATGAGGTATCATGATGCTGCAATTAGAGCTAAGGAGGTTTTAGAATCGAATGTTCTTGGAGAAATACTGGCTATAACTGCAACCAACCACGGCAGATATCCTGGTCTTTGGTTCGGAGAACCTGAGCTGGCAGGCGGAGGATGCATAATGGATCACACGGTTCACGTAGCAGACTTAATCAGATGGTATACTGGAGATGAGTATTCAAAGGTCTATGCTAAGATAGCACGTAACATTAGGTCTGGGCTGAAGGTTGAAGATGCTGCGCTGATAATGGTGAAAACCAAGAAGGGTGTTAACGCGAGCATAGACTGTAGCTGGTCTAGGCCAGATACATATCCGATATGGGGAGATGTATACATGGGTATACACTGTGAGAAAGGTTACATGATTATGGATGCGTTTAAAACAAACGTAACGGTTGTCCAATCAGGCTCCCCCCTCTACTATTCCTACTACGGGGCTGACGCTGACAGGAATATGATTGAAAGCTTCATAGAGGTCGTTGAGAAAGACGATGAGCCCAAGGCTTCAGGGTTGGATGGGAGGCAGGCTCTTGAAGTAGCACTGGCTGCCTACAGGTCAGCCAAGCTGGGAGAACCGGTTCAAATTCCTCTTTCAGATTAACATTGCTTGCTCCACTATTTCAATACCTTGCCAGTATCCATATACCATAGGTAGAGGTCAAGCTCCGCGAGGGAAACCTTTAGCTCATCCGCTATCTTCGAAAGAGTCTGCTCTACTTCTAGATACCTACCTCTGGAAAGCGTTTTAGGAATTCTCCTTATCAAACCGTATCTGTTTAGGACCCTCAGGACATGCTTATCTATTATGGCTAGGTTCTTGAAACCGATGTTTCTCAGGAAATGGCTCGCCTCCTTAAAACCTATCCCTTGCACATTGTCCGCAAGCCACTTTCTAATGTTAGTCTGATCATTCTCCTCATTAATGATTCTCCAAACATCGTCGAAAAGTATTCTAGCCTCGACAATGTAGTTCGCCCTAGTTTTAGGATACCTGTAGCCTAAGCTTCTCAGCTTCTCGGCAAGCCTTATTCTGTTCAGCTTGAAGAAGTCCTCTCCCATTTCTCGCTGAATCCTGATTCCTCCCTCAGCAGTATAGTTGGCTGTAAGTATGCAGAAGCACAGCTCGCTGAACACCCTCCTCCGGTCTTTCCCAATCTTCTTGAACATCCCAATCCTCTTTGAAACAATCCTCCTAATCCTCTTGTCTGAAACAATCCTCCTGAGGTCGTTAACCAGCTTAAGGTATCCCACGGTTAAGTTTTAAGCCGTGTTTAACAGTATATAATTTTTAAAAGCTCCCTTCAATAATAATCCCATAATGAATGAAGGGTTCGGTGTTGCGAAGCAACTTCTCCCAAGAGTCTTAACCAGCGTCGATATGGCTGTCATAGAGGAGAATGCTGAAGCCCTAGGCTTCTCGAGAAAATGCATGATGGAAAACGCTGGCTCCGCGACCGCACGCTTCATAGCTTCAAAGACAGATGTTAAGGGTAAAACATTCCTATTCCTCTGCGGCACAGGGAACAATGGTGGAGACGGGTTTGTGGCTGCCAGACACCTCAGAAACATGGGTGCCAGAATAATAATTGTTTTATTAGGCAGACCTCAGGAAATAAGGAGTGAAGAGGCTAGGTTGAACTGGCTTCTCCTGCTTCATATGGATGATGTCGAGAAAAACTTTGTAACAGATTCTTCTGAGATACATGTCGTTAAAAAGCTCCTCGAGAACTGCGACTACGTTGTGGACGCTATGCTTGGCACCGGCTTAAAAGGAGTATTGAAAGAGCCTTTTGCCTCGATAGTAAGAGAGGTTAACTCTTCAGCTAAAACTGTTTTCGCCGTAGATGTTCCAACAGGATTCATCTCGAAGAGCAGTGGGGAAGAGCTTGCTGTCAAAGCATCTTACACCTTAACTTTTCACAAGGTTAAGGAGGGTTTAGAGGAATCAACTTATGCAGGTGAAGTCGCATTAGCTGATATAGGGATACCTGTTGAAGCTGAGCTTTACACAGGTCCCGGAGACGTGAGGAAGATAAT
>JAWCNV010000002.1:0-57867 GCA_038848185.1 Thermoproteota archaeon | reverse complement strand
TAACTTTTCACAAGGTTAAGGAGGGTTTAGAGGAATCAACTTATGCAGGTGAAGTCGCATTAGCTGATATAGGGATACCTGTTGAAGCTGAGCTTTACACAGGTCCCGGAGACGTGAGGAAGATAATTAAGGCTAGGAAAAAGGATTCCCATAAGGGGGACTACGGGTATCTCCTCATCGTCGGAGGCAGTGAAACGTTTTCTGGTGCACCTGCTTTGGCAGCATTGTCAGCATTAAGAACTGGTGTTGGTCTAGCCGTCATAGCTGCACCTGAATCAGTCGCTGGCTCCATCAGAGCTGTTTCGCCTGATCTAGTGGTTTACACGATGCCTGGTAAGCATCTTAACAGTGGAGCATTACCAATACTGTCCGGGCTCATGGGTAAAATTGATTCGCTTGTAATCGGACCTGGACTTGGGCTTAACGAAGAGACTGTTGAAGCAGTTAGACTTATTGTCGAAGAAGCTAATGTAAGGAAACTACCAGTTGTTATCGACGCAGACGGGTTCAAGGCATTCAAAGCTTTTCCAAAACTTCTCCGTGGAGTTGTAGCAACACCTCACCGCGGCGAGTTTAAACACGTGTTCAACGAGGATCTTGAGGACAAGTGGTTTAAAAACGTCAATAGGCTTGTCGAACTCTCTAAAAAATATTGCTTCACGTTATTGTTAAAGGGCTTTGAAACAGTTGTCACAGACGGGTTCAGTCTGAAGGTGAATAAGCATGCTACCCCTGGTCTCGCGGTCGGCGGTACTGGAGACGTGCTTTCAGGAATAATCGCCTCCTTCCTCGCTTGGGGTAGCAGCGGGTTCAACTCAGCAGCGGCGGCAGCATACGTGCATGGGGATGCTGGAATAATGGCGGTTGAGGAAAAAGGCTTCCATATAACTGCCTCAGATCTTATTGAGAAAATACCCATGGTTATGAAGAAATTCGATAAGGAGGAGCAGTAGCCCTCGTTGCTGAAAGAGGCTTGAAGCCAAGGCTTTTCATAGGGACCTCCGGATGGTCATACAGCTGGAACCCTGACGGGTTTGACTGGTATGTTAAGAACTCTGGTCTAAACAGTGTTGAGTTAAACGCTAGCTTTTACAGGTTTCCTTTCAGAAACCAAGTTTACGCATGGTCTAGAAAAACTCCTAAAGGTTTCAGATGGGTAGTCAAGGTTTCGAAAATCGTTACGCACATCTATAGGATGAGCTTTAAGGCAGTAAACACTTTCAACAAGTTTACCAGCATCTTCAAGCCTCTGGAGGAAAACATAGATTACTACTTGTTCCAGCTTCCACCATTCGTTGAGCCGAGTCAAAACACTATTAGAAACATCGAAAAGTTTTTCACGAAGGTTGAGATAGCGGAGAAGGCGGCAGTAGAATGGAGAAACATGAAGTGGTTCAGCGGCGAATGGGAGGAATGGGCAAGCAGCAAGGGACTTACGGTAGTGTCCGTGGATTCTCCAGATTTACCTCGATACGTTTTCAACACTACTGGAACAGTCTACCTCAGGATGCACGGCCGATCCTCATGGTATTCCCACAACTACACCATGCAGGAGTTGAAGGAAACCGTAAAAAACGTGTTGGAGTCTAAACCGAGGAGAATCTATGTGTTCATGAACAACGATCATTACATGATCGATAACGCAAGGGTGCTCCTGAAAATGTTCCAAGAGTACTTAAATCAATGCTGAAACTCCTAGGCGATAAGTTTATTTCTTTCTAACAGCGCTTCAGATTACTGCGTTGTCAATAACAGTTCCCTACGTACCCTCGCCGTCTGAAGTCGTCGACAAGATGCTGGAACTCGCTAAAGTAACATCCAACGATATTGTTTACGACCTTGGTTGCGGTGACGGCAGGTTGCTCTTAGCTGCAGTTAAAAAATTCGGTGCTAGGAAAGCAGTTGGCTACGAGATAAGGAGAGATCTTTACGAGGAGCTTGTTAAAACAATCCAGAAAGAAGGATTGTCAAACAGAATATTCGTCTACAACGAGGACCTGTTGAACGCTGACCTTTCCGAATCCACTGTCGTAACGCTCTTCCTAACAACCTCAGCCAATGAGAAGCTTAAACCGAAGCTTGAAGCCGAGCTTAAGCCGGGGACAAGGATTGTGAGCCACGAGTTCACCTTCAAAGACTGGGCTCCTCAGAAAATTGAGGAGCTTTCATGGCATAAAATATACCTATACATAATCCCGGGCTGTTCTAAAAAACAATAGATTTTACAAGGACTAGTTGTTACGAACTCTTCTTCATCAAACCCTGTCCAAAAGAACAGTGCTCTAAGAGAACGCAGTCTCTGCACAGTGGGTTTCTCGCTCTACAGGTTCTTCTCCCATGCTCTATAAGTAGTAGATGCGCCTTCAAATACGATTCCATTGGGAACAGTTTCATAAGCTTTCTACGAGCCTCCTCATAACCATCCTTATCTCCTATTACTCCGAGTCTTCGGGAAACTCGGAAAACATGCGTGTCTATGGGGAAGGTTTGTTTACCGCCTGCGAAAAGAAGAATTACATCAGCAGTCTTAGGGCCAACACCAGGAAGGCTCATCAATTCGTCCCTGGCCTCTTCAAGAGGTTTTTCCAAAACTTTCTCAAGCCTGCCGCCATACTTCTCCACCACTATTTTAGCAAGTTTCCTTAACACTCTTGCCTTAACGTTGTAGAGACCTGAATGCCTTATGGCTTTCTTCAGCTCTCTCAGACCCGCTTTTGAAATCCTCTTGGGCGTTACGCCAATCTTCTCCCTAAGGCTCTTAACAGACCTTGCAGTGTTTTTATCGCTAGTGTTCTGGGAAAGAACTGTGGAAACAAGTATTTCGAAAACACTTTTGCTGGACAGAGGAGGAAAACTCTTCTCATCCAGTATTAAAGTCTCATCCAATCTTCTAAGTATTGTTACACCGTCTAATGCTTTCAACGTTTTTCAGAAAAAGGCTTCGAGCTTTAAAGCTTCCGCATAGTCTGCTTAAACACTTTTATCCTTTAAGTCTTCCCGTTAAGTCAATGGTTTCCGAGGAGCATATCGAAGACAAGTTGCATAAGAGCATTGAGGCAAGACGCAGGGCTAGGCTGAGGAAGAGAGGTCCGTATAGGAAGACTGCATTAGTCTTTAGACAAAAATCTTCACCTCAGAGAAGATAACTCTCTATTTTTTAGTTATAACTAGGCTTCGTTTTATTCCAAGCGGCTTCAATACTAAGACAGGAATAATACTTCTGAGCCCCATTACTTATATCACTAGTCGGTCTTAAAAAGTTCCAGTTGGATTAGTAAAGTTTAAAGTCCTTTCTATTGAATGGAAGAAGCAATGGGGACTCAATTAACCTGCGAGATAATTTCTGTGGGAAACGAGCTTTTAATAGGCAAAGTTGTTAACACTAATTCGTCTTGGCTCGCTGAGAAGCTTACCAAGCTCGGTGTTGCCGTCAAAAGGATAATGGTGATTGGCGACAACTTGGGTGAGATATCTTCATGCATCAAAGAGGCTCTTGCAAGAAAACCGTCTCTCGTAATAACTACTGGTGGTCTTGGGCCTACTTACGACGATATGACTCTAGAGGGGTTAGCCATAGGGCTTGGGAGAATGCTGGCTCTCAACCCTAAGGCTTTAGAAATGGTTAAGAGAAAGTATGAGAATATGGGTGAAAGCCTGACTGAGGCAAGAATTAAGATGGCTAAGATGCCTGAGGAAGCGGAACCATTGCATAACCCTGTTGGAACTGCTCCGGCGGCCAAGATTTTCTGCGAATCTACTGTAATATACGCTTTGCCTGGTGTGCCTAGGGAGATGGAGGCAATATTTAATGAAACGATTTCGAAAGAGATCTCACTTCGCTCAGGCTTTAAGATTGCTGAGAGCTCTTTCCGCGTAGTTGGAGTAATGGAGTCTGCTCTAGCCCCTGTAATAAGCAGGATTAAAGAGCAATATCCAGAGGTATACGTAAAATCACACCCGAAAGGTACGGAGGAGAAGCCGCTAATCCATGTCTACTTAAATGTCTTTCATAAAGATGAGACTGTTGCTAAGAGAATTGTTTCAGAGGCTGCTGAAAAACTCGTCAGCCTTGTTAAAGAATCCTATGGCGAGGTCGTTTATCCAACAGAGGATGGTGAAGCTTAGGGCTTTTCAGACTTTTGACCAAGCAGTTTGAAGACCTCTTCTAAAAACAAGTTTCTCTTACGATAGAGACGATAATAAGCTTCGTAAATTATTGAGACTGCAATAAGTCCGATGAAGGCTGTAGCCCCAATTCCAGGGATAAAAAATCCTGGCAGAAAGAGAATTAGAAACCCGACCATTAAGTGGTTAACGATTTCAATGGGTATTGGAAAGATTATTTGGGAAGATCCCATAATCCGAGTCCCTGCTTCATCGGGAAATAGGTAAAAACTCATTCTCTTCCATGTCTCCCGTGGTGATAAACTGGAAGGATAACCATGCTCAACTATAATGCTTTTCAGTGGTTCTTCCAATATTATCCTACAATTATTTTTAAGTAAGATATTTCTCAATCCTTCATAAGCCTTCTGAGCCTCTAAAGGGATAACTCTCTCAATCAATATGCTCGTATATAGTGTTTACTAATGCTATTTATTAATTTTTCAGAAACATATAGCTGCTCCTTCTAGAATTAAGTGACAATGCTTAACGTGCTTTAGATACCAGTATCTCCCTGACCTTCCTCTTCAGGTTTAGGAGTATTCTTCTATCCTTCTCCAGATGCTCTCTTTGGTATAGGGCTTCAGGATTCTTGAGAATCGGGGTGCTTACATCTAGGCTTATGGGGGATATGGATACTGCTTTCTGAACGGTTAGTGCGTAGAGGTCTGTCCCCTCGTCAGACTTACCTACATTAATCTCTGAGCTTCCTATCCAGTAATATGGGGCTCCTCTAGGATCCTTTCTCTCAAGAATATAGTTTTCAAACTTGATTTTCGCGAGCGAGGTTAACTCCACACCAGTATCCTTCCCCAAGTTGAACGGGAAGTTTATGTTAAGCACAAAGGTTTTTGAAAGAGGATTTTCAATCATGAAGCGGGTTATCTCGGCAGCAAGCTCACCATGAAAACTGAAGTTGCTCACCTTAAGCTGTCTACGTTCAATGCTCGTCGGAATTTCAACACTGAAAGCTATCGCTGGAACATCGTTTAACAGCGACTGTATGGCTGCGGCTATGGTTCCGCTTGTAAAAAGGTTGTCAAGAGTTATGTTGTCCCCAATGTTTATCCCGCTCACGGTTACGCAAGGTTTCTCCGTGAGAATAAGCTTGAAAGCCATAACCACAACGTCAGCCGGAGTCCCGGAGACAAGGTACACATACCCATACTTGTCTCCATGTATCTTGCTTGAAACCCTGTTAACTCTTAAAGGCTTGTGCAACGTTATAGATTTACCTGCAGCGCTCATTTCATGCTCCGGAGTTACCGCTACCACTTCGCCAAGCTTCAAATCCAACAGCCTTCTCCAAAGAGCTTTGAAAGCCGGGGAATATACCCCATCATCATTCGTAAGCAGGATAGTCCTATTCAATCCAAGCTAAACCATTTGTTCAAAGCTTTTTAACCATTTATTTTCCTTGAGGGAAAACCATTCTTCACGAACATGAGCATCATTAAAAACAGCCTTTTAAAAGGGTTTAAGATATCTTAGAAAGATTTTTATTGAAGCCTCCTACGGAGGGGTCGAGGGAACAATGGCACAGTACAGGGTTAAGGTGGATAAAGATACATGTATAGCATGCGGGGTCTGTTACAGCACATGCAGTGAGGTTTTCGAGCCTGATGACGAGGGTAAGAGCCAAATCATCTCGAAATACAGGTCTTGCTGCGCGTCTGAGGGCATTATTGACGATAGTGTTGCTGACTGCGCTCAGTCGGCTAAAGATACATGCCCGGTTCAAGCCATAACTGTGGAGAAGAAGGAGTAGTCTTTAAGTGGGGAAACTGTTTTTCTCAATCCCTGAGTTAGAAGCATTAGTTAAACTAGGAGTATTGACAAGATCCAGCCTAGGACTGATCCAAGACCTATGTATGGTAAGCCTGGTTGAGGCCTTTTGAAACGTCGCACTATGTAGAGGACAATGATTAACCCTGCGATACCGCCGCTTAGAACAAGAATTGCTGCCATAAGGCTTCCAGTGCCTAAGTAGGTGGATACGGTGAGCATGTTGGGGAACGCTACGTCGCCTAGGCCGAGAAAGGCTCCACGTCTCTCCCCGCTCTCCTCTACCTTAAACTCCTTAGGTGTTTTTTTAACAGGCGACATGATCATGGTCGGCAGATTCATCTTCAGAGTTTCTTCGGCTAGGTTGATCATCACTCCTGACCTGACGGCGAAATAATCGTATATAGCCATCACTACTAGAAGTATTACGAGAATCAGGGGTGAGAGGGATGCTCCGAACCAAGCAGCGATGCTCGCGCTGAGGAGCACACCTACCCCGTCAACCAAATACCATTTGTAGAACCTGTCGAGCAAGATCAGTATTGAGGCGGAGACTGAAATCGATACCATTAGCCAGATCAAGGAGTCGGGGAGAATTATGCTTACGGTTATTGATAATACTGTGAATGCGCTGAAGTAGAAAAGCCCTTTCAACAGTATTTCTAAGCGTAGCCTGCTGATTATTATGACTATTATGAGAACCAGTATTATTGAAAACATTAAATACAGGATGTTAAAAGGGTTTTCAGGGTTTTCGAATAAAATTAGTTGGTTTACAACGTATAATGGTGCAAGAATAAGGGATAGGGAACCAGCTACGATGTAGAGTAGCACGACACTAACGACCGCTATGTTCAAACCAATCGGCCTAATGGAGTAGGGATGATACGGATAAACTTTCCTCTCACCTCTTTTTCCAATACGGTAAGAGGGCTAATGCTTGGCAATGTCTTGAGCCTCTTCCTTCAAAAGGTTCTTAAGAGCCTGTGATGTTTCAAGTATTCCAGCGACCTCCATGAAGGTTTTACTGGCCTCCTCTTCAACGATCGGCTTAATAGTGTTCCAAAGCGTTTCCACCACCTCCTCCATTTTACTGCATTCTAAAACCGATATCTTGTAGGACTCGCCCAGCCTCCTTGCCTCTTCACTGATGCTTGGAACTCCTATTAAAACAGCGTGTTTAACATTGAAGTCTAAAATCTTTGAGAAAAGAGATATGACTGAAACTTCATCAACCCCGTTTTTCTCGAGAACTACATCAACCATAATGTTTGTTTCTTCAGTATTCTTACTACCCGGTCTATACGCCATTAATGTGAAAGGATGCTCCAAGCCTGACTTACCTTTCAAAATCACAGAAGTCTCGGCTTCCCAGAAAGCGGTTCGAAGATTTTTAATAACTGGGCTTAAGTCTAAGGATTCCACTTCAATAATTTCTTTTCTACCCTCGTTAACACTGTAACCGTATACTTCAAAGGGGATTCCATCCTCCTCATTATACTCGCTTTCACATTCTCCGCATGTCAGTATTCTCCTTGGAGCTTTAGAAAACTCGCCGCATACGAGACACTTGTAGAGGAATCCAAGCCTACGATAGTCTTCATCTCTGCTTATAGGAGAATTGCACTTAAGACAAATCATACCCCCTTCAGGGTTTTTGAAAACAGTTTCAAAATCAACATGGCCGCATGCAACGTGCTCTACCGCCTCCCCCTTTTTAATGCTTGGGGAGTTGCAAGCAGGGCAAACTAGTTTCAAAGACGCTTTTAAAGAGCCACATTTTGGGCAGGTTAACCTGGTTTCTAAAAGCTCTTTGACCAGTATCCCGTCTTCTACAAGTTCTTCAAGCACAGTCTTAACGTTTTCTTTAAGGAGATTTGTTATTTCCTCAGCATCTAGGTATCTCAGCCCCTCTTCTAGAATAAACTTTGGCGTGATTCTGTTTATTTTCCCCTCTTTAAGGGCGTTAAGCAGTTTTTGAACATCTTTCCTCTTGTAGAGTTCTTTTCTGCTGAAGACTAGCATTGTAACTTACCTCTTTTTTCCCTCTCTTCGCCTCCCCCACTCTCAACCGATTTATCACAGTAGCTCTTCTTAGATTCGACGGGGGCTACAACCATTTTTTCAACCGCCCTTTGGGGGATTGCAATAATACTTTAAAACTGAGTTAAAATATTTCTGTTAGTAATTATTTAGACGCACATTGCTTAAAGCACAGTTCTTTGGCTTAAAGAGCCCTTTTTTGGGCTCTAGATGGGTTTTTATAGTTTTAGATGGTTGCAAATTTTTTAAAGAAAAAATTATTGGTATCATTGAATGTTTTATCCGTGTATATCTTTAGCCGGAGGATTATCAAAAAATGTTTAGACAAGATTTATATCCCGACAGGTACAAAACTTTTGGCTTAATTATGTTGAGAATAGGGGAAATAAATGTTGAAACATGTTGCTATAACAAGTGTGGGAGAAAATTGGGTTTTATTTACTTAGGATCTGCACATTTCAAAGTTATCTCTATTGTTTTAAAGGAGGTGGAATGATGTCGCCTTCAGGTCACGGTATAAGTAAGATAGTTAAGAGGGATGGAAGAATAGTAGATTTCGATAAGAATAAGATTACAGAAGCGATATGGAAGGCAATCAAGTCTGTCGGGGGGCAGGATAGGGCGATTGCTGAGCGACTTTCAAACCAAGTTGTTGAACGTTTAGAGAAGCAGTTGAAGCCTAATGAGGTCCCGCATGTTGAACAGGTTCAGGACCTAGTTGAACAGGTTCTCGTGGAAAATAATCTTTACAATGTTGCGAAAGCCTACATACTTTACAGGGCTCTGCACGCACAGATAAGAGAGTTCGTCGACAGCTATCTTGAAAATAGGAGTTGGCTAGTAAGGGAGAACGCTAATACAACCTACTCGCTGCAGGCTTTAAACTTCCATATTTCTTCCCAAGTAATCTCCCAGTATTGGCTTCACAGGATTTTCAATAAGGGTAGGACAGAGATAAGGGATGCTCACTTAAACGGTGACTTTCATATTCACAACCTAGGTATACTTGGACCATATTGCGTTGGATGGGACTTACAAGACTTGTTAATGACGGGATTCAGAGGAGTCAGGGGCAAGGTGTCAGCGAAACCGGCGAAACATTTCAGAGTTGCCCTAGGGCATGTCGTAAACTTTGTCTTCACGCTTCAGGGAGAAGCTGCAGGTGCTCAGGCGTTTTCAAGCTTCGATACTTATCTCGCTCCCTTCATAAGATATGATAATCTGGATTATAAATCGGTGAAGCAAGCTCTGCAGGAATTTCTGTTTAACATGAATATTCCTACTAGAGTCGGATTTCAAACGCCCTTCAGCAATGTTACGCTTGATCTTAAGGTTCCAAGCTTCATGAAGGATGAGCCGGTTATAGTAGGGGGAAGCATTTTGGATGATACTTACGGCGATTTTCAGGAAGAGATGAATATTTTCAATAGGGCTCTGGCTGAGGTAATGCTTGAGGGGGATGCTGTTGGAAGAGTTTTCACGTTTCCAATACCGACTATAAACATAACTAATGATTTCGATTGGAATGATGAGGCTGTGAGAAAAGTCTTAGAGACTGTTGCAAAGTATGGCATTCCGTATTTTGCGAACTTTGTTAATTCTGACATGAATCCAGAAGATATTCGCTCAATGTGCTGCCACTTGCGTCTCGACAAACGGGAATTGAAGAAGAGAGGTGGGGGGCTCTTTGGAGCCAACCCATTAACGGGCTCGATAGGAGTTGTTACGATAAATATGCCTAGAATAGGATACTTGTCGAGGAGCGAGGGAGACTTCTTCGAGAGGCTTGAAAGGATGATGCTCTTGGCTAAAGATGTTCTGGAGATTAAAAGGAAATGGCTTGAGACGTTCACGGAGGCTGGGCTATACCCGTACTCAAGGTTCTACTTGAGAAGAATAAAGGAGTCGTTTGGCTCATATTGGAAGAACCACTTTAACACGATTGGTTTAATAGGAATGAACGAGGCCTGCTTAAACTTCTTAGGGTGTACAATTGGAGATCCGGAGGGCTTAAACTTCTCAATAAAAGTCTTAGACTTCATGAGGAAAAGGCTGCAGGACTTTCAAGAGGAAACTGGCAGCATCTTTAACCTTGAGGCTACTCCTGCTGAAGGAACTTCTCACAGGCTTGCGAAGATAGATAAGAAGAAATATCCCCACATAATTGTCGCGAACGAGGAGGACGTTAAGAATGGTGCTGCACCCTACTACACTAACTCTACTAACCTGCCTGTTTACTATACCGATGACCTTTGGGAATACCTTAGGCTTCAGGATCCTCTTCAAACAAGGTATACTGGTGGAACGGTTGTCCATGTGTGGCTTGGTGAAAGCAACCCGCCTGTAGAATCAGTTGCGGTACTGGTGAGAAAGATATGTGAGAACTTTAAACTGCCCTACTTCACGCTTACGCCAACATTCAGCATTTGCCCGGAGGACGGTTACCTTTCTGGGGAGCAGCCCGCCTGTCCCAAATGTGGGAGGAACACGGAGATTTACTCTAGGGTTGTAGGATACTTGAGGCCGGTTGACCAGTGGAACGCTGGAAAACAGGAGGAGTTTAAGCAGAGAAAGGTGTTTGACAGGGCAATAGGCAGAAAAGCGGTTGAAATAGTTGGGTAATTTATAATGACAATTGTAATTCTGTAGCTCAACTGTTATTTTTCTGGAATATTTAAAAACTATTTTTAATCTTACATTTAAATAGTTCTAACCACTTTAAGCAGATGTGAACGATGAGAAGAAACTAGTGTGGGTGTTAAGACTTTTTTCAGTTTCTGCAATAATGGCTCCATTAGTGTTTTACTATTTTTCTTCAGAATCTCTTTCATTTTTCTTCACGCCTACATTCACTCCTTTTAATACAAATCTACATTTTCAAATAACTTCAATAGAGTTTAATGATGTTGGCAGTAACATGTATATTTTAAAAATAGGTTTGTTAAACACTGGAAACATGAGGCTTGGCTTAAAGAAACTGGATGGAAGAATAGACGTGCCTTCGTTAAATTTTGGGGGGAGGCTCCTTCTACAGGAGCCCCTTGCATTACCGCCTGCAGGAGAGGATGAGTTAAGGGTTTTATTCAAGTTAGAGAAGGGTGATCCTGGCGATTTTCAAAGAATATTTGTAGAGAGGACGATGATGAGTATTTCAGGAAACGCTACGGTTATCTTGAACTCTACTGAAATACCAATGGTCTTTTCCATCAATATTCCCTCAAGGTGATTGAACTGGAACGATCCAGAATACTTTACTTTTCGGGGGGCGTCATTTTTCTGATAGTGGCTTTAGTAGATGGTGCATGGTGGGAACTTTTCGGCGGAGAAGTTTCTAAACCTGTTCTATATTTTGGTCTATCACCATTTCACATTGAGGTTAAGCTTCTTGATTCGGAGGTTTTAGAACTCTCGCCTCTTATGAAGGCACTGTTATTATCTGGAAGGCTTCTTACAATATTATGGTCAACCATGATAATCATCGGTGCACTTACATATGGAAAACCTTGGTCTAGAAAACTTGTCAATATAAATCCTTTCACAATGACATCTGGGTTTATCATACTTCTTATAATAGGAGTAATCACTTTACCATCTTTAATGCCTGCAGTTACTAGATTGATCCCTAATATTGGAGAGATCCTAATACCTTATTCAAATCGCTACTTAACAGTCAACCTATACCCAATAACTCATATCGATGGAACTGTGAATTTAACTATAGTCTCAGGCTTCACTATCCAATTCTGGATGGCCTTGACCTCCGGATTCCTTTGCCTAGCTGGTGCGATAAGCCGCAGGAGGGAGATTAAGCTTGGAAAAAACATTCATGCACGGGGCTTTTTTGAGCAATAAGGGGGTAGTGCAATCTGATTCTCCAAGTGTTGTTCAACTTTTTAAATATGGTGCTGGTATAGTAAACCATGCGACTACTGAATCCAAATGATCTGGAGAAGATTGGTATAGTTGCTAGCGACTCCAGCGAAACTAGGGCTAGGCTACTGCTTGAGGAGAAGCAGGAGTTGAAAGTTAAGGCAGAAGAGATAGTGGCGATTGAAACGCCTTCTGGAGCCGTGCTTGGGGTCCTTAGAAGTGGAAGCGGTGTTAACGAGGCCCTTAGAGCCAACGCCTATAGGCCAAGCGTCGCATACGCTAAGAAGGGTGGTGTACCGTCTGGAGCCCGGGAGATATATACTTTCGAAATAATGGTGATAGGAATGGTAACCGAGACCGGTATTGAGCAGAACCGTATGATAATACCGCCTAGGAGTAATGTCTACCTGTTTAAGAAGGGAGTTTCCAACCCGCTTGAATACGTTGCGAAGAACAAGTCTGTTGTTTGGAAAGCATGTTTAGAGGAGCATGAGGATTGGAGAATACCCTTCGACAACTCGTTCCTGCCCTACCATATAGGTGTCTTCGGAGCAACAGGAAGCGGGAAATCTTGGCTCACCCGGTATGTGCTTACCCCCGTCCTCTTGGAGGCTGGTTTCAAGGTTTTGATGCTAGACTGGAGCGGCGAAGACTATGCTCCATACTATAAGGATAATGCTATTCCAATATCTAGTATCAAGCTTGATGAAGAGGCTGTTGTCAGATATATAATGGAGAAGGCTGAACACTTTGGTTACACCAGCCAGTATAGAGATTCTAATCCGATTAAAGAAGCTTTGGAAGAATATGTTTCAAGAAGATGGGAGGAAACTCGGCAGAAATCCTCTGAAGAAATATTCATCGATATGAAGAATTTCTTGAAAAACGGCATTGATCAGACTGCAGGCCGAGAAGACTATAGGAGGACTGCCTTGCGTAGGCTGGATTACGGGTTTAAGAAACTTAAACCGATTGACTTGGAGGCGGTTAGAGGCTCTCTAAGCATAGATGAGCTTATAGAAGAACTGAGAAGAGAGAAGAAAGGGCTTAGAGTAGTTGACATGAGCCTTGTAGGAAGCGATGAGAAACTTTCCTTCTTTAACTCCCTTGCAAGGTTCCTTGAGGAGGGGATGGAGCTTGGGGAATCGTTGGGAATCGCCCTCGTTATAGATGAGGCTCCACAATACGCTCCTTGGGAACCTAAAGGGATTCAATATGAGGCAACTGAACACATTAAGAATCTCTGTGCCCTTGGAAGGAAACACAAGCTCTGTGTTGTGTTAATATCACAAGGCATAGCTGGAGACATAGGCATAAATGCTGCTGTGAGGCGAAATCTTAACACGCAGTTCTTCGGGGCACTGCACCCACTAGACATGCAGGAAGCAGACAACTGGCTTAAGCCATACGGGATACAGAAAGAGTATCTTCTCTCACTTAAACCAGGAAGATTCTATTTCTGTGGAAAGGCCAACCCTTCGCCTATCCCTCTCCTAATATCTTTCAAGCCGGAGAACTGATATTCTAATGTCCTCGGAAACTACTTGGAGTAGGCTTCCCATTGACCTGCAAGAGCAATTTTATGAGAGGGCTGAGAATGAGGCGCTTAGGCTGACAGAAGTCATACAGGATTTCAAGTCAGCCATTAGATCTGCAAGACATAAGATAGTTCCATACATACATAGAGTAAACTTCAGCCACCTTAAAGAAGTATCAATAGCTGCTGTCGACGGATCTTTTTCCCCTAGGCCTGCTGAAACAATAGGTGCAAGGTTCTCAGTATACTCTGCAGGGTTTATCATGATTAAAGGTAATAGCATAGTTCGCGAGGGATATCTTTCAGGGGATATTCGGCAAGGCCAAGCTTACAGTAGAGAGCTTTTCAGCGCTGCTCTTCACGTACAGGAAACACATCTTGAAAGGAAAACTGCTCTCGAAGCCTTAAAGGAAACCCCTGACCTGCTGCTCTTAGACGGTAGCTTCCTCAGCTTCGCATACTCTCTTTTCAGAGTTAGAAGAGTTATCCCAGTACCGGAATGGATTATCAAGATTGCTAGGGAAACACTAGACATGACTGAAAAACTCTTGGATTCTGGAAAATGTGCAGGTGTCATCAAGAGAGGAAGGAGCAGAGCTATAGGAGGATGGCTATCGATCGAGGAGGGTAGGGTTAATCCGTTGACGAGGCATCTTGACAAGCAGATTCTTCATAATTTGATGAGGCCCCCCTCCATGCTGGACTATAAGGAGTTTTTGAAGGAGCCTGGGCTTCAGAGGATTTACAGTAGGGTTAGCGATCTGTTGATTCGCAAGGAGTATCGGAGTCCGGGAGATGCCTTAGAAGAGGCGAGAGAATGGGCGACAGAGGGATTGGCAAAGGCGTTAGATATATCTGAAGAGCAGGCTCAAAAGCTTGAATCACGTATAAATAGGCTTCAGGTTAAGGTTAGTGATGAAAATCCTCCTTTCGAGCTGGAGGTTCCAACAGAGTCTGAGAAGTATGTGATGAATGTTCTCTTCTCAGATGTTGAAAACTTTAACGCTGCAACAGGGTTGCCTCTTGCAATAGATTTGGTTGATGAGAATGTTTCGTTGCCTGTTGAATTCACAAGGGATTTTGTGGCAGAGGTTGAAGCTAGAATCGCTAACTCTTATAAAGGAAGCCTAGATGAGGTAAGAGAATTCTTTTCAAATATGAATCCTCAGAAGGAACTTTAGCTTAACCAGGTCTTCAGAAAATCCATATAAGGTTGCTTTGAATGCTGCTTCATGAAAAATGAAATGGATTATCCTGGCTCATGGAGATTGCGATGGAGTTTGCTCAGCCTCACTAGCCTTGTCTGCTAAAAAAGATGCTAGGGTTATCTTTACAAATCCTGCGGGGCTTCTATCCGAGCTTAAGTCTATTGAAACCGGGAATATCATTATAACAGACATAGCACTAACGCCGACGCATAAGGATGAGATAGTCTTTGAGTTCAAAAGGCTGAGTTCAAAAGGCAGAATAATCTACTTGGATCACCATCCGCTTCCATCTGGCTTAACAATGAAAAAACTACCTGTAGAAACTGTCGGGGGAAGCAAGGGTGCATGCGCCTCTGAGCTCGCCTACACATGTTTTAGGGACGTGCTTGACCCGGAGATGAGCCGGGTCGCCATCTATGGTGCAATAGGGGATTACAGCGATAATACGCTTGGGGTCAGGGAG
This sequence comes from Thermoproteota archaeon, assembly GCA_038848185.1. Lineage (GTDB taxonomy): Archaea > Thermoproteota > EX4484-205 > EX4484-205 > JAAOZP01 > JAAOZP01. Next base: position 42,797 of record JAWCNV010000002.1, on the reverse strand, counting down.
CTGCTGAAGAAATGGGATAAGCGGGAGCTTTACTTGGAGGCTGGGATACTAGTTGCTGCGCTTGAAGGAGTTAAGAAGAGGGATTTCGACTTTAAGAGAAGCCTCGTCACCTACCTGTCGGAGAATAGGCTTCCCAGCCTAGACTGGGATCTTGTTGAGATCGCTATACGCGAATCGGAAAAGGATGAGAAGATGCGTCGCATACTTAGGGGCTTAGTGAAGGCTCATGGGAAGGTTGCGTATGTTGTTAACGTTGAATGGAGTCTCGGAAAAGCAGCGACCTATGCTAGAGCCTACGCTAACGCGCTGGTTGGAGTCGCCGCTGAAGAGGTTGAGGAGAATATGGATATGAGTATAAGGTCAGTCAGCCTGAAAAATCTTCACAGGATAGTGTCGAAGGTTGCTGAAGAACTTAGAGGAATCGGTGGAGGGCATGCCAATGCTGCTGGTGCAAGGGTTCCAAAGGAATCGTTCCCGGAGTTTATAAGAAGGCTTGATGAGGAACTTTCTACATGATGTTTCTGGAAAATGTTTTTTCTAATGGTTCTTTACAACAGTTTCTTAGGGTTACAAGGGTTTTAACCCATTTTTAAAACAGTTAACTTATTATTTTTATTTTCAGTTAACATGATGCTGCTGAAGCTTAAAAAGTTATATTCTGAAAAACATCATTTAACATGAAAAAGATTGAGTAGAGAAAGGATGACACTATGTTTACTAGTAATCATTATAGTGCTGTGTGCTCCAGTATCCTCAGCAACAATAAGTGTGGCACCAGAGGGGGTATCTCAACTAGTCAGAAAGTTTTACCCTTCAGACGATGCTGTAGTTTATGAGGGTGCTCCTGATCAAAACTTTGGGGATCATTGGGAGATGGGCATCAACTATAGGGATGGTTTTCGCGACCGAACCTTCATAATGTTTGACCTGAGCAGTATTCCTCCCGGCTCCATTATAATTTCTGCCACCCTAAACATATACATGTATGACGCTCCTAATTTAAGTAGGACATTGGCATGTTACGAGGTTGCTAAAAAATGGTATGAATATAGGATTACTTGGAATAATCAGCCGAGTGCAACTAGCTTCGTAGCATCCACATCAACTGGCACTAAGCCGAAGCTTCTTAGTTTAAACGTGAAAAACTCTCTCGCAAAATTCGTAGCAAAAGATGTTTTTGAATATGTGCCGAACTATGGTTGGATGCTTAAGGATTCGGCTGAGGGCTCAGGTTCTGAAGATGATCCTTTTTGGATGCGTTCTAGGGAGCATGGTGATTTAACTACGCGTCCATATCTCGAAGTTAAGTATTATCCTCCCCATCTGGAGCTTAGTCTTGCAAGTACTACGCTTGAAGCCGGTAAATGGGTTAAGATGACGGTTCACCGGAAAGCTAATGACGGTAACTCAATTACCCGTGGAGATCTTAGAGTAAAACTGGATTCGAATTCAACTTCCTCCAGTAAAAAGTTTTCTTTAACCCAAGGAGGAGATGCTATAACCGAGTTAACGATACCGGATGACTTAAGCTACATGGATTTCTATTATTATGATGAGAAGGCTGGCACATGGAAGATTACTGTTTGGACTGATGATTATACCGACTATGTTGGTGATAACGAGAATTTGAAGGTTACTCCCAGTGTACTGGGTTTCTTCGTTTTCGATACGGTGCCTTCTCCAAAGACTGTTTCAACACCATTCTCAATAACCATCACTGCTTACGACATTTTTGGAAATGTTAAGACCGACTATGCTGGTAAAAACTCTCTTTCAGATACCACTGGAACAATCACTCCAAACATAACTGCTACGTTCAAAAATGGAAAGTGGAGCGGGAATGTGACCATACATAGTATCGGTAATGATATTAGGATCACCACTAGCGGAGGTGGTAAGAGCGGGGAGAGTAGCTTATTCAACATCTTGGCCGGCCCGCCTGCGAAGATCGTTATAGAGCCTGCAAGCTTCACTATGGCGACTGGAGTAACCTATTCCTACCTTAATATCTCGTTGAGGGATGCTAATAACTTTGAAACCACAAGTCCATTCACTATACTCGTAAGCCTTTCGACATCCTCCTCAACCGGTAGATTCAGAGAGTTCGAAACAGATACTACCATAACTGGCATAACTATTCCTGTGGGCTCGAGCACAGTTAAAGTAGACTATTACGATACTAGGCTTGGAAATAGAACTTTGACGGCTTGGGCAGAAGGCTTAACACCCGGCACTGCAACAGCCAGGGTGATGGTTGATACTACTCCACCTATCACGACGATAATCGTAAGCGATCCAAACTATGAGAGCAACATATCGCTATACGTTTCAGGCTCAACATTCTTCACTTTCTCCGCGGTCGACGACATCAGCGGAATTAGAGAGATAAGGTATAGGGTGAACGGAGGCTCATGGAACATCTACAACAATATGTTCACCCTATCAACATATCCCAATGGCTCATACACTATAGGATACTATAGCATCGACAAATCGGGTAACCGCGAGGATGAGAAAACGCTGACAGTCATCTTAGATAAGGATCCCCCTTGTGCTGAAGAAGTCTCTCCGACTGGACACCTTTTCTCTCGTTCCACCTCCGTTGTTTTCACGGTTAAGATTACTGATTCTGGCTCAGGGGTGAAAGAGGTAGAGCTGATAGTAGATGGTTTTCCCCAGGGGAATATGAATAAAAGCAGAACTAAATATACTAAGACGGTTAGCTTAAGCGAGGGAAACCATAGTTGGAGTATTAAAGCTGTTGACAACTTAAATAACTCGGCAACGCAAAAATACTTTTTCACACTAACCCTCGACACAGTGGCTCCTATAATCTCAGAACTATCCTCCTCCTTGAATCCTGTTTTCGGAGAGTCAGCCACAGTAACATGCCAGGTTTATGACGCGCTTTCAGGTGTAAAACAGGTTTATCTCTATTACACTAGTGACGGCGGCTCCTCTTGGATGAGTGTCACAATGGTTCTTCAAGGAGACACGTATACTGGTTCAATACCTTCTCAACTATTTTTCACAGAAGTCCAATACTACATTGAGGCCATTGACAATGCTGGCAACAGATCTAAGACTGCTGTTTCGAAATACACCGTCAGCATACCGCTATGGCTTTACATGGTAATTGCAGCTTTAATCATTGTCTTAGCCAGTGTATTCCTGTTAAGAAGACTGTTAAGACGAAAACCAGTTCCTCAACAGACATACACTTCCTCAGAGCTCATATCATAGAAGAATACTTCCAGATATTGAAGAAATAGCTTAGCTCCTAACAATACGTGGTGAAAAAAATATTTAATATTGTCTATAGTAAGTTTCTTATCAACTCCTTCTCTGTTATTATTCCTGTGATTTTGCCGCCTTTTATAACGACGATTCTTCTGATCTCCTTCTCCTTCATCAAGGTTATCGCTTTCAGGATAGAAGCTTCCGGGTCGATCGTAATCAGTGGTTTGCTCATTATCTCTCTACAAGCAATCTTCTTAGAATCCTTACCTTCGATTAAAACTCTCTTAATTAAGTCCCTTTCGGTTACTATTCCCTCAGGCTTCCCCCCCGCTTCCACTACGACTGCTCCTATTCCATGACTTATCATCTTGCTAGCTGCCTCGAAAACCGGGTCTGTTGGGAGAACACTTATGACAGGAGAAGACATAACGTCTTTAACCTTTTTCTCCACCTTCTCCAACGCCAAATATCCTCCCCTCAAATATTGTTGATTAGCCCTGGCTAATAACTTTTATGGAGGGCTAGGCTCATGTTTGAGCAGGCTCTTTTTTAAACTTTTCCATTTTACAATAATAGAGAGCTCCTAGAGCCACTTTTAGAAAGTGAAAGTTTTTATATTTTAACATACTCTTCGCTGCGAAATTGAAGGGTCCTAAGATAACTTTTATCGGAGCAGGTAGCGTGGTTTTTGCAAGAACATTGATCTCGGATATTCTCTCCTACCCAACGCTTCAGGAGTCAGAATTATGTTTGATGGATATCGATGCAGAGAGACTTAAAATTATAACCGAACTCGCAAAAGCAACGACTTCGAAGCATGCGTCCGGAATAAGGGTTAGTAGCACGCTCAATCGTAGAGAAGCGCTTGATGGTGCTGACTATGTAATAATTATGATACAAGTGGGGGGATTAAAGGCCTTTGAAAAAGATATCTACATACCTCTAAAATATGGTGTAAACCAAGAGGTTGGGGACACGCTGGGACCGGGTGGAGTTTTCAGAGGCTTGAGAACAGTGCCTGTTATTATCGACATATGCAAGGACATGGAGGAGCTTTGTCCCAATGCCCTGCTAATAAATTATGCAAACCCGATGGCGATAAACTGTTGGGCTATGAGCGAAGCAACAAGCATTAGAAACGTTGGGCTGTGCCATAGCGTTCAAGGGACAGCGATGCAGCTCTCAAGCTACATAGGAGTTCCTTACGATGAAGTTTACTACTGGGTGGCGGGTATTAACCATCAAGCCTTCTTCCTAGAGTTCAAGCATCGTGGGAAAGATGCCTACCCAATGCTCTGGGAGGCCATGAAGAAACCGGATATCTATGAGAAGGATAAAGTTAGGTTCGAGATGATGAAAGCCCTCGGGTATTTCATAACGGAGTCAAGCCACCATCTTGGAGAATACGTTCCGTATTTCAGAGTGAACGAGGAGAGGCGTAAGAAATACTGTGAACCAAGATGGTTCTACTATCAGATATGTCAAGAAGCATGGAAGCCTCACTACGAGCAGATAAAGAGGCAAATCTCCGGTGAAGAGCCGGTTGAAGCGAGGCGCTCCCAGGAATACGGTGTCATGATAATCGAGTCTATGGAAACCGGAACAACGCGCAGGATAAACGGTAATGTTAAAAACACCGATATTATAACGAACTTGTCTTACGGGTGCTGCGTGGAGGTACCGTGTTTCGTCGACGAAGGTGGGCTGCACCCCTGCTACATAGGTGATCTTCCGCCTCAGTGTGCAGCATTAAACAAGACTAATATAAATGTTCAAGAGCTGGCGGTTAAGGCTGCTCTCGAGGCCGACAAAGAACTGGCTTATCAAGCAGTTCTGTTCGACCCATTAACAGCCGCGGTACTCGCGCCGGAAGACATTAGGAAGATGGTTAACGAGATGTTTGAGGCTGAAAGAGAATGGCTGCCGCAATTCTATGAATAGTTTTTTCAAAACACGGTTACCTGCTTACACCGGTTTCCATAGATTTAAGACATTCGAGTTTTCCCGGGGAAATTCCGTTAAAAAGTTAAAATTCAATGTGTTTTCGCCTTAATTAAAAAGAGACCTTAGATGTCGAAATGATAAAACTCGTATGGATGGGGTCTTGCCGATACCTGTATGTATTCGCTTACAACATTTTCAGTAATCTTCTCTATAAGTTCATCTTAGAAAACTGTTTTTAGAAATTCTTTATTGCTCTTCAAGAATTCGACAGCTTATTTCCATGCTTTTAATGCCTCCTAAAGCTTTTCTAATACGAAAATATGGGGGTAAAGCCCGCCTGTTTCAACAACTCTTTCATGCACCACTTTGAATTTCTTTGTTTTTAAGATTATGTTTCGGAAAGCTGTCGCCTTAAGGGTTATTACCACAATCCTGCCATCCAATTCTATGGTTTTTGAAACTGAATTCAGGAATTCAAAATATGTTTCTTTAAGGTTCCTTTCTCTTCCTGTTCGAACCCCATAAGGAGGGTTTGTAACTATCTTATCCATATTCGAGCCATAGAACTCTTCAAGCCTACGAGCGTCGGCAATCATAAAGCTAATATGTTTCTCGACTCCGGCAGCCTTCGCGTTTCGTTTTGCTCCTTCAAGAAACCTTTTGTTGATATCGCTGCCGAAGATCTTTATTCTTCCATCCCATGTTTGAGCTGCTTCTATGAGTATTGTACCTCCTCCACAGAAAGGATCTAAAAGGTTTTCTCCCTCCTTAATCTCGGCTATTCTCAACATTCCGTAGGCTAATGGAGCTTTAATAGTCGCAGGATGGTTAAAAGGTCTTTCAAATCTCTTGTGCAACGATTCTCTCGTTAGTTGGACTCCGACATAGCATTTGCTGCCTATGACATCGCATACAATGTTTGTATCGAAACTCTTCAAGCTGACTTTTCTGCCATACTTCTCGACGAGAGCTTGACCCGCATACTTCTGAACTTGGACAGAGGTGAAAGCATGCTCGCCTATTCTTTGACTCGTAACTCTGAACGTCTTAGCCTCCTTTAAATCCTCTATTTCAATAGTCTTTAACCCGTTGTAAACATCCAGTAATCCTTCTTCACCAGTTCTTATTTCGAAGAGGAATAAGTGTTTCACAACATGGTATATGGAGCGTAATGAAAAAACCTTTGTCAACTTCTCATTCTCGATTTCAACGCTAACCCTACCAGGAAGGTTTTGAAACCTCGAGGCTCTAGCCTCTAAAACTTCTTTAACCTCTTTCTCGACAATATCTTCAATACCAGGGTTCGTAGTAAGCAGAAGTCTCAATGCTCGTTAATCCTTATTAAAAACTATACTTAGCTTTAAAAATATTGATTCGGAATTTGAATTGATATAGTCTACCAATACTCATAGTGAACTATTTCGCTTAAAGGTTTACGGTCAACAACAGGTTCTTTCTCCTCCGCCGGATAACCAAGTGGAGTCATAGCAACTACACGTATTTCTTGCGGAATTCCAAGAGCTTTCTTAACCTCCTGCTCATCGAAAGCACCGATCCAACAGGTTCCAAGAGTTTCCTCCCAGGCTATGAGAACCAGATTTTGCATAGCTATGGCAATATCCACCTTCCAATATTCTTCTCCTTCTTTCCTGACCCATGCTTCTCTTGGAGAAGTGCATGCAACAATTATAACAGGGGCAGAGGAAAACCAGTCTCTGGGATATGCTGATTTCAATTTCTCTTTAATCTTCTGGTCGGTCACAATAATGAAATACCATGGTTGACGATTTACAGCAGAGGGTGCAAGCCTAGCTGCTTCAAGTACCCTCAATAACTTTCTCAACAGGCTTATCCAAGTATTTTCTTATGCTTCTTCTAGTTCTAATTGCTTCAAACACATCCATTTTTTCAAGCTACTAGAATTGATTTTTCAAGCCAGCTTAATAAACGTAAAGCCTCCATGTCCACTTGGCTATTATAATTTTAGCTTTGAAACTATTTTTTAATTTCCTGTGCAAGCCTAAATGTCTCGTAAAACTTGGGCGAGTTTTGAAACGATTCTTTAGCTATGTTAAAGACGTTTATTCTTCTCTCTTTCAAACGGATATGCCAGCCTGAGTCCTCCGCTCTATCCCATGTGCCACCGAGATTTCTTATCAGAACCTCCCCTAAATAGCTGCCGGTCATAAGCATTAGTCTAAGCAGTATTGTGCTGTAAGGGTTCTCCTCGTCCTCTATATCTACATCTCTAAAACGCTCTTTAGGCCAGTAGGTATCAATAACTCTATCCAACTCCATTAGGGAGTTCTGATCATAATCTATTGGTTTAAGCTCCATGCTGTAAAACCATTCAACACATTCTGCTGAACAATGCTTGAAGAAGGGGGGTCCTGCCTCCGTAATCCTCTCCTTGTCAACTACGATTTCACCTTTATCGTCTCGCCTATAGTATGTTATAGCAACCTCCTCCCCTTTAGAAGCCTCTGCCCAATGATCAAGGTATTTATCCACTAGACTCCAATCCGGGTTTTCAGAATCAATCCCGCAGTCTTCGAAAAGCTGCAACTTCAAATACTCCGCGATAAACAACGCCTCCTTATCCCCGTTTAAAGACCTTAAACTGTTAACTATCTCCTCTATCTTAACTAGTCTATCGCCATCTAGCTTGGAATCCAATAGTCTTTTAGCGATTGCAAATACTGTTCGAAAGATGAATGCCTTCTCATTCTCGTCTAACACCTCTTCAGTGAAACCGTTAATCCAATCGTAGAAAAACAACATGAATCTAATCCGCTCCTTATCATTAGACTCCATTATCTTAGTGAAAAATTCCTTATACTCTTTACTGATATTCTTTAAACTGCGCACTCTCTCCTGCCCATTACTCATTAATCGGGAAACGTAGTTCTCCTTTAAAACTCTTCCTATTGGATCACTTATTAAAGCGGGACGATTGGCATTACTCTTCCTTTAAGACGCTTTTTACAGCTTCTCCTTTACCTCGTTTCTTGTCTTTACCCGTTTCCTCAAACAGCTGTCTTCTTATCTCCTCTACGTTAACTCTTGGTACCGGTTTTTTAGCTTTTGCTGTCTCCTCCGCTATTTGACGATGCTTAATCAGCACTGATATTAACTCTTCCAGTTTCTTCTCTTTTTCCCAGTAATAGTTGTAAACCTCGGGCCCTATTGCCCTCTCTCTTTTCTCCCTTATGGTTTCAAGCTCCTTCTTCAGAGACTCGATTATTTCTTCATCCTTTTCACTCAAACTCAATGGTGTTCCCCCTCACTGTAGAGTATCTTTGGAAAAAACAGGGGAATATGCTTTTCATTTCTAAGCATATATTAAGATAATCGTCTCGAGGGATTTAAACCTTGCTGATGAAGAATATAATAATTTCGTTATATTCTGTTGGAATATTGTTTTTAGTAATTTTTTAGATAAAAAACATTTTTAGTATAATAATGATGCTGCCAAAATTATTAGAAAATATATTGTTAATACAGTCAAAATTTCCCTTTTTTTCTCAGGATAATTCTTATTAAAAAGTAGTTTTAATGGTGATTTCAATACTTCTCCTATAGACTTTGGCAGGGGTAGCATAAAAGGGGTTTTAAAACGATAATTGTCGTATTCTTTACCATATTTTTTTACCATAAAATTCTCTTCCTGGAGAGCGATTCCTATTAATAGGAAAGCTGAGATTAGCCAGAGGAGGGGGGGCGGTGCAAAATACCCTCCTCTAGGCGGTGTGAAAACATATTTATCATATATAAGGAGGCCATAGCTCCATATTAGGAAGCTTAAATACTGTGGATGTCTAGAATACTTATAGATAAATAAGTGTGCAAAACCTGATCCTTGAAACCTAGTGTAAAACCATGTTGCGCAACTCGCAAAAAACAAGGTGGCACCTACAGATATGATTGCTTGAAAAAGTATTTTGTCTAAGCCATTGGAATAGGCAAATTCGTTAATGGTAGTAGTGAAAAGAAATCTTACAGCGTCATAGGGGAGATAGACGATGTCCCCCAGCTCTAGGAAGCTGCTTGCTGCATATGTTTTCTCGTAGAACGAGGCCCCTGGAAAAAGCTCTATAAATGGGAGCCATATGATCCTCAGTATTCCTATGCCAGCTAGAAAGAACATTGTGAAAGCAAAGTAACTGAATGTGGGTAGGAAGAGTGTAAGCGAGCCGAGGAAGCTCAACTTGCTTTTATTCAAAGTAAAACCAAGCATTATCAAAGTCATTGTGGCGGCTAGGCAAAAATAGCTTAATGGTCGTACAGCGTTTATGAACTGCTCTGCCTCTTCCCATGCAAAACCATAATCCGGGAAAAACTCTAACATGAACCTGTTCAATATACTTGGTAATTCAAGAGTGGAATATAATAATGAGAGTGAAAAAACTGCTGAAAGAATTATTGAATAAGATAATGCCCATGACCTACGCATTTTTAAACACCGACTAATGCTAAAAATAGTTTAATCCCGTTCAACCAGCGTTTCACAATCTATAGTTCGTCTTAACCCAGGCTCCTATCTCCCTTAGCCGTTTAACCTGCTCCATGTCAAGTTCACCACTTGGTAAAGGGCCAACGTTCAAGAGTAGGTTTGCCCCAAGCCCATTAACCTTTTTCAAAATCTCTATCAGCTGTATGCTCGACTTATAGTTATTATCATCCTTGTTATAGCCCCAACTATTGTTAATAGTGATACAGGTCTCTAGCGGAAGGTTTGAAATCTTGGCTTTGTTACACCCTGCAGTGTTCTCACCAGGGATATCTTGCTCAAACATTTGGAAATCCTCACCAGGGAAAGGATCTACATGGTGGTTATTGCCTATTAGAGCTGAGGGTTGAAGCGAATGTATTGTTTCATAAAGCTCTGGTAAACGCCAATCGGCGTCAGGCTTATCCCACCACCCGTCGAACCAGAATCCCCCAACCTCCCCGTAATTCTTACAGAGTTCCCTAACCTGTCCAATATAGTAGTTCAGATAGTTCTTCCAGTTCCCACTTGGATCCCTACCCGAATATTGACCGGTTAAGCCAAGCGGGTAATAGTCTGGGTGGTGCCAATCAAGCAGAGAATAATAGAAGAACATTTTAAGCCCAGCATCTCTTGCTACCTCCACGAGTTCACTTAAAATATCTCTGCGGAAAGGTGTTCTTGTAATTTTATAATCGGTAAGCTGAGAATCATACATGCAGAAGCCGTCGTGATGCTTGGTTGTGAAAGTCACATATTTTGCGCCTGCCTCTTTAAAGACTTTGATCCATTCCTTAGCATCAAACAGCCTAGGATTAAACTGGCCTATAAGCTTCTCATACTCTTGGATGCTTATCTTCTCGTTATGCATAACCCATTCCCCTCTTCCTAGGACAGAGTAAATCCCCCAGTGAACAAATATTCCTAGCCTCGCCTCCCTAAACCATTTAACCGATGATTCCCTTTCGCTCATTTTCTAGTAACTCAACCATTTTCATTCTTTTAAAGGAATCTCCCAAACATAAGGAAACTTGTTTTTACAATAAGGCTGTTAAGTATACTTTGTTATTTTTAACATGAAGATGTAAAAACAAAACGACTTCCCTATCCTCCAGAATATCCAATAATTATGGAAAATCTCTGTAGAGTCAAACTTTTGTTAAAAATTGCTAAGCATTTGGTAGTGCTGATACGCTTCGTATCATGTCCTCCAGCTTTTTCTCCTTCTCCCAGTAAAAATTGTATGCATCCGGTCCTACTGCCCGTTCCTTCTTCTTCCTAATATCTTCTAACTCGGCCTTAAGGGCACTAATCAATTTTTCTTTAACTTGTTTACCCTCGGATATTAATACTTCCATATGGTGTCTGTGATAATGGGCTCCAATTTCCTATATATAAACTTTTGTTTTCAAAATATTTCAGTAACAATTTGAAAATCAATTTTTCCAATAAAAAGGCTTAAAACAGGCATTTTCTCAAATCTTTTTTGGAATATACATAAATGTGACAAGATGTCGCTATTATACATTAATACTTTAACCAGATTTGTTGCAAGGCATTTTTAGAAAAAACTGTTATTCTTAAGCCTCGCTAATCAAGAAATATTGACATAGTAATGTTTATTTTTTTAAATGGGTTAAAATTTTAGTCTAAAAAAATAATGCAATGGAATGATAAACCCAGTCGCTGTTTACTGGCCGCTACTTAAGGCCATACTGCTCTTAATGAGGATGAAACAAGCGATAGCACATCCCTCGGCTTCATTTCTTTAAGTCTATCATAAAAAGGTTCAACCATAACCGGTCCCTCATACCTGATTTTACTTAAGGCCGTAAGAAAGCCTTTACAATCTATCACTCCTGTTTCACCTGGAAGTCTCCTCCTATTGTCCATTTGCTCCTCCACACTTACTCCCGCCGGAGCATCATTTACGTGTACATCTACTATCTCGTCTTTTTCAAGAGACTCTATGTCGCCGAAAGTTCCGTGTGAAGTATACCAGTGCCATGAGTCAAGCAATATTCCAACATTATCCTCGTCAACAGAGTCGCACAGCTTAAGAGTCTCCCCCAACGTATGGACGAAGGTGAATCTATGGCCTTTACGTACTGTTAGAGTTCCTATAAACTCTAGCCCGAGTCTACAGTCGTATTCAGCGAGTACTTTGCAGACAGTTCTTATTCTACTGGAATATAATTCAAAACTCTTCCTATAGGGTAAAGTGTCAGAGAAAGGAGGTATCCAAGTCGAGATCCTTGTGCAACCTGCTTCACTGGCAATTCTTAATAGATCTCTTAAATCATTAAGTTTTCGGGAAAAATCCTTTTCATTCAAACCTAACTCAAAAGGTAGGAAACTTCCTGAAATCTTTAATTGATACTTTTTAAGGGTTGAAACCAGTTTTTCAACGCCATTATCCCTAATTTCCATGAGGCTTAAATGTATTCCATGGAAACCGCCTAAAGATGCTAATTCGGCTTTTCGCTCAAGGCTTTTCTCTTGTATTCCGATGGCTTCAAGATTTAACGATGGGAACATGTTTTTAACACACGCATACTTAATATTTAAAGTTAATCAGCTGCGTAGATTTGCAAGACTTGAGATAGCGCGACCATCCTCTTAATTGACAAGAATAGTCACATGAAATACTAACCCGATTAAAAGGATTTTCTCTTAAACCGCATTGAATACCGTAGACTCGGAAAAAGTAAACATGATTCATTAATCTAATAAACCTTATAAACGCTGAGCTAAAATATGATTCGTGGCTTGCTGCATATTCATCGCCTTTGACTTAGGCGCTGAAAGTGGAAGGGCAATGCTAGGAATCCTTAATGATGAAAAGTTGAGAATAGAGGAGGTTTACAGGTTTTCTAACATTCCTGTAAGAATCAATAGTAATCTCTATTGGGATGCGTTAAGAATATGGAGTGAGATGAAGACTGCTATTTCAAAAGCAAAAGCAGTTTCTAAAACATCTTTAACGTCTATGGGTGTTGACACTTGGGGTGTTGATTTCGCTTTAATAGATAAGAACGGCGAATTGCTTGGAAACCCTCATCATTACAGGGATGTTAGGACGAACGGCGTCATGGAGGAGATATTTAAAAAAATACCGCGGGAAGAAGTTTATTATAGAACTGGCATCCAATTTCTTAGATTTAACACTCTTTACCAAATATACTCTATGATTTTAAGCAAATCTCCAATTCTACATTACGCAAGCAAGTTTCTTATGATGCCTGATCTTTTCAACTACTGGCTTTGCAGTTCAAAGGTTTCAGAGTTTACGGATGCTACTACAACCCAGTTTTATAACCCTGCCAAGAAAGATTGGGACTATGAGCTACTCGAGGAGCTAGGTATTCCAACACATTTCCTGCCTGAGATCGTTAAGCCGGGAACTCTACTTGGAGAAGTGTCGCATAGCTTATCTAACGAGTTGAAAATTGACAAGGGTATTTCTACAGTGGCTCCAGCATGTCATGATACTGCCTCCGCTGTTGCTGCTGCCCCATTAAGAGATAAGTCTTCAGTCTACATAAGTTCTGGAACATGGTCTTTAATCGGTGTTGAGACCGATAACCCCGTGATAAATAGGAAATCCTTAGAATACAATTTTACTAATGAGGGAGGTGTTTTCGGGAAATTCAGGCTGCTACAAAACGTTCAAGGCATGTGGTTGCTTCAGGAATGCAGGAGAATATGGGCTTCTCAAGGCATGGGTTTTTCTTACGAGGAGCTTATGGAGCTTGCAAGAAGGTCGAGGCCTTTCGTTGCGATGATAAATCCTGATGATCCGAGATTTATTGCACCGTTTAACATGGTTGAGGAGATAATGCATTATTTAGAAGAGACTAAGCAGGATAAGCCTAAGAATGAAGGTGAACTTACTAGGGTAATTCTTGAGAGCTTAGCTTTCAAATACAGGTTTGTGATCGAAAGGCTGGAGGACTTAACTGGCTTAAGAATAAGCCAGATCAATGTGGTTGGAGGAGGGTCAAGAAATCGTCTGTTAAATCAATTGGCAGCCGACATTACTGGGTTGAAAGTGGTTGCTGGTCCTGCTGAAGCAACATCTATTGGAAACGTTCTGATGCAGGCTGTTGCAATTGGCTTCGTAAAAACGCATAAGGAAGTTAGATCAATAGTTGAAAGATCCTTTGAGTTGGAGGAGTTTGAGCCAAGCTTTGAAACTGGTATTAATGATTTTTACACTAGATTTGTTGAGCTTGTTAAAAAGGAGGGTTCTCAGGCTTAAGGCCAAAAATGTTTTTATCTTGAATCATACTATATTGTTCCAGAGTATGCGGCCTAAAACCAATTTGTCTGAGGAGGATCTGAGAAAATCACTCGCCGAATATGCACACGCTATATATAATGCTAGGTTAGCCACGGGTCCAGGTGGCACCTTAAGTGCTAGATTGGATCATAGCAGCATCATATTTGTTAAGCCAAGCGGCTTCAACCTTGGCGAATTAAAGCCTGACGACTTCATAGGGGTCGAATTGAAAACGCTTCAAGTGGTGAAAGGAGTTTCGAAACCTTCCATGGAGACCGGGGTCCTTGCAAAATGTCATTTGGCTAGGGATGATGTGAATGCTGTGGTTCATGCTCATCCACCGTTCTGTATCTCTTTGAGCTCAGTGGATCTTGAGATAAATACTCCTTTATATCCTGACCACGCGGTCTTTCTAGAGAAGGTTGCTACTCTGCCATTCTATATGCCTGGTTCAGAAGAGTTGGCTGAAGCAGTCGGTGAGGCTTCGAAGACGCATAACTGTATACTTTTGAAAAACCATGGCGTGATAACGCTTGGTTCCTCGCTCAGGGAAGCATACTACAGGCTAGAGATAATGGAGGAAAGCGCGAAAATAATTGTCTTCTCCTCGATTTTAGCTGCTCTACGGAGATCTGGTGGAAAACCTGATTCGCTGTCGGCTGAACAGGCTGATGCTATCCGGAAGCTTCAAGCAGAAGCTTATAGAAAGAACCTAGCTAAAAGCTGGTGATTCTAGAATTAAGAATTATTAAGTCTCCACAGTCTTCAACTCTCTGAATTCGCCTTCAAGACCTTGGTAAAGCTTCCTGTAAATTCTGTATAGCTGCTCATATTTCGATACAGCTTCAGGAGCTGGCTTAATTATCTCACTGCTTGACAACCATTCTCTTATGCTCTCATATCCTTTAAGAGTCTTGGTTCCAACTCCAGCGAGCAGAGCATCACCGTAAGGCGCCCCTATACTGGCAGCCAAATACTCTACTTCCCGGTTTAACACGTCTGTTATTATCCTTCTCCAAAGCCTCGACTTGGCTCCACCGTTAACTAGTATGGCTTTTTTAAGAGGTATCCCTGCCTCCTGAGCAGTTTCAATACAGTATCTTATGGCGTAGGCTATGCCCTCTAGGATAGACCTGAATATGTGAGCCTTAGTATGGCTGAGGGTTAAGCCGAAAAACACTCCTCTAACGTACTCGTTCCACCAAGGAGCTCTTTCGCCAACCATCATGTGTGGCAGAAATATTAATCCATTTGAACCTGGCGGAGTCTTCTCAGCTTCAAGGTCGAAAATGCTGTAGGCACTTAATCCTAATTCTCTACCCAGATTGTTTTCAACACTCCCGAAATTATCTCTAAACCATCTTACGCAGTAGCCTGCAGTTATAATCCCTGCGAACGAATAATATTTATGATCATCATAGGCGACGTGAGAATAATTTATCAGTTTACGGGAAAACCTCGGTTCATCCTGAATAAAACCATTGCAGGTTGAAGTACCTAGCATCATGGCAAGCTCTCCGTCTTCAAGCGCCCCAACCCCCAGAGCTGACATCGGTGCGTCAATACCTCCTGCGCAAACCGGAGTGCCTTTAGCCAAGCCGCTTAGTTCAGCGCCACGTGAGGTTACTTCACCAACCGCATCCTTAGACATGCTTATTTTCTCCGGGAAGAAGCTTCTCGGTATCCCCAGTTCAGACATGAGGCTTTCAGCAAACTTTTTCTCCTTAGGGTTGAATATTCCCCCATAGTTGCCTATTGAAGAATAGTCTACTGACAGTTCTCCAGTAAGCTTGTATATGCAGTACGCGTTAGGCGTAACAAACTGGTGTATCTTACTCCAGACATGAGGCTCATTCCTCTTTATCCATAGCATCTTGGTGTATCCATAATAAGGGTCTATAGTGTTGCAAGTCTCCTTGAAGACAGTGTCCTCACCTATTTTCTCCCTGACCCATTTACACTCCTCCGTAGCTCTTCTGTCAGCCCATATTAGGCATGGTCTTAAGGGGTTCATCTCCTTATCACAGGGGATGCCTGACCCACCATAGAGGCTGCTCACGCAGTAACCGGCTATGTCACGTGGATCAATGCCTGCTTTGTTTATCACTCCCTTTATGGTTTCGCATAAAGCTTGGAACCATACATCAGGCCACTGCTCAGCCCAGCCTGTTTTAGGAGTCAGTACACCATACTCGGCAGTCGCGTTAGAAAGCTCCTTACCTTCTGTGTCGACAAGCACTGTTTTAGTTGCTGAAGTACCTATATCGGTACCGAGGAGAAGGTTACCCAATTTAAACACCTCTGTACTATCCTCTGAGAACTATCTTTTTCACGAAGTTTATCACTTCCGCTTGGTCTCCCGTCTCCCTTACTCGTTCAAGTTCATCCTTCTTGATGTATATTAGCAGAGCCTTCTTAGCTAGGTTTGCGAAAATCTCTTTAGATAGGTACATCGCCTTCACAGGATCCATACGGTAGGTAAATTGGTCTTCCCCGAACCAGCCTTCATAAGCTGTATCGATCGCTGAATATATGAAGTCGACCATCCTCCAAACATCTCCAGTTCCAGCAACCCTGTCTTCATCATTACTGTGGAGCTTTGCCGTATTTATATGGAAATTAACTAATGGTACTCTAAATTTTTTCAAGGCGTATACCGTGGCAGCTGGTTCAACAGCATACATCTGTTCGTGACCATAATCTATGCACACACCCATATTTGTTCCTCCACACCTCTCGTTAACAGTCTTAGCCACTAAAGCTGCATGATGGGTAGTGGGTATCACCATGTTTCCCTCCCTAGGTTCGTGAAGCTTAGCCTCAATTCCGAAAACCAGACCCGCCTTTTTAGCCTCCCTGTTTATTGCTTCGCAACCGTCTAGGAAAAATTCCAACTGCTTACCGTAGTTGACCTCAAAATTATAATCCCAGCCATCAGAACCCGGCCATAAGGCGACACTGCTGCAACCAAGCTCCCTAGCTGTCTCCACAGCCTGAAGCGCCATTTGAAGAGCATCCTCTCTAGTTTTCCTAGACGGGTTTGTTATACCTCCTAGTTTCCACTTGGGATCTGTCCAAAGATTTATATTCATGTTCGTAGGAATTAAATTAAGTTTCTTCAACTTATCCTTAACTTCATCTACTATATTTTGCACCTTTCTGTAGCTTGAATCTATGAAAAGAGAATCATGGAATTCTACTCCCTTAACACCCGCCTGCTTAATTCTCTCGAGCTGGGATATGATATCGCTCTTGAAGCTTGGTTTGTCACTGTTATAGCCTTTCGTAGCAAACCTGTCAAGGAAGTCTCCTGCTGACCAGTGTCCAGCCGCAAATTTAATCTCGAAATCTTCAAAAAATCTGTTCACCACCTCCCCCTCAAGGTATCCTGAATATTCTGTTTCTAGTTTTTTAAGAGCATCCGTACTTATCTTCATTCTGCAGCAAGAAAGTCTTTTTAAACTAATAAGCATTTCGCAGTACTTTGCTATTCGTATTAGTGAGCACGTTAGGCTTCCGATTGCGTGTTAAACTTAAGGTATTAATATCTATTGAGCACAATACGAATTTCCGGATCTTCCTATTCTCTCCCTTTTCTTCTTATCTTTCACTCATTGGGGAACTACTTTCAGGATCTATACCTCTTTTACTCTTTCTTAACCCATTCTCCCTCATTAACTGGCTTGTATTGTAGTGTGGCATTAATCGGCAGGGAAATGGTTAAGCGGTGGGGTAAGGATGGGATTCTGTTATCCTTTTGGGTGCTGCCTATATTTCCAGACTATAGACATTTTCAATACTTAAGCAATAGAGACTTGATGCTATTTTTTGTATCAATCTCTCATCGCTATTTTTGGTCACATATTTATTACTCCCTACCGATTGACTTTTTGAGCTAATTGGCTGCTTTTTCAAAATGACTATTTCCAATCCACTTTGCTAAGAGGGTTAATCATAGAAGATTGGGGGGCTGAGGGCATGTTCGTAGCTGTTGGCTTTGGCTGCTGGGGACGATAAGCGGTTTCATCTATTTCATAATGATATTCGCCTATCTTCTCTCCACAGGTATTCCAGTAATTCTTACGCTATTGGCTAGTCTAGGGTTTAATGGTCTTTTAACCGGCCTAGTTCCATATGCATCGCGCAACGGGTTAAGCAGGTTTAACGGCTAAGCCTTGCTGCAGGTTTCTCACTCTATTATAAGCTTCATATTGGAGGTGGCTAAACTTGGAGTAAAGAACTAACGGGGCAGATAGCAGTGAATAGCTTTTATAATCTTTCTAATTTGTCTGGGTCACAAGGTTAATTCGAGATAGCTTAAGACTCCATTAAATTTGAAGCGATTGGGCTCATTATATAATACTGTCTTAGAAGCATCATCCCCATATGCTACGTTAAGTAATATTTCTAAAAAGCCGAATATACCTTGGTCTATTTGACTAAATTAAATCCGATAACTATAAATATGTGCTCAAGTAAATAAAAGATGATGAAAATATGAGTAAAGAAGAGATAAAGGAGGAAAGAGGATCACCAATTTTCGTTATAATTGCTCTGATAATCTTTGTTTTGTTAATATACTTTGCAGCCACATTAATTATGTCTTCAATTTCAAGGGGTATAGTAGTCCATCCAGAAAACATTGGATACGGTATTGCCTTGGTCTTCTTTGGTTTAGCAATATCTTTGGTACTTATTGCTACCACTGTAAAAATAAACAATCAATGGGAACGATCAATAATTTTAAGATTTGGCAGTTACCGGCGTATGGCTGGGCCCGGGCTTTACTTTATTACACCTTTTATTGAAAGAGCCATTAAAGAAGATATTAGGATTAGATCATACAATATCCCGACGCAAGAGGTTTTAACCAGAGATAATATATCGGTTGTTGTGAATGCAATAGGCTTAATGAAGATCGAGAATATAAAGAACGCGCTCCTAAATGTACAAAGATACTATGACTCGGTTATCAGGGTTTCTCAAGCTACATTAAGAGATATCATAGGTCAAGAAACCTTGGATAATCTTTTAACAAACACGGCTGCAGTAGGGGCAAAGATTAAAGAGACTATAGATGGTGTCGTTAGAGACTGGGGAATAGATATAGCCGGCATAGAGCTACAGAACATAGAGCTGCCAGAAAATATGAAACGGGCATTTGCTATTCAGGCTGAAGCGGAAAGGGAAGCAAGAGCCATAAAGATAAAGGCTAATGCAGAACTAGAAGCGTCACAAGCATTAAGGCAAGCTGCTCTAAACATGTCAGATCCTAATGCAATGCAGTTAAGAGTACTACAAAGTGTCAGCGAGGCTAGTAAAGAGGCAGCAAACACTATAATATTAGCACTACCGGTAGACACGATTAAAAGTATTGGTATGGGTGGTGTGGGGGCACTAGCCTCCATAAACAGCAGTGCAGCAAGGAGACGTTTGGAAGAAATGGGAAAGAAACATGATGAAGAAGAAAAACAAAAGGAATAGTATTACGAAAAAACGAAAAGATTACTTAACAATCCTTTCAAAAACTATGACCGATTCGCTATAGCCCACTCTGCTTTTTTTATAAAACATAGTTAAAAAATAATAGATGTAATGATGTGCCTATCACCTATAACACCACTTTATAATGTGCTGTTGTGTAGGGAACTTATCTACCCTTAGGTCTCTTGCAAGTTCTTACCAATTTATTTTCTTTATCTTCCTTCCTTTCCTTAACATCATCTTAATTTTCACCTCCAGTTTAATTGCAAATTGCCTCTGCGTTTAAAGTAGGCTCGCACCACATACTTGCAAGCTACATTCCCAGTTTGCAATCACATAATGTAAGTAATGGTTTTCATATCATTAAAATAAGTTAACCTCCAAATCTAGACAAGCTCTTACGAGTTTTTCAAGATTTAATTAGTTGAGCAAGCTAAAATGATAATGGGTGAGGAATCTTTTTACGAGAATTGTAAAAACAATGAAAGACTGGAGCCCAAGGTAGGTTGGAATTAGAGTGTTGATAAGGTGCATCGGATGTTTAAATTAAGCCGAGTAAAAGCTAATAAGCCCCCTAGAATTATTTTATGGGTGTAAAAAATGGATAGGAGGCTCGCCTCTATTTCGAAAATGATTGACCACTCGCTTCTCCACCCCACTCTCACGGATGATGCTCTTAAGGCCGGATGCTTACTGGCTAAGAAGTATAGTGTTGCAGCAGTATGCATTAAACCATATGCTGTTAAGCTTGCAAAGGAAATGCTTTCTGGAACCAGCGTCGCCGTATGCACTGTAGTTGGTTTCCCACACGGTAGCAGTATGACTGAAGTGAAGCTGAAGGAGACAGAGAAGGCTTGCGACGAAGGTGCTACAGAAATCGATTTTGTGGTGAATGTTGGGAAGGTTTTAAGCGGAGACTGGAACTATGTTTCGAGAGAGGTGAAGATGATTAACGATGCTGCTAGGGAAAGGAGTGCCATTGTTAAAGTAATTTTTGAGAACGATTATCTTACGGATGATTTCAAGATAAAGCTGTGTCATATATGTAACCAGCATCGTGTAGCATTCGTTAAAACATCGACTGGATACGGGTTCGTAAAACAGCCTGACGGAAAATACATTTATAGGGGTGCTGTTGAAAGCGATGTTGCTCTGATGCGTAGGGAATGCATTCCAGAGATCCAGATAAAGGCGGCAGGCCGGATTCATACGTTGGATGATCTGCTTAGGTTTAAGGAGCTTGGAGTAACAAGAATAGGGACTACTGCGACTGAGGCTATACTTGAGGATGCGAAGAAAAGAGGCTATCAGTAAGTTATTAAACTAGGGAAGATCGGCTGGGCTGCTTAATTCTAAAGGCTTATATCAACATTGTTTTCATAAAGGAACCTATTTAATTCATCCCTGTAGGGGAGGGCTGTTATAGCACCTGGTTTTGTAACGACTAGGGCTCCAACTGCATTCGCAACTTTAATACAGTTTTCAATCTCTAACCCTCTGCATAAGCCTACCAATAGTCCAGCATTCCAACCATCACCTGCCCCAGTCGCATCTACAACATTAACCTTAAAGGCTGGTGCTGAAACCTCAGGCCCACCCCTAACTTTTAAAAATGAGCCTTGTGAACCGAGTTTAACACCTACTATCCTAATCCCATACTTTAAAGCTTTTTCAGCGGCTTCTCTAGGATTACTTGTTCCGAAAACAAATTCCGCCTCCTCCTTCGAGAAGGTTGCGATGTCTGCTAATCTAAGCATTTGAGCATATGTTTTCCTAAGAATGTTTTTCGAACGCCAAACATCTAGTCTTAGAGTAGGGTCGAAAGAAACGTCAACTCCAGACTTCTTCGCATACCTAACTGCCTTGAATAATGCTTGCCTCTCAGGGTTTTGAGAAAGCGCGAAACCTGATACATGCAGGATTCTCGCTTTAGATATATAATCGTAATCGATGTCTTTTGGTGATAACAAGCTGTCTGAAGTATGTTTCAACCAAGGACTTCGGTAGAAGATGCATATCCAGCCTTTAACAGGATCGTTTACGATGAACGCGAGTGTTGTCCTAACTCCCTTCTTAATCTTGACACGTGATGTGTCAACATTATTCTTTTTAAATTCCTCAAGTATAAATCTTCCAAACGAGTCGTCACCAACTGCTGCTATTGCTCCTGCTTCAACACCTAGCCTCGCAATCCCTACCATAGTATTCATCGGGGCTCCTCCAAAACACTTTTTGAAGGTCGTAGTCTCGTCAAAGGAAGCATTTTCAACTCCTATGAAATCTATCAGAGCCTCCCCAATACCGATAATTTGAGGGTTAGGCAGCATGCTTTAACATGTTTTTAAGACTTATTTATCCTTAACGATTCTCAGCCTAATGTAGGCTGTGTTAAGTTTTTTCAAGGGAAGTTTATATTCCGATAGTTTAACAGGATGTGTGATGAAGGCGACTGCGAAAGCCCATCCGATTCAAGGTTTAATAAAGTATCATGGTTTAAAGGATCCTGTTTTAAGAATACCTTTTCATGACAGTATATCAGTATGTGCTGATGCTCTTTCCACAGTTACGACTGTTGAGACTGGTGACGAACTGAAAGAAGACTTGGTAATAGTTAACGGGGAGAAGATTACTGGAAATGCTAAGGGAAGAGTTGAAACCGTTCTCCAAAAACTCCGGAAAATGGCTGATTACTCTGGATTCTTTAAAATCGTTTCAGAAAATAGTCTAACCGAGGGAAAAGGCCTAGGCTTTTCTGCATCAGGCTTCGCTGCCCTCGGATTGGCTGCTAGCGCTGCTTTAAAACTAGATTTAGACGATGTTTCTCTCTGTGAAGTAGTAAGACTGGGTGCAGGCTCCGCTACGAGGAGCCTTGTAGGCGGCTTTGCAATATGGTACGCCGATAAAAACGGAAGGTCGTATGCTGAGCAGATTGCTGAGCCTGAAGATGTGGATTTAACTATGGTGATAATCCCGATTCAATCTAGTTTTAAGACTGATGAAGCACATTTCGAGGTCCTTAGTTCACCACTCTTCGAATCTAGGTTAAAAAGTGTTTCAAGCATGGTTGAATCCATGAAAAGAGCTATAGTTGAAAACGATGTGTATAATATTGGAAGACTTGCTGAAGAAGATACTTTGAATCTTCACGCGATCACAATGACGGGTAAGTCAAGAATAGTACTGTGGGAACCGGAGACGATTAGAATAATAAAAGAAGTGATGAAAATGCGCTCCGAGGGTATACCTGCATGGTACTCCATTGATACAGGCCCCTCTGTTTTTATTAACACTTTTAGAGAGCACACAGATTCTGTTGTTAAAAGGATGCAGGAGTTAAAGCTTCCTAAACTCATAGTTAGTAGAGTGGGCGATAAGGCTTCGCTAGTCTGCAACCATTTATTCTAAGGGCTTCCGTTTAACCCGAATATTATGCGGAAAACAGTTATATAATCATCTAAGAGGAAAGCTTTAACAGGATGAAAACTGTTAAGGTTGAGGGTAAAAACAATAAACACAGGGTTTTGCTGTACGCGTTAAGCACCTGCGGCTGGTGTAGAAAGACGAAGAAGTTTCTAGCGGATAAGAGTGTTGAATACGAATATATTGACGTAGACCTATGTAGTAACGAGGAGTATGAGCAAATATGCAAAGATATTTTGGAAAGAGGCGGAAGGATAGCTTTTCCAACATTAATAATAGATGGTTCTAAACTGATAACTGGTTTTAGCGAGGATGAGATTCAGGAGGCATTAGAGATTGGTAACGCTTGAGCAAGTAAGGCAAAGGGCTGAAAACGATGCGAGAACACACGGCTACTGTTTGAATCCTGATGAGGAGTTTCTGACAAGCCTCCTTGAAGGATTAAGGGAGAATGAGGAGCGCTACGGATATCCCTCATGTCCATGTAGGCGTGCAACCGGAGTTTTCGAACTCGACCGAGACATTATATGTCCATGCGACTACAGGGATCCTGATTGCGAAGAATATGGTTACTGCTATTGTGCACTCTACGTGAGAAAGGATGTTGCCGAAAAGAAACTACCTGTAAAACCAATACCTGAACGCAGATCTCCAGATAAGCTGGCCAAAACATATTCAAGGGAGGTCGTTGCCACTGGTGGAAAAACGGTTGAAGAAAGTAAGGCTACTATGGGTTCAAAAAAACCTCCTGAAGCAAGGTTGAAAATGTGGTATTGCAAGCAATGCGGCTATGTTTGCTTCCGTGAAGAACCACCATATGTTTGCCCCATATGCAAGGCTAAAAGAGAAATGTTCAGTGAGTTAACAATAACAGTAAGTGGTTAGGTTCATAATCAACGAAACCTTTTTAAGAAAAACAGGGTTGCACGTAATAAATGCCTAATGAGCATGAACTGTGGCGTGGTATCCACTTATTACCCAGTAGCAATAATGATATTGTCTCTCTAATGGAAGAGATTCCTAAACTAGTAAACTTGGGTGTAAACATTCTCATAATAGAGGTGGATTACAATTATGCTTATTCCTCGCATCCTGAGCTTCGTGGTCCAGACCCTATAACGCTTGATCATGCACGTGCTCTAGTGGAGGAGTGTCGTGCACACGGCGTCTGCTTGATTCCGCAGTTCCAGTGTCTAGGACACCAGTCTTGGAGTAATACTACTTTCCCCCTCCTAGTTAAGTATCCTGAGTTCGATGAAACCCTTGGGCAATTTCCGAATAACGAAGGAATATATTGTCGAAGTTGGTGTCCTCAACACCCAGAGATTAATAAGATTGTTTTCAGTCTGTTCGACGAGCTTATAGACGCGTTTGAATCAGACGCGTTGCATGTAGGGATGGATGAAGTCTTCCTCATCGCCTCAGAGTATTGCCCACGCTGCAGAAATCATAATCCGAGCAAACTCTTTGCGAAGGCTGTTAACGATTATCATGAGCATTTGAAAGAACGCGGGGTGGAGATGCTGATGTGGGGTGACCGTTTGCTCGATAGTAAGACAACAGGTTATGGGATGTGGGAATCCTCTGAGAACCAGACTCATACAGCAATCGACATGATCCCGAGAGATATAGTGATATGCGACTGGCACTATACTTTGCGCGACGACTATCCTTCAATCCCGTTTTTCCTTGAGAACGGTTTCCGTGTCCTGCCGAGCGGCTGGAAGGATGTTGAAGCAACTAAAGCATTCATAGCTTTCTCGCAAAAGTATAGAGATAATCAGCATATGCTTGGTTACCTGTGCACCACTTGGGGAGCTGTTAAACCTGGGCAGCTTGCTCAATGGCCTCCTCTAAGGGTGGCGATGGAAATGCTCTCCCGATAAAGATCTAACTCAGAACCCACGAGAATCCCACTTGCATAGGTTCACTAGCAGGCAAGCTAGTAATACAGTATAGAAGAATTCTTAAGCATCCGATTGACTCCATGCATATGCGAAGAATTCACGCGACGGTCTTAGGCTCTTTTCTACTAGTTCTAGTTTCGCTTCTCTGGGGTACCTCTTTTCCACTAATCAAAATAGTTGTTTCAAAAATTAGTGCAGGAGAATACGTTGCTTTCAGATTTTCACTATCAGTCATGCTTCTAATACCCTATCTTTTTTACATTCTTTTAAGAAATAAGGCAAGGTTACGGGAGGCTGTTAAACCGGGGGTAATCTTAGGTCTACTCTATTCCGGAGGAATTTTTCTTCAAGGACTTGGAACAGGGTATACTTCTGCATCTAATTCAGGCTTCATCACAAGCCTCTATATCCCTATAGTTTACGCCATCGATGTTTTACGGCGAAAGTTTAGCTATAATCATAAGTTTACGCTAGCGTTAATCCTGTCAGTAATCGGGATGTATTTGATGTCAGGTGGATCCTACGAGTCAAGAATTGGTGACCTGATGGTTTTAGCAGGTGCTTTATTTTGGGCCCTCCAAGTCTTAGCGGTTGACAGATTTTCAAAAAAATATTTCTCACTGGATTTAGTCTTCTTCCAATATGCTGTGACCGCTATAACGGGTTTTGCCTTGACTCCTGTTTCATCAGGCTCTGAAAGTTTAGTCGAAGTTCTCCCGACACTTCTTTATCTTGCAGCCGTATGCTCCATACTTGTAGGGGTATTACAAATATTGGGGCAAAAATATACTTCTGCTTCTCAAGCTGTTCTAATCTACGCGCTTGAACCGGTTTCTGCGGCATTATTCTCCTTCTTAATACGGGGTGAAAGACTTGGATTCTCCGAATCAGTCGGTGCAACATTGATTTTAGTTTCAGTAATAATATCGCTATGGGAGATGGCTAATAGGAAAAAAAGATAGTTATTTACACTATCTGAAAAAATTTATATGCGCTGGAATATCTGGGAGAGCCATGAGTGCTGGCAAGGTTATAAAGAGCTTCACTATTAAAGACGGCAGGAAGGTTATCCTAAGAACCCCTAGGTGGGAAGATTTAGATGAATTACTCGAATACATTAATTCATTAGCTGAAGAGAGGCTTGATTTCGTCTTCGTTAGAAAGATGACGAGAGATGAAGAGGCTGATTGGCTCAGTAAGACTCTTGCAGAAATGGAAAAAGGTAATGCAGTGGATGTGATTGCTGAAGTTGATGGGAAGATCGCTGGGAATTCAACGGTTCGCAGAGAGAGATTAGGGAGAAGTCATGTCGGTATGCTGGGAATAGCTATTCGCCAAGGTTATCGTGACATGGGCATAGGGACAGAGATGATAAGGGTTATCATTGAAGAATCTCGGAGAATCGGGTTAAAGGTTCTGGTTCTGCATGTTGCTTCTACTAATCTAAGGGCTATGAGTGTTTATGAAAAAGCAGGATTTAAGGAAGTTGGGAAAATCCCGGAGGGAATCTATTTTAATAACCGTTATATGGATGATGTAATAATGTTCCTAAATTTATAGTGTGAATATCAAGCATTGATATCGTGAGTTCTAATATTTTGCTAATTACGTTCTTTAAATCATTAGCGGTGGGAAATTTTTCTTTAACCAATTGATTGTCTCATCAATCGCCTTGTCGAAGGGCAAAGCATGTCCAGAGTCATACACGATAAGCTGCTTAGGCTCCTTAGCTTTCTCAAAGAGTTTCATACCGTTTTTGAAAGGAACAACATCATCATGCTTGCCTAACTGGATTAACAGGGGCCTTGGAGATATTTTATCAATATAGTTTATCGGATCTACTGGTGCAAGCATAGACTTGGCCAATAATAATGCGAAAGAAGGTATCTTATGCCTAATTTCAACCAGTGTAGGCTCGCTACTGTTTGAAATGATTTCTGCAAGGTCTCCGCCAGGAACGTATAATGCAACACCCGAAATCCTTTTATCCACTCCAGCAACCACGCCACCAAGTATTCCTCCCATACTCGCCCCTGCAAGTATAAGCTTACCTTCTTCAACCCACCTGTTTCTAAAAGCAACATCTATTGCAAGCCTGTTGTCAACTACAGTTTTATTCAAATACTCCATTATCCGTTCTGGTTTAAGCATCATAATATCCACATTTCTCTCGCCGTGCCCCCTAGCATCAACCGCCATTATGGAGAAACCGAACCTCTTCAGAAAAACCTCTAATTCTAGAGCATCCTCCTTCCTGCCTCCAAGCCCATGAAGAAATATTAACAGTTTACCGGACGGTCCTTCTTCATTATAAGCAATTAAACCAGGAATATCTTCATCATATCCTTTTATCTTAAACATATTTAGAACTAGTCCTCTCCTCTCGCTTTTAGAAACCGTCACACAACTGATTTTCCGACCGGCTTCTTCATATTCTTCTTCATGAGTCTTCATAAAGTCTTACTATTGTCTTGAGGCTAATAAACATTCAATATGGAGAACGCTTCCGGTATCAATGTGTAGAAGATCATTAGGATTAAAAAGGAGGATACTGGGACAGTTATATTATCATCGATGGGGCCGAATTCGAAATGTTCTATGATGCTGCTAAATAAGCCTGCAACCACTCCTGGTAATGCAAGCTTCAATCCTATTATGATATTGACTATAGCCATAGCAAGGTTTCCCCACCATGATTTAGTCCTTCTCCTGAACATCGTGTTTCTAACCAAGCCGGTTACAGCGTCTCCAAGCGCCATGAAAAGTATTGGTATCGCTCCAAACCAAAAGTTTCCATTAGTGAAAAACCAGCCAGCAGCAAGAATAAGCCCCCAGCTTAGGCAGAAATGCACCTCGTAATTGTTGTCCTTAGTTTGGAACCAGTACATGGTCCTGTTAAGCATGTGAGGAATTAGTGTGAATGCCCCTAAAACCATTGAGAGGACCAACGGGTAGAAGGGCGTGGTAAATACAAAGGGTACGAGATACCCTATCAATCCGCCTGCAAGAATATGGATTATCTTCCTGTTGTAGTATACGGCAACATTATCTGGAATCTTTTTAATCATCAACTTATAGCATAAATAGGTTAGGATTCCCACAACAAATAGAACCCATATGAATAGGATTCCTGCGTAGAATCCCTCTATCATGAGGGTTTCAAGCATTGTTTATCTCGTTTTCTTATTTAAGCTGGGCTATAAAACCGTTTTCTTAACCATGTTATTTGTTAACGACAATTGCTTAATTCTCGAGATAGAAAGTCTGATTTAGCAAAGTTACGTGTATTTTTCACCTAAGTATACCCTCGTATTTCTATATGGGTATGTTAAAATCCTCCTTAACCACCGTCAGGACGAAGTGAGTATTAGCCCTCTCAACATTAGGTATCGATAACAGTTTCTTAGTGAATCTGCTTAATTCAGAAGGGTTTCTAAACCTACCTATTACTATAGCGTCAACATCGCCCGTCACATCGTAAACCGCGCAGACTCCTGGTAGTTCAGCAAGCTTCTGCTCAACCTCGACAAGCTTACCTTTTGAAACAGTAACATCTGTCACGCTTGTAACAGTGTACCCGAGCTTCTGATAATCCACACTCACCGT
The DNA here is from genome assembly GCA_038848185.1 of Thermoproteota archaeon. GTDB lineage: Archaea > Thermoproteota > EX4484-205 > EX4484-205 > JAAOZP01 > JAAOZP01. Next base: position 14,425 of record JAWCNV010000002.1, on the reverse strand, counting down.
ATACTTCTTCAGCACTCCGTTTCTCTCCATCTTTCTTATTCGAGATAGTACTGTTCCGGGGGCTACTCCAAGCTTTTTAGCAATCTTCCTGTAGGTTGTTCTCGAGTCTTCCGTGAACTCTCTCAGTATTTTTAAATCGAGCTCGTCTACAGCGGGCTCTGTTGAAGACATGGTTATTAATATTATACTTAGGGTTATTAAAGTTTAATGAGAAACCTCCCTCCTATAGGGTTGCTAGAGTTTTTTCAACGAACACTTCTAGGGTTTTTCTATATTCCTTTAAATCATCCTCGCTAGGATAATTCACGTGTTCGCAGATTGAGGTAAAGACATCGTAGCCTGCTTCCTTTAACTTTAAGGAAAGCTGGTTCCCAGCTGTACCGCCCCAGAGCTTTGTCACTGTTACTGCTGCAAGCTTACCTTCACCCAGCTTCTTTATTCTCATAAGTTCAACAATATTACTTATTGGCGGGAAAACATTTGCCTCATAGGTCGGTGTTATGAAGATGATACTTGCAGAATCAACAGTGTCGCTTAAAACATGATTTACATCAGTGTCCACAACATTGTGCATAGCCACCTCTTCCACTCTATTCCTAATAACGTCCCTTGTGAATTCTGCAAGCTTCTCCGTTAAACCGTACATAGATCCATATATTATTGTTATCTTTCTCTTCTTCTCCAGCCTACACCAAGAAGTTAGTTCATGGATGACATCAGGTATCTTGCTTCTCAACACGGCGCCGTGAGCTGGTGCAATCACCCTCGGATTCAGCCTAAGTCTGTTAATTTTATCCAATGCTCTTAGAACCATCTGCCTATGTGCTACGACAACAGTTGCAAAATACTCCTTAGAATCATGCATATAGGATTCGAAATCAATATCGTCGTCGAAAACAGGTTTCTCTAAGGCTCCGAATGCTCCAAAAGCATCAGAGCTAAACAAAATCTTCTCATCCTCCAAGTAGAGAAGCATTGTGTCCGGCCAATGTATCCAGGGAAGCTCAACAACCCTAAGAACTCTATCTCCAACCTTTATCGTCTCCCCGTCTTTAACAATTCTTGTTTCAACATTGAACATGCTTTTCATGAAGGCTGATGCTCTTGAAGTCGAGTATAGAACAGGTTTCCCAACTATGCTTGAAATCTCGTTTATTAGACCACTGTGATCAGGCTCCGTGTGAAGGACAGCAACATGCCTTATCCTACTTGGATTAGTAATATCTTTAATGAGGTCTATCAATTCTTCAGCAAGAAAAACATTTTTAGAAGAATCTATCAAAAGATATTCATCGCCATCTTTAACTAGGTAAGCATTGTAATTAACTCCATTCGGTATTGGCCATATGTTTTCGAAAAGCTTGCTCCTAGTGTCAGGTATGCTCAGCCAATAAACTCCTTTACCTATAATCCTCCAAGATGGAGCATACATAACGCAAAAATTTTTAAAAACGCCTTATAAGTTTTTCCCGCATTGGAATTTCCACATGAACACGAGGCTTTACTTTTGTTAAGACAATCGTACTAATGGTTGCAAAGATCATGGAAACTATGAATGTTGAAAAATAGCCGTATTCCTCAATCAAAAATCCGCCGATGAGCGGTGCCATTGCGAGGAAGGGAGATTTCAAAGCACTGCTTAACCCTATGTAGGTTGGTCTTTCATCTTCTGGTGCCATCTCCATTAGCAGGGGAAAGTTTGAAACCATGAATGAGCTGAACGAAGCGCCCGTGAGAGCAAACACTAATAGGAAATAGTTCAGAGAATTAGCAAGCATAGCCGTAATGGTTGCAGAAATCCCCGCTATCCCTCCCATAACGAGCACTGTCTTATGCCCATACTTTTCTTGAACAAATCCCCAGAGAATATTGGTGAGTATTTGTGCCCCAACTGAAACAGAAGTAAATAATCCTACTTCAAAGCCCCCCGCTTTAAACTTGTCTATAGCATAAGCTGTATAGAAGGAGGATGCAATTCCTCCGAAGGAACCAATTATTCCAGACAGTGTATAGAAAATGTAGTTTCTATCCTTCTTAATAATTTTAGGCAATTTACCAAGGTATTCTTTGAAGCCGTTTGGTTCCTCACTCAGGTTCGACGGAGGTTCATCTATGAAAGTAATGTCTATCCACGATACCAATATAAATACGAATGCAGTCAGGAAACACATGAAATAGTTTACAGGATAACTAAAGAAATCCATGTAAAAAGCCACTACGAAGCCACTTGCGAATCCTAGAATCGAAGCGATCAGATTTGCTGTAGCGAAGAAGAATCCTCTCCTTCTTTCAGGAATCGCCTTCGCAAGAATATCGAGCCAAGCAGTGGTGGAAAGACCGGATGAAATAGATATTATGGTGTATGAGATATAAAATATTGTCAATGCTAAAAGAGGATGTCTAGTTGCGAGAAAGAATGTTGAAAGACCGATTATTAACCACGGTATTCTTTCTCCTGGAGTGATTCTGAGAATAAAAGGCTTCTTATATTTCCTCCTCTCTATTCTTCCTGCTGAAATCAGTTGGAAAAAATTCCAGCCTATTACTGATATTGTTGAAACTAATCCGACTGCAATCTTAGAATCTGTAAGGCTGATTATGAAAGCAGGCAGAACTGTAGTTAAGGAAACAAAATTCATAGCTGCACCATACATCGTCCAATCTATGATTAGTACCAGGAGGTTCCTCCTATATCTTTTATTCGATACATCGATATCTGCTGCTTCAACCATCTATGAATGGCTGCTAATTTTTCAAACAGAATTTAAAGATATGTTTTCCCACGGGATTTCCATTCCGAAAGTTAATCATATCTTATTCTCAGTATCGGGTTCGCAATATTTATCTCGCCATTAGTGGAATTTAATATCAATGTCCTATGTGAAAATAGAGGGTTGTAAAATAGGACTGGTTAAAGGTGATATAACTAAGGTTGAGGCAGATGCTATTGTTAATGCTGCAAACAGCTGGCTGAAGCATGGAGGCGGAGTGGCTGGCGCAATAGTTAGAGAAGGTGGTAGAATAATTCAGGAGGAGAGTGATAGAATAGTTAAGGAAAGAGGGCCGATTAGAGTTGGAGAGGCTGTCTATACCTCTGCGGGTTCGCTAAAGGCGAAGTATATTATCCATACGGTCGGTCCGAGGATTAGGGAGGGTGATGAGGATGAAAAGCTTAGGACTGCTACTTTGAACAGTCTGAAGCTGGCTGAGCAGCTTGGCTTAAGCTCAATAGTTTTTCCAGCAATATCCACTGGGATATTTGGATATCCTAAGGATAGATGTGCACAAGTTATGCTTAGAACAATTAAGGATTACACTCTTGCAGGAGGAAGGTTGAAGGATATAATAATTTGTCTCTACGATGAGGAGACCTATAGAATTTTCGAAGAGGCCTTGTGGGAAATATTTTAGCAACGCTTTTTATCCTGCTTTCCTTTATTTTATTACAGATGAGGATTGCAGGTGATCTCTAATTAGTGGTGAGGACTTCATTCTGACGGTGTAGTAGTTACGGATTCTTAATGTTTGAGAATATTTCCTCAGCCAATTTTCTTGAAGCTACTGCTACAATAGGGCTTCTGGAGACGGGAACTAGTTTTACGTCTAAGTCTTCACCCTTCTCATTCAATACTAGTCCTCCAGCTTCCCTCACTATTAACGAAGCTGCTGCAAAATCTAGGCTTCTAAGAAAGCCTCTGAGGTCAATGAAGGCGTCCGCTGCACCTGAAGCTACCATGCAGATTTCAAGCGCATCCGTACCGAGGAATCTGATGTGTTTAGCTTTTTCGATTATATTGGATATTCTGTCAACATAGCTCGGTATTCTGCCCCTGACGTTTAAGTCGACAGCTATCAGAGCTTCTTCTATCTCCTCGACATCCGAGACCCTTATACTCTTACCGTCTAAGAATGCTCCACGGTTCCTTTCAGCAAGGTAAATACTTCCGTCTAAGAGGTTGATCACTCCGGAGCAAATAATGTTGCTCAGGTTTTTTCCCTCAGCTATAGCTATTGAGGAGCTATAGCACGGGTATCCCCTTGCAGCATTGACACTGCCGTCAATAGGGTCAATGATTATAAAAGGGGGTCCTCCCTTACCAATCTCTACTGTCTCGGATTCTTCGCTTATTAAAGTAGCATCTTCAAAGTATTTCCTAGTGATCTTGAAGATTAGGTCCTCTGCAACGCTATCTACCTCAAAGGTCTGGTCTCCGAATCGGTTTAAAGAAACTATTCTACGAATCATTATCTCATCCATCTCACTAATTCTTTCAAAACAGCCTTCCAAAGCCTTTTTAACGTAATCAAGGTATTTTCTCTCCATCTAAGATCCTGGATAGGAGAAGGCTTCTCCTTTTTTAAGCTTCAAAGACATGTGTTTCAAGACTAGGGTTGCTTTAGGGATAATCATAATGTTTTAATCCCCGGTTCTTTTACTATCTAGTGGATCTAATGGCTGATGTTCCCGAAGGTACAGAATATTTTCTACGTGTAGAAACCTATTTTCAAAAAGGTCTTCGTAGCCATTGGCCTCTCATAGTTGATTCTCTTACTAAGCTTTCCAAACATGTTTCAACAAGTTTTCGCACAGAGATCTATGAGGATTTCAGGTTGACTCTTTTTCACGAAGAGGAGATTGAGAAATTTCTCCATATGTCCCTTCACTTCTCAGGGGTGCGAGACATATCTATGGTTGATAGGATTGTAGATGAAGTTCTTGAATTATCTGAGCTTGTGGAGGCCTATTTGACAATTAAGGATGACGGGCTCTTTCAAAGGCTTGATGAGACTTTTTATGTTGAGGGTGTTGGTGTAAGGGTTTTAACATACCCGGATAAGGGGGTTGCTACAATAGCTTACAGGCTTTTCAAGCCTAACAAGGGGATGCATCTAGTTGAACGGCTCTTTAAGTCATCCAAGAGGCGGAAGACTGTTTCAGAACGGCTGAGAGGTCTATTGGGTTTTAAAAGGTAATACTGTTCTCTTCTGCTAGCCCCGTGATTCAAACAGTATTGTCTTAAGGCTTGAAAAAAGAGGTTAATAGGGTTCTGTGGAAAGCTTTAACGCTTCACCATTAGCTTTTTTAAATAGTTTAAATGGAGAATTAGTAAGGAGAGTGTAGACGGAGGATTGTCTGAAGCGTATAAGCGTTCACACGTGTTAGGTATGGATTACGGGACGAGCTTCTTCAAATACGGTCCAATCTCCCTGGGTGAAACACCTGAGCTTATGGAGAACAGGGGCTACTTCCCAGATAAGGATGCGATAATGACGAGAATAATGGGGGAGGGCAGGGAGGTTGTCGTTGGTAAAGATATCCCAATGTATCTTGAGGCAAGAGAGGACTTGCCTTCGCGATTAGTCTACCCGTTTAGAAACGGGGTCATAGAGAAGAATGACAACAGGGCTTGGCAGGTGGTTGAAGAAGTTTCCCGCACGGCTTTTAGAGATTTTACCCCTAAGGAAGAGGGCTTCACAGGGTTCTATGTAGTTGCCTCTCTTTCAGCCGTTGCCCCTAGATACATGTATGAGAAACTGTTTGACATATACAGGAAGATAGATTCTGAGGACCGTACTGTTGCAGCAGCCACGATAATACCGCAGCCCCTAGCGGTTGCTATATCTCACAAGGTTCCTACGAGCGTCGTCGTCGAATCCGGTCACGGCAATACTCAGATAACCCCTATCTCAAGGTATCCTGTTAGAACGGCTATAATCGCTTTGAACAGGGGTGGTGGAGACGCTAACTCCATAACGGCTGAAATATTGAAAGACAGCGGATACGGTGACCTTGCTAAGGAGGAGACGGTTGTCAGACAGGTGAAGGAACAGATAGGGCTTGTTCCAAGGAATCTTGACGAGGCTATCCGGTTTGGAAGGGAGAACCATGATAAGCTGGCTGTCGCAATAAACATACCGGGGACGAGGCTGAGGATCACGCTGGATGAAAACGCTTGGCTCCGGTTTCTGATAGGCGAGTATGTTTTTAACCCGAACCATGAGATTTTTCAAAGCTATTTTGCTAGGGGGATGCCTAAGCCTAGGGATGTTAAGGTTGGGGATGCTTTCTTCCTGGGCATGGTTGACATGGGTGAGGCAATAGTGCAGTCCATCGAGAAATGTCCGGTTGAGCTTCAGCCATACCTATATAAGCAGATAATTCTCTCCGGAGGGAACTTTGAATGGCGGGTTCCTCAGGGTCTTGGAAACACGTGTGTTAACTCAGTAGACAAGATTAAAACAATGCTTAACGAGAAAGGGTTGCCGGATGTAGGGATTATGATGGCGAGCTCTCCTAAATATTCTGTGTGGCGAGGTTGCATAGTGTACGGCTACGCTGTCCCAGAGGGGTTCAATTGGAGCTGGGACAAGATGGAGGGATGGATGCGATTTAGATGAGTATTTCCAGAAGGGTTTTACAAAGAGTCGAGAAATGGTTCTCCAAGGATGGTTTACGACCTTTAAATTATGACAGTGAGACTGGAGAACTGGTTTTTTCAAAAGGCAGCGAGAAGGTTTTGGTAAAGGTTCTCTTCGAGGATGAGGTTGATAAGGATACTCTTGTCTATGCCCTAACTTCGGTGGTCGCAAAAGCCTCCGAATACAATATGGTTTACATAGCTGCCCCAACGAGGATGCGTAGGGAGAACGTGGATACTGCTCCATTTATGAAGGCTGGAGTCGGTTTAATCCTTTACGACGAGTACGATGTATATGAAGAGGTTCCGGCAGAAAGCAGGGTAAATAAGATTTCGAGCAAGCAGGGCCGGCAGCCAGTGGAGGTTCAACTAATTGAAAAAAGCCTTATTAGAATAGATTCTTCCATCAGAGAGCTTTCTGAAAGATTAGATTCCCTTGAGAAAGCATATTTCTCCCTGCTGAGAGAGGTTAGGGAGGTTAAATCTTTAATGGAGAGGAGGATGATTGTTGCTGAGAAACCTGTCCAACAGTCCTCTACTAAGCTGGAGGAGCCTGTTGAAGCTGAGGGTCTGCCCTCCTTCCTGAAGGATAATCCGTGGGTTGAGATTCTCTCTAAAAGGTCTGAGGAAAGCTCTTAAAAAATAGGGGGGTCTTAAGCCTCTATTTTCCACAGCAATCCTTGTATTTTTCCCCGCTTCCGCAGGTGCACGGGTCGTTAGGTTTAGGCTTCTTAGGTTTAGCCTTCTTAACCGCTTTCTTCCGAGGCATACTTCACCAAAATAGTATTCTCGTGGGTCGGCTTTAAATCTATTCCCGTAATATATGATTTCGAACACCAAAATATCATGAATATCATATGTTCAGATCAGGGTTCAAGGCTTTCAAGGCTTTCCTCAACGCTTTAAGAGGCAGCATTATGCACCTGTACCGGGGGCTTCTTGAATCAGCGTTAAAGAACCCTAATAGGTCTTCATCCCTAAGATTAAGCATCTCGTCAATGGTCTTACCCTTAACCAGGTCTGTAAGTAGAGATGCTGAGGCGTTGCAGAACAAGCATGCTTCCGAGGTGAACCTCGCGTTAATGACCCTCCCTTCTACAAACTTCAAATAAATTTTTACTTTGTCACCGCATGAATAATCTGCCTCCTCTGAAACCGCGTCGGCGTTATCTATGACCCCGTAATTAATAGGGTTTTTAAAACGCTTGAGAAGGTCTTGGAGTTCCTTGGTGCTTCCAGTCATTTTCACTCCCTTGTTTGATACGCTATATAAACGACTTCATCTTCCTAAGGGATTCGTGAAGCCTGTCGACTTCTTCAACCACGTTGTAAAGATAGAAGCTTACTCTGGCAACAGCATTTACCCCTAGAGCGTTTACAAGAGGCTCGGCGCAGAGGGCTCCAGACCTTATCATTATCCCGTCTGCATCAAGCATCTGAGCAACGTCATGAGGATGAACCCCTTTAAAATTGAAGCTTACGATGCCAACATACTTATCGCTTTCCCCAGGCCCATAAACCTCAATCATGCTCCTGTCTAAACCATCTAGAAAATGTTCAACAAGCTTAGACTCATGCTCAGCAATATTCTTCAAACCTATCTTGTTCAAGTAATCCACCGCAGCTGCCAGCCCGACGACGCCCTCAATATTCGGGGTTCCTGCTTCAAACCTGAAGGGAATATCCTCGTAAACATGTGCCTCAGATGTTACGGTTTTCACCATTCCTCCCCCAAGCTCTCGAGGCTCCATATCCTCCAGCATGCTTCTCTTAACATATAGTACTCCTATGCCTGTGGGGCCGAGCATCTTATGCCCGCTGAAAGCCATGCAATCTGGGTCCACCTCCTTAACGCTGAAAGGTATGTGCGGTATGCTCTGAGCCGCATCCAGTATGAAAAGGCTACCGTGCTTATGAGCCAGCCTAGACAACTCCTTAACAGGGTTAGATGTGCCCAGGACGTTTGAAACATGTGTAACAGTCAGTATCTCGCCTCCCTCCTCAAGACTTTTCTCAACTGCCTCCATGTTTACCGTGAACTCATCATTCATCCCAACTACCGTTAGCCTTCCCCCTTTTTCAGAAACAATTCTTCTCCACGGTAGAAGGTTGCTGTGATGCTCCATTATGCTTGTTACGATACTGCTCCTCCAAGTCCTATGAACTAGGTTTTCAGCCAAAAAATTGAGGCCTTCAGTAGTGTTCTTGTTAAAGATGATTTCGTCCTCCTCGGCGCCTATAAATCTCGCTATCTTACGCCTAGACTCTATGTAAAGGTCTGTTGCTTGAGAGCTTAAAGTGTTTATGCTGCGCAGAACGTTTGAATTATAGTTGTAATAGTAGTCTTTTATGGCTTCAACCACCTGAATAGGCTTTTGTGTTGTGGCGGCGTTGTCAAAGTAAATCAGGCTCTTACCGTTCACAGTCTTCTTCAATATGGGGAAATCCTCTCTGGCAACGTATGGGTCGAATGCCATAACCCAATTATAATCGTAAGGGGGTCTTTAAAGATATCCTTGGTTTAAACGAGAATTTAAAAAACGCTTAAAAAAGCCCTTACATAGCCTTAAAATACAATAGATGCTTGGATTGAGCGAGTATGATGAGCGAATAAGGAGGATAATCCCTATCATTGCACTCGTATCCGTGGTAGTGGTAGCGGTAATTCTACTCTTCTTCTTGGCATTAAATGTTCTCGCTCCCCAACCTTCAATTTTCGATTTCAGACTGGAGTTGAATCGTACACGTGTAGAAGTTTTTCAGGGTAAAGTTGTAAGCACGCTAATCACCCTTAAGCCAGAAGGTTCTTTTCAAGGAGATGTTACTCTCGAGGTTAAGAAGCCAAGCAATATGAGTCTAACACTCTCTAAGTGGGTTTTAAATCCTTCTTCAAACACGGCGGTTCTTAAGTTAAACACTTCCGGCGTTGCTCCAGGTCTATACCGGATTAACATTTCGGGCTCCTACTCTGAGGTTCAGAGGAAAGTAGTGTTAACGATTATTGTAAGAGAGGCTGAGAAGCCTTGGTTTGAAGCCAGAGTGAATATTCAACCCAACAGCATTATGCAAGCGGAGATGTTTAACCTTAATTTTTCAATAACTCCACACGCCGGGTTCAACGATACTATAAGCATAGTTCTTGATGGTCTGCCAGGTGCCTCGCTTGAAAGAAGCGTGATAGAGAAAGGTATTAACAAGACTATAGTTGGTGTTTACACGAGTAGAAACACTCCAGCTGGAGTCAACAATTTCACAGTAGTTTTGAACTCAACCAGCTATACTGCCTCATTCAACTTGACAATTGAAGTTTCAGAAGCGCCTCCAGCAAGCTTCCAGATATCTTTCTCGCCGAACATAACGCTGGTGAAACCCGGGGACACCGTTAACATTTTTATAAGTGTCAAGCCTTTCTACGGTTTTGATGAAGCCATCCATGTTTACTCAAGCCATACCGGTCTTAGCCTGAAGAAGTTTAACGGTAGCAGCTTCGTGTTAACACCTAGAAACTACACGGGGGTGTTAGTATCGATGGTAACAGATAGGGATCTCGCATACGGGATCTACTACTTAACCTTCGGGGTTAACACCTCCTCTACGATAGATTTTAAAGTAGTGAAGATCGGGATTGCTAATGTTTCCTTTACCTTTAAAAAATCGGTTCCAAGCATCCTTATCCCCTCACCACGTGTTGACGCGTTTCCTGGTGATGAAGTTACTCTTAATGTTCTAATAGGGTCATTAAACGGGTTTAAAGGGGAGGTTATTCCGCGGGTTATCGGGCCTTCGATAGGGCGGTTCTACTTTTCCACGGGGGAAGGCTTTCCTCAAATGGGGATTTCCATTGAAAGGGTGAACATAACTGCTGGCGAGGCAAAATTCCTTTTTCTCAGAGTCATGATAAACAGGGATGTGCCTAGAGGTATCTATAGGGTTGATGTTGAGCTCTGCATAGAGTATACTCCTCCAAACATGGCTTACCCAGTTTTGAACGCGACGAGCGTGTATACACTTGAGTTTCACATCGGTTAGATAACAAAATGCTTTCTCCTGAAAAAAATGATGATCCCCCTCCCTCTGACCAAAAACTTTTCGAAGAAACTATTCGCCTAATCAAGAAATATGGGATAAAGCCTAGGAGAAGGCTGAGTCAAAGCTTCGTCGTCGATGAGAATCTAGTGAGAATACTTGTTGAAAGCGTTCAACCTAAGCCGAATGATGTAATTATCGAGATAGGTGCTGGGCTTGGAGCATTGACTTTTCAATTGGTTCAGCATGGTTCAAGAATTAAAGCTGTTGAAATAGATCCTCTTCTAGTCAAAGTTTTGAAGGACCGTTTCTCCCATCTTCAAAACGTGGAGGTTGTTCAAGGCGATTTCATGAAGATGAGTTTAGAGGGAAACGTTTTCACCGGGAATATTCCCTATCATGTTTCAACACCAATAATATTCAAGATTCTTGAGCAGAACTATGACAGGGCTGTGATAACTGTTCAGAAGGAGGTTGCTGAGAGGGCTGTTTCAGAACCTGGTTCCCGGAGCTACAGTAGGCTAACCGTCTCAGTTAAAGCTAGGGCTGAGCCCAGTATAGTCGGCTTATTCCCGTCTTCATCATTCTACCCTAGGCCTAAGGTTTCCCATGCTGTTCTCTGTCTTAAGCCGGCTAAACGCCTTGAAAACACGAGGGTCTTTGACAATCTGGTCAGAGTAATGTTCAGCCAGAGAAACAGGGTAGCTAGAACCGTTTTAAAAAACGGTTTAAAAAGACTGTATGGGGAGGAGGGAGTACAGCTTTACTCCAATGTTAGTCAACTTATTCCAGAGGGTAAAAGAGTTTTCGAGCTTAGTGTCCAAGACTTTCTAAACCTTGCCAGACTTATTCCAAAACCGTAGGCTGTATTGGTGCTTAACTATATTTTTGTTTTAAAAAATTAAGGAATGCATGAAATGAGCATTGTAAAGATTTCAATAATACTGGTTGCAACACTAGTCTCCTCCTTCAGCTTGATCCAAATATGGGGCTACTATTCTGCTGCGCCTTCTTCTTACTCTTGGGCAAACTTGAGGACAGACACCGTTGAAATAAGCTACTCTTTCAGCAAAAGCATATGGTATGGTGGTACTGGCTATCTTCATATTAAAGCGGATGGCCCAGGCGTATACAGCGACACTAAAACAGCTACCGCGACAGTAGCAATCTCCGAGGGGAATCAGGCAATTGTTTACATTTGCGGAGATGATCGTAGTGGTGTTCCATCCGGCTGGTCTGTTGAGGAAAAGTATCTGAGGCTTTACGTCGACGGCAAGAAGGTTTACGAATTAGGCAAGGAATACTGGTGGGCACATTGCTACAGTAAGGCTGTAACTCTAGGCCCTGGGACTCATGAAATTAGGCTAACCATACATATATCTGTAAGAGTATCTGCAAACTATATAGAGCGTAATATTGCCTACGCAAGTATGGATATAAAGGTTGAGAATAACGGGGCAGTTCAAGCTGCTACTCATACTTCGGAGGCAGTCCTAGATGGCTCCGTGAACCACTTCTTCGTCTTCAGGCTTCCCGAGGTTGCTGGGGTTGAAAACATTAACTGGAAGGCGAAATGGAGCGGAGTTGAGAAATCTGGCAGCGGGGCTCCGGGGAGCACTCAAACAGTTTCATTCACAGGCGTGAACAGGGATCGATGGTTCTTCACAAGCCCTGTCGTAATAATGGTAGGGGGCGATACCCCATCTGTTGCACCTAAGGATGGTTACTCGATCAACGCTGTATACGACGGGGGCTCTCAAAACGTTGGAATCCGTAAGGTGGCGGTGGCAGTCAGCAACGGTGATGAGGTAGGGTTCTCCTCAGGAGAATATTTAGTAACCTGTATTGAATATTTAGGATTAGACATTTCTGGCTGCACAAGTGTCGACGGATTAAACGCTTGGGCAAACAGTGGTTCAAACGTGAACTGGGCGCAGAAAATAAGGTTCTACAGTGTTGACGGATGGATTGTTGAGGATGCTACTAAAGGTGTTGAAACAGGCTCATGCTTGTTGAAGGAAATCGGTGGAGGAATCTTTTACCGGAAAGTGAGTTTCTCATCTAAGAGCAGGGTTGACGAGCTTACTTTAACCATTGAAGTCCCGAAGACAACTCTGCATTTCGACTCTATGAGGGCCGAGCCAGTTGGCCCAACCGACCTCGGCTTACACAGGCTCGGAGATAAAGTTGAACTGAAAGTTAAAACATTAGATTGCTTAGGCGAATACTCCAGAGTAGACACTTACAGTGTTTCAGAATCCACTCCAGGAGTTAAGAATTATACTTTCGTCCCTGCCACAGGAGTGTATAAGGGTATAACTTCTACAACGGGGAACGTCACCTTCACAATAAGATGGTCCTCTTACAAGCTAGTTATCAAAGATGTCTCGGGAGGAGTATTAAGGAGCGGTAAGTACTGGGCTAAAAGTGGCTCAACGGTGGAGATCGCCGTCTTAGTATACTATTCTGACGACGGTAAACCTGCTTCAGGCGTCAGGATAAGTGATTCTGATAATGGTGTGGCTTTAACGGGCTCAGATGGTGTCGCAAAGTTCTCTTACATTAAAAACAATTGCGAAGCCCACTTAACTTATGTTGCAATGGATGAGCATGGAAACAGGTTAAGCGATGAGGCAAGAATAACAGTAATTTTCACAGGTATCCGGCTTGAAGTTTTGCATGTTGACGGAGTCCTCCTAGAGGGATCATACTATTCATGTAACGATGCTGTTGCAACAATAACTGTCAAAACAGTCTATACTTATAGTCTGACCCCAGTTCTCGGGGCCTTGGTCGAGTTTAAGTCATCAGGCTCATCTGCTTCAACCGCTTCAGACGGTGTTGCTTTACTGAGACTGACTGGAAGAGATCGGGCTTACGAAGGAAGGGTTGAGGCTAGTGACGGATTTTTGGAGGACGGTGTCAGCCTTAGAATTGTTTTTACAAGTGTACTGCTAGAGCCATCAAGGAAAACTTTCAGCGGTACGCCTGGAGAAGAGGTGGAGGTGACTATTCAGGCACGCTTAACCTTTAACCGTATGCTTCTTAAGGGTGTTAAAATCCGCTGGGTCGAGGGAAATATTGTTAAGGAAACGCCTGCATCATTCAGGCTTAAGATTCCTGATGAAGGTTTTTCAAAAGCATCTTTCGAAGCCATTGGATTCTTACCCTGCGTAGAACCATGTGTGGTGACCTTGTTTCCTAGGGCAGTGAAATTCGGCGAACCAAATGACACTAATCCCAGAGTAATCTTAAACGGTCTTCCATTTGAGAATTATTCCTTCAAGGTTATGCTTAACATAATGGATCTTCTCAATATCACTATACCTAAAGTAGTATGGTATGGGAATGGGAGCATCGCCTATGGTGTTACGATTGGGGTAATCTCTTTAAACGGGACGGTCATACGAAGTAGTGTTGTATCGAGTAGTGGGGTAAGCTTCAACTGGACGGAGTCGAAACCCGGCGTCTACAATTACTTTGTGAAGGCTTTGACTGAAGATATTGGTGGAGATGTTTTAAGTATTGAAGCTGTTTTCACAGCCTTCAACATAACTGCAAACTGTATACTTGACTTCAACGATACTCGCCTGTTTTTAGCTACTGTATGCTGGGCTCATAATAATTCACCTGTGGCAGGTCTACCTGTTCACACTGCTTTATCTAGGCGGAGAGTTGTTTCAGAGGAAGATGGAAAAATCACGTTACCTTTAAAGGATTCGGATTACAACGATTCCTGTGTCGAGCGAATACTGGTCTTAAAGCAGGATGCTCATCCATCTGGAATATGGAGGACCATGGAAGATTGCAGCATTAGAATCGTTAAACTCGACTGGCATGGCTTAATTTTCACCGGGGATCAGTATGGGTTCGACACTCTCCTCAGCCTAGAGTCAGCAGAGGATAAGGTCAACATGTCCTTCAGAGTAAGGGTTGAAGGATACTCGCCTGAAATATTTTCGTCAATTAGAGTTCTGCAG
>JAWCNV010000001.1:0-154242 GCA_038848185.1 Thermoproteota archaeon | reverse complement strand
GTGCCTTCGCTGGTGAGGAGAACCTTCTTACCGGAATAATCTGCATAGATGACGCTGTCGTCAACTATGTTCTCACTTTTACTCCAAACGGCCTTATCTGCATCGAAAACTATTCCAAGCTTCTCCTTTATTGAAACCTCTGAGGGAACTCTGATAACCCGGGTCTCAACCTTATCTTTAGCTGGATTAACCTCGGCAACCTTCACCTTCCTACTCCTCGAGCCTGAGCTTGATAAGGCAAGCTTAACCGCACTATTAGCAGCCTCAATAACTTTTTCAAGAGTAAGGTCCTCCGAGCATGCGAAACCCCAAGAGCCTTCTTTCAAAACCCTAATCCCCATACCCTTGAAAGTAGATATGTTTGAAGCCTCGACAACGCCCTTCCTAACTCTCAGAGAAGTGGTAACACCCTCCTGACACCTAACCTCCACGTAAGATGCTCCGAGTCTCATCCCTTCATTTAAAGCCCTTAAGGCTAAATCCTCGAACATGCTTACCTAATATTTTGCAACTATATTTAAACCTGTAATTCTCCTTTAGTCTGATACTTGCGACACAACCCGCTGGATATTGATGCTTGCCAAAAAGAGAGGCATATTTACCCTAGTCAATAATAAAGAATCCTTCAGATACTTTAGCTTAATCCAGCTTTTTGAAACGGTTTTAACCTTAACCCTAAACTGTCTATAGTTAATCATAACCACAACATCAACAATATCAGTTAACAAGTATTTGTTGAAAAGCTCGTTAAGACGATTCTGATGTACTTTCAGTTTTCACAGAAAATGCAAGTACTCGTATATCATCTCTACATAGTTTAACATAATGATTAAATAAATCCATTGGTCATCATAATAGTTAGAATTGAAAGCAAAAAAAGAAGTATTGTGGATCTTTTTAATTCCACTTTTTAATCCTTTCAACAACCCCACATCAGTTTGTAAAATCAATAGAAACATTCATTACACGCTTTAGAATAATCACGGTAACATTACTGGTACAAGACTATGACGGAACTCCCTAAAGGAGCTCTTGTCCGCGCCTTTTCAGAAGATTTTGGGATTCAAGTTCCTAATTTCGGATTTAATATGACAGACTTCAGGGAAGAATAGCTCTAAAGCTAATGAATAGAGCTTGGTCTTTCTTCATATATAGAGGAAAAAATATTCTTCAAAACGATTGGGCTACGGCTACTTTTATGTATCTACTGAACTATTCATTACAATCCGATATTGTCTCAACATTAAGACCAGATAGAATAACAAAAATCTCATCCTCAGATTTTGATGAAAACGCCATGGACGGAAAAGTTAGTGCAATCGAATCTAATCATGCTCCCATTATTTTAACTGCAACAATAGATGCAACATCAAGTGGAAAAAATATTATTTCTAATGATTATTTTAAAAAAAAATCAGCATCAGGTTCAAATCTTTCGTCTATAAAGAATTTGGCCTTCTACAAAAGTTTTAATACACCATAAATGAAGTTTCAACTTTATTTGGAATTTGCTTATTAAATTAGTTAATCTTCTTCCTCCAGTTTCGTTAAGAATTCTTTAACCTTCTTAATCTTCTCCTCAATTTCCGATATTTCTGTATTCGAAAAAGGCTTTTGGTATATCGCGGTTTTTAACTCAAAGGGTGGAGAGGGTAGATATGGGGAGGAGTCTGCGACTACGGTTCCTGCATCAGGGTATAAAGGTGGAGAAGGTGGCGATGGCTTCCAAACTAATCCGCTTATGCAACCAATAAGAAGGAGGAATAACCCCATGTAAAAAGTCCCTTGAATAAAATAAAAGTTGGCGTAGTTGATATTATAATATATTTGACCATAACTAATGGCAGAGAACCCCAAAGGTGCGCTTAATCCTAAACAGATTAAAACTATAATTGAACCCGCAATAACTCTGTTTTTATTATTAGAATACATTAATCCTGCACCAATTAAAAGAAAAAGGATTATAACACATCCCAATATTAGTGTACTCGTTTCATAAGAATAGAACCACAAATAGGATATCGAACTTATGAAAGCTAGACCACTCACTGCAAGAAAAACAGTACCAATAAGTGATAATGTGAATGCTATTTTAGGCATTTCAAGATTCCTGTCTTACGCGGGCTTTTTAAATCTTTTCATAGATTGACGCCAATTAGTATATTTTGCTATTTCTTCATGAGAGATGCTTGGAGCCATATGTGTTAACGCTTTCTCAAAATCCGCCATTTTAACGCTTTCGCCCTCTCTTCGGTATGCAGTGATTCCTGCCTCGTTGCAGAGCATCTTCAAGTCTGCCCCCGAGAATCCTTCAGTCATATTTGCTATAGACTCTAAATCCACATCTGGGTCAAGAAGCATTTTTCCCGTGTGCACCTTGAGGATACTGAGCCTTGTTTTCTCGTCCGGCGGAGGAACGTATATTAGCTTGTCGAATCTTCCTGGTCTAAGTAAGGCTGGATCAACATCTTCCGGCTTGTTCGTCGCCCCTATCAATATGACGTTTTGAATAGGAACTAGGCCATCCATCTCTACGAGCAGCTGGCTCACAACTCTTCTTGTCACTCCGCTATCACCTATCTCCAGCTCCGGTCTTGGTGCCAAGGAATCAATCTCATCCAAGAAAATAATAGAGGGCGCTGCAAGCCTAGCCTTCCTAAAGACCTCTCTTATGGCCCTCTCCGACTCGCCGACCCACTTGGAGTAGACCTCTGGTCCCCTTATGCTTATGAAATTGACTTGGCTTTCGGTGGCCACTGCTTTTGCAAGTAGAGTCTTACCACAGCCCGGCGGTCCATATAGGAGTATTCCGCTTGGAGGATCTATCCCAAGCTTTTTAGCTTTTTCCGGTTTATTAATTATCATTTCAACTGCCTCTCGGAGTAGCTTCTTAGCTTCTTCCAAGCCTCCGACATTATCCCAGCGAACATGTGGGATTTCAACATAGACTTCTCTCATTGTTGTTGGCACCATCTCCTTATATGCCGACATAAAATCTTCCATGGTTACAACAATCTTGTTCAACACTTCGATTGGTATACTTTCCTTAAAAGATAATATTTCTGAGAAATGTCTTCTCAGAGCCTTCATTGCAGCCTCCTTACAAAGTGCCGCCATATCTGCTCCAGTATAGCCATGCGTGATCTCAGCTATCTGTTCCACATCTACATCTCCGGATAGTGGAACCCCTCTACTATGAATCTGGAGTATTTCGAGCCTTCCATCCTTGTTAGGCATCTTGATCTCGATCTCCCTATCAAACCTCCCTGGCCTCCTTAAAGCAGGATCGAGTAGCTCAGGCATATTCGTCGCCCCAATGACAACCACATCCCCTCTGTCCTTTAGCCCATCCATAAGGGAGAGCAATTGGGCTACGATCCTCCTCTCGACCTCGCCCGTCTCGACCCTCTTTGGAGCAAGTGAGTCTATTTCGTCTATGAATATTATACTTGGCGATTTCTCCTTTGCTTCCTTAAACACTTCCCTAAGCCTTTCCTCAGACTCTCCATAATACTTCCCCATTATCTCTGGGCCGTTTATCGAGAGGAAGGTTGCTCCAACCTCATTTGCTACCGCTTTTGCAAGCAGGGTCTTACCACAACCTGGTGGCCCATACATTAATATTCCCTTAGGCGGATTAATTCCAAGTCTCTGGAAAACCTCGGGATGTTTCAGGGGAAGTTCAACAATTTCTCTTACTCTTTGAATCTCCTCATGTAATCCTCCGATATCCTCATAAGTGACACGAGGGAACACATATTTTTCAGCCAGAGCCTCTGGAAGAATCTGGACGTCAGTATTATCGGTTATTATTGCAATACTTGTGGGCTCAGCCCTTTCAACCTTCAACTCTATTACCTGGGTGCCGAATATTCTGAATTCTAGGAACTCTCCCTCAGCAACTGGAAGATGTTTAAACCTGCTTCTGATTAGGTCTATAAACTGCGGTTCAACCTTCTTCACATCCAAGCCAATTATGGTTAAAATGATTCTGGAGGCCTTTGAAACTTTGTCCGCCTTCCTGATGGTTACAAGACTGCCTATAGAAACACCGGCGCTCTTTCTCGTAGAACTCTCGATCCTGATTATTTTACGATTCTCATCCTCTGCCTTGGCAGGCCATGCGACAGCACAGGTTTTTTTCTTTCCATTAATCTCTAGTACATCACCAGGCTCAGCTCCAATTTGCTTCAAAAATTTTCGGTCTAATCTCGCGATTCTTCTTCCTACATCTGTCGGCTTGGCCTCAGCAACCTCAAGTTGAAGGCTTTCCATGTTTAAACAATCAACCAAGGCATTATTAAGAATATCTGCTTGGAACTAGTACACTTTGAAAAATCCGTAAGAAAATTAAAAAAGAAGCCCGAGGGTTTTGTATCTATGCCACGATTTTTATGACGGCTTAAGACCTTGCTGAAATTGCTCCCCCTATTACTCCTCCTATTAATCCGAGTATTGCCCCCTTAAGGCTTAGGATGATAACTAGCAGGACTACTCCTACTTGTAGATAGCCGAGGAAGGGTGCCAAGAATGGGAGAAGGCTTGCTATAGGTATTAATAAGAGGGGCAAAATTATAGCAAGTATTATGCCCCCCAATATTCCGGCGAGAAATCCCGCGAAGGCTCCTCTTCCTAACCCTTTTGTAATGTATCCTGCCGCCAACCCCGCTATTATGTCGCCGATTATAGGGAGCATTCCTCCAAGCACTAGGTGAAGTGCGAAACCGATAATAACTCCTAAGAGCATATTCCCACCCTTCGGTTGAGACATACTTCTATTTTTTAAACGGGATTATTTAAATTTTAATTTTGCTAATGGCGGAGATGAATGATTCTGGAAGTTTTACTCCGCTCGATAATAATTAAACTATGGTCTAAATTGCCCCTTATTT
Organism: Thermoproteota archaeon; assembly: GCA_038848185.1. Classification (GTDB taxonomy): domain Archaea; phylum Thermoproteota; class EX4484-205; order EX4484-205; family JAAOZP01; genus JAAOZP01. Next base: position 149,350 of record JAWCNV010000001.1, on the reverse strand, counting down.
AGAGGCTCATGGAATTAGTGTTTTTATTCTCCTCAAGAGGTCCATGGCGGTCTTAATTTTTCTGACTAGATGTTCAGACTTCAACTCGTACTCTTCCCTCGTAATTTCGCCAACCTCGCAAGACGCCTTCATACTTTCAAGCTGTCTAATATAATCCCTAATCAGGGCTTCCAGTGCCTCAATAATCTCTCTGGCACTTACACCATCGAGACCTTTTTCCTCCTTCTTCTTAAGTATTTCTGATATTGCTGCAAAGGTTGCTGCACTTACAAATGCTCCGAACCCTGTTAATGCAATTTTTCCAAGTACATCATACATTGGCTCGGCAGAACTTGGTTTAGATTTTTCCTGAACAATTTCTGGGATGATTTCTTTAGTCTTCAGCAGAAACATGGTTGCCGCCTCCACATTTATTAAACCGTATCCCTGTGTATACTTATCATAGCCCAGCTTTTCAGCAGTTGCCTTTATTGCATGCTTTACCATATGGGGCAGACTTTCGATACTTGTCAGAATATTCTCTTTCCTCACCGCTTCTATCATGAGTGCAACAGCTCCAGATACGTGGGGTGCTGCGAAACTTGTTCCCTGCATACTAATGTATTTTTCTTCAATTACGAGACTTCTAATTTTTTCATATTTTTCTTTTGAAATCTGGTTTGATAGTGCCGATATTATTCCACCGTTTATATCGGATTTCGTAATTAAACCTCCCGGAGCCACTACATCAGGTTTTTCGCCTCCATCTATGCATGGTCCTCTACTGCTGTAGTCGGTAACTCTTTTTTTCTTATCAATAGCTCCTACCGTGATAACTAGCTTCGCACATCCCGGGCTTCCTATTGTTCCGTTTTTAGGTCCTTCATTACCGGCTGATACAACAACTATCCTACCTCGTGATACTATAGCATCTGACATAGAGCTAAGAAAGTCTGAAGGATCTCCTGGACCACCGAAGCTTAAATTAAACACATCAGCACCAGCGTTGTAAGCCCACTCCATCGCAGCCGCTATGTCATCCGATTCCCCAACAGCTATGATGTCATCCGGTTCTCCATGCCTATCTAATAATTTAAACGCCTTGGCATTCAGCAACTTTGAATCAGGAGCAATTCCCCTATAATTGCTCCCGCCTCCAGCTATTATTCCCGCAATATGTGTACCATGACCTACGTTATCAGATAGGCCTTCAGCAGTATAGTCCTTAGCATCAATCACTCTACCTTTTAGATCAGGGTGATAATCGTCTATGCCACTGTCGACCACCGCTACTTTCACATTTTTACCAGTGAACCCTAACGACCATGTTTTATCCGCTCTTACTAACGGTGTCGAGACATTCAACATTAATCTATACCTAATCGATTCCTCTACCCTTTCAATTTGTTCATATTCTTCAACCATCTTCAAAAATCTGATCACGTTGCGAACTGGAGCGTAAACCGAGAATGCACTGATAAGGCTCAGGATATGAATAGGGCTCATTTCATATGATTCTAAAAATGAAGTTTTAAAATCCGCAGATTCCAATATCGAGATTGCTTTTTCTACGTCATATGCAAAATGCAGACTTTTATCTACTTGTTTTCTAGTCCGTATTATGATTCTGATTTTCTGATCAGAATCTTCTCGCAATAAGTTACTCAGCCTTATTACGAGGTTATCTGAGACTTTCAACTTTCACCACCAAGGAGATGATATTTTTTGGATTCTTCAATCATTTTGATAAAAGGGATCTTTACCAGCTCGTGAACCATTGATGCTTTAGTTTCGACAGAAACCATAGGCACTAACTCGGTTTCCCTAAGAATGTTTACTTCCTGAATCTTTTTTAACGTTTCTTTTGCAAAATCCAACCCTTCTTCCTCTATATGTAAAAGCAACCTAACTTTTACATCAGGATTTTCTTGGGCAAGTCTGAGTAGAGAAGCATTTATTTTCTTCTGTTTTATTTTTGCCATCGATTCCCTAGCTTGGTCATTTATCCTTTTTTCCACAGGCTTTCCATCAACAGGATTAATAAAAACAAAAACAGCGTTATCGTCAAGCATCTTCATAATAGGGTTGATAGCCACAGTGGATGCTATTTCTCCGAGCGCGAAAATCGCGTTCCCTCTTGTCTCCACGTTTTTGTCGTTAAGTAGCTCAATAAGTTTGACGACTGCGGGGCTTAGATGCTTATAATCATGATGTTTCTCTGCTATCCTTCCAATAGCATAGGCAACCTTGCTTTTTATCACGTCTTCGTCGAGAAGCCTAATAAGTATTGGTAAATCCTCGACTTTAATTTTATCATAGTCGCGCTCTTCTAAGAGGTTTATCAGCCGGCTTACTTCGAATCGCAAACTTCTTTGTTTAAACTTATTATAATTATCCACTTTCCTTGGCAACTTTTTATTTCTCTTCTTCCCCCTCGTCACCGAAAATTTTCTCCAGATTAAACAATATAAACTTTTCTATTATTACGTATTAACGTTGACGAAGAGAATAAAAGAGGAGTTTTTCTGTTAGATTTTGGCCTTATTTCCAAGGCTATAAACAAGCTTAGAATAGAATAAAGGCTTTTTGTGACTTATTTTTCACTGCTCTGGCTATTGATTTTTAGGCTAAGCCCCTCCTTCTCTTCAATTCCAATATGAGTTCCTTTGCTCTTACGTATCTTTCAGGATCTAGTTGCCCCTCGATTCGCATTGCATCAACATGTTTCTCAAGTGCGATTAGTTCCTCGTTTGAAAGCTTTTGATCCGCCGACTTACTACGAAAAAATTCGGATAGCTTATCGTAAGCCAGCTGACCAACTAAATATGAAACTGTTAGAACTCCTGCTGTTCCGGCGATTTTCTCAATAGGACCTATTGGCTTTTCTTTTTTTCTTTCAAAGACTCCGGCTAAGACTAAGTATAAGCCTACTGCGAATAACACAAAGCCCACAACTGGAAAGCTTCCTGCAAAACTTCCGGTAATCCATTCCCATACTCCTGCACCTAACCCTCCTGCCAAAAGTATTATGCCGATAATTACCTTCCACTTCAACCCTATTTTAACAAAAAAGAAACAGCAATATATAAAATTTTGCTATCCATCTGTCTCATGTTCTTCGGGGTAAAGCTTATATATTTCTCGGCAATTTCTTATTATGGGACTATAATGATTTCAGAAGAAGATTTGAAAAAGATGGGTGAGACTTTTGCTTCTCTTGCAAAAATACTGGCTCAGATAGGCATACCCGCCACTGCAGCCGCCGTAATGACAAGATATGGGCTACCTAAAATTGAAGAAATGTTCAAAAAAGGGAAGTCAGAAAAGGAAGTTTTAGAAGAATTGGTAAAAGTCATAAAATCGTCACCAGAGTACCAGAGGAGTCTGGAATCAGATTATGAAAGAATGGCAAGGGAGGCTTTTTCTAGGAACCCAGAGATCCTTTTAAAGCTGAAAGAACAGATGGCTCCATCCGTTGCAACTAGAGAGCAAACAGCTCTACCTGCCTTACCCCGACAAGTGCCTCCAGAGGTTGAAATAGAGAAGAAAGCATTATCAGACAAATTAACCCAGCTTTATCAAGAGCTTAACCGGATAGATATAGATCATTTAGCCGGTAGAATGAAGGATGAGGAATATCAATTAGTAAAAACTAGGATTTCGCAGGCAGTTGAGGAGACGAAGAGTAGATTAAGAACAGTCGACGCTACATGGCGATAGACTATAACGCGCTAGCATAAGATTTCTAACAAAGCTCTTTTTCTCCGACTTGTTTAATGCATTCATCATTATCTGCCTGCTTTAGCGGGTAGCTGATCCATCATGCCTTCTTATAGGTTTCAAAAACATAGGTACTCGGCATTTCTTATTGCATTATGAGGCCTTCGTCCGATTTTCCTATTCTTTTGAGGATGCAGATGTAGGGGGCGGTGTTGCCAGCTGCAGGGGAAGTAGTAACAACCCTATGATTGCTATCACTGAGAATACTACCAAAATTATTGAACCGGATAGCCATGCAATAGCCAGCATTATCGCCACTATGAGTATCCATCTATCTCGTGTAGCCTGCGTAAAAGTTTCGTCGGAGATTTTATACAGTCTATACCCGAAATAGGCGAAAATTATACTTAACACGATCATTACTGCGAATACAACTGATCCGACCACGGCTGCTATACCTATTAAGGATGAAATCCATGCTAAAGCTGGGTTTAGAGTGAATAGGGAACTTAAGAATCCTCCGGCAAGATGCATGATTAAAAGGTAACCCAGATATTTTAGAACATCCACCAAGCTTAACACCAGTATCAGTATTCCTCCGACCTTTACAAGAAGTCTGCCAACATCTCCAACAACCCTGTTCAAACTTTCAACACTTATTGGGCTACTCATTCTCCATATGTTTTTTCACGATAGGAATCTTATAAACTTTTTAGTAAAAACTATAAAAGGTGAATAACATCCTAAAAATACAATGAGTCAAAGAACATGTCCCAATTGCCAAGTACCGATTGTTGATAAGCTTAAGCGAAGAGCTAGAATCGCATATCGGGGTCAATACAATGAGGGTAGGTAAACCATTGAAATGCATAGGGTCTATACTGTTCTTAACTCCCATGGTGAGGTATTGGAAATAAAAGTTGTTCAGAAGTTTTATGAAAAATGACATTTAAAGATCTAAAAGAATTTGCTTTTTATTGCTATAAAGAGGGGCGTATTTGGAACCCTAAGGATAAGGTGAGATGGTCATCTGGACATGGTGGAAAATGCCGTATTGCTGAATTGCAAAAAGACGATTTGTGGACTGAAATATGGATAAATCCCAAGAAAGCAAGACTCGGTCTAATTCTTCCGTTACGAGAGGGAACTGTTCAAGTTTCATCCGCTGAAGTAACGTTGTCAGAAATACCTCATAAAAGGCTTATTCTTCTAAAATCATTACCCTCGAAACCTGCGCTTTATAGATACTATTACACGATGGTGAAATTGGTCTTCTTTTAAGGAAGGAACGTGGTGATGAAGTGCTACGGTTAGAACATACAAACTTCTCTTTTTGAACAACTCGATGCTTTCCAATCCGGAAATAAGAAAAGAAAGTTAGCCATTGAATAGAATACCTTTTTACAAAATTCAAAGGTGGTATTAGAGAATGAGTGCTTCTATGAATCTTTTAACATTTTCTATGTTTCTTTGATCGGTTTGTATTCTTCTTCTGCCATTCCAAAGGTCCATGCTATTGCTTCTCTGCACGTCTTCATTGTGGGAGGCACGCGTATAATATGGAATCGCCCTGTTGAAGGGTCTCTCACTTTAACCATCATTATCGGCTCTTCGCCTGAGGAAACCCTGAGAAGTTCATTTTCACCATCCTTATGGATTATCTTACAATTTAACTCCTTGGCGAATTTCTCGAAGCCATACCTTTGAAGCAGGAATTCCCTAATGCGGACATTCCTGCACCTTACTATGTCTCTAGCTTCAAGCTTCCCATCCTCAAGCTTCTTCAGCAGCAACACATCGCCTAATCGTCGTAAAGCCTCTGAGGCCTCCTCCTTGCTTAACTTGTGGTGTATGAAGAATTTCTCAGTGGTACGCTTAACCAGTTTCCCTGAAGCATCTCTCACGTATATGTATCCATCATTAGAGAACAGGATGTTCTCGGAGAGGCTTATTCCTTCCTGGAAAAACCTCGACATCAGCTGAGGAGGATTTTCCTTTATCTCCCGGAGCACGGATTTGAGCTCACTCAACGACATACTCGAATCTTTTGAGGAGAGAATACTCTCTCTGCCTTACAATCGTCCAAATCCCCTTCCCCAAGACTATCTCCCCATGCTCCTCGTGAACGATTTTAGCAACGGATTCTACAACGATAAACCGCATAACTCCGGTTCCGTAGACCCAGCACTCTACCAGCTCTCCACCTATCAAGCGATGGGTATGACCCAATTCCCCTCTCTTGATAATCCCATCTCGAACTCTCCGGTTGACTTTCTTGGGAAGCCTATCAACCTTAACAAACAACAGGTCGCCCTGCCTATAAATCTCACGAGCCAAGGAGGCTCGCTGCTACAGGTTTTCCGTGTAACTCATACTATAAATGTCATACTTATAAATATTGCGCTATTCTATGCAGAAAGGCATTTGCTAGTTTAGATATAGTCTTTGCAGTTATAACAGTAATATCTCTCATATTGCGGTATCCATACCCCTGGTCTTCCACACTTTGAACAGAGTGACTTTATTTGTCGAGCTACTTGTTGTTGTAGCAACATTTGTAACGAATCGAGATAATCCCTACAATTATAACAGTAGTATCTTTTATACTGGGGTATCCATGTTCCAGGCTTGCCACACTTTGGGCATAGTGGTACTTGTGGTTGTGCTGCTGGAACTTGCTGCGTCGCAGGTGCGGTAGCACCTGGTGGTATCTCGATCTTTCTAGAAAGCAGGATAATTTCCCCAACAGTCTTAACATCGTTCCACTTTCTCCATCATGCTGCTGGCTTTCGTCGAAATATACAAGATCATGTCTCCCTCACCAGGGACAATGCCCTATTTCCTTAACCGTCCCTATGAAAAGGCAATCGGGATCATAAACTTGCATTCCTACGAGTTTCGATAAAGGAGGGGCAGGAGGTGGTTGAGAGGGAAATTTTTTACTTATCAGTCTTGCCCCACATTTGCCACAGAACTTTGCAATGGGAGGCATCGGTGCTCGGCAGTTAGGACAAGTCTTTAACCTTTCTTTTTCTCTGCGGACCGGTCCGCAGAGAATGCAGGGAAGATGAGCTGGGTCTGCCCGGTCTGCGGGAATTCTGAGTCGGCGGATAATGTTTTCTGCACTCTATGTGGGTCCAGGAAACCCGTGGCATCATGGACATGCACTCAGTGCAACACTTCAGGATTATCCGATGAATGGGAATACTGCATTCTCTGCGGAACTGAAGGGATAAAGATCGTTATGGAATGGATAGGGAAAACCATAGAAAAGGTTAAGGGATTCTTAGAAACACTCGCTTCTTGACGCTTCGATTTACCTCAAATTTTTAGAAACGTTGCTTATTTATAGTGGCGCCGCATTTTCCGCAGAATTTAGCACCAGAGGGCATTTTTGCTCCGCAGTGAAGGCATATCTTGTATGAGGTTTCATCCATGCTTAAAGCCAGAGCTAGCCTGTTTGCAGCAGAATGCAGTAGAATAGCTGGAATCAAACCTCCAAGAAATCCACATACAAAGACTAGGGATGTTGCATTATCTTTTTCTTCGTCAAAATATTGGATAGCGTCTTCATACATTCCACAATTGATCAGGTCGACAAAACCAGGTTTTAAAGAAAAGATCGCAAGAAGAACTTCTACAGGACCACCGAGTAACATAAAGACACCAAGTAAGCCAATGGGATTATCAGGATAGGTAACCATAATTAACAGGGGGCCAGCCAAGGAAATCAAAATACCCATTATAAGCATGGTGAAATACGAGTAGTTTGCATATTTTCTTGCATCTTCTATTAACTTGGATCGTAGCATTTTACTGCCACCCTCATTTTTTTAACTTGCATAGAAGAGACATATATTTCTTTTCATTATAAGCTTCAGATGCTAAAGGGGCTTAGTACTCTTAATCAAAATGAAAGTACAAGTGTCAATGGAGTTTTTATAAAGCGGCTTATCTAAGATACTAGCGGGGAGAAGAAGATCATTCACTTAAATATATGCGAGATTAAAGCAGTTCACTTTTACCCTACTTTTCCTGTCATCAAGCAATACATCTAATTCGGCGATAGGTACCCAAATTAAGAGTTCATCCACCACCTTAGCATCCTTTAAGCAAGGGGTGATGCTGACCTCCAATATTTTTGGTTTGATTTCCATATCGAGTTTCCCCAATCGTAACGAGAGTTCTATTTCTTTCTCCCTCTTTTCATTTAAAAGCCCCGCTAATTCAAATTCTTTCGACTTCACTATGCTCTCCAGTCTTCTAAGCCTCTTTATTTCAGAGTGGATTTTTCCAGGAACCGACCTGAGTTTTCTAGTAGTCAAGAGTTTGCTGAAGCCTTTGAGGATAAGCGAAGTTTTAGCTTCTTCAAAGCTGGATTTGAGTTTTTCAAGCTTCTCAGTTTCAGAGATTACTCTACGCGATAACTTAGATATCGCGGCCTCATATCTCTTCCTTAGTTGCTCTTTAGATCTCTCTACAAGTATTTCCCTCTGTCTTTTTTCGAATTCAACTCTTTCCTCGCCTTCCATGGAATAATCACCAGTCTGCTCACAGCGGAATATCACGATTCTCGACGATTCAACTATATGTTTAAGAAAGAGGTTAGTAAGCCTCTTATACCCTGTTAAGTCTATCACCAGATGGTTAACCGGTTTGAAACGGAATTCTAAGGACATATGGGTTTCCAAAGGATACTGTCTCAGTTCTTCCGCCGTTAATCCTGGTTCCGTTCTTTCAAGAAACTTCAGCTCTTTAAAGGATGAGCTTATGGGAATTATTCTCGATACTTTAGAAACTTTTTGAATTCTTGGATGATTCGCTTGAATCCTAACTTCCCCTTCAAGTAAAAGGAGGGGCTCATAATAAAGTATATATTCGCCGCCGGCTAAAACCAAGTCCCGCGATTGAAGATGCTTCTTAACGTCCCCAATGCTGTATCTTACGGGTAAATATTGCTGCCTCAACTTTTCGCATACGGCTGGTGGTAGTTCGAGCAGCTGCTCCGGGATTTCAAGTGTTTTGAGATGTTGTTTCACTTCACCGCCTCTAGCAATTAGCGCAGCCCGTTCAGGCGTTAAAGGCCCGATTAGGCAAGAAATGCACTCTCTAGACCGGAAGAACCGAAGTGAATTTTCCTTCACATCGTACATTAAGAATTCCCTTTGACCTAGGGTTGAGATAAGCGCCTCAATATCGTGTTCGCCCATTTGTGTGGAGCCCGAAAGGCCGGCTTCAGCTACGCCCTCGAGAACCCTTCTCCTATCATTCCTCGTTTGCAATCTTCCTATGATCCAAAGATAGACGTTACCAAGGGCCTTGTAATCTATATCAATAGGGTTCTGAGTGGACAGGAAGACCGTGACGCCGAAGGATCTTCCCTGCTTTATGAGGGAGAGAAGGGGAGGCTTGCTAACCGGGTTTCTGGGGAATGGTGGGAGGAAACCGAAGACCTCGTCGAAAAACACTAAGAGCCTTGGTCTTTCAGATGCCCCCTTGGTGAGCACCCAAGAGTATATTTTTTGCAGCAGTAAAGAAACAAATAACATTTTCTCATCACTATCTAAATGAGCGAGATAAAATAGGGATGCGACGGTTTTCTCCAACTTGAGGAAATGATCAATATCCAACGGGTCGCCATGTATCCATTTTCTAAAGTCCGGTGATGTGAACACGCTGTTCATCATGAATGCGAAACTCCTCCTTTGCTTCAAAGGCATGAATGATTCAAGATCTATGCCTCCAACCCTGTCGAAAGGCGGGTCTAAAACCAGGCGCATAAGGCTTCCGAAATCGAGGTCAATATGGTTCTCCCAAGAATATTTCAATACTTCCGATAGCAACGTATGTTCCTTCCCCTTAAAAGGCTGATGCTCAACTCCGATCAAGCTGAGGAACGAAGCCGCAACATTAGACGCGATATCTCGCAGCTCGTCACTTCCAACACTCTTTGAGGGCGGCCTTAGAGAATTTATCAATGAAACTGGCCTCCCATTAATATAACCCGGCGTATAGATATTAATCATCACATTTTTCCTAAAGGTGTTTACTTTTTCAGCAAAATCCATGTCAACAAGTTTCCTTCTATGCTCCTCAGTTTGCGCGGGGGTTAATGCATCATACGAGGAATCAAATACCCCAAGCCCAAGGTTTGACAAATCACCTTTAACGTCTATGGCTATCACCGGTACCTCGTTAATAAGAGCCTCCTCCATGACAGCTATGCCCAACCCCGTTTTCCCAGATCCAGTCATGCCAATTATAACACCATGAGTCGATATATTACTGATGTCCATGAAAAGTGGGTTAGTTGACATCCTCGTGCAAGGGTCAAATTCTTCGCCAATGAAAATCTTGTCTCCATGGAAAGCATTCTTGTTCAAGCCAACTAGAAAAAAGCATTTCAGAGTTATAAACATTGTTCTCTTGCATGTAGAAGTTCAAATCTGAAAACTTGCCTCAATACATGCAAACAATCCTTTGTGGCAGAAAAATTGGAATTACGATATAATAGTAGTGACTACTAGCTTTCCAGAACATAAAATTACAAAGATGCTGATCAGTTTAATAAGCCTCTTTAAAAAGCACTTTACCTTCTTTATTCTTTTATCAATATCTTTTTCCTGTAGCATATGCATCGTCATTAACCCTTTCAAATCCATCGAGAATGCTAGTAATAATCCTAAAGGTATTGCAATAACTCCCAACTTGTAGCTTAGATAGAAAAGGAATGGAATACTTAAAGATATAGTCAATAACCCTTTCTTTATATCGCTTTTGCTTCCATTTCCTAAAAACGGAATGCTCCCAAATGTTATAATCATAAATGGTATAAGGAGGGAAAGAGAGAAGACAACAAGAGGAGTATGTGGCCAAGGACTCCTAATAGGATAAAGTGAAATCCTCAAACAGAACTCCTTATGGATAAAAAGCTTCCAATCGATATCATTATTAAAGGAAATAATACAAGTGATAGTATAATTGGATGAGAAAAGAAGATTGTATGAAAGCATTCGCCCCAATTTGTAATCGTAAATAATAACCATGCTACGTAGAGATCAGCAGTACTAAAATAGCCAAGTTATTCCAAGTTTTCTAGTGATTAAAGCACTTCTCTTGGCATTTTCTCTTCCTCCTTTTAAAGAACCCATATAAAAAGTTACTGCTTTTTAAGATATAATTTAGAAAATCGAGGTAAATATTAGGGATGCTGCCCTGCTAGTATCCTTTCAATTTCTTGAATGTAATGCTTCACTTTTTCTATCGTTTCATCAAGCCACTGCATCATTTGAGAATCGTTGACTTTCGGTTGTGCTTCACTCGGTCTGAACAGCTTAAACTTTGATGCGGCCCTAAGCCCGTACCTGGGCATTATAGAATCAAGCCCCTACCACCACAATCAGGACAAAATCCGTTACCCTTACATTCCGTGCAAGTTAGCTTCCCTCTACCTCTGGAAAGCACGCGTGGTATATCGCCTGCATACTTTGTAACTCCAGATCCTCCACAATCAGCACAACCATAATGCCACCAAAACCCCTCCTCATTCACACGGTAGATTCCTTTTCCTCCACAAGCTGGACAAATCATTTCACCCGTTCCATTACATTTAGGGCATGTTCCTTTTCCATCGCATCTCTTACACTTACTTTCTTTAAATTCGTTTTCTGTCAACATAATGACTCCACCCTTCTTGTCTATATGGACGTAATTTGAAGTGTCACAGTTTGGACAATGAATTTTATGAGTAAGCCCCAGCTTATAGGGCAGGGTGAAAACATTCTTACCACAACCCGGACAGGGAACATCAAAGACATTCAACTCCTCGCCAATCTGCTCTGATGCATGCTCCTTAGACATTTTCCAATTATTTTACACCGCTTTGGATATTTAAGAATTACCTTTAATCAGCCTGTTTAAGACTATGACTCTTTTTATATTATATTCTAGGATTATTCACCATGAAGATATCGTATTTAATAATGTGCTGTGATAATCTGAAGGTGTCTGTAAGTCACAAATGATAAAACAAGATGGAAACTTAAGAGTATATTTCAAGCATAACCCACAGTCTGATTAATAGCATATATTGATATGTGCTTTATGTCCTACATCTTAATATGGTAAAAAGCTTTAAATTTAGCATGTGCTATTAAGGACGGGAGAATGAGGAAGGCTTACAGTATATTGCTAATTATGCTTCAAGCCAGTTTTTTAATCTTCAACGTTAAGGCTGAATGGAGTGGTGAAACGATCATTATTAGAAGTGATGGCTCGATATATCCAAGCTATGCACCAATAGTGACAACGGATAGAACGAACTATGTTTTAACCGACGATATTACTGTCTCCTCCGGTAACGGAATAATTGTTGAAAGAGATAATATTGTAATCGATGGTGACGGGCATATGCTTAAAGGTTCGATTGAAGAAGGAAATGTCGGAATATCTCTAAAGAGCAGAAGACATGTAACAATTAAGAATATTGTCATTGAGAATTTTTGTCATGGTATTTCTACTTCTGATTCTTCATATACTAGAATAATTTGGAGCAAGGTAAGGAACAATAAGTATATTGGCATTGCCTTTTATGATTCTTCAAATAGTGAGGTGATTGAAAACGATGTAGAAAATAATAAAGATGGCATTTACCTTCATCATTCTTCAAAAAACAAGGTGATCAGAAATAAGATAAAAGATAATAATGAACATGGTCTCCATCTCTATGATTCTTCGAACAATGAGATAGGCTGGAATCAAATGGAAAATAATGGGCATGATAACATTCTTTTAATGTTTTCTTCCAATAATCAATTAATTGAAAATATTATAAAAGGCGGTGAATATGGCATTTACATCCATTATTCCTCAGGTAACGGTATAAGTAGAAATAAGATAGAGAAGAGCTTTTATGGCGTCTATCTTCATAGCTCATCAAAAAACGGAATAACTGAAAATGAATTAAATGCTAATTACGGCCTTTATCTTGAAGGCTCTCGATATAATGAAATAACTGAAAATGATTTTATCGATTGCGGTCTATTCGTTTCAGATTCTTATGAAAATATTGTTAAAGATAACGTCGTGAATGACAAACCTCTGGTTTACTTAGAGAAAGATGTAAACAAGAGAATTAGCGATGCGGGCCAGGTGGTGCTGACTGAATGCGAGAACGTGATTGTCGAGAATCTGAAACTATCTAAGACAACGGTGGGAATTCAGTTATGGAAGACTAAAAATAGCAAAATAACGAGTAATGAGATAGAAAACAGCGAGTATGCTATCTATCTTTATGATTCTTGTGATAACGAAATAACTGAAAATAAAATGAAGAACAATAACTACGGTCTCGCCCTTTATGGTTCTGAAAGAAACAAGATAATTAAAAACGAATTCGTTAATTGCGGATTATATCTGGCGTTTTATACATATGATGGCGTTATCAAGTTTTCTTATTACAATGTTATTAAAAATAACACTGTAAATGGAAAACCCGTTCTCTACTTGGAGAACGAGGCGGATAAAACAATTAAGGATGTAGATATAGGGCAAATTATACTAATCTTCTGCAAAAACATTAGTCTCGAGAATCTGAGGCTGTCTAATACGACAATAGGAATTGAATTATTTGGAACGAAGGATAGCAGTATAGTCGGAAATAAGCTAGAAAATAATCTTTATGGCATTTACCTGTTGGCTTCTTCTAACAATAAAATTTATCATAATGATTTCATTAATAATAACAAACAAGTTTACACTTATCGGTCTGTGAACATTTGGGATTATGAATTAAAGGGTAATTACTGGAGCGATTATAGCGGCATAGATTCTAATAGCGATGGAATAGGCGATACTCCATACACCATCGATGATGAGAACAAGGATAGGTATCCTTTGATGGCTCCCTACGGATATTTTCTCGTTAATATTCTGACAAACTATGGAACGGCATCCGGTTCAGGATGGTATAGGCCCGGAACAACCATAAGCATTTCAATAAGCCAAACTGTCATCGACTATAGCAATGGAACCAGGCAAGTATTCAAAGGTTGGCTTGAAAATGGTTTTTTGATTAACGATAAGCAAAGCTTCTATATAATCGTTGACAAACCAAGGAAAATTGTTGCAGACTGGAGGAAGGAACATTGGGCAGAGATCTATAGCGACTGGGGTTTTCCGACAGGCTCCGGATGGCATGAAGCGGGTAGCCTGCTGAGAATCTCGATAGACAAAACCGTTATTGATCATAATAACGGCACGAGGAGAATATTCAAGGGCTGGTACGAGGCGAATTCATTAACGAGTGAAGAACGAAGCTTCTACACGACCATCGATAGACCCAGAACCATAATCGCAAACTGGGATACGGAATACGAAGTTAGAGTATCAAGCGATAAAGGAAGTCCCACCGGCTCAGGATGGTATAAGCGTGGGACGACAGCAATTGTCTCGATATCTGAAACTCAAATGGAAAAAGATTTTTTAAGCTATTGTGTTTTTGAGGGTTGGAAAGTCGATGGAAAACTGGCCTCGGCTTCACCGACCTATTCTTTTATTGTGGATGGACCAATTACTTTGGTTGCAGTCTGGGGAACCCGGTTTAAGCTAATAAGCGTAGGTATAATTATGGCGATCCTGTTTTCATCCGTGGCGACAGCGGCGCTTTTGATGAAACATAAACCACCGCCTCCACCCCCACCTGAGGAAAAGCTGCCTCTTCTTCCTCCTGCGAAATCTACCGAGCCCCCGGAAGAACCCATCTGGTACAGACCAACGGTTAAACGTATGGAACCTAGTCCTACACAACCTTCACCTCCTCCTTCTACCATGGAGGAACAAATTCCTGTAAAAACCATGCTTTTGAAGGGGCGGGACGGTGCGGGATTCTTTGACTTCACAAGAACGAAGCTAAAGGGATCTACCATAGGGAGCAGGACAAATCCTAGTAGAGAGGGGGAGGTTGAGATACAGGAGTTCTTGGGTGCGGGAAGCTACAGCATCGTTTATAAAGGGCTTATTGAAGGAAAACCTACTGCGATCAAGATTTCTGGTATTGTTAAAAAGATGAATAATGAACACTATGTCTCACCTCCTCAATGCAAAGGGGAAATCATGGATTTCTTCAACCAGATAAGAACACTCGGTCTTCTGAAACGTAGAAGAGTATTGCAAGGCGAGCTTAATGTCAATTATTTGAAGAAGCTAGTAGAGACAAGCATACAGCTTTCCAATTTCAACGTAAATAGTTCAGACGAATTCCTCTCCAAATACCCGATAGGAGAATGGCTTCATGACCTAGCTCTATTTGACCATAATATTGCTACTGTTAGGCTTTACAATAAAGAGCTTTTCGAGAAATTCGAGAAAAGTAATCCCAGTGAAAATATTTTCACTAATCCTCATGAATTTGCTGAAAGCCCGCCTTTCTTCGCGATGCAGCTGGCTGATGGAGATCTGCTCAAATTGTCAAAAGAATATAGAGGTTCGAGAAATTTTCCAGAAATCCTGAAAGCTGCGTTTTCTCAAATGGCGGCAGCCACATCGTTAGTATATGTCTGCAGTACAATTCCGGGAGAAGAGGCTCAGAAATCAGGAAGGGATTTCGTAAACCCTAGAATCCACAAGGACATTAAGCCGGAAAACATTCTCTTCAAGAAGCATAAAAAAGGATTCAGATTTGTTGTAACCGATTTCGGTCTTGCTGAAACACAGAGAGTAAAACAGCAGAAAGAATGGCAAGTGGGGACACCATACTATATGCCTCCTGAATACATACTATACCCCTATGAAAGTATACTGCCAAGTTTCGACGTTTACTCACTGGGCATGACGGTATTGAGCCTGACTAGTAGACCATATATTCAATCCCTGTTAATCGCATCCACTCAGCACAAGGAGATAAGCCAAGAAGCATACGTACAACCTATTCTCGAAGCCCTTAAACAGCGTTTTACCGATGAGCAGGTTAAAAACATGGTGAATGAAGTGAGAAGTATAGTCTATTCTTACGACGATCCCTTCTCGCTCAGCAATGACGATAAGAATTCTAGGATTATCCAATTGCAAGGAAAAATCGAAGACTGGGGTCTCTACCCTCCGGAAATCGATATTCCAATTGATGAGGGAATTAAAAATATGCTTATTGAAATGACCAGCATAGATTGTGGGAAGAGGCCTAAATCCTGTCTAGAGGTGTATTTCAGGTTACGGCAATTATTGGGAGATGCATTCACTAAATATACTCCAAAAAGAAAAGAGACTTAACGAATAGCATGGAGTATCATTCCAAAAAATATAAATCCTACATTGGCCTTAAAATTAGTGAAAAGCCTCAAAATGGAAGACTACATAATGATAAAAAAGATGCTTCAATCAAGGCTTGGATGCGATTTCAGAGATGAGGTGCTGCCATCTAGCTTAAAAATCAAGACGGGAAGATTAGTTGAAGAACTGAACATCCTAGAGAAGGAAAGAAATGAATACAATCAGTTGATAGACATGATGCGAAAAGAGGAAGAGGAAAAGAGAAGCATAGACGGTCGGTATTCTTCTCAAATTGCTTTGCTTGAAGCTAAAGCTAATAAGGATCCCCTTGAAGGAGTTGTTGGAACGATAATAGGCTGTATAGCTGGTCTTATACCTATAATTGCGATAATTCCCGTTTTTATTACGTGGGGCGGATTCATTTTTGTTCCGCTATTTAGAAGCCTTCATCTTGATCCGAATACTGTTCTCGGTCATATATACCTTTTCTGTTTGGTCATATATCCCTTTTCTGCTATAATGTTAACTTTGCTCATTGAAAGATATGCACGCACTAGGATTAAAAACAAGATAGGTCTGTTGAAAAATCAATGGCAACAGGACCTTAATGTCCTTGGGAAAAAGTATGAGGGATTGCAACAACAATTGGAAACTAAAGGGGAGAGAATAGAGGCTCTTGAGAATACCTTTAATACAGCCTTAGATCAAACAGCTAGGGAGGTCGCTGGCTGGAAGGTAAAGGAATGGAAGGAGATGGGGTTCGACGCAACCGAGCTGGAGAAAGTAGTGAAATCTGGGAACCTCGATTTGATAAGAAGGGTTTTTAGCAAGTATGATCAGGCTGTTTCGGAACTCATCGCGATCAGAGGGACTTATTCATCCGGCATTAGCGATTTCGATAATGACTTTTATTCTCTAAAGAAAGAACTTGATTACCTTAGAGTTGATGAAGCCCTGATGGGCATGTCATCCTTAAGAAGCAAGATTGAGAACTTAAAGAAATCCAAGTTGGAGTCGTGGAAGGCAAAGTTACATGAGTGGAGCAATAGAGGATATGAAGTTCATAAATTGCGAAATATTATTTTAAAAGAGTATAGCCCTGAACATGAAAAGCTATTTGGGAAATACAGATGGGCAATTGAGGAATTAGAAGAAGTCAAGAGGGACATAAGCTTATTTGATATAAAGGGATTTAGTGCTTCAATCCTATTCATCGAAAACAAATTGAAAAATCTTAATGATATAGAAGAAGTCATTAAGGATATTTCATCCCTAAAGGCGGAAGTAGATGAGAAGGTAAAAGAGAAAATGGAGAAATGGATAGATGAAGCCATCAGGAAAGTAAGGAAACACGTAAAAACATTAGAGCTAGGCTGAGGGGTTGCGATAACTCCATAAACGATTACTTGATCAACCTACACATTGGGGATTAGAGTAACCCCTCGTATACGGACGGCGATGAATATGTAGAATTTAAATGGAATCCTAAATTAAGCTATCCCACCTAACTGATATGGTGGATTGAAATAACATGCCGTATTGAATCTAATAAAAGAAGGCTAACCTGCTTACCTTTCATCCCACCGCCGGAAATTCTAGACATAGAGGAAAATATAAGGAAAGTGAAAAGTTTTTAACCTATTTAATTGAATCATTAATCTTAGATAGAGACTTGGAAGCGTACCAGGCGAAGGACCTCCTTAACAGTCTCCAGAAGAAAATTTATGGTTTCTGTTTAGATCTTTCCCGTGAGAATAGGAAGGGAGAACTCTCTTGCGCTTTCGTATATGCTAGACTGGATGCAATTAGGAGCGATGCAAACGATATCGGAGAACTTTTAGGTGTATATTTTTCAAAGGATCCTAAGTTAGCAGGGATTTTTAGAATCCTTCTTTCAGATATTAACGAAAAGTGTGAGTATTACAGGGTGAAAAGTCGAGAAGCGGAAACCTCATTAACGCCTCCTGAATTCGAAGATCTTCAATACATTCCGGAAACTTGGATTTCCCGCATCGAAAGAATAATCTCATATTTAGCCCCGTCCAAAACCGTAAACATCAATATTATCGACTCCAAAAACCAACAGTATCCTTTATCCTTAACGCTTAATGAAGGAATGGGAGATGCGGTAAGCCGCACCTTGCGACATATGCCTAAACATGTTGTTTATAGAATTGGGGAGCGCAGATTAGGCCCAAGGTATTCGAGGAAAAGCCTTTTTGAACTTGATATCGAGCCGGGCTCAACCATACGCGTAGAATCAGCCGTGGGCGAACTCATTCCGAACAAAACCTTTGATAGGCCGATAATTCTCAGGGGTGGGCAGACCATTAATGTCGGAGGAACCTTCATAATAGGTAGGATATGGGGCGAGCGCCTCGGAATAAGAATGTTTCCGAGAGATATGTATGTCGGGCAACTCATGGATGAGATTCAGGGGGATGTTGAAAAGACGTTTAGCGCTGATACTAGGGGCTGGATTAAAGATAAATGTCCTCGATACGTATCGAGGGTTCACGCAGTCATTTACCAGAAGGACTCCGTTTTCTACTTTCTAGATGTCAGCTTAAACGGAACACTGTTAATCAGCGATGGAGAGGAAAAAGACATTAGATCTGGCAGAGACGAGTTTAATGAAACAGGCCAGATAACCCCATACCAGCTTTCCAGCAATAATACGGTGAAACTATTTGGAACGTCATTTGATATCATAATCAAAAGTTATTGAATATTTAGTTATGGTAAAAAATTTAGATTCATTCGGAAACCAGGCTTCATCGAATAGGCTTCTAGGCTTTCTTGGATTTAATTTAGTTCAAGGGCTGATATAATTGAAAAATAGATATTGTGTTAGGAAAATTAAGAAAATTGAAAAGCAGACAGTCGTTCGCCTATTTAATTATAGAAACGAAATGCTTATTTACCAACTTTAGAATAACATCAGCAAGGATCATGATTCCGCCAGAAGCCGATCTACAAAAGGATAAAGTCCTTGAAATTCTGGATAAGGTGAAACCTACGTTTGAAAAGGAACCGTCCCTAATAAAAATAAAGACTAAGAAGGCGGTTTTCGTAGGCGATACGCATGGAGACTCCGAGTCCTCAAAATACGTTTTCGACAATTTCGACCCGAATCAGTACACGTTAATATTCCTTGGGGACTATGTCGACAGAGGTCCTCAACAGTTGAAAAATGTTACCTTTCTTTTCCATAAGAAACTGGAGATCCCAGACAAAGTGATACTTTTACGCGGCAATCATGAAACCCAAGAGGTGAACAGGGTCTACGGCTTTCTTAATGAACTATTGCTTTCATACAACGAAGAAGAAGCATATGTTATATGGAATAAATTTAATGAGGTTTTCTCATTTTTACCGTATGGATGCCTTGTGAACAGGAGATTGCTTGCAATACATGGTGGAATCCCCTCAAGATTAACCTTGCTTAAACAAATAGAGCTTCTTTCAAAAGGCGAAAGCAATCCCAAGGACCCTGTTGCATTTCAACTACTTTGGAACGATCCTAGCGAAGAAGTCAAAAGTTTTAGATATAGTGACAGGGGGGAAGGTATTATGTTATTTGGTGAAAAGGCTGTAGAAACATTTGAGAAAAAGAATGGAATATCTTTAATAATTCGCTCACATGAACCAGTCCCTGAGGGAGCAAAATATTTATTTAGCGCTTCGCTAGTTGATAAAAGAAATAAAATGGGCTGGTTAAAAAGATTATTCATGAAAAGAGCAAATAGATATCCAGGGCTTCTCCTCACAGTGTTTACATGCAGATATTACACAAAATGTAGACCTGCTGTGGCAGTGCTGGAGGACACGAAAATACGGAAGGTGGAAATCCCTGTTTCCTGGGAGTGATCGGTATGGCCGAATCCTATGTAAAGATTCGAGGCTATGAACTGCGGGAGCTGAAGGTTCTGGGTGAAACAGACTTTGCAACGTCTTATCTAGCAGAGTCAAAAGATGGCAAAAAATATGTAGTAAAGAGATTTCATATAGAAAGAATAAATCCCGCTCATCTTTCGATTATATTTAACAATAATAAGTTTATAAATGAAGCTGTAGAAAATCACAGGGATGCAGAGGGGTGTAAAAACGTCAGAGAAATTTATGCAATAGGCAATAAACTCGAACCATATATAATTTCAGAATATCTTGCCTATAGTCTCGAAGAATATATGGAAAAAAGAAAAATTTCCATTGAGCAAGCTATTAGAATATCTCTTGATGTCGCACGTTGTTTAAAATTCATATTTGAAAAATCTAAAATCGAATGTCATGGAGATATTTGCCCCAAAAATATATTCATCGATGAAGTAAATGGTGAACTCATAGTTAAAGTAGGGGATTTTGATGGAGCATTAACAACAGATAGATCGATACAACAAGTTCTCACGCATACAAGGTACCGCCCTCCAGAACTCGGTGCTCTGACTCTTGACATGCTTAAAGAGAGAAAGTTTGACGTATATTCCCTAGGTTTAATCTTAGCAGAATTAGTTGCAGGGCCTCCAGCCGTAGACTCTATATTATCCAAGGGACCTAGCGCGATTGATAGAGTTATTGCTAATGAAGAAATAAGAGAGATAGTTAGGGATGCGATAAAGCCTCATAGTGAGAGAATGCGTCTGGAAAAATTTATCGAAAGGCTTGAATCCCTTGAGAAACCTCTTCCGCCACTTCCGATTAAAACCATACTACAAGTATATTTAACTAATCTTGAAGAACTACAACGTAAGCTGAAAGCAGGTCAGGCGATGACAGATAGCGATAAGGAAAAATATAAGAAGCTAAATGGGGCGTGGCCAAAGATCGAGAAGTTGATGGAACTTTATGAGAAAAGGGAGAAAGAAGAAGTTAAACGGCTATCTGAAGAATTGAATAGGGAACTATCTTATCTATAAAATTCTTATTTCCATCAGTACGCCATCAAGTCCCCTTATAGGGTCTATCCAAAGTTTGTTAATCTTACCAAGTTGCAACGATACTGGAGGAGAGCCTTTTCCTTGCCGGCAACCAATAATTTGTTTTGCATAATTATCAATATCGATTATACTTGAAGTTGCACTAATATCTACGAGCCGAATAGATTCCCTTTCAGGATAAATTAAGATATGCATCCTTGATGCTCTTTTACCTAGTTGTCCTTCTAGCTTGTTTTTAGACGACCATACTTCTCTGAAAGTATTTTCAATGCAAGTATCATCCATAGCTGCTTCTATCAATTCGTCTAAAAACATTCCATAGGAAAATCTCCTTATTCCTATTCTGTCTCCGGCTACTCTGCCAATTATAAATGTTCTATTTACATACTTCTCAGGTATTTTTTCTTCAGACGCTTCTCCTCTTACTATCACCTCTAATTTTCGAGGAAAAGTAGTAGCAGGTATATTTAATTCTAACGGGTCAGGAAGCGAATCCCTTCCCATAGCTATCAATGATAATATATGTTCTAATAATCCGATTATTTCTATCAGGAGCATTTCACGCCTATCCGATTCCAATGGAGTTCGGAAATCTCCCTTTTTTGCCCTATCTTCTACTTCTTTTCTTAGCATTTCATATTTATCTTTAAAAAATTTAGTATCACTTAAAAATAAAGGAATCCCTTCGATATGTGCATCTATTTGAGAAAAGCTTTGTAAAACATCACTAATCTTTATCTCTCTATCTCTTTCCAATGATCTAACGATATGTACCAGAACTTTGCCAATTTCGGATAAATGATAATTAAAATCCCGAAAAGACAGATAACTTATTTCATTTCTTTTTCTGTCTCTATACATTAATTTCAAGTTTATTTTTAAAGCTTAAAAACTTTATGGTGAACTTATGATTGGCAATGTCGTGATATTTCTGCTAGTATTCCATATTTCTTTCATAGTCTTCAAAGCAAAGAGAAATATTTTTAAAAAAAGGGTGGGAATATTCCTAATAAAAATGGACTGTAGAGACCTAGAGAAGCTTTTCACCAAAATCGAAAGAAACGTAGAGGAGCTTTCCGGAAATATACTCTTCTTCTTCCACTTCACCTTTCATGACCTGCGTCATTGTAAAAACATGTATGAGTATCTAGAAGTTCTCAGAAAATCTGTTAGATTAGAATATCCAGAGCTCTGGTCGTTGAGGATGGCGATATACCTGCATGACACAGGCATGCTCATAAACCCACGATATTGGCATAAGCTTGGGATTCCAAAGGACGTATTATCCCCACCAGGTAAGGATTTAATAGCGGAACTAGTGGAGGATGCTATTGTGAAAGAGTTTTTAGGAGGAAAAAGTTTTGATGATGCCTTCTTTGATGAAAACGGTTGCCTTAGGCTTCCAACTGCGTTAAAGGAGAAACCTTGGGACGAGTTCAGTTTAGTCGAAAAAGCTGTGGTGAGAGCAATGATGAGGAAGTTTCATCCTCAAATAGGGGACTGGGCTGTTAGGAAGAGGTTCATCGGAGAGCATCCTATCGAGTGCAGGAAGATTGGAGAAATGGTTGGGGAGATGGTGAGGCTTCACGAAGGCAAGTATGGAGAAAGAGTTAAGAATCTTGGATTATGGGATATCGCTGGGTCGCCAGTCAGCGTTGATCAGAGGAAGACAACAGCCCTCCTAATTCTGCTTGACTCCTTGGACTGCGCCGGGCAGAGCAGGGCAAGCCCCGGGACTCTGGATGAAATAATAGATGAAGTGAGAATGATCGAGGAAAAGGAGATTGAAATAGAGGCTAAAAGAGACGGTGGGAAGAGAGAGGGGTATCTACCTCATTGGGTGTTCAAAAAATACATTAAAGAAGTCGTGATTCATCCTAACCAAATCAAGATAGTGACGGAGACGTCTAACCCCTCATATCTTGCAGGTATCCTTTTCTTCGAAATAGCCAAAAACGTGTGGCCCAAATATGCTTTAGCGAGCGATATACTCAAGGGATACGGTTTCCATTTCGACCTCATAGTCCAAATGCCGAGTCAAAAATATGGTGAATTGCTCATAGATGAAGACTTAATGAGACTCGGAAAGGAATTTAGCGAGACCGTTGTAGATAGCTCTGAACTGCCTCCACAACTTGCAGAGAAATATAAAATCGGTAAACTTAGGCTACCTAGGATGCTAGCGTTACTCTTAGGCTACGGTAGTACATATAACGAGTATGCTAACCGTCTCGCTAAAGAACATGTTTGCAGACTGTTAGCAAAGCTTAGTAATGAACAGAGGGGCCAGCTTGAACAAATCTTTAGATGTGACTAAGATACTCTCCTTGAAAATTACTACACGAGAAAAAATATTAAATCATCGCCGGTATAAATAAGTGCATGGCATAGAAGATTATTACATGAGCGCACGCTTCTGATTTAATGATGTTGCAATGGAATTTACATTCACAACTTGCTTCATAATACAGATTTATCCTTAAAAGAATGAGCTTAAGGCTGCTCTGTTAAAGATATTCTACTTGTAGCACGCGCTAAGTTTAAATTTTCTTAAGGAAAAGCTAGTAGCAAGTGTTATAGGAAAGCTGTGGAAATCTGGAAGACGCAGGACTGAGGAAATAATTAAGCTTATCAATAAGGGTAAAATAGATGATGCGTTAAAAATTGCTGATGATGCGGAGGCTTTGATCGATATCGGTGTTTCATTTTGGTTAAAGGGAGCCCATGAGATTGCTTTAAAAATATTTGACCGAGCCACTCAATTAAAACCGAACTATGTGGAAGCGTGGTACAATAAGGGTCTCGCGTTACACCGTCTCGGAAGGATTGAGGAAGCGTTGAGATGCTATGATGAGGCTATAAGGATAAAACCGAACTATGCGGAAGCGTGGAGCAGTAAAGGTGCGGTACTTTATTCTCTCGGAAGGATTGAGGAAGCGTTGAGATGCTATGATGAGGCTATAAGGATAAAACCGAACTATGCGGAAGTGCGTGCGCTTAGGGAAGAGGTTCGAACATTGCGAGACCTTCAAACGAAGAGGGAAAAGTGGAGGAAAGAGGGCTATAATGTTTCTGGCCTTGAAAAGCTTAAAATGGAAGATATTGATCACGTTAGAAATGTTTTAGAAAGATTTGAGCGAATAGTTCAGAGGATAAGTACGCTTGAGAGAGAGGCAAACGTATTGGGTCTAGAGAAGATCGAAGCCGAGGTCTCCTCTTTAAAGGGCAGATTGGGAGATCTGGATAAGATCGAGGAGATTGGAGAATACGTGTCTCAATTGCAGAAGAGAGTCAGCGGGTTTGAGGAATCCAAAAAGAGGGAGTGGGAGGGGAAGATATCTGGATGGAAGGAAAGAGGATACGGGCTTCCCGTGTTGAAAGGGTTTTTGGCGAAATACTCAGTTCAGGCTGAGGAAAAGCTAAGGAAGTATGAACAAGCGATAGGCGAGCTTGAAAAGCTAAAAGAAGACTTGAAATATTTCAACATTAGCGGCTTTGGCTTCGAAGTATTCACAATAGAGAAAAACCTGAAAGAAGGACAGGACATCGATAAAATCATTGGAGAAATCTCAACATTAAGAGCTAAGATGGGAGGGAAAATCAAAGAGGAAATGATGAAGTGGATAGATGAAACCGTGGGGAAAGTAAGGAGCTTCTTTAGGAAGCTTGAAAGCGAATGATTTTTATTCCGGTGTTTTCTTCATGATGCTTCTTGTCTGAAGCTTTTTGATTTCCTCGATGTATCTTTCTAGGGTTAGTGTCCCGTTTAACAGCAGGTTGTCCAGTTTCTCAACCTCCTCACCCATTTCCTCGAGATATGTGATCTCTACTTTGGGCATTAGGCTGTATAGTTCTTTGAGCACATCCTTCTTATCGTTGAAGTATGCGTCCAGCGTCTTGAGGTCTATGAGCATGAGGTGTGTCTTCGGGTCTGATGCTTCCTGCGCGAACCTCTTGGTTCCCTCATCCCATCCCGTTGGAGAGCAGAATATGACGACTACAGGGCGCTCAAGCTGGGAAACGCTTCTTATGAAGTCGCTCACCTCTTTGCTAAGGCTCATCGGAGCATGGTAAACTTCGTCGAAATAAAGCCTCTCAATGTTCACATATGTTTTCACATATACTTTCATCAGGGTCTCCTTCCTTAAGAATCCCCGTTTAGCGCGATACGTATAGACCAGCATCGGATTCCTAGGCAGCCCTTTAAGCTTCTCCTCTTCGACCTCCTCCCCGTATTCTTTCAACGCCCTTCTAATCTTTTCAGATGCTTCCGTGTCGAAGTACTCCTCCACGTTCACCTCAATAGCTCCCTCAGGCCTCCAGCTGTTCAACACCCCTCTCATCATGTGGATGAACTGCTCCTGCAACCCCCTTGCGGTTGAACCATCAACACCGTGGAAAATCTCCACTGGAGTGGCTTTCCTAAGCCTCGCGAACTCTTCATATTCATCTTTTACAACGGTAATGGGATGTTCGAAGATTAATGTCACCTCCTGATCCTTTTGCTTTACCGGTGTCCATCTAAGGCCCTCGTCAACAACAACCTTCTTAGGAATCCTTCTTCTCTTGGAAGATATTGAGGCTAAGGAATACCCAATTAAGGCAGAGATGCCTAGTTTACCTATCTCCCCCATTATCTCATCTATGCTAATGACACGTCCCTTCTCCTCCTTTCCTCCCCCTCCTCTTCTTGCAGGGGCTTCGATCGGACTCTCAACAGGACGGGGCTGGGCCTCGATATTGACAGTATTGCTTTGAACGGAAACCTGCTTGCCAGATATGTCGGCGAAAGTTACAATAGCTGGTTTTAATACTTTATGGCTGGTATCGGCAACAATACGATAGGATATTGTTTGGCTCGAGCCTGGAGCAAGCTCGCCCCTCCACTCAGTAGCTCCCTCCACCTTCAGCCCGCCGACGTCATCCCTGAGATAAACGTCCCTTGCAATCCCTCTGCCCTCGTTCATCACCGTAAGCTTAACCTCAATCTCCTCGCCTTCACGAACGCTAGTCTTACTCACGTTCTTCACGATTTTCAGAATAGGCTTAAGAGATCGTATCTCTACTTTCACTGGTTCCGTAGTTATGCTTTCCTCCATTCCGTCTGCCTTACACGTAACTGTGAAGGGGCCAACCACGATGACCCCTTCGTTCAGTCCTTGAAGGAGAAAACTCACGTTTTTAGATGATCGGGGCTTAAGCACGAGGCTTCTTGGATAGGATGTTCCAATCTGCTTAAGCCCATCGGACCATGAACCATGCAGATTTACAGAGACTTCAAAAGGATTCCTATTCCGTAAAACGAGGCTAACGTTAAAAGTTTGTCCGGTCTCTACGGTCTTCCTGTCGACATCAAGTTCTGCATCAACCCTGATTTCTTTCCATAGCTCAATCGCACGAGATATCTTGGATTTGATTAGTTGTATCTCGCTCTTTAACTGTCCTCTATCGGAGGCGAGCAAACTGGTGCTCGATATCTCTTTGTCAATCCGCTTCGCAATTTTCATCTTTTCCTGAAGTTCTTCAACCCCCATTTCCAATAGTTCATCTTCCGGCGAATCCTCTATTATTCCTAGTTCTCTACGTATTTCCTCAGAGAGGCGGAGCTTATTTCTTATCTCTTCTTCAAACATTTTTATCCAAACTCCATGCTCACAATTTTATCAATATACCTTCTTGTAAGAAAGAGGTACGTGGCCCTATCTATCCTGCCCTCACAGAAAGCCGTTGCAATCTTCTCCAGCTTATCCAAGTAAGATTGCCTCCTGTATATCCTCATTAATCTATCCAGCTTAGGATCCACTTCCCTAATCTTTTTTTCAAGCTCCTCCGCCAGCCTCTTAACCTCCTCCTCGCTCAACTCAAGGCCCCAGGCTTCCCTCGCAACCTGCCTAACAATATCCTCCGGTTTAAAAGGCTCCCTCTCAGGTTGAAGCTCTATCCTAGGCGGTACGAAGACAATGTTCGGAGGAACCTCAACCTCCTTAGCCTTGACTTCACGGCCAAGGTAAAGCCCGCCAGCAAAGGCCAGAAGCGAAAGCCAGCCTCTAACCATTGCATAATGCTGTTACTAAGCAATATTTATCCTTTATGGGAGGGTAATTAATTCATAGCACACTTTTCCATGCTTAATAAGATAAACCAGACCAATCGCTTCTTCTTTCTTACACATGCGAAAAATCGAATCCGATGTAATTAGTAATCATCTTGTAGAAGGTGAAACCCTAGATTCTATAAACCTGTTTCCAAACTAACTATAAGGAAACCATTATCCCGCGGTCTGGTGACGAACATTAACATCTTACATATAAAGGTAGTTAATGAAGAAAGTAAGATTGCGCATACAAAAGTCTCTAACGATAGCAGAACCTCAAAAAGGCTCAGGCCATTAAAGTTCTTGCGAGAAGGGAATATCATAGAAACGCTTTCGTTCGAAGAAATAATGTTTATCCCAAGAGCATACTAAAAAGTTTTCAGTTAAGAATTGGGACATACAGATTTAAATTTATCTTCATACCGGATGAAGATTATGAGATCCTGAAATTAGAACAACGGACAGAGTAAGGCTGACAACTCTGCCTAGACTTAACATAGAGCTTCTAAGTAGTTGAGCTTCCGTTAGCTTCATCCTTAACTTTTAAGAATACCAGAGCTTATCAAAAATCTCCTAAAATCATTCTCGGGTTATATACTTTCGGGAGATGAGCGAGCATAAGAAGGGTTAAAGTTTATTAGGCTCCCTTCATGCATCCATATAGTTATGAATGCATACGCTGAATATTCTCTTGATTCTCGTTTACAGAATCTCAGTTATGAAATAGACTCTCTTAGAAAAAGCGTAGACTCGTTAAGAAATGTTGTTACAGGAATTCAGCAGTCTCAAGGAGAATTGTGGAAAAGAGTATTGGATATGGAAAGCCTCTTAGATAAAACGTACACTACGATCAATAAACTCTCCACTAGTATGGAACGATGGTTCAGAAGCATTAGTGATGATTTTGAAAAAGTAAAAACGGATCAAGCTCGTTTCCATCAGTTGTATACCCAAAAATTGGAGGAGAGTAGAAAGGATATTTCCGAAAGAATCGGTGATGTTGGAGCAGAACTATTCCAACAGATTTCTGAGCAGACAGATAAATTGGATGAGAATAGAGAAAAGCTTATCGAACAAATGAAAGAGATCGGCGGTAATGTAGTGATTAAACTACGTAAGGTGCTTGACGAGTATGAGGTTACTTTGAAGGATGTGAGAACCAAGGTTGAGGTAATTGTTCCGAAAATAGATGAAATGAAGAAACCGGTTTTTGACGAGCTAAGGAGTATTACAGATTCCTTAAACGATATAAAGCAGGCTATAGGAATAAACGTAAGCATATTGGAAAATCATATAAGAGAGTTAAAAGAAATCGCATCGTCGCTTTATCCATACAATAAATCGTTGAGCAATGAAGAGAAGGTGCTTTTGGAGGAATATTTCGAACGATTGTTGTCAAACCTGCTCGCTGTGGAGAAGGATTTAAACAACATTGTTTCCCTAATTGCAGTGGAGGGAGTGAAATGAGCATCGAAGAAGAAGTCAAAATAGAAAGTATACTTTTCTCTGCAAAAAGCGAGATAGACAGCATAAAGAGGAAAATAAGCGAAGGAAGGGGATTAAAGAAAGAGGAAGCCGATCTAATACTCAGCCTCTTAACATCCGAATATGTGAGAAACTATGTGCCTGTTCTTATCACTTCGATTAAAGAAATATATGAAAGCAGTAAAAACATGATTAATGATATAGAGAAAAACAGAGACATATTCATGCAAAAAGTGAATGAATTGCTAAATGTGTTAAGTAAAAGGGTTGATCATGTAACAAGCCTTGAGCAGCAATTAGCTGACGCCAGTTCAAGAATTCAGGCAGTGGAAAAAAGAGAGGAGATAGTAAAAACACTTATGGGAGACCTAGAGAAGCTACGGGAAGAATCTTCTAACAGGGTAAAGTCTCTACACACTCTTTTGGAAGAAGGTAGGACATTCTTAGAGGAAGTTAAAAGTAACACTGCAAAAATGGCTTCTACTATAGAGCTGGATTCTCAGCATTTTAACTCTGTAGTAGAAACGCTGGTTAAAAGGACAGATTCTTTGAACCAGATGCTTCTTAGAATAGAGGACGAGAGAAGAATCTTATCAGAGCGTTTAGCGGAGCTTGAAAGGAGGAGGGCTGATCTAACGGCCCGAGAGGCTGAGATCAAGCTGCTAGAGGCAAAGAAGGAGGAATTAAAGGGAGAAGTTGAACAGTTGCAGAAAAAACTGAGTGAGCTAGAGGATTACAATAGTAAGTTACAGAAAGTGATAGAAGAAAAGGAGGCGCTTTTTAGGAGAAGGGAGGATGAATTAAGTAAGCTGGAGCAGCGTACGAGAGCCTCCTTAGAGGAACTTACCAATCAATATAAGAGGTTGAAGGATGAGGAGAAGGCTTTAAATGAGCGAGAAAGCCAAGTAGGCGAGAGACTAAGGACTCTTGAGAAAAAAGAAAAGGAAGTTGAGGCTCGGGAGAAGGAAGTTGAGCGGCTTAAAGATGAACTGGCTAAACTCGAGACTTTAAAAAGCGAACTGGCTAAAAGGGAGGCTTGGGTTAACGAGAGAATAGAGTATTTAACGAGGTTTGCTTCGGAACTCGGTGAAATGGAGAAGAAGCTGAGGGTGTTTGAACAGCAGCTTTCAGATAGGCAGAAATCTTTGGACGAGAGAGAAGAAAAGCTGAAGAGGGAAAGAGAGGAGTTAAATATTCTTAGGTCTACGATAAGTGACGAAGAGGCGAGGATTAAAAAGGAAAGGGAATTGCTAGACATAGAAAGAACAAAACTAGATAAGAGACAGATTGAGATCGAAGAGTTATTCAAAAAAGCTGATGAGGAGAAGCGTGAAATTGAAAAGGAGAGACGTGAGGTTATGGCAGAGAGGCAAAAAGTGAACGTTGAAAGAGAAACTGTTTTACAGGCGAGGTTAAAGTTACTTGAGAAAGAGGAGGAGCTTAAGAGAAAAGAGGCTGAAGTAGAGGAGAAGGCGAGAAAATTGAGCATGCAAATAGCGAGTTATGAAGCAAAACTTGCAGACTACGAGAAAATGAGAAAGCAATTAGAGGAATACAAGTTGTTAATCGAGAAACATGCCGTTCGCAGCAAAAGCCAGTCTTAAAAAATGTGTAAAGTTTTTATGCTTCTAATTCCTTTTTAGAGTCGCATGGAAAGCTTTGAACGTTTTATCCAAGCGCTCGAAGATCTTTATAATGAGAAGGGAGATGTAAAGATTCTCCGCCTTAAAGCTCAAATCAGGAGGTATAGGAGTCAGGTTGAAAAACACGGTATGAGTATCAGTGATGCAGACCGCGAAATCGGTAAAATTGTAGCCGATGTCATTAGTGGCCATCCAGTGGAGGACGCAATAAGGTTTATAGAGTCTAGAATCTCTGAACTAACGGTAAGGAGACCACCATCCCCTCTGGCGGTAAATATTAACATTCCACATATAGATGCAGTCGGCGAAGACAAAGCGATTGTGCATGTAACGATTTCTAACAGAAGCGGGATAACTATAAAGGCTCAAGCCCTTAAAGTCCTCGACGAGAGAGGAATTATCGTAGAAACGCTTCCGTTTGAAGAAACAATAATTGATCCAAAAAAGATTCTTGAAAAAAGTTTTACATTAAGGACGGGAACGTACATATTCAAGTTCACCTTCATGCCGGAGGAAAAGCATGAGATTCTGGAAGTAGAACGCAAAGTAGAAGTAAAGCCGCCGACACTGCCCAGGCTTAACATCGAGCTCTTAAACCCACCCCATCGTGCACGCTTAGCCCCGCCTTTAACCTTCAGGGTTAGAGTTACCTCTGCTGGGAAACCGGTCCAGAATGCTGACGTAACCTTTCACATGAAAAATGAGGAAAGTAGTATTCAGAGGGTCTTAAAGACAGATATTGAAGGGTATGCTAAGTTTGAGGATTGGGATCCGGGCTGGAGTTACGAAGCCACTTTAAACTGGTGGGCCGAAGCGTCGAAAGTCGGCTATGAGAAGGGAATTTCTGAAAAGAGAATTGTCATATACATACCAATTGAAGAAGAAATGAGAAGATGGTTAGAAGAGAGAATAGAGAGAATAAAGGTTTTTATTCGGAAAATGGAATCAGAATTCATTTGAAAAAGATCCTTACCTGGATAAAAAGCTTCTTTTCATGATATTCAACTATCCTACTTGTGGCACGCGCTAAGTTTAAATCTTCTTAAAAAAAGCTAATAGCATGCGCTATGAGGAGGCTGTGAAAATAATTGATCTTATCAATGAGGGTAAAATAGATGATGCGTTAAAAATTGCCGATGATGCAGAGGCTTTGATCGATATCGGTGTTTCATTTTGGTTAAAGGGAGCCTATGAGATTACTTTAAAAATATTTGACCGAGCCACTCAATTAAAACCGAACTATGTGGAAGCGTGGTACAATAAGGGTCTCGCGTTACACCGTCTCGGAAGGATTGAGGAAGCGTTGAGATGCTATGATGAGGCTATAATGATAAAACCGAACTATGCGGAAGCGTGGAGCAGTAAAGGTGCGGTACTTTATTCTCTCGGAAGGATTGAGGAAGCGTTGAAATGCTATGATGAGGCTATAATGATAAAACCGAACTATGCGGAAGTGCGTGCGCTTAGGGAAGAGGTTCGAACATTGCGAGACCTTCAAACGAAGAGGGAAAAGTGGAGGAAAGAGGGCTATAATGTTTCTGGCCTTGAAAAGCTTAAAATGGAAGATATTGATCACGTTAGAAATGTTTTAGAAAGATTTGAGCAAATAGTTCAGAGGATAAGTACGCTTGAGAGAGAGGCAAACGTATTGGGTCTAGAGAAGATCGAAGCCGAGGTCTCCTCTTTAAAGGGCAGATTGGGAGATCTGGATAAGATCGAGGAGATTGGAGAATACGTGTCTCAATTGCAGAAGAGGACCAGCGAGTTAGCAATAGGCAAGCTTGAAAAGCTCAAAGAAGAGTTGAAGTCTTTCAACATAAGCGACTTGGGCTTCGAAGTATTCACAATAGAGAAAAGGTTGAAAGAAGGGCGAGATATCGATAAAATCATTGGAGAAATCTCAACATTAAGAGCTAAGATGGAGGAAAGGATTAAAGTGGAAATGGAGAAATGGATAGATGAAACCAGCAGTAAAGTAAGGAGACACGTAAAAACATTAGAACAAAGCACATAGACAGTTACTTTTCTAGGCATCAGGTTTCTAGATAGAGGAATATCAGAGTCATGATAATTTAAAAGTCTATAAGTAGTAAAACTTATAAAAAGGTAAACATCGCTTTACATATGCATGAGAAACCGACTATAACAATTATCTCATCGTTAATTGGAGCTTTCCTAATTCTCTTTGAGGGTTTTTACTATATAATAATATCTATCAATTTAATATTCTATTTCAGCTGGTTTCCTATCTATGCTGGAATAATGATACTTGTCGGAATGATATTGATACTTATCGGTAGCACCATGATCAATTCAGTAGATGAGAATAAGGTTAGGAGAGGCTCGATCATCATCCTATTCTTCTCGATCATGGTTCTCTTCATCGGAGGAGGCTTTATCATAGGTTCTATCCTATGCGTCGTTGGCAGCATTCTTGGATTAAGATGGAGGCAACCCTATCCATCTTACAGGGTGGAGCTCGTGGAGCCGGCGGATAACGTTTGACTTGCTACTCCGATAAGGTTTCTGGTAAGAGTCTCGTCTAACAGTAAAGCGGTTGAGAGTGCTTTAGTAACACTTCATATTGGCAGTGAAGCCTTCAACCTGTTAAGCGATCAGAACGGGTATGCTGAGAAAATTTGGAACCCGAAGTGGAAAGGAATCGTAGCAATCGAGTGGTGGGCGGAAGCCGTCAAGAACGGGTTTAAGACAGAATCAGAAAGAAGAAAACTAACATACCTACCAAAAATTGATCCTGAAGAAAAGATAAGGGAGGATATCAATAAGAAAATAGCAAAGATAAAAGAATTCTTAAAGAGTTTGGAATGATATTCTGTCGACGAGTAGTAACTAAGATTTCATATTCTCAAGGCTGTTTATTTTATCGTATTGCTTGAAGCACACGCTAGATAGTTATACTTAAATAACGGTCGCCTTATATTTAGTTGGCAACGCAAGCCATGGGAAAACAAAGTTTACCGATAATTCGAATACGTCATGGAAAGTGGCTGAGCACATGCATTTACTTATCGGCTTCTTTTAGCCGATACGCCTATTGTTGTTTTTTAACATTAATACTTCTTCTTTTTTATTTTTCAAATACATATGTAATATCATACGCCTCAGAAAAGGAACAAAAAATCAATCTCGGAGCGATGGAAGGCTGGCCTTCAGGATATTCTAGGATCGGTATTGAACAAAGCGATGTTAAGCAATATAGAAATTTTGAGATTACTTTAGGATTTATTCTTTCAGATCATATTGTTTCTGCTAAATTATATCTTCGGCTTTACGCTAAATGTCCATTTGAACCGTTCGTGATAACTACTGCAGTAATCGACGAAGTCCAAATAAACGGATATGTCATTGTAAATGACCAAGAGTTTACGAAGTCTTTTATATATTGGGCTGGCGAAAGAGATGAGTGGATCTCATGGACAATTGCTAAAGAATACCTTTATGAAGGCAGAAACTTTATAAATATTAAATTAAAAGTCGTTGGTTATGATTCACAGTTCTATATGTATGATATATCGTACATATCAATAACGCGTGATTTTTACTCATATGCAATATCTGTTGCAGGGTTGAAGGAGGTTTCAACCAACTTATATTTAAATGAAGAAAAAATTTCATCTGTAAGAGGAGGCGAAAAATACAATTTTTCTGAGCTAATAGGTTCTAACATAATTAGTGTTGACCAGGTGATTTCGATAGGTTCTAAATCTAGATTCTACTGTCCAACACCTACGATTACAGTTAGTTGCGGGGGGAGCCATGTTTTCCAATACTTTAAGCAGCATTATGTTGAAGTAAATGTTGCGCCTGAGGGGGCTGGCACCGTGTCTCTAGACAGCGGATGGTATGACGAGGGGAAAATACTTACTATAACTGCATGGCCTTCTCCTGGATATGTCTTTAGGGAATGGAGAGGCCATATATCTTCAAAAAATGACACTATTACGTTTGCTTTTTTAGACATGCCAATTTCAATAACAGCATTGTTTGGGGTTTCAAGCTCTATCTCCTGTCATATCTCTGAAAGTAGACTGGTTAGAAGCGAGGCTCTGAGAATTTACGGCCAGATAACTCCGCCTCCGGGGTATTCTGTTGAATTAAATGTTAAACTTTACTCTCCCAGGGGAGAAAACATAACTAAGGAAGTTATGTCTGATGCTAATGGTAATTATGAAATCATTTTCACGCCCGAGTTTTCTGGATCATGGTCAGCACAAGCTTTTTGGGATGGCGATGAGAAGTTTTGTCCTGCAAGCAGCAACATAGTAGGATTTGAAGTGGTTCCCGTTTTTTACAAAATTACTATCGACACTAATTTGAAGGAAAAAACAATATACTTGGAGGTTGATCAAGACATTATAGATGC
This sequence comes from Thermoproteota archaeon, assembly GCA_038848185.1. GTDB lineage: Archaea > Thermoproteota > EX4484-205 > EX4484-205 > JAAOZP01 > JAAOZP01. The sequence goes on along the minus strand of JAWCNV010000001.1, from coordinate 114,844 downwards.
AACTAGATTACCCTTAGTCCGTCACTGGAACGAATCCACGGTTCACACTATTAAAGTAGAGGAATATTATAATAGTGAGGTTAATGGGAAGAGATATAGATTTAGCAAATGGAATGATGACATGTCTACTAGAGAAAGAGTTGTAAACGTCAATGGGGATCAATACATAAAAGCTATTTTTATACCGCAGTACTATTTAGAAGTTGATTCAGAATTCGGTGAAATCGGTGAAAACGTTGAGGGATGGTATGATGAAGGCACTGTGGTTACTCTTCGTCTAAAGAGTACTGTATCGGGATTCTTAGTTCAAGGTATCTTTGTCGACTTCAAAGGATTAAAAAATATTGATAAAATTATTACAGAAGGTGTTGTTGAAATTTGTATTGACGGCCCGAGAAATATTGAGGTGGTGTGGAGAAAGGACTATACTCAACTCATTTATATTATTGCGGCCACTATTGTCATTGTAATTGCAATAATTACAGTTTCCCTTGCTAGAAAAAGACATGCGTGCACGCGCTTAAGGAAAAAAGAGGAAATGATTAGATTCGTAGATGACAGAATTGTTCAGATCAGAAGATTTCTAGAATCCATCGAGGAAGAAAGTAAGAAAAAGAAGCCTCGACGAAAGAGGAGCAAGAAATAACTCTCTTTTAAAAATATTCCGTGCCACACGCTAATGTAATAATGGCCATAAAGTTGTTAGACGGAATAATCAGTGCTAAAGATTTCCAACAGCGATCTTCTCCTTGAGAAATTAATAGATGTTGTAAAGAATATAAAGTTACCTTGTGAGGTAAAATTCTTCCAAACGTCATAGATAATTGTTTACATGCACTTAGGCTAGAGCGTGCGCTATTGTTAAGACCTTACCAGAATTCTCATTTTCCATGGCTTCATTATCAAAACTAGAGCATGGTTGTAATCAGGATTTCTCTGAGTTTAGCCAGAGACCTTTCACAGAAGATTCTCCGTATGGCTTCCCTGTCCTTCTCCGGGACAGTTTCATTCTTCATCTCAGCCAAGACCCTCCTAACGACTCCGCCTATATCATCATCAGTCTCGAAAGCCCTCCCATACTGATCTAGGTGTTTAAGCAACTCATTATAGTTTGCTTCAAGGAAGCTGTATGTCATCTCCTCCCTCGTCTTTAGCTTAATCTCCCAGATTATCCTCATAGCGTCTGTTACGAAGCCCGGTAGCAACATATACTCCTTAAGCATTCTGAATTCCCTGTTAACTTCTTCAACATTGTCTGAACTTATGCTTGTACATAGTGAGTCAAATGCATACAGCATCATATCCTTCCCAATCGTCCGGCTGGCCTTCTTCAAACCAGCCAAATCCTTCTTAACCTCTTCGAAACTATTATACCTGTTGTCTACAGACAGGCATTTTCTAATCACGCTCTCAAACCGCCCTAGTCCACTGAAATCCACTTCCCTCTCCATCTTCTCCAGTATTTCGAAAACGTCTTTCCCGGAGAACGGGTTGAACCCTTTCAACAGTTCGTAGAACGTGACTCCAAAACTCCAGATATCGCTCCTCTCGTCAGGCTCCTCGCCTTTAAAGATCTCCGGGGCTGCGTACTCAGGAGTATAGGCAAAACCCCAGTCACCTATCTTAGGAATGCCTCCCCTAATAAGTATGTTGCTTGGCTTTATATCCCCGTGAACAATACCCTTGCCATGAGCATAGATCAGCGCATCAGCTACTTCCAGCATAACTTCTAGACGCTCATCGTCACTAAGCTTAGCTTCCTTTATGTTGCTGTCACAAAGCTCCATGGCTATGTATGGCTCAGGCCTCAAGCCGAAGTCGTAGGTTTCAACAATATTCTCATGTCGTATCTTTCCCCCAAGCTCCTCTAGACGATTCACCTCCTTCATGAACAGCTCCTCAGCTTCCTTACTCTTCTTAGGTACTTTCAGAGCCACCAGCCTCCCAGTATTTTCCTCCCTAGCCTTATAGACAATTGAGAAAGCACCTTCACCTAAGGCCTCCATCACCACATACTTTCCCATGGGAGGCGGCGGGGGAAGCTTCTCCGTCTCCTTTGGTTTTTCTTCCTCAGCTTTCGGCTTAGTTTTTATTCTCTGAGCAGTTTTCAACGTAGATGCTGTTTTTCGAACAAGCGATACCCCTGCCTGTTTGACTGGCACACGGGTAAGCAGGATGGAAGCAACAACGATGCAGATGGCAAGTATACCTATGTTGACAACGAGCGGATTCGGCTTCCACCCCCAGACGGCAATAGCGGTCTTCGGGGCATCTATGTATATCGCATCGGAAACCGCCTTATCCCCAGAAGCGTCCCCAGACCAGCGAGTAAAATATCTGATGATTACAAAGAATTCCTCAACCTCAGTATTCTCTAGACGTGCATATGCTGTTGAGCCTTCGTCATACCAGCCCTCACCAACAGCCTTACCATAGGGCGTCTCCACTTTTAGAAAGTGCTGCGTCTTCCATTTCGCCGTCAGGGACATCGGTCGATTTATAGCAATACTTAAAGCATTATCGTTGGAAGAATAGTCGCCAACCCATCCTACAAAAACCTTCCTAATCCCGTTTCCAACGTCTATAGTAGAGGAGATGGAAACAGTAGCAACCTGGCCGGGAGAATACCAACCTTCACCTTGGGGAGTACCGTACTCTGAGTCAAGGGATAAGTAATACTGAAGCCCCCAGGTTGCTCTAATAGTCTTTGGAGAATCAACGGTGATGTTGGCAATAGCCGAGGAGCCTGAGAAATCTCCTGTCCAAGATTTAAAGGCTATTCTAGTCCCATTTCCGAAATTAATAGTATCCGGGGTAACTGAGATAGTGACCGTTGAACCCGAGTCATGCCAACCACTACCGAAAGCCGTACCGTGTTCAGAGTAAACATCTACATAATGCTGAGTCTTAAACTTAGCTACGTAGGAAGCGGAATTCAGGACCATTATTGTCCTAGAGGTCGACATATTACCATCACTCCAGCCCGCAAATATATACCTCGTCCGATTATCTGTGGTAGTAATCAAAGTTTTGGGAATGGAGAAAGTATGAATAGAACCCTCTTCCCAAATAAATGAATAAGGTAGTTTATCGAGAGTGTATTGCTCACCATCGACAATGATGCTCTGAACCTTCGGCTCAGATGTAAAGCTTATAGTAAATTTTCTAATCTCTTTGATTAACATTATATATGACACATCATAAATATAGAATTCAGAATTTGCTCCCGCTCCTGCAAAATAATCGTAACCTGTGCACTTCAACTCCATTTCAATGGATAAAGAATTAGATCCTGAACGTAAGTATTCTAAAGGGATTTCCCACTTAATCCATGTATCAGCATATGCATTCTTACTTGCAGAATCAAAATTAGCAAAAAGATAATCACGGACAATAGAATATCCGTTTAACTCGATTTTTCTAATGTACGCAGATATAGTAGGACCCGAGGCCCAGTATTCTGATCGGGCATAAGCATAGAGACGAATGTAAAGGGCTGATGAAAATATATTAGAAATATATGAAGGGAGATCGAATTTTAAATTAATCCATGCCTCTTTTAAATCACCTTCTCTCTTAAAGTATCCGCTAGTGCCTAATTTCGACCCTCCGGACCACCCATCCATAGTAGACAGTTTTATTTCAGTCTGGACCTCTTCAACTCCCTCTGGAGAAGCTTGAACCTGTAGCATAAACAAACAGCCGCTGGCAAACAATAAGATTAAAGTTAATGCTACACATATTTTTGGGGATCCTATGAACATCCTTACTCTTATTTACGATTATAAATAGCATGATAATAAGTTTTTCGCCGCTTTAACAGTTTTTTTTTCAACAATAATAGAGCATTAAGCTCTAGTCTCATCTCCTAAGCCCTTTCATAAGTAGCTTCGGTGAAGCTATTTCAAAGCTTTATTGTTTACTATTTTTATCCAAGAAAGCTATATAGAGGATTCTTAATATTAAGTCTCTTCCTCCAGTTTCCTTAAGAATTCTTTAACCTTTCTTATTCTCTCATCGACGTATTCCGTCATTTTCTCCATTTCTTCTTTGCGACGTTTCTCCTTCTCTTCTTTGTAATGTTTGTAACTTAAGACTGCAGTTAAAGTTAAGAACACGATTGTAAAGGCTCCGATTACCAGGGTAAGGTTAATGACATTAAGCTCAGTCCTCCAGCTTGCAACCAAAGTAACTGGCTTATCTACAATAAACGAATATGTGGGGTGAGGTTGAAATAATTTTCCATCGGCTTTCCAACCTTCAAAGATATGATTAACTAAGAATTCTTCGACTCGAGTTAAAGATATTGAAATTATCGCTATTTCTCCAAACTTATACCATCCGGAACCAACTGGAGTTCCTTTCTCGCTTAAAGCTTTAACTTCATACTCCGTATCCCAATTCGCAACTATCTTTCTCGGCCTATCTACCTTTACGGAAATGCTTTGTCCACTACTTACCAGGGAACCCTCTTCAAACCAACCCTTGAATACTCTCCTAGTATAGTTGCCATAATCAACAATGGTTTGAGGTATTGAAATAGTGATTATCGAGCCTTCTTTTTGCCAGTATGCGCCGGTCGGAATGCCATATGATGATGAGACCGTAATGAGATGCTGGATATCCCATGCGGCAGTTATCTCGAAGTTTTTTGTAACGTTAACGGAATATTGAGATTCTTTGCTTAAAAGATTGCCGTTTTCATACCAGCCCGAGAATACAATTCTTGTCCCATTATCATAGTCAATTTGAGTTGGCGAAATAGAAATCGTTAGAGTTGAACTCTTGCTAAGCCATCCCTCAGCTGTCGTAGTTCCATAACGCCAAAAATCACCACGACGAGTTGAACGGAAAGTTATAGTTCCGTAAGGAGCTGAAATACTTACAGAGAACCAAGGATTCATTGAAGGATACTTATCCTTGTTATCATCTATGATGTAAGAAATATCTCCAACTCCATCGTTGTCTGAATCAAAACCCTTGTAGTCGCTCCAATAGTTTCCTATAATATCATCATTCCAAGTGTTTATTGATTGCTTAATGAAGACCTGTTTTCTATTATTAATGAAGTTATTATGGTGAATTTTATTGTTCGAGGACTCAGCAAGCCATATTCCATAGTTATTGTTGTTAATATTATTCATAGTTACTTCATTATTTAAAGATGTAAATACGAGAAGGATGCCGCAATCATTATTGTTTCTTACATCATTCTCGATTATCTTATTGTTTGATGAATTACCGAGGTAGATGCCCCACCAATTGTTCTCTACAATATTTCCTCTTATAATGCTATTTTTCGTTTCCCACAGCTCAATTCCAACACTTGTATTTGAAATCCAAAGGTTCTCAACAATTATGTTGCTACAGCCAACAAGTATTATTTGTCCCACTTCAACGTTGCTAATAGTTTTGCCTGATTCTTCTTCAATATAGATTAGTGGTTTTCCGTTGACAGTATTATCAATAACACTGTTATGGTTGGATATTACAAATAGGTTGCAATCGATGAACCTATTTTTGGTTACCTTATTATTGTTAGAGTAGCAGATAAGCCAGAGACCTGCCCTATCCTTATTTATAGTGTTTTCAATTATTTCGTTACTTGAAGAACGCGTAAGATAAATTCCGTAATATCGGTTTTCTTCTATGTTACATTTGCTTATTTCATTGTTTGATGAATTCTGAAGATAAATGCCGATTCCAAAATTCCGAATTTGCACGTTTCTTACCTTCACGTATTTCCTGTTTTCTAAGCGTATTCCACAATAATATATGCCCTGTCCTTCGCCTATTTTCCTGAGCAAACGACTATTTCCATCTATAATGATATTATCCTTTTCAACAACTATTCCATCATTAGAAACTATTTCAACATCATCAGTCAAAGTATAAATGTTCCCGTCTTTCTTTATGGGTGCATTACTCGGCTCAATGGAACCATCTATCTTAATCCTTATAGTTTCGCCCTTATAACTCGCTTCAATACCTTTAACGTTAAGCATCAGCATGATGACTTCAAAAGCGATTAGCAACATTACAATAGGGCATCTTTTCATTTCTACTTTTGACACTCTTATTTCTTTTTCTCTCACTTTTAAAATTTTAGGTATAAGTGAATAAAATGCTTATAAGAATTTTAAAGATAAGCGTGTCTATAGCCCAAGGATTTATTGTTGAAAATCCTGGGCTGCAGGAGCCAACCTTTTCAATATATGCTACGAAACTTTTATGCATTTCTTAGCACTAAATAGGTTGGAAATTGGACAATAGTTCAACCACAATATCTAGCGTTAGATGGCATTATAGACCCACAGTTAAAACAAGCTCTTGGCTGAAGTCCTGTTGCTATGGTGACTATGATACTCTCTTCTTTCTCTTTTGTTACTGCTACGGCTTCTGCTGGTTTCTCCTCTAGTTTTTTCATTGCCCATACTGTATTTGGGAACATAAAAATATTATGTCTGAAAACAGTAAGATCATGAATCTTATCTAGTGTGCATTTAGCTTTTAATTGCAGTTTGGAAAAAATTAAAATACTGACAATGTTCAAGTATTAAATAATGCAGAGTCCAACGTCATCGCTTTGCCTAGAATCGGCAATTTTTGATAACCAAGGTAATCCTGTTAAAGAGGATTTAGAAACCGCGTTAATCTTATCAAAAGCTTCTAGCATAGTGATAGAGGATTTTCTAAAATGTAAGAAAAAAATATCAACCGGAGGCCTTTTAATATGTCTTCTCGGAATTATTCCCCTTATGGGTATTTTTTCAACCAATTTTCTCGGCGGCGTGATTTTCCTAATATTGTTAAGTTTAGCTATTTGTACAATAGGTTTGATTATCAGAACAGGTTTCTGGATTAAGCCTGCAAGGCTGAGTTACATGGCGAAGCTCTTTTGGAAAGTTTGGCTAGTCTCCTGGGAGGAAGTAAAGCAGAAGAATTTTATAGTTTACGATGCTTCAAAAATCATAAAACCAAGAAGCTTAAAGTTTAGAGAAATACCGATTCAGCAAGTAGGGCAGTTTATTGAACAGTTAAGTAGGATTCCAGTTAAAGAACAAAACTGGGAAAAAGAAAGAGACATTAGAAAAATACTGGAGGATATAGCTAATCTTAAAAATAAAACCAAAATGGAGGAAAGACAGTTTTATGTGTTAAGCAATTATTCGAGTGTCCTCAAAGGATTTAAAAGACTGTTACAAATGCTAGCGCACTGCCAAGCGATGGAGGCAAGCACATTCAATGAGGCTGTGGATAACACGCAGGTTTTAAAAATGGCTTGGAAGAAAGCAACAGAAGAAATACCGTATTTGGAGAATATACAAAACGTTATACGAATCAAAACAGACCCTTTCATTGAAAGTCTTCAGAACAACATGTCATTGATAACTCAATATTGGAAAGAAAGATCTCTATTGGCTGAGGAGTGGAATAATATTAATATAGAAAAGGCGTTCTCAAAAACTGTTACAAAAATAGAGAGAACGATAAATCCTCATATTAACAAAACAGAAAAGATGTATAATGAAAAAATAGAGGTTCTTCGTCATAAAGAAGATGAAGAAATTAAGGAAATGAGAGAAAAATACAATAAAACAATTAAAGAAGTTAAAATGGATGAGCAAAAAATTGAAAAGAAGTTAAAAGAAGAGCAGATTACACTTGAGGCTATGGAATCAACGTTGGCTTCAACTCCAGAATATTTATATGATACGGTATACGACCCCTATACTGATTCTTACACAACTAAGACGAAACGAAATCCTGATTATGATATCTTATATGGAAAAGTGGAGCGAGTCAGAAGTAATGTAAACGGATTAAAACGTCAATTAGATGCTATTAGAGACATTATTTCGTCATTAAATCTAAAAATGCAGGATGAAATAGATAACATACATCGCTCTTATTCTTGGAAAATAAAAAGGGTCGAATATTTGAAAAAGAAGAAAATAGACAAGTTAAGAGCCCCAATAGAAGAAATTAAAAAAGTGTTAAACTCATGGAGAGAGGTGGCAAATAGTCTGTACGAATCTATACTGGCAAACATAGAATTAGAAACAGCAGTATTCAAAGATAGTCTCGATTTCTTTACGCGTATGCAAAAATCGTTAGTAACATGGTGTAGTAGCGAGATTGACCATAAAAAAAGAATTATTGATGAAATGAACTCATTCATAACAAATATTCCTCTCGAAACAGAATCAGAAGCAATCTTAATTAACATACCTTTCTGGATTGTTGAAATAGCAAGTAAACCACCTACAGTTCACATATGGTGGCCGATGCTATACGCTCCTCCAGAAAAAAGAGAGGGGTTTGTTAGTCAAAGTATTACAGGTTATTACACTACATGTCTGCAAGAGATAGCGCCTGAACTTAACGAGCTCTCTCTCGGAATAAGAGGAGAAAACGAATTTATTGAAACTGCACGTAAAGTTTCAATATTTAATATGACTGACAAAATGAATGAAGCATGGAAAGCAATGGACCGGTTAGTTGAGTTGAGAGTTATTAGCGAACAATTCAGAAGGCTTATGATGGAAATCTCTAAAGGGGAGGAAAATGTCTAAAAAAAGCGACAAGCAGTCTTCCCTGGAGAAGGATAAAACCCTAATAGTTTATTCTAATGAAAAATTTCCTCACTCCATAATTCCCTTGAAAATAGATCAAGTGAAAAGAGAAGTCGTTTTATACGAGGGTTCTGTCGTTAATGGTAGTGTTTTTGCTAACAAAGTTAGGGTTCTTTCAAAATACCCGAGTGATGTTATTATTAAAAGATATGTTTATGGAAAAGAGGCAGTTGAAATTCAAGGCCCCGCTCTCATTGGGGGTGCTGTAGTTACGGATGGCGAAATCCTCTTAGGAAGAACAAAGACGGATGATTATTCAACCGAAGGCTCCATAAAAATACTTGGACCTCTTTTCGCTAGTAGAAACATAACTGTACTTAATAATGTTACAATTTATGGAAATATCATTTCTAAGACGGGAAATATTAAAACTGGTGAGAATTGTCAGATCTATGGTACAGTCTCAGGAAACATTGTGAATATTGGCGCTAACACTTTCATAATGGGAGTGGTTGCAGTCAAGGAACTAAATATAAATCATCATGTTACAATTCTTGATTCGCTAATTCGATGTCAACAGGGCAAAATAGTTTTTCCATCCAACATGAAATGGTTAAGATGCCTTACGCCGAATTGCTTTAAATGCAATAGATTCACAACCCTAGAAGAAAAAGCAACGTGTCACGTGTATCTAAATGATCGATGTAAAGAATACTCTAGGATAAGCATTGAGGATAAGACGGAGTTTAGAGGAGGAGAAATATTGAACGGAAGTCGAAGAGAATACTTGAAGGATTCTGAAACAACCAGACATGTATTAGAAATGCTAAAAACTTTTTATACCCATCTTAAAGAAGAGAGCAAAACTGTTAAAGTAATACAGAAAAAGAGTGAAATAGATGAAATGATTGCATGGATTGAGGAAGCACGTAGAAAAGTTATGGAATTCATTGAGAAAATTGAATTATAACACTCTATGTTATACTTCTTCATATAATTAGTAGCAAGCAAGAATAAAATACATTCTTCAAGATTCAATGATAAGGATTAGCTGTCTATGTGCTTTGCTCTAATGTTTTTACGTGTCTCCTTACTTTCCCGATGGCTTCGTCTATCCATTTCTCCATTTCCTCTTTAGCCTTTTTCTCTGTTTTCGTTTTTAGGGTTGCGATTTTCTTGGTGATTTTATCGACGTCCTGTCCTTCTTTCAGGTTTTTCTCTATAGCAAATGCTTCGAAGCCTAGGCCGCTTATGTTGAAAGACTTTAAATCCTCTTTGAGCTTTTCAAGCTGCCTATTGCCTCCTCGTACTTCCTGAGCTTTTCCTCAGCCTGAACAGAGTATTCTGTCAAATATTTTTTAAAAACAGGAGCCTCGTAGCCTCTCTTCTCCCATCCGATTATCTTTTTCTCCCATTCTCTCCTCTTGGATTCTTTAAACTCTCCAATTTTCCTCTGTAATTGAGATACGTATTCCCTAACCTCCTCAATCCTATCCAGATCTCCCAACCTATTCTTTAAAGAGGAGACCTCGGCTTCAAGCTCCCTTAGGCCCAGTATGTTTGCCTCTCTTTCAAGCGTCCTTATCCCCTGAACTATCTTTTCGAACCTGTCTGAGACATTTCTAATAGAATCGATTTCCCTGTTTTCAAATAGTTCTTCAAGCCCTGAGACATTGTATCCCTCTCTCCTCCAAATCTCTATCTTGGACTTGAAATCCCCGAGTATTCGAAGATCTTCTTTGAGGCTTGAAAACATTCGCTCAGCCTCCTCCAGCTTAAGAGGGTCCCTAAGCATGCTTCTTAGAAGAGAAGCTTCATGTTCGAAGCTTACTTCAAGCGAATCCATTGTTGGCATTAAGGAGTCAAGCTCGGTTTCCAACTTCTTTATTCTAGAAATCCTTGACTCGTACTCTTTTATTATGGGCTCAACTCTGGGCGAGTCACGCGTCTCCAAGACCTTTTCAAGCTTTGAAACCTCATAACCCTCTTCTTTCCACAGGTCTATTTCCAGCCTAGCCCGGATTATCGCAACATCATCCTTAAGCTCAGATATTCTATTCCTAGCCTCATCCAGCCTAGACGGATCCTTCAGCATCCTCCTTATCGACGAGACCCTTTCGCTGAAATCCAAGCCAAGGGAATATGCTTGAGAAACTATGGAGTCAAGCTCAGCCTCCATTTCCTTCAGACTCTTAATAGCAAGCGAATATTCGTTGAACGATGAACCAATCTTAGAGAGGTCACGCGTCCTCAGAACTCTCTCCAAACCAGAGACCTCATAACCTTCCTTTCTCCAGTCTTCTATTATCGTACGATATTTCTCTACCTCTAGGCTTATAGCACGTACGTGTGCACTAACATCCATAATAAAGGCTATAGTAGGGAGGGAATAGATCACTAGCCAGCTAAGAGCACGCACGTACAGTGGCATTCCACCGAAAATGAAAACACTGGCAATAGCAGCAAATGGTGCGAACAACATAATACCGCACGCGCCCTCTGAGAAAGCAGACTCTAATACTGAAAGGACTATCATCAAAAATATAATGGAAAGAATTGAAGAAGGTAAATAGGCTGGTCATTCTCCATTGATAATTGCCCGTTCTATCCCTTCTAACGTATTCCTCCATGTAGCTATCATTACGATTATAATGAACGAGTTAGATAACAGCATGTAGAGGAACATGTCTAAATGCTCTCTTTTTTCGCTAGACATTGAGTTTATTTTACTTGTCTTCTTATTTATGTTTTTCATTTCCGAAAGACTAAGCAAGGATTAGCATGCGCTCGGTCCTCTGGGCGAGAAGTTATTATCTTAAACTCCTTTTTAACGCATAATAATCCTTTTTGAATACTAGAAAAATATATAAACTAGAATTAGGATAATATCGTAGGAGAGTTTGATCTCTGGTAGAAGCTGTATTCTTGACGTTTGCGGCAAGAGGATTTCTGAATACGTGGTTAGCTGTTTAGGAAAGTTTAACAGAGGGGCGGATACAGTTACTCTTAGAGCTGTTGGAGAGAACATAAGTAGAGCCGTCGAGGTCGCCGATATCCTTTCTGAAAAATTTGGCATAAGAATAACCGATATCGCGATGATAAAAGGAGAGTTTAAGGGTGTAAGAACCTCTTGTCTGGAAGTTCATTTGCAGCCGCCGAAGCCGATGAAAAATGCTTACAGGGTTAACCCTAAATTCTCTGGGTTCGTCGAGTTCCCAGTCTACCATCTATTGCTGGATTCACTTCTTTCGAAAGGCAAGCAACTTAAAATAAGTTTCAAGAGTAATGGTCAAGATATTCCGCTTCTGATGATCTCTCCATCGAATGATTACGGGATACGTTGTGAATTGAACCCCAATGCATTGAAAGATTTCGAGGATGATTTGATCACTGCATTCTACCGTTGTGGTTTATTGTATTCTCCCAAGTGGGACGAGATTGCGGAAACTATTTCCGATCATGATGACGTGATTATGGCTTTGGACACGGATGTATTAATAGAAGCAGTTGTTACTGAACACCTTATCAACTCGCTTTTGCTGACTGACCGCACAGAATACGTTCATACTCCAAATTGGTTGCTCTTCATTATTCCGGCGGCTGTGATGCATGAGATTGAAACATTTGCTAATTCAAGGAAGACGGGTAGATTGACGAGGCGTGGCAGGCTCGGATACCGGGCTCTGCAAGAAATACTTGACCTAGAGGCCTCTAGAGATATTCAGGGGATTAGCGTGATTATTACGGGTGAAGCCAACCCTATTCTTGACACCAGGATTGAACTCCAAGGCTTAAGAGCCGATTTCCTATACTCAAGGATGAGGGAAGAGGAAAAAGAACCCGAGGCAAGAGTAGACCAATTACGTTTACCAAGGATGTCTAGCGGGGACACGATCATAAGAGACCAATTTAAACAGTTTCTCCGTCAAATAAGCTTTCATAAAGGTGCCTACTTCCTGACTGCGGACAAGTCGAACGCATCGCTTGCAAGAGCTGAGGGGCTCCACCCGATTTACTACAAGCGTCCAATCCTAGCTGAAATCATAGTGAGACATATGGGAATCGAGCAGTCTAGAATAATAGTCGAGCCGCTCAGGATTTCTTTCGGTGGAATGGGCTACATAACTATTGATGTTCCGGTGGGCAAGCTCATCTACGAGCTTGCTGTGCAATTCGGCTCAATAATCGTCTGCTGGAACAACAGTAGGGTTGAGATCGCATGCGACGAGAAGGGAGAATCATTAGACTTGTGGACCTTCAGAAATCTTAGTATCAGTAAGAATAGCTTGGAAACACTGTTAAAGGACTATGATGGAGTCGGAAGGTTCTTTCTCCCTCATGTAATCAAGGTTTGGAACGAGCTGAACAGAAATCTGTACGGTACACCCGAGGCCGAGAGCATCCCGGAGAGCATTGAAAGCCTGCATTGGAAGATGGGGGAAATCATATCGGTAGATCGTGAAAAGGGCTACGGGTTTGTTCAGGGAAACGATGGTGTAAAATACTTCTTCCTTCGCTCTGCAGTGCGGGGAAAAGAATATTCGCAGCTCCCTGAAGGTCTTATTGTGGAATTCATCCCAGACCCTAATCCTCCGGAACTAGGAAAATCGCCGAAGATACTTGAGCTACGTCCTGCAAGCCGATAGAATAGGCGTGACACACGGAATACTCTAATGTCGGGGGAAACAGGACATTAGGATTTGGAGTAGTAAATACCTGCCTAAACATTATTTTGAATGAACTCTTTTGGCGCGTGCTTTTCACCATCGGTCAGCCCTATCGGTACAAGCAGCCCCGCCCTTCCAGCCTCTTGCACTTCTTTTTCGCCTCTCTATTTCAGTATTGGCATTCTAATATTGGTTAGCGCGCTACAGGTAAAACTGGGATTAAAAAAGAGGCTAAATCTGGCTTTCCAGCTTAACTGTTGTTACAGGCTTCTCCATTCTAGAGCTTAAATTCGAATATACATGGAGAATATTGAACTTTATCCACAATGAAGGAATAGGTTGCCATTGCCGAATTCAGCGACTGCAATGAATGGAGGATGCGAACCTATTTGATAAGTGAATGTATTATCAGATTGAGCATGTGAGTCCTCATCCCCTAGGACTACGGCTTTGGCATTGTCTCGAATGGTAAGTGAAGATGGGTTATCAATCCATATTCTACCCAAATCCACTTGTAACGGGATGATTTACAAATTCATAAAACATTGGAGAAGCAGGGTCACCTTTATTGCCAGTAGGGTCTTGTATTACATCGTTGTTTATTTCAATTCCAAATTCTTTCCGATCTGGCTAGCGGGATTCAATTCTAAACTAACATTAGTGTAACCAACCCAAGATCAGCCTGAAGCTGCAATGAAGAGTCCTCCGCCTTCGCCTACAAATTTTTGATGGCTTCGATCTCCTTGCCCGTTAAAGATTTAGGAGGAATGGACGGAACTGTAATGGCAAACACGTTATATTGAGAGAGTTTCTCATAAGTTATTGGGCCTTCTTTTAAACTCTCCACGATATAGCCTAAACTCCTCAACTCTTCGGCTAAGTTGCTATATCTAGTACTAATCCGGCGCCCCCAATATTCGTTAAGTGACTCGCCAAAGAGAATTTTCCCTTTATACTCTTCCTGCCACTGTTCAACCATTATTTTTGCATGTGCCGGAATTGGTATTGGGTTAGTGAATCCGGCGATTGCTTGCTCCATCGAGTAATGCAAATTGTAGCAGAACCAAATGTAATAGGTTCCCGGTGTAAGGTACGGTTACTGAGAAGCTCTGTGTTTGGGATACGCCGGAGTGCCTTCCATGCATGCCATCATAAAGCGGTACAAAGCAACCAGCCGGAAGTGGTCAATTCGGCGTCCAAGAAACGATGGCAAATAGTTGCCAGATGACCCTCGGTTCTCCTAATCCAGGTGGAGTCCATGTTTGATATCTAACGGTAAATGTAACAGTTTGCCCTGGAGATGCAGTCACGATTTGCGGGCTGAGCTCAAATAGGATCGGCGGATTATAAGTTACGGGCAGGCCCAATAGCTCCAGATGGAAGGGAATATAAATCCTCCTGGGCGTAAGCGACAGGAATTGGTATTGAGGACAGGGTTAACAAACATAAGATTAGAGTCAAACATATATGGCTTAAGAGAACCCTGTTTTTAGGTCTCTTAAAGTTTTGCATACTCTTTATAAAAGAGGAAAAGAGTTTTTAACTCTTTGGTTAAATCAAATCTTCTTAAGCATGCAGTTCATTTTGAGAAAATGCCGTATATCAGTTATAGCGTGCACATTAAATATCTTGCTATGCTTTCAAAAACTTTCCTTCCATCACCTTTTTCAGGAGGCGATTCACCCCATTCTGGAAGCTGCCAGCCGAAGAAGGCTCTCTCAGGATGCGGCATCATCCCCATGACGTTTCCCTTCTTGCTGCAGATTCCAGCAATATCGTATGTTGAGCCATTAGGATTGTATGGGTATAAGCCGTTAGCATCTTCTCCGTTTGGAAGAACGTATCTAAAGACGATTTGCCTGTTCCTCTTAAGCTCCTCGAGAGCTTCCTCTGAATGCGTTAGAAATCTTCCTTCGGCATGCCCTATGGGTATTCTAAGAACCTCTCCCCTTCTCATAGTAATGGTGAAGGGTGTTTCATTATTCTCAACCCTTAGCCAGACCCATCTACACTCATACCTTGCAGAGGAGTTGTTTGCAAGAGCTATTGAAGGAGTTTCGCTGACACCGTTCCCTGGGAGTATTCCGGCTTCAGCAAGCACTTGGAAACCATTACAGATTCCGAGTATAAGCTTCCCTCCCTCTATAAACTTCTCCAGCTCAAGCCTAAGCTTCGCAAGAACCCTCTTGCCCCATACTGCGCCAGCCCTAACGTAATCCCCATATGAAAAGCCTCCGGGAAAAACAATCAGATGGTAATCGGAGAGACGCTTCTTTTCAAGCTGATTCATATGAACTATCTCCGTTTTAATGCCAAGTTCCTCTAAGGCAATCTGAGTTTCGAGGTCACAGTTCGTCCCGCCAGTCCTAAGGACGCAGGCCCTCACCCTATTCAAATCCATTTCAATACCCCCTCCAAGCCTTCTTTATTTCTGACATACTTAAAACGTGAATCCTACCGCTAAGATCAGTAATGCTGAGCCCGGTTTTACCTTTAACTACTTCGCCTATTTGGCCGAAGGGCAGTCCTGAGAAGATTTCTTCAAACCTCCTTAAACCATTTCTATTAACCTCGACGATGAACCTTGACGCAGATTCTGAGAAAAGAAGATAATCGCTTCTCCGCATTTCGGAAGGAATCTTACTTAAATCCATCTTAATCCCAAGGTTCCTTGTCGCGATAACCATCTCCGCAGCAGCCACACCAAGCCCACCCTCAGACACGTCATGACATGATAAAACTAGTTCTTCGTCAATCGCCTTGATAAGTGAACCGGTTATCATCCGAGAAAGCCTTGCATCAACCCTCGGCACATCTCCCCCATCCTTACCTTTAAGCCGTAGGTAGGCTGACCCTCTGAACTCCTCCTTGGTTAAACCGATTACGTAAACAGGATCACCTTCATTCTTAAGACTTAGAGTAACCGCTCTCCTTATATCTGGTATTACTCCGATGCCTGTTATCAAAAGGGTTGGTCTAACTGACCCTAGTGGAGACTCGTTGTACAGGCTGTCTTTACCAGATATGAATGGAGCATCCAAAGCTTTTGAAAAATCATAACATGCCTCAACCGCTTTAAGAAGCGCACCCATGTTATTCTCATCCTCAGGGCTTCCCCAGACAAAGTTGTCCAAGATTGCAGTCCTCCTGCCGCCGACGGCAACATTATTCCTAATCGCCTCCTCTATTGAGGCTGCAGCCATCCAGTAGGGATCAGGGTAGAATGGATTTACACCGCATGATATTACTGCCCCCATCCAGGAATCCTTAAGAGGCTTTATGACTGAAGCATCGCTCGGCCCAGCCTCCTCACCGTGAAGAGGCTTAACCACTGTGCATCCTCTAACTTCATGATCATATGTTCTGATAACGTCCTCCTTGCTCCTTATGTTTGGGTCTGAAAGCAGTTTCAGAATTTCCTCAGCAAGGTCCCTAGGTTCCTCAATATCAAGGACTGTTGGTGGAAGTCCGGGTGTTCTCGCCCTGCTCGTAACCTTTGGAGGATTGAAGAGGAAGTTTAGATCAAGGTCGCAGACAACACGCCTTTTTGTGAAAACTCTAATTCTTCCGCTTTTAACAAACCTTCCGACGATGCTTGCCTCAACATCCTCCTCGCAGAATATCTCCAGAACTCTTTCAACATTCTTCTCAGGTACTGAGAGAAGCATCCTCTCTTGGGATTCAGAGATCCATGTTTCCCAGGGAGCCATGTCAGGTGCCTTAAGGAAAACCTTGTCTAAGTCAACATCCACACCTAGGCTTGACCTGTGAGCCATCTCGCCTGCTGCACATGATAATCCTCCTCCACCCAAGTCTGTTACTCCTGAAGCAAGCCTTTCATCCCTTATCCGCAGTATGGCTCTCCTAAGCCTCTCCTCAATTATTGGGTTCGGTATCTGAACAGCAGACCTGAGCTCCTCAGCCTCCTCAGTCAGTTCTGCTGAGGCGAAGGTTACTCCGTGAATACCATCTCTACCAGTTCTACCGCCAGCTAGAACAGCAAGATCATTCTCCTTCGTGTCCTTAACATAACTATCTTTAGGGAGAATACCGATACACCCGCAGTAGACAACAACGTTCCCAGTGTAAGCCTTGTCAAAGATTATTGAACCTGAGACGGTTGGAATACCCATGTTGTTGCCGTAGCTACCTATGCCGGCGATAACACCCCTGTATATGTAGCGCGGATGCTTAACCCCTGGGGGAAGCTCCTCATACCTAGTGTCTAAGGGGCCGAAGCAAAGCACGTCTGTAAGTGCAATAGGTTCGCCCCAGACACCGAGAATATCCCTTATTACCCCCCCTACACCTGTTGCAGCTCCTCCGAAGGGTTCGACTGCAGAGGGATGATTATGCGTCTCCACCTTTGCAGCTACCGCGTAACCCTTGTCGAAATCAACTATTCCAGCGTTATCCTCGAATACAGATATACACCAATCCTTGTTAAGCTCCCGAGTCGCCCTCATGATATATGTCTTCAAAAGACTCTTAATTATGCTACCATTATCTGCCACAACATCCCCCTTGAAAACATTGTGGAAGCAGTGCTCAGACCATGTCTGGGCAATCATCTGAAGCTCAACATCTGTCGGAGGTCTATTGGCGAAATACTGCTTCAGATACCTCATTCTTTCAAGACTCATGCTAAGCCCCATTTCCCTGCTTATCTCAACGAGGTTAGAATCGTCTGCGGAAGCGAGATCTATGGCGTAAACCTCTAAATCATCGTAGAGCTTTTTAAGAAAACTCGCCTTCAGACGGAGAGCACCTCTATGCTGTAATCATCCTTAACAGGGTTCGCAAGAAGCTTCCTACACATTTCGTCAGCAAGCCTCAGAGCTTCCTCACGATCCCTAGCTTCAACATCAACGATGTAGATTTTACCGACTTTAACCATGCCCACGGAGAAGCCTAGATCCCTGAGGGATTTAGCGGTTACATCACCTTCAGGGTCGAAATGCCCAGGCTTAAGCTTAACCTCAATCCTGAGCCTCATTTCGCTCTCCTCTCCTGGTTAAGCGTCTCAATTAACTCCGGATGTTTCAAAGCAAGTATTTCAACCGCCAGTATCGCAGCGTTCTTCCAATTATCTACACCGACTGTGGCAACAGGTATTCCTGGAGGCATTTGAACAATTGAAAGAAGTGCATCCAGCCCGCCTAGCTTAACTTCCTTAGGTACGCCTATAACCGGCTTAACTGTTTTAGACGCCACTACTCCCGGTAATGCTGCTGAAAGACCAGCCACCGCGACGAATACTTCAGCATTAGTGTTCTTGATGAAGGCATCTAGTTCCTCAGGATTCCTATGGGCGGAGAGAACCCTGTAGTCGGATTCGACTCCGAAACTCTTTAGTAATTCCACTATATTCTTTCCAAGCTCCTCATCCGATTTACTTCCGACGATAACCGCTACTTTAGCCATCTTCAAGACTCTCCGTAAAACATCTGTTTCTCCGCGAAGTGCGCTATCATTTCAGCGTCTTTCCTAGCTCTCTCTATATTTTCATGGAATGCTACTGCGAGACCCATTCTTCTACCAGCATAAGCAGTTGGCTTACCGAAGTACCAGAAGTCTCCTTTAACATTTTTTGAGATGAACGAGGTTATTTCATGCGTGTTCCATTTGATTACCTTCGCCTCACCCTGAATATTGTCGGGGGCAAGAACAACGTGTGCAACTCCATAGATATTCTTTCTAGACAGCTCTAAGTAAAACGGGTTTACTTGTAGGCCGAGTGTAGATATGGCTTGTAAACCACCCTCATCCACGTTAGTCATCCATCTTGTTATCATCCCTGTGTCATGTGGCCTGTTAGCAACCTCATTGTTAAATACGGTGTCGCCCAAAACGAACTGTTCAACAGCATAGACCCCGAGACCACCTATGAAGTCGGCGATTTTCCCAGCGCTCTCTATGCATCTCCTCTTTGCGGTATCCGAGATTGTTGAGGGAAGCCAGCTTTCATGATATGTCGCCGCCGGCCTCTTGTGTTCAACAGGAGGCAGGAAAGAGTTCACAATTCTCCCGTTCTCGTCGAAATGTCTAATGACCAGTTGAGTAATCTCTGTTCCAACTTTTTTAAGCTCAGGCAAGTATTTCTCAACTATAACCTCGTCACCAATCCCTCGAGCATGCTCCTTCGCATGGCGATAAGCCTCATCCAACTCCCCGCTCGTCTTAACTATGGATGTCCCATGGCCACTTGAAGTCATGACTGGTTTAACTATAATTGGAAGATTAAAGTCCCTAGCAGTCTTACGCACTTCCTCATCGCTAGAAGCATATGCCCATTCAACCCTGTTCAAACCAAGCTTATCGAACATTAGCTTGGTCGCATGCCTATCCATGCATATTAACGGGCCGTATGGTGTAGACATTACTTTGTAACCTTCCTCCATGCCGAGTTTAAACGCCCTGTACGTGTTAATCTTCTCAACCTCAAGATATATCGCATGCGGGACCGACGGGTCTGGCACATACTTCTTTATCGCCTTCTCAAGCATATCACCATTCATCATATCGAAACACTCATAGTAGTCTGCAACATCCTGAGCTGGAAACCCGTTGTACCTGTCGAAAGCCACTACCTTGAGACCACCGTCCTTGCCTCCGAAGTATCTTTTAGCAGCAGTGACTGCAAGGTCTCCAAGCTCACCTCCGCCGACGGAGATGAATACTGCAGGCTTACCTGGCTCAAGAAACCTTATTGGACTAAGCCCTTTTTCAACATCGCGTTTATATGATGGAACCTGCTCCATCAGGCGGATCCTCTCCTCCGGGCTCATTCTGAAGACAGACATCTCAACCAACCTCCTCTAAGCCCTTGCCAGGTATCCAAATAATTCTTTTGCCAAGGATCCCCTTCCTCTCCCTATACTTGTATATCTCCCTAGCCATGTTAGCCAGCATTATCCTTCTCTCCAGAGACTTTTCGGAGCCTATGTCGCTCCTGTGGAAAAGACCCCAGCCGTCTACAAGCCTAACCTTCGAGGTGAGTTTTTCAGCTATGCGGCTTGCCTCAGGTATGGTTTCAGCAATACCAAGGCACTCTACAAGCCTTGAGCCCCCGCTTTCTATTAACCCAGAGTCATTCAGGTGAGCCGAAGCCCAGAATATCCCCTCCTCACCATTGTTGATCAAAGCAGGATGGCCTTTTGCAAGCTCCCTGCTTAAAGGATACCCGTCTGGAGAAACTGCTTTCACCACAGTAGCCTTCTCGTCGAACTCGATCTTGATAGTGTTAAGCCTCTCGCTTATTATCGCCTCACATATTTCAATAATGTCCGTCTTCAAGACAGAAAGAACGTTCAGAGCCTCAGGATCTCCAAGCCTAGAGTACATTTCAATTACTGTCGGTCCCCATACGGAGGTAAGCATCATCTGCCCCGCTACGACGCCGTGATATTTTTTGCCAGTCTCCTTCTGTATTGCGTTCACCATCATCTTGACAGTCTCTGCTGACCTCTGGATCTCCTCCTCTGTTAGGATTGCTTTCTCATCCCCGACCCCCCATTTCAGGTTCATCCCACATCCTATTGATCCCATTCCCCCTGTTTCAGGACCAAGATCTCCGTCGAAAGCATGCTTATTATCTTGGACCGCGGGCATTGGGAGAATTGTCCTACCGTCAGTGAAACACTGTAAAGTATACTCTGGCCCCCATACTCGTTCCTCTATGAGTATTTTGAAATCCATATCTTCATAATCCTTCATGTACTCCCGGTAGATGGATTCCACATGCTGCTTCTTAACCCTCTTCTTATCCTCTGTCAAGTAAACCTGGAAGTCCTCTATAACTTTAACACCTTTACCGCCGACCTGCCTCGCAGGCTTAAGCGCAACGCTTTCAGCATACTCCTCAACATATGGGGCAGCCTCCTCGAACGTTCTGAACTTCTTATACCAGAGCCTCCCTGGAACCATGTATTTCCACTGAAGGTCCCTCATGCTAGCTTTAGACAGCTCTATTTCAGCAACCTCCTTGTTTGCACCTATGCAGGGTATGCCCTCTTCCTCAAGCCTATCCGGAACACCGCGGAAATTAGGCTCCTCGGGACCAATGAAAACAAGATCGACGCTGGCTTTTAAAGCAGCTTTCAAAACAGTTTCAGCATCATTAGGGTCACCGACATAATATTCTCCACCGCTATCCTTAACGATCCTGCTTATTCCGGGGTTAACAAGCTCCGAAAGGCAGTGAAGCCTAGGCTCGTAAACACTTCTAGCCATCGTCACAGCTATAGCATTCTCCCTTCCCCCTCCCCCTACGAGAAGCACCTTCATCATGCTACACCTCCGGGTAAACGCAGTTGAAGCAGCCGAGGCAAAGCGTATCCCTCTTCAAGCCTGTTGCCTCAACCAAGCCTTCTAGACTAAGATATTTGAATGAGTCCGCACCCACGACCTCAGCAATCTTCTCCTCAGAAAGATGCCGACCTATAAGCTCGTCCTCAGGTGGAACCTCGACGCCGAAGGGGCAGTGTGAAACGATGTGGGGGCTCCCTATCCTTACATGTATCTCTTTAGCTCCCTTCTCCTTCATCAGGTAAACTATGTTGGCCAGCGTGTTCCCTCTTACAACACTATCATCTATGAGAACAATCCTCTTACCCCTCACTGCCTCGCTTACAACATTCAGCTTAAGCTGGACACCCTTAAGCCTTTCAAACTGGTCTGGCCTCAAGGCGCTTCTAACCCTTCTACCAGTAAGCTCAAAACCCTTCTCTATAGGTATACCGGTTTCATTCGAGTAAGCCATTGCGAACGGTATAGCGGTTTCAGGTACTCCTATCACCACATCCGCATCCACCCTGCCTTCTTCAGAAAGCTTTCTACCTATGTTTCTCCTAACCCTGTATATTGGAATATCATTGACATAGGAGTCTGGCCGAGCTAGGTAAACGTATTCGAAGCTGCAGTAAGCCCTCTTTGAACTATTGCTTCTCACTAAGCGTGCTGAGAAAGGTGTGAAAACCATTGCATCCCCAGCTTCAATGTTTTCAGCGGGGCTTATAGGAACTCTCTCACCAATCACGTCCATAACGCAGGTTTCTGAGGCAACTATCCCGCCTTCGAAACCGAATTTCCCTAGAACAAGTGGCTTAACTCCTAGGCTACCTCTTCCAGCAACCATCTCTCTCCTCTCATTCATGGCTATATAGGTAAAGCCCCCTCTACAATTGTCGAAGAAAGCCTTGACAACATCTATGTCGCTCCTGCTAGCTGAAAATTTAGCGAATGCCCTTCTAAGGTTCTCCTCATACCCTATTGATTCATCCCAAGCATAGTTGTCAACAGCCGTTATCTTTCCATCTATAGCTACTGAAACCTTTTCACTGAGGGGGAATGGTTGAATATCATTCTTATTCTCCACTGGATATGGAGATACAGCGCCTAAGCACAAGTGACCCTCAGCCTTAACTTGGCTTAAAACGTCTTCAACTAAGCCTTCTCCGCAGAACCTACTTCTAGACTTTCCGAGGAGTTCTAACCCAGCGGTCTCCTGCCCCCTGTGCTGGAGAGCCATCAAGCCGTATGCTCCAAAGTTCCCCACATTCCACCTTTCATCGAAAAGATATATTCCGAGTATTCCAGTCATCTGATAAACCTCCTACTTCTTCAAGAGTTCGATCCGCTCGTATATTCTTCTCTCATCGTTAACGTTTACTGATGATTCAGCGGCATCAGCCATTTTCTGCGCAAGCTCAGTCGGATACTCTCCTGTGACGCACGCCATGCAAAGCTCGTTAACACTCATGCCCGTAGCCCTAATGTAATCCTCCATCGGCTGGTAGAAAACCCCGTCTGCACCAACCTGCTTCGCAATATCCTCCTCGGTGAACCTGAAGCCAATTAACTCGTTGAAAGTAGCCATGTCAACACCGTAGAAACATGGGTGCGTTATCCTTGGGAAAGTGATGAAGAGGTAAACCTTCTCCGCACCAGCCTTCCTAAGCTTCTTAACAACTGTCCTAGTAGTGTCCCCTCTGACGATACTGTCATCCACAACTATAACCCTCCTGTCTTTAAGCCTCCCGTTCATAATGTTCACTTTTTTATCCACTGTCGAAG
The DNA here is from genome assembly GCA_038848185.1 of Thermoproteota archaeon. Taxonomy (GTDB): domain Archaea; phylum Thermoproteota; class EX4484-205; order EX4484-205; family JAAOZP01; genus JAAOZP01. The sequence continues at coordinate 91,527 of JAWCNV010000001.1, read as the reverse complement.
CTCTTTCACCGGGTTCAAGTATGAAGGCCCTTTGAGTAACATACCGATGCCTCCTGAGAACCCTTTCCCATTTCAACCCTGTTTCCTCATGCAGCCCGTAGGCAGCGTCCTCAGCCGTCTCCGGCATTGAAAGTATTACATCAGCCTTCTCCACAACATCTCTAAACCTTCTGCCAAGATTCCTGCCAAACTCCTCTCTAACACTGTAAACATACTTCCCGTTGAGCATTGAGTCAGGCCTAGCAAAGTAAGCATATTCGAAAGCGCAGAAAGCAGTCCTATCATTCTTGGCAAGCTGCTCCCTCTCCACACCATCTTTGGTTAAGACAACAGCCTCGCCAGGCTCAATATTACTCAGAAAATTCAGCCCGTTAATATCCAGACCTACTGTCTCGGAGGAGAAAGCCTTAACCATACCGTCCCTGCTCTCCCCTAGGCTGAGAGGTCTTATCCCCAAGGGATCCCTGAAGGCAAACACTTCTCCGCTGGGCCTTAAGCCTACAGCTGAGAAAGAGCCCTCAACATTCTTCATGCAAACATCTATTCCGTTAATCAAACCACCATCCATATTATTCACAAGATATTTTGAGAAAACTGCAGCGTCACAATCTATTTCATGTTTTCCAGAAGTATCTGTTAAACGGTTCCTAAGCTCGTTAACATTAACAATGTTCCCGTTGAAGGCGAAACCTATCTTCTCACCCATGTGGGAAGCTATGACTGGCTGCGCATTGTTCAACCTTGACGAGGAATCCCTCTGACCCGAGGTACCATACCTAACATGAGCTATGCCAGCACCTCCTTTAAGAAAGCTACACCACCTAGAATACTTCTTACCCAATATCTGCGGAACAAGACCAACATTCACATGGCGCCTGAAGTTTTCCGAGCATGTTAAAAAACCATATGACTCGTGACCCCTATGGTTCTGCGCTATAAGCCCCCAGTAGAGAAGGTCAAAAACACACCTATCATTGAGACACTTCGCTCCAAATATGCCGCAACTCTCCCCAGGCATTTACGGTGGTTAACTATTTACGATGTGTTTTTAAATCTAAATTACACGAACTTGTAAAAATTAACAGCTTTGTGTAAAAATGTCTTCGACACCTAGTAAGCTTATGTCATCAATGTTAACGCCTTCAGCAAGCACCCTGTATGCGCCGACGCATCTTTTAGAAACCTCCTTCACAATTGGTTGAGGAAGCTCAGGCGGCGTCCCTTCTCCAGTGAAGCCCATTCTTCTTAAACACTCTCTGAGGAACTCCTTGTCCAAGCAATGTGACTCTTGGGGCTCTCCAACCCTATAGTGTTTTACTGCCCACATTCTAGCAGAGTCATGGGTAGGAGGCTCATCTATCTGGATCAGCCTGTCTCCATATACTCCAAACTCTATTTTGAAGTCGGGTATTATTATGCCGGTCTTCCTAGCCTCAGCCTCGTAGAACTCGTATAACTTAAGCGCAGCCTCCTCGAGCGTCGACCAAGTGTCAGCGTCTATAAGCTTCATTTCTATGGCCTCAGTCTTAGTGATCTCCCTATCGTGGCCAACGTCAGTCTTAGTTGTAGGTGTTAACAATGGTTCTGGAAGCTCCTCGGCCATTCTCAACCCGTCTCGGAATCTTATGCCGTAGATCTCTCTTCTACCCTCGCTGTAAGCCCTCCATAACGACCCGTAGAGGTATTTTCTAACAACCCATTCAACATCAATCCTCTTAGCTTTCCTCACAAGAATACTTCTCTCATCTACGGCACCTATCAAATGATTTGGAAAGACTTTTCTACTCTTCATCATCCAGAAGACCGTTAGCTTTTGCAGGTATTCCCCTTTACGTGGTATTAGTGTTGGGAGGACAGCATCAAACGCTGAAACCCTGTCGGTATGATATATTAATAGTTCCTCACCCAAGTCGTAAACATCCCTGACCTTGCCTCGCCTAGGCTTCCCGAGGCCAAGGTTAGAATACCCTATGAGCCTAACCTTCTCACCGGTTAAGGGATCTTCTGCAAACTCCATTAACGAACATAATTTCGCCAGATCGTTTAAAAACATTTCCAGCTAATCCACCGGTTCAATTAACGAAAGACTTATCTGGTCTCAAACGATTCTGTTCCATGACATATACGCCTCCACCACCCGGACCAGTCTACCTTTCAACGACACCCGAGATCCCTGGAATGAAGATAGTTAGGAGCCTAGGAGTAATCTTCGGCCAAACTGTTAGAACTAGAGGAGCCTTTGGAAGATTCGTGGCAGGAATAGAAGCACTTGTCGGCGGAAGATCGGAAGCATACCTCTCCGAGATCGAGAAGGCGAGGAACGAGGCCTTGGAAGACCTTATGAGAAAAGCGGTTTCAATAGGTGCAAATGGCGTCGTCGGCATAGACTTCGAAACCTCCGAGATTCTGGAGGGCTTCATCGTGATAACTGCTGCCGGGACTGCTGTTCGCGTAGAGTAAAAGCCCCGGGAAAACTCATTCTTTCCTAATAATTGGGCGATATGGTTGGAAAACGATTAAATACTTCCCTTAAGTAGACTCCCCTATGACTGTTAAAGCATACGTATTCGTTGTAACGAAGCCAGGAACCTCTCTAGAAGTCGCTAAGGAAATCAGGAAAATTAAAGGCATTCAATCAGCTGACCCAATCTACGGCAGGTTTGACGTCGTTTTAACGATTGAGACAGATAGCCCGGAGTCTCTGACAAAACTCGTCTACGAGGTTATTGAAAAAGTTCCTAACATACTAAGAACAGAAACATCTATCGTATTACAGTGAGCGGAAAATGATTAGAGCATTCGTGCTGGTTAAGACAAAGCCTGGCACGTCTGAGGAAGTTGTGAAAGCAAGAAGAGTTAAAAACGTTAAACTGGCTAATTCAGTCCTAGGCAGGTTCGACGCAGTGCTTGTAATCGAAGCCAAGAACTTGGAAGAGCTTAAGAAAACAATCTATGAAGCCCTTGAGAAGCTTGAACATGTGGAACATACTGAAACATTAATATCCTTCTCTACAGAATAGCCTTAGAAACATGGTAGATAGAAGTTATTTCTGGGGACCACCACCAATATAATTGAGGTGATAAACCCATATTGTCTTCTTACCAATCCAAAGTTTTCAACCATTGTTTGAATATCGGTAGTATTAATGCGGAGTAGCGACACGGTTATACTCAAATTTCCCGTTTTTTGAGGTAATAATTACTAAGTTGCCTTCTGGAGATGTTTCGCATCTGCCAATTACCTGAGCACCAACACCGAACTTCTCAGAAATGTGGATTGCTTTTTCCTCGTCGCCTTTTTCAACTATAATCTCTAAACCTACTCCCATGTTGAAGTTCCGGTACATGTTTCTCGGTTCCTCATGGCTTTCAGCTTGTATTAGCTTGAATATTGGGTCAGGCTCAGGAAGGTTGTCCTTGACATATTTTATGTTCTTGCCTATTTTCAGGCATTTCGTCAATCCCCCGCCAGTATTATGGATTATTGCCTTCACTTCAACTGTTTTCAGGATTTCCAGCACTATTGGAAGATAAATCCTAGTAGGTGAAAGCAGAGCTTCCCCAACCGTCATATTAAGCTCGTCCAAGAAGAAATTAATCTTGAAACGACCATAGTATCCTTTAATTTCCTCATAGCCTATCTCAGGATACTTCTTAAAGTAATTGTTTTCAAGAAGGCAATGCCTAGCAAGCGTAAGACCGTTGCACATTATTCCACTGTTCTCCTTATCCTCGTACCTTGATTTTCCCCCGCTTCTCAACCCCACTATAATGTTACCTGGAGCAACATCTCTTCCAGTTATTACCTTAGAGAGTTCAACCCTAGCCATTACTGTCCCTGAGAAATCAAGAGTTCTAACTATATCAGGCAGGTCCTCAGTTTCCCCCCCACTGAAAATAATGTTAACTCCATTCTCTCTAAGATTTGAGAATGTTTTGGAGAACCCTTTGGCGAGACTACTTAGAAGATCGGTCTTTGAAATCTTGAAAGGATTAACCGCAATGTAGTCGGAAAAAGCAATAGGCATGCCTCCTACGCACGCAACATCGTCAATATTCATGGCGATAACATCGGTAGCCAGAGTTTCGAAGAATTTTTTCTCACCAGTTTCCTTGTAGTGGAGGTATGAGACTATCGGCTTGGTTCCAGCACCATCCGCATGAAGTATGATGCCCCATTCCGGGTTTAAAGGGTCTTTAACTACTGAGCAGAAGGCGTCTGGAAAGAGATCATTAGTAATCCTTTTTAGAGACTCTACTCCCTTTTTATCAACATCGACCCCGAGAGACTCATATTTAGACAACATTAACTTAAACTAGTGGATGGAGGATTTCTTAAGTTTTTAAAGAATTTTGAATAATCCTTCGTATTACTTCCTCTGAATGCTTTCCATGAACCTGCAGGCCTCCTCATAAGTCTGGGGTGTTCCGATGTCGAACCAGTATCCTTTAAAAACATAGCCGTAGACAGGCTCATTCCTGCAAAGCCAAGATACGAAGTGCCCCGGGCTATCTCTATTGCCACCTTCTGCTAAGTATTTTCTAATCTTGGTGAACGATCTCCATGGAAACAGGTAGATAGCAGTAGCCATCATTGTTGAACTCGGGTTAACTGGTTTTTCAACAAAATCCAAAATCCTGTGATCCGTTGCAATCTTTACGCAGGAGTATAGCTTAACCAGTTCAATGTCACCAACATCGTAAAGAGCTACAACAGGAGCATTTTTACTATGGTAGAAACCTAAGAAATCTTCCAAGCTCATGGAAAAAAGATTATCCCCCGCAATAATCAAGTATTCATCTTCAACAAGATTATCCATGAGCATTGCTAGCGATAATATTGTTCCAGGCTTCTCCTCCTCCCTAGTACTGGCTTCAACATGAAGCTCCACGTTACTGTATTTTCGTAAGCTAAGCCAGTCTTTAAAATCGTTTTCGAACTTCTTGTTTACAGTGACAAAAATCTCTTTCAGATCGAGAACCATTAGCTTATCCATGATATAGTCCACGATGGGTCTGTCGCAGACTTTCACTAGGGGTTTCGCCATATGCACCCCAAGATGCTGGAGACGCTTCGCAAAGCCTCCGGCAAGCACTATCGCTCTCAAGACTTCAAATGCTTGGAGAAGCGGTTTAAAATAAACTTTATCTTGAATCTTGGAAATCCTATAGATGCTTTGCGTGAAACATTTATATCAAGAGCACGTTTCTTATCGATAACGGATGTGGAAAACTAGATATGGCTGAGAAAACTACACTTGTTTTCAACATAGATACTCAGATTGCCCCATCGGATTATGCGGGTCTAGTTGATTTCATTTACAAGAATTATATCTTGCCCAACATCCAGTATTTTACGAATATCGTGAAGAACGTTTTTGAGGATGAATGTTTCATATATTTCACAGTCGTTGACCCTGAAAGAAGGGCATATGTGGATATACAGATGAAGATTAAAAATCCTATCGAGGTAAAGATGGTTATTAGCAGCAAGGAGGTTTCCGAGGATGCAATACTCCTGCTCAGAAACAATCTAACTGCGGCCGTTAGGCTTTTCGAAGAGCAACGGAGGAGGACTACTCTTTATTTTGCTTGGCTCGAAGGTGAGGAAGTTATCCCCGAAAGAATTGAAACGACGCGTAAGAACTTTATTTACAGAATGTTCTCTGAAAGTATGCTTCTACTATTTATCTTATTCACAGCGTTCAGCATCCTGCTATTCATGTTCTTAGGACAATATGCACCATTAGCGCTTGTAGCACTTCAACTAATCATGATTCTTTTCTCAGACAAGATTATTGGGAGAATCGGAGATTGGCGTGTCACGCAGAAGAATCCTTTGATACATGTTTTCCAATACTATATTCCGGTTTCACAATACAAATCTTTTTTGAATAAATATGGCAAGGACATCTTCTTCAAGATTAAGAGAGATATCTACGGGAAGACTCTTGCATCTGGAAAACCTATAAGCCATGAGGCTTGTGCAGAAGCCCTCTCCCAGTACGGGTTGGAATGTACTGTTGAAAATGCTTCGATTAAAACTGTGAACCTATATGAGGTTGTGAAGGAGGCGGCGGATAGATTTAGGCTTCCAATACCTAAGATAGTGGTTTCTAACACCATCATGCCAAATGCTGCCGCATCCGGCCCTTGGCCAAGCCGTGGAATAATTCTCGTCACCACCGGTCTGCTCGTCCAGCTAAATGAGAAAGAGGCGCTTAGTGTCCTTGGACACGAGTTCAGCCATCTTAAGGGAAGGGACCCATTGATCCTCTTCCTCTTAACATCTCTAGAATACCTTCTCAGGTTCTACGTTTTCTGGCCTCTCTTATATCTATTCGGATATTTTTACATTCTCTTCGCCCTTGGAGTAGTCTACTTCATAGCTAAGTTCTTTGAGTCAAAAGCTGACTTAGAGTCTGCTATTAGAATAGGTGAGCCGCAGACTCTTGCCAACGCCTTGAGGAAAATAGGTTTCCACAGGCTTCAGCTTGAAACAACTCGTGGCTATGCTCTACAAGAATGGATAGGATGGGACCCTCATCCTCCAGTCTACTTTAGAATAGCTAGGCTGGAAAGCCTGAAAGAACCCGAGAAGATAAAACATCCTTTGATTCGGTCGATTAAAGATAATATACATGGTTTTCTTGAAATCTTAGGCTGAAACAGTTAATTCTTCGCTTGGCAACCCTAATGAACTTTGAAGCTTTATAAGGAGAATACTTGGAGAAAACAGTTTATGAAGCCTGGCTTACTTTGCATTCCATGCACCGTCAACGCTGCATATGATATGGTTTCAAAGGCTACTAGTGACGAAGAGGTGACCCGTAAAATCTTATTTGATACTCTTGAGTGGCTTCAAAAAGCAATTAAGGAGGAAACATCTCCAAATATTCTTCACACCCAAGTATACAGAACGGTTCAGCGTTCAACTGGTGTTACGGATCCGTTTAAAATCTTAAAGGAGGCTTCAAATAATGCGGCATTAAGAATTTATCCAAGCATTAGGAACCTAGCAGAAGCTGAGAACCCGATGGAGGCTCTGAGGCTCTGTCTTAAAGCAGCTATAGTTGGAAACATGATGGATTTTGAGGTCCATGGGCACCGTTTCAGCCTTGAAAATCTTTTCTTGCAATTCAAGAATTATTTGAATGAGCCGCTTGCAGTCGATGATGTAGATAAACTGTGTAAGGAGATTGAGAAAGGCAAGAATATTCTTTACCTGACTGATAATGCGGGAGAGATAGTGTTTGACAAGCTTGTTGCAACATGTCTGAGAAATAGGTGGAGGTGTAGAGTGACGATGGTTGTTAAAGAAAGGCCCGTCTTGAATGATGCAACCCGTGAGGACGCTGAGCAAATCAGGCTGGACGAGGCTTGCGACAGAGTTATCACAACCGGAGATGATACGATAGGCATCGTTATGACCAAGGTTTCGGAAGAGTTTAAACAGGCTTTAAGTGAGGCAGATATAGTGATATCTAAGGGGCAGGGAAACCTAGAATCTTTAACTGGGTTTGAAAAGAATATTGGAAGACCCGTCTGCTATGTTTTGAGAGTTAAATGTGAAGTGATCGCGAAACACCTTGGCGTACCCTCAGGTTCCAATGTTGTCAGAATGGTAGGACTTAGACACTTTTAGAAATGGATTCTAAAACTTAATTAGGTCACTGGCATCTGGTTTCTCTATGAAGAAGGGGATAAACCTTTGGAGTGTCGACTGGCCAAGTATCTTGAGTGAGTTAAGCAATAAGGATGTTGCAAGAAGAATTAGGAAGATTGGATATGATGGTGTTGAACTTGTTTTCGACGATAAGGATTTCGACCCAACCAAAATATCTGAGGAGACGATACAGAGAGTGGCTGAAGACTTCAAGTCAGAGCATCTTGAAACACCTAGCGTTGCTACAGGAGTCTTTTGGAAATATAACCTCGGCTCACATGATGAAAGGGCCAGGGAGAAGGGTATTGAATACGGTAAAGCAGGGGTCAGGATGGCTAGTATTGTAGATGCATCCTCTCTTCTTGTTGTCCCCGGAGTAGCGTCTCCAGAAATCTCTTACGATAAGCTTTATGAGAATGCTGTTAAATCAGTTAGGGAGCTAGCTGAGTTCGCAGAGGATTATGGTGTGACTATAGCTGTTGAAAACGTCTGGAATAAGTTCCTCTATTCTCCTATCGAATTTAGAAGATTCATAAAGGATGTTGGGATGCGGAATGTGAAAGCATACTTGGATATTGCAAATCTACTGGCAATATCGCATCCTGAAAATTGGATCCAAATCCTAGGGAACGGGATTTCAAATGTTCACATGAAGGATTTTGATCTGGATATTGGGAATATAAATGGGTTTCGAAACCTGCTTAAGGGAAGCGTAAACTGGAGCAGTGTTATTAGGTTGCTTAGGAATGTGGGTTACGATGGGTATTTGATTGTTGAGTGTCCTCCAGGCTTCAATCCATTGTTGAAGACCCCAACCCTGCAGGATGTTTTTAACAATGCAGAGGAGAATTGCAGAGCGTTAGACGAGATTATGAAGGAGATTTAGAATTGCGTAGGAGACAGATAAGGAGAAAGGAGGCTGCTAAGCTTATTGAAGCAGCTAAGCTTCAAAAAATCACGTTCAAGCAGGATAAGATTGAGTCCGCAGAGTTAATTGAACTAGAGAATGCTGAAATCCTTCTGCTCAACAGCATACCAACTTTAATAAAGTTTTCAGACGGCAGGATTATCCCCCATCTTCAAGGTCTCGGGAGAATAACGGTTTGCCCAATAGTTGTTGTTGACAGGGGGGCTGTTGAACATGTGGCTAAGGGTGCTGATGTAATGATACCTGGAGTTATTAAATATAGCGAGTTTAGTAAGGGGGAGCCGGTGGCAGTAGTATCGGAAGAATATATTGCGATAGCAGTAGGAACAGCGCTTCAGGACTCTAAGAAAATCATTGAAGGAAGGGGAAAGATTGTTAAGAACCTACATAGGCCAAACGATAGTTTTTTCAGAGAAGGCTTGGGTTCAACTCAACATGTTGAGGAAGACGAATCATAGTTTTCCGGAAGCCTATTCTTTCTCAACAATTATCTCTTCGCCATCCTTAACTTTCCTAAAATCTTTCAGGTCTCCCTCTATCTTCGCGAAAATGTTAACCGGACTATAGGCAATTATCTTCCCATCCTCTGACATGGGTGTTGGACCGAAAAATATGCAGATCGCCTTACCGGGAGGCCAATAGGCGACATGGCCCTTCTCAACCTCTCTGCAAGAGTTTTCCTCAGACAGTGCAAGCGGAACCTCGAAATATATTTCCTCACCCCACGTGTTCGCAACTCCTTTCAGTGGAAGCGCGTTGAGAATACCATTAACCGTCCTCGGGTTTAATTCGGGTAAGAGAATAGCCTTTTTCACTCCTATTGACTTACTCTTTATCAGTATCATTCCACCCATGATTCCTGAGAGAGCCCGTTTTTTAAAAATTTAACTATACTGGTAATAACGCATGGGTAAGCAGTATTGCTTCAAATGTTAGGGCAGTCATTACGATGCTCTTCATCAGAATCGTTAAAGAGGGGCCTACAACATCCTTAAGCGGGTCTCCGAAAGTATCACCCGTTACAACAGCGGACTTCAAAGAGTCATCGTTAACCCCAGTTAATTCGAAAAGCTTCTTAGTGTTGTCGAAGGCACCTCCTATAAGGATATACTTAATGCCCAAAACGGCGCTTGAACCCAGTAAACCTATAAGCATGCCGGCTAAAGCGTTAACTCCAAAAAGCATTCCGAAACCCAGGAATATGGTTTCAGATATTAAAACTGGCAGCATCATTTGCTTTAAAGCTTTGAGAGTTGCTATTTTAACACACTTATCGTATGAAGGAGGTTCTGATCCTGAGAGTATTCCAGGCTTCTCTCTGAACTGTCTTCTAACTTCATCGACCATCACTAGGGTTGTAGAGTTCACTGCACTCATTATGTAGGAGGAGAAGAGGAAGGGGATTGCTATGCCTATCAGTAGGCCAGCTGTGTGAAAGGGGTTTGTCAAGTCTACGGGTCTCTTACCCACAACATAGTAATAGGTCATCAGGGCTATGAATGCTGTAAAGGTGCCGCTTGCAAGGGCAAATGCCTTCGTATATGCTTTGGTGGTGTTTCCGACAGCGTCAAGAGCGTCGAACGCCCCGTTATTGTTGCCGTCACCCGTCATCTCGTTTATCCCGCCAGCATTATCAACTATTGGCCCGAATGCGTCCCAAGCCATCACTGTACCGATAAGTATGTCTGTACCTAGGTTTGCAGCAACTAGACCGTATACACTACCCGTAATAATATATGAAGCTATTGCAGCTGACGATACTAGGAACACAGGTATTACTGCACCCCTCAGACCATAGGAGAAGCCACTTATCATGTTTATCGCAGCTCCTCTTTTAGCCGATTCATACATGTTTTTAACAGGCGAGGAGCTTACGCCAGTATAGTGGTTTGACACAATAGCCATTACCAAAGTCACTATCAGCCCGCTTAGGCCAGCGTAGAAAAGCGTGATATCCTTCATGAATACTGTTGATATGAAGTAAAGACCTATTGCTGAAGAAACTGTCGAGGTTAAGAGGCTCATTAGGAAGCTCTTAGTAGGATTATGATTATCAATCTGAAGCGCAATAGTAATGCTGACTACTGTCGACAATAATCCTATAGAGAGGAAAAGCGGGGAGAACAACAGGACCATGTAACCATACTCCTCTAAGAAGCCTAATCCTATTATCATGCTTGTAACAATATCGCCGCTCAAGGTCTCGAAGAGGTCAGCGCCTCGACCCGCACAGTCACCAACATTATCCCCAACCAAGTCAGCTATCACAGCCGGGTTCCTAGGATCATCCTCGTTAAGCCGGTGTTCAACCTTCCCAACCAAGTCAGCACCTATGTCAGCACTTTTAGTGAATATTCCCCCGCCAATCTGTATGAAGACTGCGGTGAGGCTTGCACCCATAGCATAACCAGTTAGAAACCCCATGTCCAGTCCAGACGAGCCTTGCCCAAAGAAAGAAACCAAGACAAGTACACCAAGGAGGCTTAAGCTTGCAACCGAGAGCCCCATTACAGAGCCACCGCTTAAAGCCATTCGCAAGCCTTTGAAAACGCCTTCGTTAGTTGACTCCATAGTTCTAGCGTTCGATTTAACAGCTATTTTCATACCCATTAACCCAGAAGCCAGCGATAATGTGGCACCAAGCATGAATGCTACAGCAGTCTTAAACCCCAGAAGAATAAGGAGGAGAAGAGTAACAGCGATGTCGAAAACCATTATTACAGAGTATTCCGTACGTAGAAAGGCGGAAGCACCAGTTTCAATGTAGCTGGCTATCTTGGCTGCCTGAGGGTTTCTAACCCTGCGTTTAAGCACTTGCAGCATAAGGATTATGATCGCTATGAGGCTAACTAAAACAGAGGCGGAGACGAGTATCTCAGGTGCGATCGGGAAGCCGAGTGTATCCAAGCCTGATCACGCATCAGCCTATCGAAGGGAGAAGCCTTTTTAGGCCGTTTTTAAACATTACTAAAGCGGTTAAGCCAGATTCTAAACAGTTTTCCCTAAATTTTTCCTGAGTTTTATGGAAACTTTAATATGGGAAACCAATCCCTACTTAAAGTATGCAGAAGATAATCCTAGTTTCCCACTGCATACTAAACCCCTACAGCAAGGCTCAGGGAGTACTCAACGAGAAAAAGCGGGAAGCCTCGAGGAAAGTTGCCGAAACCCTTCTAAAGGATTTTGAGACAGGCATAATACAGCTTCCATGTCCAGAACTATTGTATAAGGGTTTAGACAGGAAGCCAGCTTCCAAGAGCACATATGACAATCCTGAATTCAGGAAAATCTGCTTGGATATAGCTGATCAGGTTGTGAAACTTGTAAGAGAATATGAACAGAAGGGTATTGAGGTAATTGCATACTTGGGTGTGGAGGGGAGCCCTTCATGCGGGGTTGAATGGACACATTTTAAGGTTGACGAGCCTGAGAAAGGCAAGGGGGTTTTCACCGAGGCTCTTTGTGAAGCCATGGCTAATTCCAGTGTTAAAGTAGAGGTCATAGGCCTTCCCGAGGACAGGAAGTATGGGGATATTGAGGAACTTCTAAGCAAGCTCTGTAATCTAAAAAGGGGAAAACCGTTTTAAGGATGTAGTCATATGCTTGGAGACATGGACTATGGATTCGACACTTGGATATATTCCATACTTGACGTTGAAAAAGCTCTTGAAAGGCTTAGGGATAGAGACGTTAGGTTCGTTGAAATATGCTTTGAACACCTGTCTAAACTGTCTATAAACGGGGAGATTGATTTAAACGCTTTACGAAGGATTAAGGAGACTGCGGACAGCCTAGGAGTCAGGATTATTCAAGTTCACGCGCCTTACGGCGAAATAGATTTTGAGCTTGCTTCAATAGACTCCCATAAGAAGGATAGAGCCCTAAGAAAAACTCTCAATCTGATTAAGCATGTGGGGGAGCTTGAGTTGGGAGCCCTTGTGTTCCACACTGCGAGGCTAGAGTCTTCTGGAAACTATGATTCCCAAGAGGCTGTGGAGAAAACGAGGCTTGTGAACATAGGTTTCTTCAAAGAAGCGTCTAAACAGGCTTCAGAACACGGTGTCGAAATAGCTGTGGAGAACCGGTTGGAAAATGGTTATGGTGCTCTGCCAAAAGATCTTTCAGAGCTTTTGAAGGAAGTTAATAACGATTGCTTTGGAATATGCTTGGATGTGGGGCACGCTAACGTGAACAAGCTTGACCCATCCTCGTTCGTCGAAAGCCTTGGAGAATCCTTAGTGGCAACCCACATTCACGACAATAATGGTCTCGAGGACCAGCATCTACCACCATTAATGGGCAATATAGACTGGAATAAGCTTGTAAACGCTTTCTTGAAGATTGGCTACCGTAAACCATTGATACTTGAAGTTCACGAGTATAGTAGGCTAGATTTAGATGATAATGTTCTAAGGGCATCAAGCATCTTAATGGATCGGCTACTTAAATACTAGCTCTATAATGTGCAATATGGTTAAAAGATAAAAAAGCGTCTAAGCCTAAGAGTTTTTGAGAGACTAGGTGCCTCCTGTTGCAATTAGGTATTGCTTGAGGGGCCTCATGCTCTGTGCAATTTCAATCAGTTCCTTAACGCCGAGTGGATGTTTGACGGTGAGTAAGTAATAGTGGTGGTCGTCGAGCACGAAGTAGGCGACATCAACAATATTGTAGGGCTCCTTGAGCCAGTAGCGGCCACTTTTAGCACCCTCTATGAGCATCGCCCAGTTGCCATTTATATTTAATGTGCTCGTCTTATTATCTTGCTTTGCCACCTGCTCCAACTCATCCTTGGAAAACTTGTTGAAACTCATCAGTGAGATTTCAATGGTTGCATTACAGTAATCGAGGTTAGTTATCCCTCTATTACTGTACACGAGTATCGCGACAGGTGGCTTGTAGTATACCGTGGTGAGCTTAAGGTCTCCTAGCAAAGTCGGTAAGTAAATGGTGGTGTTGAGGAACTCGAGCCTTTCAACCAGCTGCTCAAGCGTCAATTTTTCAGCAATGTCTTCAATTGGCACTATGCCGAATACGGGTTCCTCCGTTGTAGCCTCTTCCCCAGTGTTTCTGATGCCACTGAACAAAATCATTAATATTATTGAAGACAGGATGACCGCTATGGTAACCAGCATTAAAAGGTTAACTAAAAAGCGTCTCTTCATTTCTACCCACCTCCACTTGCGTAGAATTCATAGTTAGAGGTCTCCTGTACATTATATGGAAAATCCTTTTTACAAGCATGCCGCCACCAGTGAGGCCAAGACCTACCATCGTAGTAGCTTAACTCGCTGAAATGAGTGTTGTCTATTCGAATGGATGAAGTCGACATCTCAGCCATTGCCTGAAAGTCTAAGGATGTATATGGATTTGTAGATATTCTCGCAGAGTAGAGAGTACGTCCATCCATGGTTCGAATAAGAATATCCCACCGGTTAGGAGGAGATTGCTGGGTTGTGCATATCATATAACTGTATGTCTCGCCCGTAGTCGGGCCAGTAGATGAAAAATTAAGCCTATGTCCATAAGTATCATTTTTCTCTGAATAGAACTTTAACCCAGAGAATTGGCTGGGAACCTTTGCATATCCAGTTTGTATCCACCATGTGTTTGTGTAACTTAGGACGATAGCATCCCATTCAACGAGAAAATGACCACGGGGTACTGTAGGAGAGATCGTGTATATGCGTGCATGTATCCCCCATGGCGTTGTTCCTCCTGGAGGGCTCCAGAGAACATAGCCCGCGTACCAAGGTGGCGGTGCAGCATAGGACTTGTTAATGTGAATTGTCGTCAGTAAAAAAAGATGAGCATTATTAACAGCCAGAAATCAGTTTTCTTCATATGTTTTATTTTGAGGTTTTCCATATTTGGATATTTCAACCCTACCACTTCCAAGCCTACTGCATAGGCTTTGAGCTTTTAAAGTTTTATTTTTAAGACGTTTCAGAAACAATTCTGAATGATTCTGAAAGACATGTTTAAATATTAGAAAAATGTTGTAATTCGACAAGCGTTAGTTAACCACAGTATATAATCCTAATTTATAATCATTATATTTAATTTCCCAATAACCCTCTACTAAAAGTTTTTTCACGAAGCAGAGATAAAAGCATACCTGCATTTTAATGGAAAAGTGTGGAGGATATTGGCTTCTAACTGGCTTCTATCTGAATAAGGTGAAGCTCGACTCCTTGAGTAGTTAACATTAAGACTCCTATGTTTATGATATCCTTGCCTTCAACCTTCTCTACCCAGATGTTAACCGTCTTCAAGTTATACTGATTACAGAAGTCGACGAGTCTTGCAAGTGTGGAATTGGCTGTACTCTGAAACTCGTCAGCCCTGACGTATCCTATCATGTAAACGATGTTAGCGGAGACGCTGACTGGCTCAGCCACATTCAATCCGTTTACGGTGAGAAACGCTTTAACCTGCTGAAGATAATCTGGTTTAAGGCTGATGTTTACTGATACTGTTGAAGAGTATGCTGTGAATGCGGATTTCGAGACTTCCATCCAATCGTCAACGTTACTAACCTGATAGACGCCTATCTTATTAGTCTGAGGATTGTAGACCACAACCATTGTGACATAAGCTACTTGAGCACTTATGGAGTAGAACGGCAGTATGAAGACAGGCGTGTTGTTCACGAGTTGAACCATAAGGTTTCCCTCAACCCATGAGACACCGTGAGTCTGGTGCAGAGTCAGTATCTGTTGAACCGTAGGATAGTGGAGAATACTATCTACTATTGCGCTGAGTCTAGGAACTCTGTTCGGGAAAAGGATGAACTCCTTGCTGTCGGGAGTGAAAACGTATGCGCCGACAATATTTACAGATGCTCCAGGGTTCTGTTGATAGTTCTCCACTACGCATAGGGCTACGTAGCGGTCTCCCAAGGGGACGTACCTTATGTCGAAAACGCTTTGAGAGTAAACTTCGCCATCCGGATTCCTTGGGTAGTCAAGCATACCTGTGCTCCTGTACCACGAGTCATAGTCCCAGCTTGGGATCCTGTAAGTATTGTAGATATCGATTACGCTCCACATAAGGTTCTTACTATACCTTATTTGTGGCTCAAGCCAAGCCGGTATAGGGTTAACCCATGATGGATAGAGTAATTTAAGCGTATTGACAATATAGTTGTTATTGTTTAACGATTCTTCGAACATGTAGCTCTTAATACTCCCGTCCTCAACATTAACCAGCACGATTGAGAAAAGCTTTCTGAAGCAGCCTCCGTTTTCGACACCATACTTCTCTGTGAAAGCATACTCGTTGTAGACAGGTTTCTCAATGAACATTGAGAACGCTAGGTAAAGATGCCCATCAGGATCCACAACAGGGTAGGGTGCTGGAATACCCGTCCTAGGATCAATCTCAACTGTTAGAAAAGGAGCTTTTATCGCTGAAACCCTTTCATAAGCATCTCTAGTAATCAAAGTGTTTAAAGTATCGCCGTAGCCACCGAAGGCTATGTCGAGCCTACCCTTAAGAAGGAAATAGACTAGTCGAACCCATCCTGAGAAGACATAGTCTGGAAGACCCGTGTAGTTTACTGTCCCAGCCTCCCTCCATTTACCTGTGTTGACGAAAACGATTTCTCTCTCTGCGAAAAGTCCTCCCAAGCCATAATATACTGGAGGAGCATCAGTGATTCCAAGAGCCTGGCTCAATGTGACAGTCCTGCCTGTTGTAGCGTCGAAAGCTAGAATAGTCTCGCTGTGAGTGTATATGAAGGATTCGGCTGTCTCAATGTCGGTTGCCTCCACCACCACAGGGGCTGTGAAAACAATCCAGTATAAACGGCCGTCCTTGAAATATATCATCGCGGGTTCGCTTCCAGTGATCCATGGTATGCCTTTCCTAGACAGCTCGTAGCTGGTTCTTGAAGATATGAAATCATGGTTCGTCAACCTGACTTTCTCAAGATCCTCAAGGCTTCCCTGTGACTCAGCTGTTTCAGAAATCTCGTTTAAACTGTTAAGCAGGTTAACAAGCTCTATGTGTGGCTTAATCCTGGGGTTGAACTCGTAGGAAACCTTGTTAGCATCCCATCCTCCTAGGGTCCTATAGTATGCTTGTGGCACAGCATACCCTATTATAGCTATTACTATCGCCAATACGATTAACGCGTTCTTAGTCCAGACGGTTTTCTTAAGAGGTATTGCCTCTAAAAGCACGTGGATACCTATGAAGATGAATGAAAGGATTAATGCAGATCTGAATATGGTGCTGGTTACGTCGTAGGTTGACGTAGGGTACCAGAGCAGAAAGTAGCCTATGAATATGATGGTGATTAGGAGTCTGAGCAGGAAGAGAATACCCTTTGCGAACCTCACTATCAATAAATCGCCTTCCGATTCAGTCTTAACTTTTTTCACTGAGACAGCCATGGGCCAGAAAGTTGCGATGGCTAGGCTTATGAAAACGATTACTGCGAAAAATACGTAGAGCATTTTCAGAAGCTCTATGAAGTCGAAGACAGACATCATACTGTAAAGCTCCTCCCCGGAGAAGGAAAGTGGAGCAAAGTATACTTTCCCAAGCCAGTCTAGGAAGCCCTGTAGAACATTGCCAGCGTTTTTCAGCAGGAGGATTTGAACAGCTATTTGCGAGCCCAAGGCGGAGAAGAATATGAAAACTGTAAATATGCTCAGCAGCAGGATTACGGCAGCTAGGCTAAACCTTCGTTTAACCAGTGAGAACCATAGGACAGGGTTTAAAACCGAGAGCCCTATTAAGACTCCGAAAGCATCGTAGAGGGAACCGTTTAAAGTTATTATTTTAAGATAGCTTACTCCGGATTTTGTAACATACATATCATCGTAAATGCTTATTGTGAAAAGCCATGTGGAGAAGCCCAGCCAGATTAGAAGAACTATCAGAATTATTCCAACAGTCTTCTTAAGCAGGCTACGGTAATCCCTGCTGCCTGAAACCTTTACTTCAGTCATTACACCAAACCTATTCAACACGTTTTTAAGCTTACCTAAAAAACTTTCGCGGAGAAAGAAAGACTAAGGTTTTTAACCTTCTTATTCAACTATGTTGCAACCTTGGAGAAGATGCTTGGCAAGGTTCCTCCGAAAATACTTAGTCAAATCGTTTTCTCGAATCTCGGTGCTCCTAGTAAGAGGGTTCTTGTCGGTCCGGGTATAGGTGTTGACAATGCAGTCATAGCTGTAAACGGAGTTAAGATAGTTGTTTCAAGCGACCCAGTCACAGGTGCCAAGGAGAATCTTGGACGAATAGGAGTGGATGTTTCAACCAATGATGTGGCGCTCACAGGGGCTATGCCGGAGTTTCTGCTGGTCGTTCTAATTCTACCTCCTGGAACAAGAGACAGCGAGATTCGAAGAATCATGAGGCAGGTAAGCATGGAAGCCAAGAGGCTGGGGGTAAGCATAGTGGGTGGTCACACAGAGTACTCGAGTATTGTCGAAAACCCGGTGTTCATAGGTACAGCAATAGGTTGGACTAGGCGTAGAAGACTTGTCAAGTCGAGCGGCGCTAAAGCTGGTGAAAACATAGTGATGATTGGGGAGGCAGGTGTAGAGGGTACAGCAATCCTAGCTTCAGACCTTTCAGAGAAACTATTGGAGAAGGGTATTTCACCCATGATCCTGAGGAGGGCGAGCAGGCTTGTCAAAAGCCTGAGTGTGGTTAAGCCTGCACTCGTCTCAGCAGATTATGTTTCAGCCATGCATGACCCTACTGAGGGGGGTGTGCTCGGAGGGATATTTGAGATATGCGAAGCCTCTAGGAAAGGGTGCGTCGTGGATATCGCGTCAATACCTGTCAGAGAGGAAACGAGAATAATATGCGGGAAGCTTGGTATCGACCCGCTTAGGCTAGTAAGCTCCGGAACCCTGCTGGCAACAGTGAGCAGGCGTAAGACTCCAATATTACTGAGGAAGCTTAACGAGAAGGGTTTCAAGGCCCGCATCATAGGAAGAATAACAGGGAACAAGCATGGGAGAATTGGGCTTTTAGGGGGCAGGAGAATCAAGATAGATGAGCTTCCGCAGGATGAGCTTTGGAAGACGCTTGGTTGAACAGGTTTGATTAACCGGTTCTCCTCCTGACCGCATTATAGAGGGGTACTGCTATCATAGTCCCCAAGAAGGCTTGGGCAAAGTTTGCAGGCACCTCGAAAACAGCGCCTAAACCCACTAGGAAAAGCTCGTAGAGGAAGTACCCCAGAACCATTTCGAAACCGCCTATGAAGCAAGGGACTATTAACGGCAGGTTTCTCTCGTAAAGCCTTAGGAGAAGGAGTATTGAACATGCTAAAACAACTAGGGTTGAGAATACCAGGGGCTGGGAGGCTACTGTCGCCGAGCTTATTGTAAGCAGCGATACCTCCGCCTCCCCTGAGAAAAGGGTCAAGACTATTATGCTTCCGAGAATCACCGTAGGTATCGGAAGAAGCGTCATGAGTAGCCGAGCGGAGCCGGTTTTCTTTCCTGTGAAAAACCTGTAGAGAAGACCTGTTAAGAGGCCTTCAAAACCCTTCACCACAAGGGTGACTGGAGCGTAAACAGTATAGCCTAGGAAAAGGTCGCTAAGCATGGAGCCTACTCCGCCTGCGATGCACCCTACGGAGGGGCCGAATAAGAGGGATGTTAGGAAAATCATTGAGTCCCCGAGGTTGAAGTATCCTCGGGTAGCAGGAATATATATGGAGATGGATGCGGTTGCTATGAATACTAGTGCTGTTGAGGTTGCTGCTGAAGCCACGAACCTTGCCTTTGAAACTCTTAGCTGTAACATCCTCTAGGGAGCCGGCTAGTTATGGATAAAACGTTTTTCTTATATTAAGACCTATATTAAGGCCTTATCTAGTAGATCACAAGATCTTTAATACTCTTCAACCCGAATCTTTCAACCAGTCTAACTATGTTAAAAGGTATGCGTATCTTGCTTCTTATCACCAAGGCTTCAACCGAATACTCTTTCTTTAACAGTCTTGCATACGCCCTTGTATGGCCATCAAGAACATATAGCTTTCCGAGATGTTCAAGGCATGTGATAGGAGCATATTTGTTACTCCAGTAGGCTAATCCTTCAGCACTGACTGATGGTTGAGTGGGAACTAGACTGAGGAGATCGATAGTCCTGTGCTCCAAGTAGAAGTCTTCACCGTATACCTTCCTATAGTAAAGCAATATTGTAATTGCGTTCAGAAAGGACGCGTCCTCCCTTGAGATAGGCATTTTAAGTATGCCTAGGTCCATGATGTTTTTCACTGGCTTGTAGTATTCGACTTCATCCTCAGGAGTCAACAGGTATGATCTTATACTGTGTTCGTTAAACACCCTGTGGACTAGAAGCCTGTGATGCCCATCAACCACATATATCCTTCTGCTGGGTGACTCTATGCATATAATCGGAACCCTGTAGTTTTCGTAGAGAAACGCCTTAAGAACCGCCACAAGCTTATCCGCCTCCAAAAAATCCTCGGTGGGGAAAATCATTTCCACAGGAATTCGACTTAATATTTTTCTAAAATTAATGCTGTAAAGGAGACTGTACGTCTGTCTAAGTGCCTCAGCCCTTCCCTCAGCATCCTCCTCACGTATAAGCTTAGACAACATGTTGTAGAAACTACCTTTTTGAAACTACCTTAGCCAAGTATGCTAAAGAGAAGAACAGGATTGAAACGAGCGCAATTGCGCCGCTCGTAGGAATATTGAAGTAAAGCGATAATGCTATTCCCCCCAGCCCTGACAAGATTGCTGTCGCAAACGATACTGTCAGCATTCTGCCTACTTGGTGTACTATCAGTCTTGAAACAGCAGCAGGAATGACAAGGAGCGTGACAGAAAGTAGAACACCCATAGTTCTGGCTACGATGGCGACTGTTATTGCGGAGACTGTAAAAAGCAGCGAATCATATAATCCTACTCTAAGCCCCAGGGATTCAGCAGTCTCCATGTCGAAACAAACGTAGATAAACTCTCTGTAAAATATTACAGCAACTATGGTTGCAACTGTTGACGCGATAGCTATGCTTAACAAATCACTGTCAGAAATAAGGAGGAGGTCGCTCACCAAGTAGCCGTCTACAAGAATCCGTTTGTCTATGGGGAGATAGCTCCTTATTATCGCGTAAAGCATCACGCTTACAGCAAGAGAAACGCTCAGCATCATCCCTAGGGTCTGCTGGCCACTCTTCCCCATTCGAGAAATGAGTATGGAGGTTGCTACGCAGAAAACTATGGCGAAGACAAAGGGATCGGGTAAACTTGGTAAAAACATCCGAATTAAAACGCCTAGGGCAGCTCCACCCAAGGCAGCGTGTGAAATTTCAGGAGTCATATAGAGGGCGCCTCTCAGAAGCATTATTGTCGAAACAGGGGCGGAGAAGGATGCAAATACGATTCCAAGTATTGCTCTCAAGACAAACGGGTCAAGCATGCTTATCACCTAGAATAATGATTTGCCTACCCTCTTTCTCAACCGTCTTTAAACATGGATAGATAGGTTTCAACGCGTCCTCGCTTAAAACGCTGCCGGGCTCCCCGTATGCACAAACAACCCTGTTTAAAACCAGGATCCTATCCGTCAACTCGATTATGGGGTCAACCTCGTGCTCAACAATAATTATGCTTCTCCCCCTCTCCTTAAGCATCCTGAAGACTTTAAGCAAGTTCTCTTGGCTCTCAGAATCCAAGCCGGCGAAAACCTCGTCTAAAAGGAGAAGCATAGGGTCGGATGCTAATGCCCTAGCTATCAGAACTCGCCTCTGCTGGCCTCCACTAAGCTCGTTGAAAAACGATCCCCAGTAACCATCCATACCTAGGTATGACAGGGCTCTTCTGGCAGACTTAACATCTTCTTCGGAAACAATCCTTGGAAAGCCCTTCTTCAACAGTATTCCCATCAACACTACCTCTCCTACTCTCAGCGGTGTTTCGTATGAAACCCTATCCCTCTGTGGAACATATCCGATCAAGTTTCTAAGCTTAATGTTTTCAACAAAGGGGTTTAACCCTAGTACCTCTACACTCCCCTTGAAAGGCTTAACCATTCCGAGTAGGAGCTTTATCAGCGTCGTCTTACCCGCCCCATTTGGCCCAACTACTGTTATGAGTGAAGGAGTTTCAACTTCGAAGCTTACGTCTTCTAAAACAATATGGCTGTTCAACCTTACTGAAACATCTTTCACAGACACCACGTATCCACTCATATTCTCATCCTCCACTTAACCAACAGGGATGTCTCAAAGATGATTACTAGCAGTGCTATGAGGGTTGATAGGAGATAAACATTAAACTCGCTTGAAGCAGACCTGTTTCCAGAGAGAAGAGCACTGTAAACCTGACCAGCATTGTAATACATGACTTCATCGTACTTTTCTAAACCATTGGTCGAGACGATTGAGACGTATGCTATTGAACAACCCGTCTCTCTAGATATCTGTTGGAGAGTGTTTTGAACACCGCTCATCCCTAGGGCAGTATCAGAAGCAACCATGCAAGCATACTCCCCTGACCTAAGACCATTGTAAACCCTGCTTAAAGACTCTGGGCTCACAATCTCTTCCTCGCCCACCAGTACAGCACCAGTCTTTAAACCCATGGCCTCAGCAACATATTGCTCGGCGTAGAAACATATAACAACCTTCCTTCCAGACGAACCGTATTTCTCTGAAAGCCTGTTGAGAAAAGCCTTGAGATTAGAAGCCTGTTCTTCAAAAAGCATTAAGTTTGATGAAAACTCCCCGGAGTACTCAGGTCTCAGTTCTGAAAGCCTGCTTCTCAACGCCTCTGCTATCTTAACCGCATTGTCTGGGAGAAGCCAGAAGCCGTGAATATTCCTCTCGCCTTCAAACCCAAGTATTTTAATCCCGGTTAAGTTAAGAAGATTCAAAGATATCGAACACGGCTGAACCCCCTTCTCATTAGCAACCTGCTTAACAAGCTCCTCCTCCCACTCCATGTGCCCAGTTACAACTATCAGGTCAGAGTTCAACGCGTCTCTGACAATGCTTGGGGTAAGCGTGAAACCATGCGGCTCAGCTTCCTCGGGGACAATCGAATAAATTTCTCCAAGACTACCCACTATTGAGTAAACAATCGGTTTAAGAAAACTTATTGTAACAGCAACCCTGACCTTCTCCCCTCTCTGAGCAATCGTAGAAACGATTGAACCCATTAAAAAGGCATAAACCGTCATAACTATAATCATCTTTCTCAGCAACAGTATCGCCCCCCTGGAATATGGTTTTTATGGGGGCAGGTCTTAGGATGCCCTAGGGCACTGCACATAGAGTCCACAATTTTCTCCGGAAGATAGAGCTCAACCCTGCTAGCACAGTCGCAAGCATCTTCTAAGCTGATTGAAAGAAACCTGTACACATATGTTTCAAAAACTCTGTGGTTCCTAATTATTTTGTTGACCCTTATGGCGCCGATTTTCGAAAGCCTAACGCCCCTCCAACGATGTCTTTCAATCATACCTTTTTCCTGCAGCCTCTCAAGGTATTCGCTTGCAGTCGCGCATGAAACCCCCATGGCATCAGCAACCTCAAGGCTACCAACCATGTCTCTTCCTGGAAGCAACTTGAAAACAGCCTTAAGATACTCGGCCTCCTTTCCGGTTAGACTATTTTTTGAAGCTCTTAATTTAGGCACATCCTAAATTAGGATGTTCCGAAGCTTTAAACCTATCTTTAGAAACGTAAAAACTAATAGTGTGTTTTTATATAAGCATAGGCTCCTCTTTTTCCTCGAATTTTTTGTATTTCAGTAGCATTTCCTCTCTCAGGCTTGGTTTAACTGTTTGAAGCGCCTTCTCGAAATCCTCCTTAGTAACATTTTCAGCATCCCTTCTTAAAGCATTGAGCCCAGCCTCTCTGCAAAGTGCCTCCAAGTCTGCACCCGAATACCCTTCAGTCTTCTTAGCAACCTCCTCTAGACTAACATCTTTCAAAGGCATTTTACCCGTATGAATCTTGAGTATTTGAAGCCTAGAAGCCTCGTCTGGAGGCGGCACATACAGTATAACTTCGAACCTGCCTGGCCTCATTATCGCAGGGTCGAGGAGCTCAGGCCTATTGGTTGCACCCACTATCACGATCTTCTCTATCGGCGTGAGACCATCCATCTCCGTAAGCAGCTGGCTTACAACCCTCTCCGTGACACCGCTGTCAGCCATGCTCATGCCTCTCCTTGGAGCGATTGCGTCGACCTCATCCAGAAAGATTATTGACGGCGAGGATAGGCGGGCTTTCCTGAAAACCTCTCTTATGGCTTTCTCAGATTCTCCAACCCATTTGGAGAAAACCTCTGGGCCTTTAATACTTATGAAGTTGGCCTCGCTCTCGGTTGCGACAGCCCTTGCCAGAAGAGTTTTACCGCACCCAGGTGGACCATAGAGAAGTATGGCTTTAGGCGGAGTTATGCCGAGCTTCTCAAATTTCTCCGGGCTCTTTATTGGGAGCTCAACTGTCTCCATAAGCCTCCTCTTGATCCCCTCAAGACCTCCGACATCGCTCCATCTGACTGTTGGAACCTCCACATAGACTTCCCTCATCGCAGTCGGAGTTATCTCTTTGAAAGCGTTCATGAAATCCTCCTCTTTCACAACCATCTTCTCTAAAACGGATTGAGGAATCTTCTCGTCCAGCTTTATCTCCGGCAAGTATCTTCTTAAAGCCTTCATAGCAGCCTCCCTGCTTAAAGCAGCCAAGTCTGCGCCAGTGTAGCCATGTGTTATCTCAGCCAGCTTCTTCAAGTCAACATCTTTTTCAAGAGGCATCGACCTAGTGTGGATCTGAAGTATTTCAAGCCTGCCCTGCTTATCCGGTACGCCTATCTCAATCTCCCTGTCGAATCTTCCTGGTCTGCGTAGAGCAGGGTCGATCATGTTGACGACGTTAGTGGCACCTATCACTATAACGTCTCCCCTAGACTTCAAACCATCCATTAGGGCGAGAAGCTGGGCTACAACCCTTCTCTCGACTTCCCCGCCGACCTCCTCTCTCTTGGGGGCGATAGCATCTATCTCATCTATGAAGATTATGCTTGGAGCCTTCTCCTGAGCCTCCTGGAACACTCTTCTAAGCCTCTCTTCAGACTCCCCGTAGAATTTGCTCATTATCTCAGGGCCGTTTATTGAGAGGAAGGTTGCATCAGACTCGTTTGCAACAGCCTTAGCTAGGAGTGTTTTACCTGTTCCAGGCGGACCATGTAGGAGCACGCCCTTAGGCGGCTCTATTCCAAGCCTCTGGAAGAGTTCAGGATGCCTTAGGGGAAGCTCAACCATTTCTCTTATTCGCTGTATTTCCTCGTGTAATCCACCTATATCCTCGTAGGTGACTCTTGGTATAGCAAGCTTCTCAGCAGCCTCCTCACTCACTAGTTGAAGCCTAGTGTTGGCAGTAACCTTCACGAAGCCTCTTGGCTTAACTCTGATCACTGTAAGACCTAGTGCTTGACCTCCGAAAACAGGCACAGCAACTATATCACCCTCGGTTAGAGGAGTATCGATAAGCTTATCCTTAACATAATCCAAGAACTCTTCATCCACGTTTGATACTCGTACGCCCATCGGGGCGAAGACGACTTCATTAGCGTTCTCAACCTTATCCACCTTCCTAATCTTAACATAGTCTCCTATTGCTACTCCCGCGCTCTTCCTTATGAGCCCATCCATCCTAACTATCTTCCGGTTCTCATCTTCACCGTATCCTGGCCACACTACTGCGGAAGCGGTTTTCCTCCCAACTATCTCCACAATATCCCCAGTGTCAGCATTAAGCTGAGTCATCTCCCTCTTCCCTATTCTGACTATTCTCCTACCCACGTCTCTCGGCCTTGCTTCGGCAACAAGCAGTTGAATCTCACTCATGATTCGAAGAAAAATGAGCACTAGGATTTAAGCTTTCAACAAACATGTTTCTATACTATTGATAAAATATGTAACTAGGTTTCCTTAGGCTCTTCCTCAATCTTCTTCAGCTGACTCCTATACATTTCCACTATCTCCTTAACTGTGGTAGCTTGCTCCGGGGACTTATCATCTCTAAGCCTCCCCGTATATTTTGGGAAGCGGCCTGCAAGCCCTGAGCCCTCCCTTACCACGTTTAACCCACATGTGTGTACTGGGCTTAAAGTTATTTCTGAAACTATTATTTCAACAACTATACGTGGCTCAACCCAGACATCAGCCTCAATCTTGGAGTCAACCCTAGGATGCCTATGGTTAATCCTATAATTGTTGACGAGCTTAGTAAAACGCTCTAAATCCTCATCTGTAAAGCCGGTACCGCATTTAGCGAATGTTTTGAAAACGTCTTCCTCAGGATCATATGCAGCCAAAAGGTATGCACCGTATTTCCCGGCTCTCTTACCCCTGCCGTGGAAAGCCCCAGCTATAACGAGGTCTATGGTGTCTGCAACCTCAACCTTATACTCCCGCTTCAGCTTTATCCAGCTCCATTCCCTAGCGCCAGCCCTGTAGAACGCTTTCAAATCCTTCACTACAAGACCCTCGCAGCCCTCTGAAATAGCCTCTTCCATGAATACCTCTATCTCTCCAGGGTCTTTCGAAACTATCTGCCTCACCAGTTTAACCCTATCATCCTCAAGAATAACCGTTCTTAATGCAGCTCGCCGCTCCACGTAGGTTTTCTGAGTATAGTCTAAGCCGTCAGCATACAGGAGGTCGAAGAAGAAAAGCGCTACAGGATACTCCTTCATAGCTTCCTCAACGCCATACTTCCTCCTTCTGTGCATAAGTTCTTGGAAAGGCAGGAGTTCACCGGTGTCAGGGTTTATTGCTACGCACTCAGCTTCAAGAATCGCCTCCCTAGCCTTCACGTTCCTTTCGGCAAGCTCTACAGCATCAGGATAATGGCTTGTAATATTCTCTAAGCGCCTCGAGAAAAGCAGTATCCTACTGCCATCCTTATGTATTTGAACACGCTCCCCGTCGAGCTTGTATTCCGCAGCAGCCTCGCCACCCATCTTCTCAAGAACCTCCTGCACGGTGGTGAGGCGCTCTGCAAGCATAGGTCTAACAGGCTTACCAACCGTAATCTTAAACTGTGAAACCCCGTCAAGACCCTTCTCTGAAACAGCCCTTGCAACAGCTCCAAGGTCGCTCAATATGTTGTACGCACGCTCTATGAGCGGCCTGTTCGACTTGTCTCCAGTGAAGGCTTGTGCAAGCGCGTCCAGTATCGTGTAGTCAGCTATGCCTAGCCTAAGCCGCCCAGTAATGGTTCTAACAACATACTTAGCCTCCTTCGGAGACATGTCTATCAGCAGCGAGGAGAGTAGACTAGTCTTCTGAGTCACCGACCCTTTACCACCGAGCTTGGCAAGCCTGTATAGCTTCTCATACACTTCTAAGAGAGTAGGATTTTTGCTTACAAGCTTTCTCTGAACCTTCCTGTCAGCAAGGATTTCGGCTACGCTCCCTAGGTCTCCACTATCCTTATAGATCTTTTCAACAGTCTTCTGATCAACCCCGGAGAAATCCATTAAAGCCCTAAGAACGAGTTTATCAGCCATTCCGAATTCAAGACCCTCATAATCTGGTCTAACCTTGCCTTGAAGAAGGTAGACGAGTTTCTCAAGCTCAGCCGGATCGGCTTTCTTGAAGAGTTCCACGAGAAAACTAGTCATTTCAAGCCTCTTAGTCGTCGACTCCACCTGGTCCATGGCGTCCGCGACCTCTCTGAAAAGTATCACCATAGTATACAGGACTCTAAAGAGTGGTAAAAAGGTTTCTGGCTTATTCCCATTTAAAAATCATCTTAGGACGGCATGAGAAATCAACCGATTTAAAAGGACCTATGGAAAAGACTTCAAGGATTTCGCATCTAAGAAGATTCTGAGAATCTTGTCGAAGTCAACGTGGTCCCCTTCCCCGACTCCGGGACATTCCTCGTCAAAGAAGAACACGTACTCTTCTAGACCATGTTTAACTACCTCAACATCATCCGGAAGCTTCAGAAAGGGAACGAGAAACATCCTGTTAACCGGATAGAACGGGTATATCTTGCACAACACGGGTTTATGCTCGTGAATCGTGCAGCGCCCTTTCTCGAGAAACGGGCAATAACCCTTGTCACTCATCAGAAGCATTTTACCCTCTGGAGAAAGATACGGTTTGAAAAAAGGAGATACTCTTCTAATTCTCTCCAAGTCTTCTTCAGAGATCTCCGGATGAAGACTGCAACACTTCCACCCGCACAGCTTGCATTTGAACAACTCGTTTCTCCTAGCTATCGGAAGTGCGATGGAAAGCATCGTAGTCATCTAGCTGCACATACTTATGAATCTTTTTAACATTTTACTATTGCTTGAGAAGCATGGTTCGGAAAACCGCTAGAGTGCTTTCATACCTCTTATCCAACCCTGTTGTGGGTGGTCTTGGAGGCCTCGTGATAATTCTTAGAGAGGAAACTTTCTCTAATAACCCTGTTCTAAACATCTTTACAGTATTATTCTTCTACAGTCTGATGCCTTTCATGACTGTCTACTACCTTAGATTGAGAGGAAGATCCGACACGTTTATGAGCGAGAGGGCGAGGAGACCAAAACACTTCCTACCAGGGTTATTAGGTTACGCGGCATCGGCATATATTTTCCAAACACGGGGCATGATGCTTATGAAGGTTACTTCGATTTCCTTCCTAGTAACATCCCTCATCCTCTTACTGCTGACTTTCGCGATGAAAGTAAGTATTCATGTAGCCGGCTTAACATCCACAATTATACTAATTCTTTATTCATACGGCTTCTTCGGTTTACTGTTCCTACCTCTCATAGCGGTTTTAGCATGGGCCCGTGTTAATACTGGAGAACATACTTACGGTCAGACGGTATTAGGAGCCTTGATAGGTGTTATAGGAAGCGTTCTAGGAATACAAGCCTCACTAATATATGGTTAAACTGCTGAGCTTCGGAAAAACCTTCAATCCTTCGCCTTGAGCCAGCAATACAGGGGTTAAAGAAAAAACGTTGATTCTCCTTAAGATTGGAGACAGAAGATCCTTAACATCGATCTCGTTTACAGTGGTTCCCATTGTCAATGGATTCATGGAAGGTAGAACTACTATCTTCATACCTTGGTATTCGCCGTAAAGAAAGCTTTTGAACCTATGTTTAACTCCTATTGAGTCCCTTATTGAGATAACAGGATGCTCATGACCCATTAGGACAACACTTTCCCTGCCCGGTAAATCATGGTCTTTATCGCCATGCATAAGAAAATACTTTCCAATCCTCAGCGGGGAATCCTGAAACTCTACGTTCAGCCTTCTGAGAACAACCCTGACGAAGTTATCATGGTTACCTCTTACTAGTAGGGGTTCAGCTCCGAAGTTGCGGACATCGTTAATAAAGTCTTGGACCTGCGTCCACTCCTCAGGATTTATGTCTCCAAATTCATTCTTTATATCTCCTAGAATTATCAGTCTTCTCGCAGACCTGTAGTTGAACATATTCCTTAGGGATTTAACTATTGGAGTGTAGGTTGGAAAAGGTATGTGTACACCTTTCTCCTCAAGCTCCCATTCAAGACCAAGATGAATATCTGCAACAACTATAGCGTCTAAAGGCTTCACGTAGAGAGCAGGTTCAAACTCAACTATCTCAATATCTTCAGTTAACTGCATGTATGGCTGCCAAAACCTCCTTGTGAAGCCTCTCCAGCAGAGCCCTCTTATCCTCCATTAAAACCACGTCTGTAAAGCTTGAGACCAGGAGGGAATGCGAGATGGGGGAGGCCACCCTATTAGGCTTGCAGACAAGCGGAAACCTTACGCCATTTTCAACCTCTGATATGAATCTTAAAGCGTTTTTAACATCCATAGCATCCTCAAGAATCTCTCTGTATGTTTCCCGCATCACCGGAAAATCCTTCAAATCCTTTATCGCCTTAAGGATATGCTCCGAGTTTAACTGGAGCTTGGAAATCATCACCTCGTGACCCTTATAGTTTCTAAGGATCATGAAGCTTCTCACAGCAACATGTCTAAACCTGTGTTTTAACATGTCCGTTTTCTCTATGGAGGAGAGGGCAAGCTCATATAGATTTGAAGAATTAACCGACTTGATAACCTTCTCAGGGTCAACCCTGTATTTAGGTGGAAGTATAAGCAGGAACCCATTGTCACTAACCGATATCTGTATTGAAACGGAGCCAAGCAGGTTTGAAGCTGCCACCGCATATGCTCTTGAGAGAACATCGTTAACCCTCCTCCCCACGAGACTGTGGAATATAACAACCTGCCTACCTGAGTCGTCCAGGTAGTTCTCTATTATCAGGGTCCCTCTCCTAATATATGGTAAGACTCCTATGTTATTGAAGTATTCGGCAGTTACCCTCAGATAATCGTAGAGTGCTACAGCAGTCTTCCGGTCTATCTTGAAAAACTCCATGTAATGCTTAACCCTGTCATCCTTCCTGTCGAAAAGTATTTTCTGAAGCTCTCTTACCCTGAACTCGTCTATCATGTTAGCCAAGTCATATGAGAGGGGAAGCATCTCCGAGAACCATTGGGGTACAGTAGGTTTCTCGCCTTCAGCAGGCTCTACAATAAGCTTCATCAGGCGGCTTTTAACACACTTGTAGGGCTTGCCCCCTAGGAGAAAGATGTCCCCAGGGGAAAGCCTTTCGAAGAACTCTTCCTCTATGTTTCCAACCGGCCTGTTGTCTCTTGTAAAGACCTTAACCATCGCCATGTCAGGTATCGTTCCAGTGTTAGTCATGTAGATTACTCTAGCTAAGTTGCCTCTTCTACCAAAGACTCCTTCAGCCTCGTCGAGCCAGATTTTCCCGTAAACCTTGTATCCCTCGAGATGCCTATAGTAGCCGCTTAAATACCTTAAAACACCCTTGAAGGTTTCTCTATCGATGCTTCTAAAGTTGTATGAGTTTTTAACAAGCCTATAGGCTTCATCTATACTCCACCTTTTTTCTACCGACATACCAACGATGTGTTGAGCCAGAACATCGAGAGGATTCTCAGGAATATACGCGTTGTCAAGCCTACCAGTTTCAGCAGCCTTAGACATAACCAGAACCTCAAGCAGGTCATCCCTCTCCATCGGTATGAAGACCCCTTTTGAAGCAGCTTCAAGAGAATGCCCTGAACGCCCCACTCTTTGAATAGCCCTAGTAACAGACTTCGGTGAACCTATTTGAACAACGCAATCTATGAAACCGATATCTATGCCTAGCTCAAGTGAGGTGCTTGTCACAACAGCTTTAAGCCTCCCGTTCTTCAAACTATCCTCAACGGCAAGCCTGACTTCGCGTGAAAGAGAAGAGTGGTGGGCAGCATACTCATCCTCGCTAAGAACGCTCTTTGGCCTAAGTTTCTTAAGATGGTAGACAACTCTCTCCGTGCTGCTCCGTGTATTGGTGAATATTAGCGTGGTGCGGTTACGCCTTATAATGCTGTTAATAAGCCTGTACATCCTCCTGCTAAGCTCTTCAGCAGATGTGTGAACAAGATCTTGATGTGGCGAGACAACCTTAAGATCAAACTTCTTTGAAGCATGCACATCCACTATGGTGCATGGCCTCGGGGACGAGTCTTCGTATCCGGCAAGATATGCAGCAACCTTCTCTAGAGGATGAATGGTTGCGGATAAGCCTATTCTCTGGAAACTCTGGCCGGAGAAGCTTCTTAATCTTTCAAGGCTGAGCGAGAGGTGGGCACCCCTCTTAGAGCTGCAAAGCTCATGTATCTCATCCACCACAACCCACCTAACCCCCTTCAGAAACGATCTGAATTTGGGCGCTACAAGGATTATGGATAGGCTTTCAGGAGTTGTTATTAGTATGTGTGGCGGCTTCTTAAGCATCCTTCCTTTTTCAGAAGTCTTAGTGTCACCTGTTCTGACATGTATCCTTATCTCCGGTAGTGGAATCCCCTTGCTCTCAGCAAGTTTCCTGAGCTCATCCAAGGGTTGTGAAAGATTCTTCCTTATATCATTGTTCAAGGATCTCAGCGGCGAGACATAGACGCAGTAAACCCTGTCCTCAAGCCTATCTTCAAAGCCCATTTTTATTAAATCATCCAGTATGGTTAGAAAGCATGCGAGAGTCTTCCCGCTTCCGGTTGGAGCCGATATTAGGGTGTTTTCACCGCTTCTAATAGGCATTATACCATAGGCTTGAGGAGGAGTCAAGCCCTTAAACTGGGTTCTAAACCATTCGCTAACTATAGGGTGAAGTATTTTCACAACGTCTTCAAGCGAACTCTTAACCGTGTAGAACCTGTAGGGACCCCCGGACATCAGTATTGTTCCTTCGAGAATCGTATTTAATAAAGTGTTGATAAATCTTCCCCTAACTTTTCTTCCTCGGCATTATTATACAACCCTCCTCAGGATCCCCATAGGCCTCGTAATTGCCGTCATGAAACATCTTCGCTACCAACGCTGCGGTAACCGCGTCAAGCTCATGATGCGTCTTCACATCCTTCAAACCTCTTATTTTAAGGCGAGCTAATCCTTTCCGAAGCCTCTCAACCCCTAAGGATTTACGCGGTATCCCCAGTATATCCTGAGCCCCACCAGGATAAACCTCTATAACCTTAAACCCTAATGATTCAAGCCTTTTCTTAAGATCAATACCCCTTTTAGTCAGGGACCTCATCGGTCCAAGAGTTACCGGGAAGAATCTTATGCCCCGCCTAAGCAGCTCCCTGTCACACTCCCTCAGGTGGATGCTGCTCCTAATATCTAAACTTACTCTTCCTCTGGGCAGTGAGAGAGGAGCGTCTATTGCGACCACAACAGGTTTGAAACATGAAACCCTTCTCAAAATATCAGCGTCACTGTAAAGGATCATTGCCCTAGCATCCAGAGACTTGCTTAAGACGGCGAAGCCACTCGGCCGGGTTTCAACTCCAGCAAGGTCTATTCCCGTGAAGAGCATCAGATACTCAACCCGAATAGTCTGCACGCGTTTCTACTTGTCTCCTCGGCGACGAGCTCAGGATCAAGCCGCTTTATCCGAGCAATCTCCCTCAGGCTGAAAACTATGTTAGCAGGCTCATTTCTCTTTAAAGGATCGACACCGAGAACCGGAGAGTCTGACTCCAGCATAAGGTTTTCAATGGGAAGCCTGTTGACAAGCTTCTGCTTCTGCGGTGACCTCACTATGGAAGGAGGAATACTGAAGAAGAAGCCTGCTTCAGCACCCTTCATGGCGTATGAGGCTTTGCCGTCGAAAGCATGCATAAGAACTCTTTTAGCATTCTTTTCAATCAGTATTCTAATAGCATCTTTGCCAGCGCTCCTAGAGTGAACTATCATCGGTAGGTTAAGCCGGTCAGCAAGCTCTATGAAGTTTTCGAAGACCCTTGCCAGTTTAACTCTTTCTTCACGTGTTTTAACAATATAGTAGTCTAAGCCAACTTCCCCAATCCCGATTATCCTAATAGCGTTATCAAGTATAAACCGAACTATTTTCTCAGCGTTTTCCGAGAATGGGGCTCCATAGTCTATTCCTATGGTTGAATAAACATAGCCTCTGAACCTCTCCGAAACACTTATTGATTTTAAGCCGCCTTCTAAGCCTAGGCCGCAGTCTACGATGGCTGCCAAACCGGTTTCCTTAGCTTTAAGAATAACTTGGTCAAGGTCTTTTTCAAACGAGCTGTCGCTCAGATGAGCATGTGCATCCATGAGCTTCAAATGTTTAGAATCATCTTAGTCAAAGGCTTGAGATAAACCTTTAATTACCTTAAATCCTCCTGACAATAGATAGAAATGGTTAAAGAAGCGAGTACCAAGCTCTACACCCTTAACAAGAGGCTGGGGGGCAAAATGTATTCGGCAACCATGTTATACCTGCCGAGTAAGATAGTTAACGACTCCGCATTCCCGTTGAAGAGGAAGGGGAGACTGATAGTGAAGATAGTTGCGGATAAAATAGTTATTGAGAACGAGAAGAAGGCTAAGAGGTGGCGGAAAAAAGTCTAGCCCAACCTGTGTTCAAAATTAGTTAACGAAGTATATACTATTATGAATTGCTCAAGCTCCCTTAAGAAGCCTGTACTTATATGCCATGAGCCTTCCCTCTTCTCCACAATACCGGCCCCAACGAGACCCCTTATCATATTGTAGAACTGGCCTACCGTAATCCTTCTCTTCCCTATCCAGCTTCTCCATTCGCCAACGCTAATACCTAAAGGCTCTCTTGAAACCAGTTCCTCGCAAAACGCTTTTGCTTCCGAGGCAAGGAGGGGACTCCTCCAGAAGACTCTTGAAAACATTTCATCAACCGTGGCAGGAACCCGCCCAGCTTTAAACAGTATTGTGGTGCTCTTGCGTTCTTGCTTAACCTTTTTTCTCCTAGGCATATAGTGTTTCAATAATAGTATTTGGAGAATATTAAGCCTTACTAGCCTAAAACATCGTACTCCTCAGAAGGCGGTTGGAACCGTGCTCTACGCCTCCGGATAATCAGAAACGAGACTGAAACACCTAGAGTGATTGCAATACTAATGATTATTAGAATCAGATACAGGTTGCTAACCCTGAAAATAAACTGGTTGGAACCCGTATTACCATAGGGGTCTTCCGCATTAATACGCATTGTGTAGTCTCCAGCAGGAGCGGTCATGGGAAGAGGGTATTGCCCAATCCATTTACCGTTTTCATACTTCAGCGGTAGAGTAGCAGACATGGAGCCTGAGGAGAATACTGCAGTAACATTACCCTCATCCATAGACGAGCCATCAGGGTATTTTACAATAGACTTTACGGAAACAGTGTCGAAACTAATCTGATAAACGTCTTTTAAACCCTCAGCCTCAACACTCAGAGTAGCCATAGTAACCTCTACCGTGGTATTATAGAACCCGTAGTTACCATATGTGTCTCTGGCAGATACTTTGAAGATGTATGAACCTAAGGGGGCATCCCTCGGAGCACTGATATTGCCACTCCAGCTTCCAGCGGAGAATTGGAGAAGCCTGTTTGAGACAAGCCCATTATCCATATGAATCAGAGAAGCATTGACTACTCCGTACTCCCGTGAAAGAACCTCTTGAGAAGGATATCTTACCACTATGCTGACAGGTATGTTCTGCGTCCTAGAGAAGCGGTTGGCCATCGAATTCAATATTTGAACATTCAACCTAGCTGGCACGATGCTTATCCCTACCGATAGGTCTCCGCTGTTCTCCGAGTCATCGACAGCAATAATCCTGACAGTCCAGTTACCCGTCTGCTCCGATACTGAGATCGTTTGAGAAATATCCCATTGGCCTAAACCAGTACTGGTGAAGGAGAAGGGCCCTTTTCTCTGCGACCCCATGAGCATTTCAAGAGTAACCCTTCCGGAGCCAACTGGTGTTTCATCAGGATACGTGACGCTTACCGAAATGTTTAGCTTAGTGGATCTTTCGTAGTGCGCATCCAAATCATTTCTTAAACTAACTGTCAGCTTAGCGGAGGTAAGGGTGATAGTTTTATTTCCGTTTCCAGAGTTACCGTATTGGTCCGATGCCTCTACTTTAATTAGGTAGCTCCCCAGAAAGTCTGAGGCACCTAGTTTAATACTCTTAGACCAGTAGCTGTCATGCGTATAATCCATGAATATATCTCTCCCCTCAACCCCACCGTAAACCAGATTCAGTTTAACAACGCCCTCTCTTGAAAGGCTTGAACCATCCTTATACTTCACATATACGTTGATGTTTATCGGCTTAAGCCTTTCATACGTGGTAGCGTCGGTAGTTACTGTAACGTTTAAAACTGCCTTCATCACAGTGACTTGTAGAGAAGAAGTAGTTCCCTTCATGTTCTGGAAGTCAAATATGCTTGAGTAGTTTAAAAACGCTGTTAAAGTACCGAGCTGCATGTTCACTGGAACATTTACCTGTTGGTTAACTTCTCCTCTAGAGTTTGAATCTAATCTCTGACTAAAAACCACGTGTGTCGAATTCCTCACGTAAAGTATTGCAAACCCTCCAGGCATTAGCCCACCTGCCTTAACGCTTATAATTGATTTACGTTCCCATGTTCTAGAGAGATCCCAGACGCCAAAATGGTATTCAACTCTGCAGCCACTACCATTTACACGTACAGTGTATGTTCCGGGAGAAGGATTGTTCAAACTGGTTGAATAAGAGAACCCGCCTGTAGAATTAACAGTGATCCCACTATACCTCATAAGTGTTGAACCATTTGGACGAATTATAGCTATGTCAAGAATTGATGCGGGAAACTGGTCTCCGGTTATTCTTAAAGGAACACTGGTAGATGAAGAGTAGATAGGCTTATCGGTGAAGATTATTGGAGAAAGCGCAATTGAAAACTCATCTAAATACGTTTTCACATCGCTCGTAGAATTAATGTTAATAACCCCCAACTGAACAAATATGTGTTCCATGGAGTATAGTTCAACACCTGTTGAAATAGGGGATATTGCTTGAGTACCGTTGCGTAGTATTGTTAAAGTATCTGTTGAAACATCCAAACTGATAGTTAAATTATACCATTTCCCAGCTTCAAACTGTGTTCCTTCATTCTTACCACCCAGCCGGTAGATTACGAGCCTTAAACTACTGTCTAAACCAAGCCTAAAATCGTAAATTAGAGATGATTGTTTTCTGATAACGATTCTGGTGAAGTTCAGATTTGAACCTTCCACTATCTTAAGGATGAAGCTAATCTTAAACGCTCCTTTAATGCTGAATGTGTTATCAATGTAAGAATAGCCTCCAGAAGAAACATTAAAGCTTAAGCACTTACCCTTGAAGCCGTTTGAAGAAAACCCATAGCTGCCGCCACTTACTCTAGGATTGAAGGAACCAGACGGGTATATTAATAGGCTGTCCGAAAAAGAAGCGTTGTAAGCCTTTATGAAGCATAGAGAGGGCTGAGCCTCAACCATTGTTGGTGTTAAAAAGACGATTAAAAAGAGTAGTGAGAGGAGTAGGGATAGTATTGCTGCACGTATTATCTGCAATCTTAAATGTTTTAGGCTAATCGAAGTGTTTTAAAGGTTTTGTAAAGGTTTGTGTAAATAAAAGAGGCGGGGTTGGAAACAGGCAAAAGCAGTAATCATCTTCTGTTAATAACGAGTTTTTTCAGCTTTGAAAAGAGGTTTCTGAGCCTATCTACACCTCCTTTCTTAACTCGCAGCTCTCCTTTCAAAACCATGTCCAGAGCCCTCATGTAGGCTTCAGGATCCCTAGAGGAAAGTAGGAGAAGAGATTTCTCAGTCAGCCAAGAGCCTTTAGGAGGAGTTCCCCCAGCCTCGATAATCTTTAAAACCTCCTTGCTGCGAGCATGAGGAAAAGTGGCTTCGAATGCTAAAAGCATCAAGCCTGCGGCCAAGATTATTAGGGGCAGGAGATACTTTAACCAGTCTCTTTGAAAATCATCGCCCACCTCAGCCATACCCATTATGTTCAAGAGCATACTTTCAGAAACTCTTGCATCATAATTAACTAGTAGAGTAGAATTCTGCACACTAGCTTTCAAAGATTCTGGTTTAAACTCGGTTAGAAAGGTTCCTGGAGTATTGTTTTCTAGAAACAGTTCAACCGATACTCCGTTTGAAAGAAC
Organism: Thermoproteota archaeon; assembly: GCA_038848185.1. Lineage (GTDB taxonomy): Archaea > Thermoproteota > EX4484-205 > EX4484-205 > JAAOZP01 > JAAOZP01. The sequence goes on along the minus strand of JAWCNV010000001.1, from coordinate 54,374 downwards.
TTTAATAATACGTATAGATAGGTGCGTAGTGTTATTCGGTGTAGTGTGGAAGGGGTTAGCGTAAGCTTTCTCTAGGGTTAGGAACATGCTTGAAAGAATCAGGAGAATTAGCAAACAGGATTTACTGGGCTTCCTCAACTCTACCAAAAGCTACATTTAGAGCACTAATAAGCCCCCATGTTTCTCCAAGATAATGAAGGCATCAATCCGCCCATCTTATCCTCATCCTTTCTCAGATTTTTGAGGCGGTTTTCATCTGCCGTTAAAGAGAGGTGAAACGAGATATTTAAACGTTAAACCGTCTTTAACCATGCTCAAAGCTAGTTAAGCTTGAAATCTGGCGCGAGATATTTCTCCAATGGGATCCTCTCCAGTAAATCTTTCCACATTCCTTACACCGCCAGAATTTGCTAATCCCTTTCGGAATCATCCCCATGGTTCTCGCAGCCTCCTCAAGGCTTATTGCCTCAAGCTCACCGTTGCAAACAGTGCATCTCAAACTGTCTTCTCTAAGAGAAAGATTGAATTTCTCAGTTAAAAGCCTCAGTGCCTCTTCCTCGGTTAAACCTTTAATCAGAACAACTCGCACACCTCTTGCCTCAGCAGTCTTAGCCAGCTCAGTGTCAGACGTCACTAGTATGCGACCGTCTGAGGCTAGCTTAATCGCATCATTGTCCTCAACATGATTCAGGTAAACAGTATCATAACCCATTATTCTAAGCCATTTAGCTACGTAGCCATGCATACTGTCGACGAGAAACCTTAGGTTCAAACTGAAACAGCCTTTAGAAAATCCATCTCAGTTAGAAAACCTTCGAGAGAACCGGTTTTAACCACTAGCACGGACCCATAGCTACTCCTCTTAACAATCTCCCAAGCCTCGGAAATGCTGATCGCAGGTTCTATAATAGGAGGATTTCTAACAGTGAAGTCTGCCACGCTCATAGACATTAGCTCACCCAAGTTTTTACCAGCTTGCCTGAGGAGATCCCTACCTCCCAGAAAGCGCACTATTGAACGGGAGGAGAAGAGACCTATCGGCTTAGATCCGTCTAAGCAGGGGAGACGCCTATGCTCAGAGCTAACCATTGTTTCAATACCCTCTCTAAGAGTCCTGTCTGCTGAAATACATACAGGTGATTTCGACATATATTCTTCAACAGATCCTCCTGCCAAGGAACAATTAAACTTCTCTAAAACATCTCTAACAGTCAAAACAGCTTTAAGCGAACCTTTCTCATCTACTACCGCCAGCCCGTTAACACCATTACGCTTCATTACAATTATTGATTCAACCATACTTTCAGAAGGATTTATTCTGATCACGTCTCTGCGCATAATCTTGGCCACGGGCGTAGACATGAGACTTAGAACAGGTGTCTCAGGAGCCTCCTGTGACCTCCAGAGCAGGTGTTTGACAATCTCCATTGGTGTCACCACCCCTTCAAGCACACCGTTAGCTGTCGCCACAAATATTCTTCTGAAGCTTCTAGCAACCATTGTCTCAAGCAATCTTAATAGGGGAGTGGTTTTAGTGACATAGAGAGGGGGAGAAGTTGCATAATGCAAAACTGAGGTGGCTGAAACACGCGTAAACTGTTTTTTCTGAGGCCGCCCCCTCAGATATCTTAATCCTTTCTCTCTTCTCCTCTCCAAGCCTACTCCTCTGAAGCGATCTTAATATCTTCCAAGCAGTCTTCGCAGAGGAGCCTTCCCTCAACAACATTAAGGGAATCAGACCAGATTCCACACTCTTCGCAGAAGCCTTCGTAAACCTCCTTCTTTACTATGCTGCGAGAACGCTCGGCAGAGGTTTCCTCAATAAGCTCATACATCGCAGGTATCGCGTAGACCAGATCTCTTTCGGAAACGATTCCAACGAGCTTCCCCCCTCTCTCCACACCGAGCTTCTTAATCCTGCTTCTCCTCATTTTTTCAAGCGCCTCAAGAATACTGCTATCACTACTAATCTTCTTCAAGGGGTTCGACATAACCTCTTTAACTCTCACCGTCTTAGGATCCTTAGTTTTTGCAATAACCTTCTCTATGACATCTCTCTCAGTGATTATACCTATATCCTTCCCCTCCTCATTCACCACTATTAAAGAACTGATGTCGTGCTCAACCATCTGGATGACAGCTGTTTGAACCGTTTCATCTGGCCCTATGGATAACACCGGGTAGCTCATGACCTCCTCCACGGCTAACGATTTCTTGCTCGGCTTCAACCGTCTCCCCTTTTTGGTTAACCATTCGTTTTAAGAGTATTTAAACGTAATAGAGGTAGATTTATCTACAAGGATTTTAAGTAATATTTGGTTTAAGATGGGAGGATCCAAGAAGCTTCGCCTAAGCCAATTAGAGAAGCGGCAGGAGAAGGAGGGAAAGAAGGATAAGGCGGAACGAGCTAAGATTGAGAAAAAGATTGGAGAAGTAATGAGAGAGGATGATGAAAAAATATTGGATAAGCTTAAAGGGGTAAAGGTATTAACACCCTACGTGGTGTTCAGCCAGACAGGGTTAAAAATGGGGGAGGCTAAAAGGTTTCTCAAGCGTCTCGAAGAGAGAAGCCTAGTTAAACAGGTTAACGACAACAGTAGAATACCTATTTACAAATTTACCCAAGAAGCAGCTTAAACACGGTTAACTGAAACAACATCTCCCTCTGTAAGGTTTTTAATACCATCCCAAGGAGAGACAAGTTTTCCAACTAGAGCAGTGTTCAGAAACCTACAGTCAGGCGAATCAGATATGAAGAAAACCAATCCCTGGAAACGTGGAGAATACCCTACGTCTCCGGCGGAAGCCTCTGTAAGAACCCTCTCCACCCCGATTTTTAAACCCATGCTCAAGTAAACATACGTGTCCCCGATTCCCACTACACCTATTTTCGGCAGAGAGCTATTTAAGGCGGAGAAAACCCGCGGAGAGAAGCCTCTTTTAACGACAAGCCTACTGATAACACTGGCACCCGAAACTATTTTCAACTCAAATTCATCCAGCGACATAAAAGTTTAACAAACGGTATGCTACAGGTATTAATAAGGCTTAGGGTGGTGAAGTTGCTCATCCTGATAGGGCCATCGGATTCCGAGGAGCAGTTGAAGCGTTTGGAAAGAGAGAAAGAGAGGCTTGAAAAAGAGTATGAGAAGCTTCAGAAGAGTTTTGAAAATGGAGAAGTGGGAAAAGAAGAATATGAAAAAAGGAAGCACGATATAGAAAGAGAGTTCGTGGAGGTTATGGATAGGATAGTTCAATACAAAGCCTTCTCGAACGGGTTTTAAATGAAGAGAAAATACTCTGGGAGAAGGGTTTAGCAAACTTTAGGCATAAGAACCCTCCCCATAGGTTTATTTTAAGGAATTTGAATGTAGAAATGCTTAAAAATAGGTTTTTCCGGGTTAGAGACCATGAGCATGGGAGGCTCCCAACCCGTTAAGGTTATTCCGTCGATAATCCTTAAAGAAGGGAGTAAGAGGAGCCTTGAAAAGGAAGCTCAGCTTTATAATCTTCTCGCCTCAGAGATTATTTTCGAAACAGTTAAGACCGCTCTAGGACCATTAGGCTACAGAAAGATTCTCGTAGACACGTTCGGCGACACCACCATAACCAGCGATGGTGCAACAATACTAAGCGAACTGGAAGTAGAGCATCCTGCAGCAAAGCTTATAGTTGATGCAGCAAAGTCTCAGAATAAAGAGGTTGGAGACGGGGTTACGAGCCTAGTAGTCTTAACTCACCTTATGTTTAAGGAGGCGGATTCGCTTATGAAGGAGGGTATACACCCCTCCATTATACTCGACTCTTATGTCGACGGTATTAGAAGGGCGTTAGACTCCTTTAAAGACGAGTTTGCTATTAAGATTGATCTAAAGAATACAGATGCTTTAAGAAAAGTCGTGTTGTCAACAATACCTTTATCGCTAAGCCAAGAGGCTAGAAGCAAGCTTGCCGACATATCTGTGAAGTCAGTTGGCAAACTCATAGATAAAGGGGTTGAGAACACCAGTGTTTTCGATGATCATATAAAGACTGAGAAGAAGAGCGGAGGCTCAATTCTTGATACTATGCTGATTGAAGGTGTTGCTTTAGATAAAGAGATAGTGCATCCGGAAATGCCGAGGAGGCTAGAGAACGCTAGAATAGCCCTCTTAGATATGCCTATCGAGGTGAAGAAGACTGAGACAGATGAGAGATTAAAGTTCAGTGATGCTAAGAAGATCAAGGAGTTCCTTAGGATGGAGCAGAAGATGATGAGCAGTATTGTTGACAGGATTGCTGAGTTGAATGTGAATGCTGTATTTGTCCAGAAGGGGATAGATGATTATGCACAGTATCTTTTGGCTAAGAAAGGCATCATAAGCTTGAGGAGGGTCAAGAAATCCGATATGGAGAAGCTTTCACTAGCCACAGGCGCTAAAATAGTGAGCGTGTTAGAAGATTTAACTGAAGATAAACTAGGGTTTGCAGGTCTCGTGGAAGAACGTAAGATAGGGGGCGAGAAATGGACTTTCGTGGAGAACACTCCCAATAAAGCTGTCCACACTATACTAGTTAGAGGAGAGAACGACAAGGTGGTTGATGAAGCGGAGAGAATCGTGAAAAATTGCATCTCAGTCTTAAGAGCACTCGTGCAGGAGCCATACGTGGTGCCTGGAGGAGGAGCCTCAGAAATATTCATTTCGCGTAAACTCATCAACATGGCTAAAGGAGGGAGGGAGGGAATTGTGCTGGAGGCTTTAAGCAGAGCCTTTGAATCACTTGTTAAACAGATAATAGCTAATTCAGGCCAAGATCCTGAGGAACTTTTAGCTAAGCTTAAAGCAGCACATGCAGAAGGTAAAACAACATCCTGTTTCGACGCGTATAGTGGAAAGATTGTAAATGCTGTTGAGAAAAACATATTTGACTCCTACAGGGTTAAGAAGACAGCATACCTATCAGCCTTGGAAACAGTTTCAATCCTACTTAGGGTAGATGATGTTATAATGGCAGCTAAGATGAAGCCTTCTAAAGGAAGAGAAGGCGGGCCACAGGAGTAGGCAGAAATGATCAGTAGTATATTAAAGAAGTTGAAAACGTGAAGTTGACTGCCCCATCTTTAAGAAACAGTATAGACAAGAGAGTCGAGATCTCAAGAAAGAGATTGACTAAGTTTGAAAAAGCAAGAATAATAGGTTTAAGAGCCCTTGAACTATCTCTAGGAGCCCCACCTCTAATACCCGTCGAGCAAGAGGGCAGGGGGATGAGCACAACGGAGATAGCTAAGCGGGAAGTTGGGAGAAAGATGCTTCCCCTAATAATTGGAAGGAGGATGCCTGACGGGAGTTATGTCTATGTTCCACTGAGCGATTTAGAGATAGAGGATTAAACTATTAAAAACTTTGGAATTAATCATCTTTAAGATAGAGGCTTTACGAAAGAAAGATTTTTATTCAGGCTAAGTGAGCTAACTACTACAAAAAGGAGGAGGTGTAAAAGCAAACCATGTGCGCACAGACCAGTGGACCATCGCCTAACGTAGTACTGATCGGCAAGAAGCCTGCACTAGTATATGCAGTAGCAGCATTAATGCAGTTGACAACAGAGCAGAGCGAAGTTATTCTGAAGGCAAGAGGCAGAGCAATATCGAAGGCTGTTGACGTCGTAGAGATTCTGAAGAGAAGGTTCCTTGGAAGTCAGATGGGCATTAAGAACATTCAAATAGGAACAGAGACATTTCAAACACCAGACAATAGGCAGAGGTTCATTTCAACCATAGAGATCACTGTTACGAAGGCATAAAGCAAAGGTTCGGCAGCAAACCATCACTCTTGTTTTTTAACAAATTTTTAATTGACTATTTAACGAAGTTTCTTAACCATAAGTAGTCCAGAAGTACCGTCTAAATAGTAATGAGGAATCTCACGAACCACCTCGTACCCAAGCTTCCTATAAAGCCTTATCGCATTCTCATTGCTGATTCTAACCTCAAGAAAACTCTCGTCAATCGAATTACGAATCATCTCGTTTAAAACAGATTTCATCAGAATAGCGCCTACACCTCTCCCGTGAAACTGCTTTCTAACAGCCAAGCTTACGATGTGGCCTTTCCTAACTACGGAGAAGCCCCCTTCAGAAGGAAATCCCACTTCGATCCTGCACATGACGTAGCCCACAACCTCGCCGGTTTGAGCTAGTACTGCGACAAGGAAATAGTTAGGAAATCTTTCAAGGAGATCCATGAAGAAGGAGGGAGGATAGTTCTCCGGAAGCTCCGACCTGTTTATCTCAATAATGCTCGGAAGATTCTCGGGCTCAGCATATTTAATGACCACCTCGTCAGTCAAAGGGGTGATCATCCTACACATATCTTAGAGAAAGCACACTTCTTTAAAACCATTATGCCCATGCCCACTCTAAGCCCCGTTTAAAATGTTTTCGAAGCGTAAAATGGCGAGAGATGCATGTGTCACAACACCGATTTTAGAATTCTTTTGCAGGAAGAGCTTGGAAGCCTTGTAAGCATCTAGAAGAGTATCATGAGCCCTGCAGTCTAAAACCATGTTTAGAAGAGGCTCGGAGATTGCTGAAACGATGTGAATAGTTTTTCCGCTAAGTAGACTCTTGCAGAGCTTCAGATACCTCAGTATCAGAGGCTTTTTCAACTCATTTCCTCTGCTGATGAGAACAGGGTCAAGCCCTAAGCCGTTAACACCTTGAAGAGCCAGAATAATTCTATCGCATCCAGTATTCTTTAAACAGTTCGGAAGGATGCTCATTGCCCTTATTAAAGACTCGTCGAAGGGTTCTCCTCCGGCAGAGATTAGAAGGATTTCAACAGGTTTTTGAGTTGACAAGTATTCTGGCTGAAGATTTTTTAAAGCATCATATGCTTCAACAGGGTTGTTTACAGAAAGCAGTTTAGGACCATTGCCCCACGGAGCGAGCATGATAAGCCTTAAGTCAATATCGCTACTAAGCATGTTCAAATATTGTTTTAGGTCGATGGCCTCCTCAGAATCCGAGACCTCAAGAAAACAGTTTACAAACTCCCCCCACAGCTCTTGGTGAAACGGAAAAAGATTTTCACCTAAACCTCTGAACCCTATTAGAGGATCCGGGTGTGGGGAACTAAGTAAACAGGCGGATTTAAACGAGAGACCCGTGTTGGAACCCGTGTTGAGCAGGTCGAAATGTGTTAACTCTTTTAGGTTTTCAACAATATTCTTCTTCAGGAAGTCTTTTACAAGAGGAGGAAGCGTTGGGTCCATTAGTAAAACACTCCCTTGCCTCGTTAAGTCTCTCACATTGTTCTTCAAATCAGGGAGTAAGCCAGAATAATCAGTGTTCAAACCTCTAGGAGTAACCCATGCTAGATCATCAGGATCCACCCTAATGCTTATGCTTGTCGAACCATACGGTAACCAGACTGCTGGCAAATCCACCCATCCCTTAAAGACTGTTGAAAGAAAGGACCATATCCCTTTTTATAATTATTTATTTGGAAGGAGGTAAAAAATGCTTTAGAAGCAGTTTATCAAATATGTTGGACAACTATTGAAAAAGGTTAAATAGGATTATTTAGTTAGTAAAGACTGTATGTTTAGTTGGGAGTCGGACTTCGAGGAGGCTGTGAAGACAATAAATATTTACAGTAAAAAACTTCAGACGCTTAGAACCCTCAGGGAAAGCGGAAAAATATCTGATAAAACAGCAGATTTCCTCCAAAGAGAGTTCGACAACTATGTTAAGGCGATTGAGGCGAGAAAACAGACAGTCATGGAGAGGCTTGAAACTAGGCTTAGAGAGGTTCAGCAGCAGATAGATGTCATTGAGAAGCTGATCGCGAACAACGAAGTCAGGTATTCCGCCCAAGAGATCACGGAGGACAAGTATACTAAGATAGGTACTGCATTAAACTATGCTTTAGAGGAGAGCAGGAACGAGTATGAGAGTCTGAGGGAAGCCATAACAATACTTACTAAGCTGCCTGAGCTTATTAGTCAAGGGGGAGTTGCTGAGAGCTAGGCGAACCCACAGCATCCTTAGAAACTTTCTCAAGCCTTATACCCTTGTCGAACACAAGGTCGTAGATCTGGTTTATCTGTGGGCTTCCCAGAGCCTTGTACTCGCTCTCCGTCAAGTAAACTATTAGCCTTGGACTACCGTACTTCGGCATCAGCCCAGCCTGTTGAAGACCGCTTAACAATCCTCTAACCATCTGCTGCGTATACAAAACGTCCTCGGAAGATTTTTCAATCATTCCGGAGGGGGCTATAGATGTGAAATCCACTCTGACACCAGGTTCACCCTCTACTTCAATGCTTCCTATGAACGTTACTTTAACCCTAACCATCAGTCTAACCTTAAGCAGCCACCTAATAAAGTTATTTTATACGAAGGTTCTAAAAGGTCAGCTTTACAACATGTGAAAACGTATGGCACTAGAGCCAGCTGTCTCCTGATCCTTTCAAGCCTTTCTCAAACCATTCTCCATAGGGGGAACAGCGTCTCCCTAAGCTGGAAAACATTTTTAAGCAGAACTCGGGGAAGCTAAATTCTCAAATGCCTGATAAAAAGGATTTTGAAAGCAATGAGGAGAGCAGAAGGAAAACTATCAATATGCTTCTTAGCCTAAGCAAGCAGAAGTATGATCCTGATGCTTGGAGAAAGCTGAGAGAGATACTTTATCCCCCTAGGAATCTCAATGTTGACGTGGTTATAGATGACAGCACCTTGAGAGAAGGGCTTCAAATGGCTGGCTTGACAACACCGACAGCCGAAGACTTGGCGGAGATAGGTAGGCTGCTCCGCGAGATCGGGGTTGAAAGAATAGAGGTCATGACCTATACTCCTACGGATAAGGAAGCGATAAGAATAATGTCGGATAACGGGTTACAGGATGTGCTTGCAGGATGGAGCAGGGCTGTTAAGGAGGACATAGACAGTATCCTAGCATTAGGTTTGAAGCAGGTTGGAATAAGCCATCCAGTATCCTACTATCATTTCGCCAAGTGGCCTGAGGAACATGCTTACAGCCTTACGGCGAGGGTTATGGAAACAGTCGAGTATGCCACGGATCATGGATTGAGGGTTTTCGTCCACGGGGAGGACAGCACCAGAGCCGATTGGGATTTTGAGAGAAACTTTGTTAACGCTGTTGCAGAGGCTGGTGCCGAGGTCTACAGGATATGTGACACTGTTGGAGTCGGATGCTCGCTCCATGATCACCCTCTGCCAAACGGGATACCTGCGAAAATAAGGGCTTTAAAGAGAGAGACCAAGATCCGGAGCCTAGAGATTCATGCCCACGACGACCTCGGCAATGCTGTTGAAAACACTATGGCTGCTGTAAGAGCAGCATCAGGACTCTACGATAAGTTTTATGTCAGCACAACCTTCCTAGGAATAGGGGAGAGATCAGGCAACGCGGAAACAGAGAAGATAATACTAAACATGTATATTCACCATGGTGTTGAAAAATGGAATCTGCCCCTGTTAAGAGAGACAGCCAACTTTATATCTACGGCGTTGAACTATCATCTTCCAACCAACAAGGCGATAGTGGGCGACTCTGCTTTCGCACATGAATCAGGCATCCATCTTCAGGGGATAAAGATAGCTCCCGCAATCTACGAGGTCTTTCCGCCCGAACTAGTGGGACAGACTAGGAAAATCATAATTGGCAGGAGAACCGGGAAACACGGGATAGTGCTGAAGCTGAGAGAATTGATTAATCAGGATGTTAACGAGGAGGATCCTAGGCTCAAGAGGCTGGTGGAACTTGTCAGAGGCAGCCTGCTCCAAGTTGAGCGGAAATACTATTTGACTGAGGAAGAGTTCAAGAAGCTGGCGACTGAAGCAGGTTTCAAGATTTAAACCGTTTCTCTATGAGAGGGTTCAACTCTAATTCGAACCCGGCTACAGGATTCTCCAAGCCGTTTAACTCCAGCACCTCAGGGTGAACCTCCCCAAGAACTCCGAGTAGTTTACCCTCATACATAATTTTTGCGACCCTACCAGGCGTAAACATAGGGTCATCACCCTTCTCGAACAATACTGATTCAAAACCCAGATTATTCAGCAGGCTTAGCACGGTAGCCTTAGCCTCCGAGAATGATGCTTCAGAATGTGCGGAGATCCCTGCAAGCGAAACCCTTGTTGAAACAGCACCGTCCCAAATTTTTACAACCGGCCCTGCCTCAAATATTCTTTGAGGATATCTCTCGTGCTTATTTGAAGACAAGTTCATTATTAACCCTGGTAGAAGAGAATCCCTCAGCATTGTCAACTCAACGCTTGAAGAATTAGCTAGCCTAGCCCTTTCGGCAACAGGTCTTTTAACCATCAGATAGTTCTGGTTTTCACTTGTTATTACGAAGTTGAACACCTCCATATAGCCTAGGCCAATCATTATCAGCCTAGCCCTATCTTGCATTAATGTTTCAGGATGCTTAGAGCCTATTGTAACAGCCTTCGGATATGTTGGCGTTAGCCTCCATAAGCCGTATCCTATTGCAACCTCCTCAACCAAGTCAACCTTATGCATTATATCAACCCTGTAGGGAGGCACATTCACCTTGAAGACCCCGGCCTCATCCTCCACGGAGAACCGGCATTTCAAGAGGCTTCTGTAGATCTCAGTGTTGCTCATGTTCTCCCCGAGAAGCGAGTTAATGTATTCTGCTTCAACCCGTACTTCACACGGCTTGAAATCAGGATATTGCTTCGCAGAATCCTTGTAGAGTATTTTAACTGCTTCAATGCTTCCACCCATATCTTTGAAAGCGTAGAGAAGTATGTTAAGAGCCCTTGAAGCATAGTACTCGTCTAAGGCAGTAACATCTATGAAGAGGTTTCTAGTCTCAGGAGTAAGACGAGTCAGCTCAGAGTTTATTATCGGCGGAAACGACAATACTTCACCCGTCGAATCTGTTATAACAGGGTATTTGCCGAATCCCTTAATTATGTTTCCGTATTCAACACCCTTATCAACCTCTGTTAAAATCTCGCTTAAAGTCATCCTTCTATCCATACCGAGTGGCTTGAAAGAAACTTTTTCAGGGTCGGCAGCCAAGTAGTAAACCGGAGGCTTAATCTTATCCAAGTCATGTATTCCAATGGAGACCTTCCGCCGATTTCTTCCAACCCCTTGGTGAAGCACCTCCTGAATCCCTATCAGCTCCTTAAGATCATCCTCAGTAAGCTCAATATTCCTAACTATGGCAGAGCATAAGACGCCTCTAATATTATTCAACTCCTCGTCGAAATAGAACTCTATCCTCGGCTCTGAAACATTTACCTCTGGATAGCCAAGCCTAATCTCCAAGAAGCCGGCGTATGCTCTAGCAATACCAGCGTGGCTACTGAAGTCAGGCCTATTAGGATTAAACTCGATCTTCACGAAACCCTCCCCCATCTCCTCGATGTCGGTAGCAAGCCACGGCAGATCTTCTACAAGCTGCTTAAGCCCAACATCTATGCCTAGGAACCGGCTCAGCCTCTCAGGGTAAACCTCTATCACAGGCATGTTGCGACCCTCCTAAGCCAGCCTAAATCATTCTGATACAGGATGCGAACATCTGTGATGCCGAGCCTCAGCATCAGCAAACGCTCCAACCCGCCCCCCCAAGCGAGAACAGGATAATCAATCCCGAGAGGCTTAGTAACCTCAGGCCTGAAAACACCCATGCCGCATAATTCAAGCCACTTACCAGCCTGAGGAACATAGACAACAGAATTCATAGAAGGTTCAGTATATGGGAAAAACGAAGGCCAGAACTGTACTTTTTCTAATCCAAGTTTCTTATAGAACTCTGTCAAAACTCCCTTGAGGTCTCTGAGCGTCACGTTTCTATCCATTATTATGCCCTCTATCTGATGGAACTCGGCGAGGCTTTTGAACGATACCCTCTCGTTCCTGAAAACCCTGTCGACGCTGAAAACCTTCACCGGAGGCTCCTTATGCTCGTACAGGTATCTAACTGACACGCATGTAGTGTGGGTTCTTAACACGAGTTTCCTAGCAGCATCCTCAGACCATTTCCCACCCCACCCGGTCGAGCCTGTCTCCCAGCCGTCTTCATGCGTCCTTCTCACCCTTTCAACAAGCTCCCTATCAGCCAGCTCGGTGGAGGAAGGGTATGAGAGGTAGAATGTGTCCTGCATCTCTCTCGCAGGATGGTCTTGCGGAGTGAAAAGAGCGTCGAAGTTCCAGAAGCATGATTCAACCAGTGGACCCTTGGCTTCGGTGAAACCCATCTCTGTGAAGATCTCCTTAACCTCCTTTATGAACTCCGTCATAGGATGAAGCTTTCCCGGGTAAATCGGCTCCACATCTGCCTTAACATCATATGGCTTAAGCTCCACATTCCTCCAGGCCCCGCTCCTGATCAGTTCAGGCGTCAACTGTGTTACACCAATCTTCAGCTCGACGATTCTACCTTTTTCAGTCAGCGACACAAGCCTCTCAACATCCTCAATGAATTTAACTAGACCTCTGCTTGAAAGCAGTTTTAGGCCTTCCGCATTAACCATCCCAGCCTCCAAGAGGCCTGTAGAAGCTAATGTTCCTAAAGCCGCCTCGTCGACACTCTCGGGAGCATCCTTATCAGCCACTATGTAGAGAACCCCGTTTATAATCTTAATCACCCCCCATCCCTTTCGGCGCAACCAGCCTAGTGCTATATTGAAGAATTTTTCGTCAGAATATTTTTTACGAGCCTCCTCCAAGGGGAGCATACCTCCCCCCTCCAAGACTATTCTCAGGAGCCTCCTCTCAGGAAGCCCCCTTTCGGAATGGTATTTCCCCTCCTCAGTTAGTTTAACATACCTAGTTTCCCTAGAGGAAATTTTTACTAGATTTTTTTGAGATAGGGAGGATATTGCGCTGGCTGCAGAATATTCACTCTCATTCAGAAACTTGCATATATCTTTCAGGGTTAAAGCTCCATCGGATTTTCTAAGGGTCTCCAAGACCTCTTTCTCCAGCCGGGTTTCGAGGCTCACCGCATTACACCAATACTTACCCTTCAAATGGCTGTTTTTAAATCTGAAACCTTAATAATTCCTAAGCAGGATTCGATTCAATGAGCCTAGAAGATAGACCTCCAGACATTGTTGAGAAACTAATTTTGGCGGCACTGGGAAAGAAAAAGGCAAGTCTAGTTGTTAAGAACTGTTCCCTGATAAACGTTTTCACAGGAGAACTAGTTGAAAACACTGATGTGGCGGCAGTAGATAGCAGAATAGTTTTAGTTGGGAAGGCCAACCACACGATTGGGCCTGACACCGTAGTAGTCGATGCTCGCGGAAAATATGTTGCACCCGGGTTTCTAGACGGGCATGTGCATGTCGAGAGCTCGATGCTTACGGTCACCCAGTTTGCAAAAGCCGTTTTACCCCGTGGAACAACCGCAGTATTCATAGATCCTCATGAAATAGCAAACGTGAAGGGAATAGATGGGGTTAAACTTATGCATGAAGAGGGTGTTGGATTGCCGTTGAAGGTTTATGTCTCAATACCGAGCTGCGTACCGGCCACAGGCCTCGAGTTTGAAACAGCAGGCTCTCAAATAGGACCAAAGGAGGTTGAGGAAGCATTTTCCTGGAGAAATGCTGTCGCCCTAGGAGAGGTCATGAACTATCCCGGGGTGCTTTCGCTAGATCCGAAAATAATTGGGGAAATTAAAACAGCATTGCAATACAGTAAGATCATTGAAGGCCATTTCTATGGGAACCTTAACGAAGAGCTGAACGCCTATGTTGCTGCCGGCGTATCATCTGACCACGAGTCCATCGTAATGGAGGCCGGGTTGGCGAAGCTAAGGCTTGGGATGCATGTAATGGTTAGAGAAGGCTCCGCTTGGAAGGATGTTAAGGAAGTCGTCAGAATTATCACTGATAGAAAGGTAGATCATAGAAGGGTCTGCCTAGTTACTGATGACAGAGAGCCGAGTGACCTCTTAAAGGAAGGGCATATGGATCATGTTGTCAGAAGGGTGATCGAAGAAGGAGTCGACCCCGTGAAGGCTGTTCAAATGGCTACTTTGAACACTGCTGAACACTTTAAAGTTGATTTTGAAATAGGTTCTGTCGCACCTGGAAGGATAGCAGACATAATTGTCTTAACTAATCTGGAGAAGGTTACAGTTGAAACGGTTGTGGCAAACGGCATGGTTGTAGCTAGGGACGGGAGGATGATTATTCATATTCCCGAGTATCAATATCCGGAAGGCGTGAGGAAAACCGTTAGGATTCATAAGAAGCTTGACGAGAATGATTTCAAGATAAGGGTTGGCAAAGATAAGGATGCGTTTAAAGTTAGAGTCATAGAAATTGTTGAGGCTAAAACCCTTACGAGAAGCACCGTGTTTGAAATGGAAAGCAGGAACGGTCTTCTCGAGACGGATCCTTCGAGAGACATTGCAAAGGTAGCCGTGGTTGAGAGGCATAAGGCTTCCGGGAGCATTGGGCTCGGCTTCGTAAAGGGCTTTGGATTTAAAGAAGGAGCTGTAGCCTCCACCGTAGCTCACGACAGTCATAATCTGCTGATACTCGGCATGGATGATAGAGATATGGCCTACGCTGGGAACGTTCTCTCTGAGACTAATGGCGGCATGGTTGCAGTTAGGAACGGAAGGATTATAGCACTGGTTGAACTACCAATAGCAGGCTTGATGTCCGATAAGCCGGTTCAGGAGGTTACTAAGAAAGTAGAAAGGCTTTCAGAGGCTTGGAGGCAGCTTGGCTGCAGGCTTACACGACCCTTCATGACAATGTCCCTGCTTGCCCTTCCAGTAATGCCAGAGCTTAGAATAACAGATAAGGGGCTTATAGACACGGTTGGCTTCAAGAAGGTAAGCCTTATTGTCGAATAACCAATGTTTTTAAAAGGGTTCCTCAAGGTGTTTCAGCGTTGAGCAGAATCTCGCTCGCATGGCTGGTTCCGGTGTCCCGCAGAATAGACGGCTTTATAAACCATGAGTTGAAGAAGTTTTACGATGAAGCTTCCCAGAAAGGCCTCGTAGGTAAAGAAGAGGCCGTAGCCCAGCTTGAAAAAGCTTTGAAACATAAGACGGATTTCGTGACTGCTCTGAAAATAACTATACCAGTCAACTGGAGAAGCAGCGTCTCCTACGGTTTCTGGAAGAGCAGAGGTAAGAAACCAGGTTTTTCAACGATAATTGAAACTCTTAGAGACAGAAGAATGTACGAGCTTGCCGCAACCTTCGCAATAGCCTTGAAATCAGGAGACATAAGGGACGAGGCTTTTGATGAGAAAGATCGTTTAAAGCCTGAGGAATACGAGTTTAAGATAAGCGTTGCAGATAATCTTGAGAAGCTAGTTAACGAGAGAGTAGGAAAAATACACCGCGACGGATTCGCTGAGAGATACTTCAAGGGGAGGGAAGAAGTTTTCAACTTTGAATTAAAGGACCTTGAGTACTCGGAAATGTTTAGGGATGGAGAATACGATAAGATACTTTCCTTCTACGATGACCTTAAGAATGCTTGGCACGGTAAAACCGCCGGAATAGGGGAAAGGGTTGTTTCTCTCACGCTTTTTGAAGCCGGCCTTCTGGACGAGGAGCCTGAAGCTTGCGAAGCAATAACACGATATGAGTGGGCGATTACGAACGTCTGGATGTGGAGCGACGAGTTAAAGGACTTGTTAAACGATCTTAAAGATGGAAGCATAAACATGCTTCTCGTAGAATGCTTGAAAAGAGGTCTTAAGAATGTTGATGAAAACTCAGTTTTAAGCTTCGTATCTAGGAATCCAAGTGTCCTGGAGGATCCTGTTAAGGAATACTTGGACTTAGCTAAGAGCCTTGAGGAAAAGTTGGCGAAATACCCGTGGATGAATCTGAAAGATTATTCAGAGGGAGCAAGAATAGTTTTCAGGAAACTTGAAGAAAGAAGAATAGGCTTATTGGAGAAGATTAGAATACGCAGAACACAAGTTATCACCGTTTAAAAGTGCCTTAGCAACAACTCATGTGTTTTAATTCAACTGTCGCTCAGCGTGAATATTGCAGTCAAACTCATATGTATCACAATCGAAAAATTGAAAGAGCCTAAAAATCTGAATCGATACCATTATAAGCACTGTTAAGCTATATTAACTGTAACAACAAACAAATGGAAGAGTAGAGAAGTATGAGGAGAAGCAGCGTAATTAGAATAGTCGTTTTAACCATGGTTCTATTCAGCATTATCGACTATAGGGTCGGTACCTCGGGCGAAGGGGAAGAATACTATTACAGGCTGAGGATGAGCTTCATCAATAATGGTTCAAGCGATTACATTACTACTCTTGAAGACAGGTTGTTCACAGTCTTTCCAAATACTTCTATTCAACAAGTCTATATTGTCGAAACCAATCCAAGCGTGAAAAGAATCTTAAGTGACGAAGATGGTAATTTATTTGCAGAGCTTAATCTTCCAGAAATAATTGAGCCGGGCGAAAACATTACTGTGACGATCCTCATTAAGATAACTCTAGTTTTCAGAAGCCTGCCCCAAGTCTCCATTGATTCTTCAGGAAACCTCTTCGACATACCTGTTGAACTCGCTAACTACACCGTTTCAAGCGGAGCATGGAAATACGAGAGTGAAGATTCAAAGTATATAGCTGACCTTGCTGCCCAAATCAAGGGGAACGATACGAATGTTCTCAGAATAATCTGTGAAATGGTTGAATTCATAGGAAACAGGGTTGAATACCCTTCAGGTGAAGAGCTAAGGCAGCCTCAATATCCTAGTCAAACACTACCTGATCCAGAGGGAAAGGGAGAAGGGGATTGTGACGACCAGTCTACGCTTCTCATAACTATGCTAAGGTCGGTTGGAATACCATCCTATCTTCAAACGGGGGGAGTGCTTTCAACAGCCTTCAGCCTTAGCGGGGAAACGTGGGATGGGCACCTCACCATATCATCCAGAGGAGTCGGGTGGCACGGGTGGGTTGAGGCATATATCCCACCTTGGGGCTGGCTTCCCGTGGACATTACTTATGGGTATTATTCTCAACGCCAGAACCCGTTGTCCTCAATAACGTATTCAGCTTCAGCCACAGAGCATGTACTGGAATCAGAGAAGTATTCCAACATAGATTTCGTGGCAGAGTCTTTAAGAACGGAAGAAAGAATAAAGAGAAGTAGCGTTTACCTGCATGTGGAGGAGGAGGTTTATGCTGGATCATTATTCGACAATAATTTAAACTGGGGGGAGCAGCTGAAGAAATCCGTTGTACTTTTAATATTGCTGCTGGCGATACTGGTGATAGTTTTAGCAGTGCTTTATCTGCTTGAGCGCCGAGCATATTTTAAAGGATTTAACAATATGCGAATCGAAATATCACGTTCGACGATTCCAGATAATCTGGATGTCGAAATACGACACAAACTTAGAGTATCAGCCTCAAAATACCAGATATAAATTTAAATTCTACCTCTGAAACACGTATTTCTTGTTGCGACACGAGAAATCGGAATGGGCAGGCATACTGATGGTTGCGGCAGCCATACTTGGAGGAATATTATTTTTTAAGGAAACACTCTACATGCTTCCCTTAACAATGCTTTTAATAATGATCATGGTCGTATATGTCTTATTTAATTCTAGAAGAAAGAATTCTATTAACCATTCTTCCGGAAAAACTGAGCAAGAGAATAAGACCAGCCCAGATAAGTATATCGAGCAGCAGGAATAAGGGGTCAATCCTAATTTCAACGTATTTTGCAGCTTCAACATCTATAACCTGTATTATGAATGGGAGTGGAAGACCGTTTTTAACATAGTGGTAGGGTTCTGAGGGACTGTATAAGCCGATTAACCCTGTCACCAAGGTTATGACAAGGGCTTTCAGCACCAGTATTACTATCCCAATTATGTGTCCTCCGTGCTTTGCCAAAGCTTTAACCTATGAAAATCGTTAGGAATATTAATCTTACTGAGCAACATTGGAGAACAGGAGAATGGAGTTCGAGGAGGCGCTGAGAAAGTTTGAAAACATGAGTAGGAGCGAAACTATTGAGCTTTGCGAAGAAGCATATGAGAAACTAAGAAGGGAACCACCGCTCATAAGGCTTAACGGTGAAAGAATCCTTGTGGTTGGTGACCTTCACGGGGATTTAGAATCCTGTGTTAACGCTCTGAAGCATGCAGATAGGCTTGGAGAAACTAAGAACGTGTTTCTGGGCGATTATGTTGACAGGGGGCTTTACCAGAGTGGGGTGATAAACCTGCTCTTAAACAGAAAGAAAGATAATCCTGATAAGATATTTCTCCTGAGGGGAAACCACGAGACGCCTTCAATGAACCTTTCCTACGGTTTTATAGAAAGCCTCATAAAGAGGTTTGAGAAGGAGTATGAAGAGGTTTACGATGCATACCTGAGGGTTTTCTCAGAAATGCCTTTGGCAGCAGTTTTCAACGATAACACGATAATGGTACACGGAGGGTTAGCGAGGGGAATTAGGAAAATCCAGGAGCTGGAAGAGGCTGGCAAGGGAGGGGTTGAGCCTGAAGACCCGAAGGTTTTCGAAACCATTTGGAATGACCCTTCTGAGGATGTTGAAGAGTTCTCTCCAAACCCTAGAGGACTAGGAGTATACTGCTTTGGAAATAACGCTCTCAAGAGGTTTTTGAAGGAGAATAGTCTCAGAATGATGGTCAGGAGCCACGAGCCTGTGTTTCAAGGCCACCGGGTTCTTTTCAACGGAATGTTAATAGTCGTCTTCTCATGCAGGTTTTACGGAGTTGAGCCAGCAGCCCTATGTTTGAAGGATGATGAACATGTTTTTGAAAGTCTAAAGTAAAAAATTTAAGACAGGTCGATTTTTACCAAGTAACTATTTGATTCAAGCATCAGGTTAAGCTTATAAACATGTTTCAATGCACCATCTCGAAATGAGTTCCGAAATAAGCATGGAGGATTTCAAGAAGATTAAGATGGTTGTTGGAACAATAGTTTCAGCTGAGAAGGTTAAGGGCTCTGAGAAGCTTCTGAAGCTTCAGGTTGATCTGGGTCAAAACGTTGTGAAGCAGTCGGTAGCAGGCTTAGGAGCATACTACACTCCGGAGCAACTTGTTGGAAAGCAGTACGTCTTCGTCACAAACCTTAAGCCAGCTGTTCTAATGGGCCAAGTTTCTGAGGTAATGGTGCTCGCCGCCGTCGAAGGCAAGAACAAGGTTTCCCTAATATGCCCAGACAGCAATATTTCAAACGGATCTCCAATAACTTAGGCCACTAGGCTTTCAAAACCCTGTATCCCGCAGCTTTTCTCAGCCTGTTTTGTATAGCCATCCCAATACCGTCCTCTGGAAAACCCTCAGCTACTATTATGCTCAGGTTCATCCTGTCAAGGTTCCTCAAGGCAGAGTAAATTCTCCTAGCAACAAGGTCTAGCCTAGCCCTAGGGGCCAGCACCTCCACAGCAACCTGCTTAGGCAGTTTTTTAGCCGTCTCCTCTGAAACCATGCATCCAACTTTCAAACCGGTTTTCAAGTATTCTTTAACCGTTTCAACCAGCTTCAGAGCAGCCTTCTCGTAATCCCCCTCCACAACAATCATTTCCGCCTTAGGCGCGTAATGCCTATACTTCATGCCGGGTGAGGCAGGAACCCCTTCAAACCCGCCTGATATTATTGAGGGATGCACCTCCACATCACCTAAGTATTTTCTAAGGATTTCAACAGGGATTGGACCAGGTCGAAGGACGACAGCCTTACTCTCAGTCACCTCAACCACAGTCGACTCAACCCCTATGAATGTTTCACCCGCGTCAATTATCATTTCTATCGAACCATTCAAATCCTCGTAGACATCCTTAGCGTTCGTCGGGCTCGGCCTGCCTGAAAGGTTTGCACTGGGAGCAGCTATTGGGGAACCTAAGTATTCGATCAGTCCTAGCGCAACATTGTGAGCAGGCATCCTGACAGCTATTGTTTCAAGTCCTGCTGAGACTACAGAAGGAACCCTTGGAGCCCTTGGGACAACTATCGTCAACGGTCCGGGCCAAAGCTCTCCTATAAGCTTCTCAACCCTTCTGGGAATACTTGAAGAAACATTTGTAAGCATTTCCATGGTTGAGACATGCACTATAACAGGGTTGTCTGGAGGTCTCTTCTTAGCTCTGAATATTTTCAAGACAGCCTCCTTGTTGAAAGCGTCAGCCCCTAACCCATACACGGTTTCTGTTGGGAAAGCCACTAGCCCACCTGACTTTAGTACTGTCGCTGCCTCCTGAAGTACCTTCTTAGAGGGGCGATGCTTATCCGTCTTGAGAACTCTTGTCAGCAACCAGCATTATACTGATTGCTTAGCCTGTTAATAACATTTCTTCTAAATGTTCTTTTGAGACTGCTTTACAGGATTCTTGATGAGGCTGAGGAATAGTTTAAGAGCATGTTAACCGGAATATTGAGTCAGAAAAATGCATGTTGAAATAGTCAGCCTCACTGAGGAGAATCTTATTGATGCCCCAGAATGGGGAGAGCATCCTTTCAGCTGCAAGTACTGCATATACTGGGAGTTCCCGGAGGAATGCGTAGACCCTTCCAGAGAGAGCAGGGAACGCATGCTGGCCAAGAAGCTTAGCTGGTTGAGAAGCGTAAGAAACTTATTTGGCGACTGTGGAAAGATAATGTATGTGGATGGGAAGCCCGTCGGCTACGCGCAGTATGCATCTCCAAAGACGCTCCCGCTTTCAGCCGAATACTCATCTGGACCGCCCAGCGGGGACGCAGTGTTAATCTCATGCCTTTTCATAGCTCATAAGGAATACAGGGGGCGTGGGCTTGGCAAACAGCTTCTGCAGAGCATAATTGAGGATTTGAGGAAGAGAGGAGTTAAGGCTATTGAAACCTTCGCTAGGAGAAATAATCCTGACAATCCGTCTGGGCCAGTGGAGTTTTACCTAAAAAACGGGTTTAGAATTTTTAGAGATGACTCAGAGTTCCCCCTAATGAGGCTAGAACTATAGATTGCAACAATATTTTTTCGACAGACAGGCTAAAAATTTTAAATCTCCAATTTTCGGCTTTAATAAAAACGATATTTATTCAAGGTAAATGGTCTGAGTATTCGCTTAGGCTTTTAGGTTTAAATGTAGCTTTTAAACCAATAACTTTAAGCGTTTAAAACGAATGAAAGTGAAAGTGTTCATACAGAAGCTTCGCGAAACCAAGATTATAGAGTTAAACGAGGACAGCAGTATTGAGGAGCTTCTCAAAACTCTTAGGATAAGCCCTTCTGAGGTGGTTCCGGTTATTAATGGCATCATAGTGACTGAGAAAGAGGTTCTAAAAGAGGGGGACGAGGTTAAGCTTCTCAGCGTTGTGTCAGGCGGTTGAAAAATGGTCTGCGAGGAATGTGAGGAGAGGGCGGTCTACATCTCTTTAAGTGGTAAAAGCCTCTGTCGCAAGCATTTCAGAAAATATTTTGAAACTAAAGTTATCAGTACCATTAATAGGTACGGTTTAATCAAATATGGGGAGAAGGTTCTAGTAGCCTGCTCTGGAGGAAAGGATAGTACGACTCTCCTAAGCTTTCTCTGGAAGCTTATGAAGAATAAGCGTGAGAACCTCGCTGCGATAGCTGTGGACGAGGGCATAACCGGATACAGGGATGTGAAGCTTAAGGGGCTGGTTAAATTCTGCGGAGAGAATAAGATATCTCTCTACACATACTCGTTTAAAGAAGACTATGGCTTCACGCTTGACGAGGCTGTTAAAATATCTAGGGAAAACGGGCTTAACATAAAGCCATGCTACGTCTGCGGAGTGCTTAGGAGAAACCTGATAAATATTAAGGCTAGGAAGCTTGGCTTCTCCAAGGTTGCTACAGGCCATAATCTTGACGATGAGTCCCAGACCATCCTAATGAACTATCTGCGTGGAAACCCAGTGCTCCTAGCTAGGCTCGGCCCTAAGAGTGGTGTGATCGAGGATGAGGGTTTCGTCCAGAGGGTTAAACCATTCTACTTCTGCACTGAGAAGGAGGACACTATTTACGCTATTCTCAGCGATATTGAGGTTGACTTCGTTGAGTGCCCATATCATGTTGAGAACTATAGGCTTGAGGTGAGGGATTTCCTTAATAGGCTTGACTCCATTGTACCGGGTGTTAAACACGGTCTCGTAAACAATTTTCTCAGGCTCCTCCCGCTTCTGAGAAGAGAATACGCGGCTCAGCGAATAGGGCGTTGCAAGATTTGTGGAAACCCTTCTGCAGGAGAGGTTTGCAGAGCATGCATGTTGAGAGACAGGATTAAGCCTCTTCTGGATGGAACAGGGTAGGAATCAATGCGGCAAGCAGCGAAATCCCCCTTCATTTTTCCTGAGAATAGGCTTAGGCTGGCTTGGCTTATCAGAAATAGTGGTTTCTCTGCGAGAATACACGGCTACGAATATTTGGTTGCTTATGGAAATAGGTTTCTATGCTTAATACTTCTCCAGCCAACGGATAAGACCATTCTTATCAGGGAGTTTGAATGGTTGGACGAGTCTCGCAAGCTGGTTGAGAAGATTATTGAGTTAATCAGAACCATAGATGAGGAGTCTAAGATAATTGTCTATTAAGCAGTGAATCTTTTTAAACCCTGATAATTGTTTAAATCTCCGTATGCAGAATTTGGAGAAGCCTCTATTACTGGACACTACGCTGAGAGAGGGTCTTCAGACCCCTGGGATATACTTCACCTTAGAGGAGAGGATAACAATAATACGAGAACTCGACAAGACAGGCATAGAGCTTGTTGAAATAGGATCACCCTATACTGGTGAAGGCGAGAGAAAAATAGTGGAGGAGTTAAGCCGGCTGGAGACTAAAACCTTGAAAGTAGCTCATTGCAGAGCTCTTGAGTCTGATGTGGACACGGTTCCTGAAGGTATCGAATGGATTGCGCTTTATCTTTCCCCTGCTGACAGGCATTTAGATGCGAAATTTGAGAGGATAGAGAATAAGAGAGAGTTTGTTTTAGCGCAGGTTCCTAAGACCATCAGGTATGCTAAGAACAAAGGATATAGAGTAAGGTACACAGCAGAGGATGCTTTCAGGGCTGATCCAGTTTTCCTGAAGCAGGTTGTCGAGAAGGCTGTTGAGGCAGGAGCAGACTCCATAAGCCTCCCAGATACTTCAGGCGGAGCCTCTCCAACAGACGTTAGAAGAATATACGGGGAGATAAGCAGGTTTCTAAGAGAAAATGGTTCGAAAAGCATGATAGAAGCACATTTCCATAATGACATGGGCATGGCTCTCGTGAACACGTTAGAGGCCTGGATGAGTGGCGCAAAGATACTCCATGGCACTATCAATAGCTTGGGGGAGAGAGCAGGCATACCAGATATACTTGTCTTAGCCACATGGATGAAGGTTAGGTTCGGATACGAATATGATTTAGCTAACCTGCTTAGGCTTTCCGAATACGTTAGCAAGATCTCGGGGATGGAGATACCTTCTAACAATCCGGTTTCAGGGAGAAACGTCTTCACCCATACTGCCGGAACACATCAGAAG
Organism: Thermoproteota archaeon; assembly: GCA_038848185.1. GTDB lineage: Archaea > Thermoproteota > EX4484-205 > EX4484-205 > JAAOZP01 > JAAOZP01. Next base: position 30,868 of record JAWCNV010000001.1, on the reverse strand, counting down.
GCAGCCTTCAGAGACCCGTTGACATACCAAGCTTTCGACGCAAGCATAGTTGGAAGGGAGAGCGGTTTCGCCTTGGGGCCGATGGTTGGAAGCGAAGGTGTGAAAGCAGCCTTGAAGAAGAAGGGTGTGAAAACCGAGGAGCTTGACGAGAAAACTTTTGAAGAGATAAGGGACAGGATTAAGTCAGCATACCTTTTGCACGGTAGAGGAGCATCGGCTCTTGAAAACATCATTATAGCTGAAGCCCTTAACAAGACGGGGCTCGTTGAGATAACTCTGCCGGAGAGCCTTTCAGCCCAAATACTCGTGGATGTTGAAAGCATGGGAGACAAGGATTTCGAAGACTTCTGCAAAGAGCTACTCTCAGGAGATAAGAAGGTTACAGAGATAATTGAAATATGGGGCTCCTCCTTCGACTATATTGTTAGAGTCGACGAGGTTTCAAGCCTGAAGGAGCTGGATAATGTTGTTAACAGTTTTAGAAGAGCTAAGGGGGTTTTGAGAACAGAAACGCTGATAACAGGGAAGAAGATAAAATAATCTATGGAACCAGAATCATGATTATTTTAAAAGCTCCGAATGTTTAAAGTGAAAAAGGTTAAATTAGACATTGAGCCATCTTTACTCTCATGCTAATTGGTTTGATAAGTGATACTCATGACCATTTGAAGATGATTGAGAAAGCAGTAGCCTTCTTCAACGAAAAGAACGTGAATATGGTACTCCACGCTGGTGACGTCATAAGTCCATTTACAGTCAGAAAATTCAAAGAGTGCAGGGCGAAGCTAATACTCGTATATGGGAATAATGATGGTGATAGAAGTAATCTTCAAAGAATGTTTTCTGAGATAAGTGCTCAATTCTACTGGCCTGCTGCAATACTAGAATTAGATGGTAAGAAAACATTAATGTTACACGGTGAGGATTTAAAGCTGATTGATGAGATAGCAAGCAAAAAAATGTTTGACTTGATAGTGGCAGGGCACACTCATGAGCCGAGTTTAAGGAAAATAGGTGAGGTTCTCTGGGTTAACCCTGGCGAGGCATGCGGATACCTGACTGGGAAATCGACTGTTGCACTATACGATTCCTCTAAGCATGAAGCAGAAATAGTGGAGTTCTAATCAGGCAAAATCTTATATAAAGCATCTTCCAAAGGGGCTGAGAAATGGGCGAGACGATAGTTCAGAAACTGTTCAGAAACAGGCTTGGGAAACCGGTGAAGCCCGGTGAAATAGTAGTTGTAGACATCGATTTGGCTTACGCACATGATGGCACAGGCCCCCTAGCGATAGATGCTTTCAAAGAACTGGGTTCAAACAGGATTAAGGATTCTTCGAAGATAAGGTTCGTCATAGACCATGCTTCCCCAAGTCCTAATGAGGGTGCTTCAAACCTTCAGCTTAAGCTCAGAGGCTTCGCTAAGGAGAACAGCATAAAAACGTATGATGTTGGGGAAGGAATATGCCATCAAGTCATACCTGAGAACGAGAATCTTAAGCCAGGCATGTTTATAGTTGGCGCAGACTCTCACACTGTGACCTTGGGTGCCTTCAGCCTTTTCGCAACAGGAATAGGCTCAACAGACTTCGCAGAAGTAATGACCTCTGGAAAACTCTGGTTCAAGGTGCCGGAGTCAATGAAGGTGTCTCTAAATGGAAGCTTCAAACTTGGAGTAATGTCCAAGGATTTAATACTAAGGATAATAGGGGATGTTGGTGCTGACGGTGCAACCTACATGAGTGCAGAGTTTCAGGGAGACGGTGTGAAAACACTGTCAATGGCCAGCAGGATGACGATGTGCAACATGGTTGTCGAGATGGGGGCTAAGAACGGCATCTTCCCGTTAGATGAAGTAACGATGAAGCATGTTGACACGAGTGGTTTGAAGGACAAGAACATCTTCAAGCCTGACGGGAACGCTGAGTACGCTATGAGCCTCAGCTACAAGCTTGACGAGCTTGAACCCGTGGTAGCAGCACCCCACAATGTTGACAACGTTAAGCCCGTTAAGGAGCTTGAGGGACTGGAAGTCAATCAGGTTTTCATAGGCTCCTGCACCAACGGCAGGGAGGAAGACTTTGAAATGGCCGCGAAAATACTTTCAAAGAAGGGTGTTAAGAAGGGGGTCAGATGCATAGCCATACCCGCCTCAAGAAGAGTATTCCTGAATCTCCTCAAGAACGGGATTATAGACAAGCTTATTTCAGCAGGATGCACAGTGACCCATAGCACATGCGGCCCCTGCCTAGGAGTACACTTCGGAATACTTGGGTCAGGAGAGGTAGCGGTCTCAACCTCCAACAGGAACTTCAAGGGCAGGATGGGAAACCCCGAGTCAAGCATATACTTAGCCAGCCCAGCGACGGCAGCAGCCTCAGCTGCCGAAGGAGTTATAACAGACCCCAAGAAGCTTATAGGAGGTTAACAACAAAATGATCTTAAGAGGAAAAGTCTGGATCTTGGGAGACCATATTAACACTGATGTAATAATACCTGCGAAATACAAGTTTAGAACAGGAGACTTCAAGGAGCTTGCGAAACACGTTTTCGAAGACCTTGACCCGACGCTGGCATCTAAAATATCTAAGGGAGACATTGTTATAGCGGGGAGAAACTTTGGAATGGGTTCAAGCAGAGAGCACGCTCCGAGAGTAATCAAGGAAGCTGGGATATCAGCCATAGTGGCATGCTCCTTCGCCAGAATATTCTTCAGGAACGCCATAAACGTTGGGCTACCCGTCATAGAGGTTAAAGATGTTAATAAGAACTTCAAACAGGGAGACGTAGCTCTGATAGACTTTGAGAAAGGCATCGTCAGAAACGAAACAACGGGAGTTGAATTGAAGTTCTTACCCTACCCAGACTTTATAATGAACTTGATGAAAGCAGGAGGGCTTGCTTCCTATAGGAAAAACAGAGTTTAAGCTAAAAAAAGTTTTAGTTTACCTCATCGAAGAACGAATAAAAATTGTATTGTTGTTTATGCATTATAAAAAATATAAATTTAACCGATAATATCAAATTAAAGTGAAGCTAAAGAATGGAAAAGTGCTTTCAAGCCATAAGTATCGAGGGGATTGTAAAAAAATTGGGAATAGGATTGTGTTACATAATGTTTCTTTTAAATTTTCTAGCTGTATTGATAGCGGTGCCGGACATTCCAAGCAGCACATACTCTTCAGTAGCATTGCTTTTCATTCTATCAATCATCCTAGGCTTGTCATTATGTTACATTATGATTTTTAATGGGCTCATAATACCACAGAAATACTTTATTGCAATCCTTTTAATTTTTACACTATCAATACTAGGTAATATCGGTCTTGCGACTCTATTAAGTGCTACTCAATCTACGCCATTCGAAGCATTTCACCTCGCAACAATTATTGTTTCATCCATCACAACAATAGTTGGCCTAGTAGAGACTGTCTTCATGAAAGATAGGATTTTTAAAATGATAATAACTGTTTAGCTTATTTCCTAAGCTTCTCTACAGCCTTCCTAGCTATTTCCTCAGCCATCTGTTGGGTTGAGGCTGAACCACCGAGGTCATATGTGACAACCTTGTTTTCAGCTATGACTTCCTCAGTTGCTTCGAAAACCGCTTTAGAAAGATCTTTCTCACCAAGGTAGTCGAGCATCCATGCTCCGGCAAGTATCATCGCTGTTGGGTTAACCTTGTTCAGACCCTTATATTTAGGGGCGCTTCCGTGGGCGGGCTCAAACATTGCGTAGTTGTCTCCGAAGTTCGCCGAATACACTAGACCAATGTTGCCTATTAGGGCTGAGGCCTCCTCAGTAAGGATATCCATGAAGAGGTTTGTGCCTACGATAACGTTCTGGTTGAACCTCTGGGGATTCTTGACGAGTTGCTGGGCGAAGTTGTCGACGAAGTAGCTTTCAACATCCATTCCAGAGTAACCCCCGCTGACCTTCATAACGGTGGGGACGAAGATTCCACCGTCTGTCAGCTTGAGAATATTAGCCTTGTTAATAACTATGACTTTTCGCCATCCTCTAAGCTTAGCCTGTTCGAATGCGAATCTTGCAACCTTCTCCGAAGCAGCCCGAGATATCTTCCTTATCGCCACCCCGATTTCATCCGAAACCATGAACTCTATGCCTACGTAGAGTCCCTCAGTGCCTTCTCTTATGAAAAGCATGTCCACTGGGCCAAGTGGTCCTTCCCGTCCTCTGAAGGTTTTAACTGGCCTAACATTAGCATAAAGGTTGAATGTCTGCCTTATTGTGACTGCAACGCTCTTAGGAGTATGAGGATCCGGGAGGGTTGTTACAGGCGCCTTATAGCAGGCATCGCTATCCCTCAAAGCCTCCCATGTCTCGTCAGGGAAGTATGTTGCTCCGCCATGCTTCTGCCACCATTCTGAGCCGGCATCCTTGATCAGGAACTCCATTCGGTCAGTTGCTCCAATGCTTTCCATGACTTTCATCGCAGCCTCAGTCAGCTCGGGCCCTGTTCCGTCTCCCCTGATCACAACAATTTTCTTAGTCAATCGCGCATCGCCTACATTCACATCCAGCGATATAAAAACTTATACGCGTTATTAAGCGTCAAAATATTTTCTACTTCTAGTAGATTCCGGAGCGCTCCGGGTTATTGATGTTCTCGCCGAGGAATCTTCCCTTGTAGAGCCCAGTAGAATCCTCGGCGCTAAGTAGTATGAGTTGAGCAACCCTAGAATCCTCAGCAACCCTAATGCCCTGCCTGTTGAAGACAACCATCAGACCCATTCCCCTACCCCTGTAACCAGGATCCCAGACAGCCGTGTATATTGTTGCACCGTTCCTAAGGAGGCTTGACCTAGGCATCAGTAGACCAATGTAGCCTGCAGGAATATTCACAATCTCATGGTAGGTCACTCTATAGCTTCCCTGCGGAAGCTCGTAGAACCCCTTGTTTGGAAGAACATTAACCCCCTTGGAAAACCTTGGTTCAACACTTATCTCGCCTCTCTCCGTAAGTATCTCAACTCTGCTAAGCGTCAGGTCGACACCGGCGGGCTGAACCTGTTCATCAATGTTCCGTAACCCTTCCACAACACCCATTTCAACAATCTTTTTACCCGATACGGCCGGCATCTCAACCTTCCCCTATCGAAACCATGTATCCTGCTCCAACAGCCACCGCATACTCAGGCAGCTTAGGAACTATGGGCTTAACCCCGAAGCTTGAAAGAGTCCTCTGAATGCTTTTCAGAACAGGCGGCAGCTTCGCGATTCTCCCAACTAGAATAACCCGGTCCTCAAGCCCAAGCTTTGAAGCAGCCAAGTAGGCTACTGAAGATATTACTTCCCCAACAAGGTTCGTTATGCCTGCAGCCAAGTCTTCAATGCTTGAAGTATCCCCGACCCTGCCGAGGTTGGAGGCAGTCATATCTGCTGAAAGCATGCCTATCCCATCACCCACTATGTCCCCCACTGTCAAGTCAACCCTCTTAGAGTCACCTTTCTCAGCCATTTCAACAAGAACACTTACGCTGGAAACTCCAAGCATCTTCCTGGACAACCCTATTAGGGTGCCCCCGCCCACACCTGTTCCTCCAACATGCCTTATGGTTTTCCCACCGTTCCTGACTTCGATCAACGCTGTCCCCGTGCCCATGCTTACAACCAGTGCTTCGTCGAGATTGGTTAAAACTACGCCGCCTGTGCCCGCAGCCTTAATCTCGTTAACCTTTACAACCCGTAGACCCAGTATGTTGTCGGGAAGCTGGCTGCTTCTTCCACCTGCAAGAGCAATCACGTCAACATCCTGCAGAGAATACCCCATCATTACTACGAGTTTCCCTAGAAGCCCTATTGAGGTGGCAAGAGGGTCTGATGAAGGCATTTCGCTGACGCCGAGAATATCCTTACCCTTTAACGCTACTGCTTTAGTCGTTGAACCACCTACATCTATGCCTACGGCAACCTTCAACCTTCAGAAGAACATGGAAGAGAGAAATTTTAACCTTTCACCTTTAAACCTTAGACTACTCGAAAGTTTTCTCAGCGGGTTTGAGGAAGGGGTAAACCCTGTAGATTACGTCAAGTATTGGGGGCACCACCAGTATGAAAGGGATCTCTGTTCCGAAAACCCATAGAAAATAGCATACCGCCATGGCTAGATCTATTCTATCTCCAGTTATCGGGAGGCCGAAGAGCTGGCTGTAAAACCATATGCCTAAACCTATCCATAAGCCTCCAAATAGGAGCCCAAGTGTTCCTCCAACATAATAGTCGAGATACTTCTTCCTAAGCTTAGCCGCCACTAACCCCAGTATCAAGACCACTATTGCGAAGACGAGAAGAACTGTTGAAACCCATCTTACACTTGCGTCAACTATTCCCATTGAAATCATGTATTCAACATACAAAAAAGGACCGAATGCAGAAACTGCAAGTAGTATTAACGGTATTGCAGCCTTTAAACCCTTCCAGTTCTCTTTAGACCTGCCTATTCTACCTAGTATGTAGAATCCTAGGAAGTTGGATGGGACTCCTGCAATAAGGCTTAACAGAGGGTTTGTCTGGCCTGTAGCGTAGAAAGTGTACAGGTCGCTAAGGAATATTCCTATTGCTGCACCCGTACCCCCCACCAATGGGCCGAAAAGCATAGAGAATATTGCTGGTACGAATACAGCCGGCCAGAATCTTACCACACCTATGACTGGGGTGAAGACTCCTAGGAAGGTAGCTATACCTATGACTGTGTAAAGCGCTGCGCAAAGCCCTATTGTCACTACCCTCCTTGCAGCTGACATTTGGAGATGAGGTGAGGTAGACATTTTACTAGCGGTCTTACAGACATATGTATAAACATACCGTACCGATTTTAAATATCATACGTAAAAATACGAAAAGTATTTATTATTTGCTTCCCCTAGCGTGCACTATATAGTTTGCCTGATCAAACTTCTTGCAGAAACATCAGCCAAATAGAACAAGGCTATTGTCCTATTGGTCTTATCTGCGCGTGCTATTACCGTCCTCCTTCCGTTTGCAGAGCCTCATTATTTTGTCTATAGGCCAATTACGGTCAGCGCATTATATTTAGATTAGCACTAGCACGCACGAGCAAGTTTAAAGAAAAGCAGTAGTCAAGGCGTTCAAAATGGATATTTGACCTTCTAGTGAATGATAAGCGTACGCTCTTAAATCAGGCTTAATATCAAAATAGAGCAAGCCCCCCTCCCAAAAATTTCTGTTATGTGATCCTTAACCAAATTTTCGAATTCGGACTCAGTCTTAGGCTCATAAAGTATGTATCTTACACCATCGATTATAAGCAACGTTACCCACATAAAATTGCAATAAGATGTTTTTTAATCTTACTTAAAAGATCTCGCGAGACACGAGTAGGCACCTCTATATGCTCCTAGCTTTAGTATAGAACGATTTCTATTTCCGATAGGCAGGACGTATGCTAATAGCTAGCTAAAACGTTAAATCAGACTCCTACCCACTAAACAGTGTAGATGATACCTAAAGCCACGGAGAACACGATAAGCTCTCTGCTCAGGGATGAGCTTCAGAGGCTCGGGGTCAGGGTTGAGCTTTTCCCCAGAATCACCACTCCCGCGGGCTCTAGGGAGCCTGATCTTCTTTGTGTTAACGCAGGCACATACCCTGTTGAAGCAAAGTTCACGGAGAGGGATCTTGTTCAGGCTATTGCTAAGGTTCAGAACGATTACTTGAAGCACCACAGGGTCTTGGGGATAAAGGGCGGTTTTGCGATCCTCTATCCTGAGGAGCTTACTCAACCCATGCCCATTGAGGCTGCCGAGAACCTTGCGAAAAAACTGAGCTTTAAGCTTATTGCAATGTTTCCACCCGAGGATCCGAGGCCATTCACAGTCTACGAGAATAAGTTGCAGGAAATAGCAAAGACCCTGTCTGAACACATCCTCGCCCCTCCGAAACGCGTTGAACCAAGCATTGATTACATAATGAAGTCTCTCCGCGAATCCGTGCTCTATATTCTTAACGGACTGAGGTACCTCAAGAGCCATGAGCTTGAGGTCTTCTTCGGAGGGAAGGATGTTTTCAAGAACATACTTCAATATGAGGAGGGTAAGTATCCTGTTGAGGAGTTGAGGTCAGCCGCAGCATACCTTCTTCTCAACCAGATTCTATTCTACCAAGTCCTCTCCAGAACCAAGAGAGACTTATTCGAAGAGATTGATACCGACAGAATAAGGAGACCCAAGGACTTGAACGATTACTTCCGCAGAGTGCTCGACGTCAACTATAAGACGGTTTACTCTTACGATGTCGCATCCCTAATCCCACAGGAGTTCGTCGACCAGGTTAAAACCATGGTGAACCTGGTTCAGGGCCTAAGCCCAGAAAAGGTTGGGGGAGACCTTCTCGGCACAATCTTCCACGACCTCGTCCCCTTCGAAACAAGGAAGAACGTTGCAGCCTTCTACACTAACGTGCTGGCAGCCGAGCTTCTCGCATCCCTCTCGATAGATGGTGCCGACGCTAAGGTTGCTGACCTGGCTGTGGGAAGCGGCGGATTACTTGTCGCAGCATACAGGAGGAAGAGAGAGCTGCTCAGCAGACCTATGACACAGAAAGACCATAGGAAGTTCGTTGAAGAGGACCTGCTGGGCATAGACGTCATGCCTTTCGCGGCAAACGTCGCAGCATGCCATCTAGCACTCCAGTCACCCGAATACTTCACGAACAGGGTTAACGTGGCGGTCTGGGACTCAACATGCCTGAGGCCCGGGATGAAGATACCTAGCGTAACAATGGCTGCGAGAAGCTACCTAACCACGTTCATGTTTCCAAAGACAACCGAGAAGGGAACGGTAAGCCTAACGGATAAAGAGACACAGGAAATAGAGCTAGGAAAGTACGATGTGGTCATCATGAACCCACCTTTCACCAGACAGGAAAGGCTCCCGGAGGATTATAAAGAGAGGCTTTTCCAGAGATTCAGCGAAGAGTATAAGGATTACCTCCATGGACAATTAGGCCTCTATGGCTTCTTCATCCTGTTAGCAGACAGGTTTTTAAATGAAAATGGAAGAATGGCTTTAGTTCTTCCAGCAACTGTACTCCGGATAGTTTCATGTGAAGGAGTAAGAAAAATGCTAGCAGAGCACTATAATATAGAGTATATAGTCACAACGTGGCAACGCGCCGCCTTCTCCGAGGCTGCTCAATTCAGAGAGATCCTGCTGGTTGCAAGGAAACGCTCGAAGAGGACTGTTCAAGAACAACCCTGTACAATCGTAACTCTAAAGTACATCCCGAAGACCTCTGAAGAATCACTTATGATGGCGAACCAAATTCGACAAATAGCATCCCGCCCCCTCGAAAGAGCTATGGAGAATAATGCTATGTTTGCATTTCACATTTCTCAGCCAGAACTGAGGAAGAGAGTTCAAAATCTGTTTCCGTTAATTGCATTTAAAAATAAATGGCTTACAGATTTTTGGGAGGAATTTATTCAGAAAGCTGGTAGCAATCTCATTCTGTTTAGAGAATTATCAAGCCAATTAAATGCAAGTATTGTTGAAGGAGTAGAATCTCGAAGAGGTGGAAAAGTTCAGGGTCTGACAATTTCACGAATTGAGAGGGCGATTAAGAAGAGCGATAAGTGGATTATAAGAAAAATCCGAGATAGAACGATACTAGTAGAAAATAGATTTACACAAGATGTCCTCAGCATACCTTTTAGAGCACTTCGCCCAGCGCTGAGACGAGTGTCCCTTGTTAACAGTATTGATATCTCTCTCCACCTAGACTATGTTGTAGTGGCTGACTTCCAAGATGTAAAGGAGTTTCTCAGGGCTGGTGCTGAGGGAATGAAGATATCTCCAACCTTCTGGAATAGGTGGAGGAGCTACGTAGAGGATAGGCTGAGTCGATTAGCCTTAGTAAGGCGTGCAGATGTTTCTGCCTCTGGAACCTGCCTACTCGCATTTTATTCCAGCGTTCCGTTCGCACCGCCTGGTGTAGCATGGTCAGTAAATGTGGAGGATGAGCAGGCTAAACTCCTCTGCCTCTGGTTTAACAGCACCCTAAACCTTCTTCAAGTCTTATTGAACAGAAAAGAAACAAGAGGTGCTTTTCTACAACTTGATGAGTACGTATTAGAAGAAATAATGGTTCCAGATTTTAGCAAAATAGAGAAACAGAAGATTGGCGAATTATTGACTATTTTTAATGAGTTAAAGGATGCGGAATTTCCGTCAATCTTGGAACAACTCGAACGAGGATTTAACCTCAGAATTAAGATTGATAAAGCATTTCTAACGGCATTCGGTCTTAGCGAACGAGGCATAATAGCGATATTGCCCAAATTGTATTCTTCACTCGCTGAGGAAATAAGGTCGTTGAAACAGCTTATGGCGGGAGCGGTTGAAGAGGAGGAAGAAGTTTGACGGAGTTATCTTATGAATTTATTTAGCACGTGCTATTATCCGAGGTGTAGGCTTTGAGTTACTGCTCTTCTCCTCAAATAACCGAGATAATATCAAAAGTAAAATCAAAATTGGCGGGTCTGCTTCAAACCCATTGTCCTCTTTATCGTGTTCAAGAGAAAGCTTTGAAGAAACTGCTTGAAGAGACTGCGACGAGAAATCGCCTAGTATTTCAGTTGCCCACCGGCACGGGGAAGACGAGAGTGGTTGCGGCATACCTTTGGGGACTATACTATTCAGGCAAGATAAAGGCGGGGGATAAGATCGTTTTCATCACGCCGCGGATTCTAATTAGAAAACAGGTGAAAGAGGAATTCGGATCATTATTGAAAGAACTGTTCCATGTAGAATGTTTCGAGGGGGAAGGCTTGACTAAAAGACTGCATTGCAAACTACTAAGCCAAGAACAGTATATTTCAGTCATGGTAATTACTCTTCAACTCTTATCTGAAAATTATAGAGAATATGGAAAAATGGATTTTGAAAACATGAAAGGAATTCTCCTTGACGAAGGACATTACGCGTACTGGGGGCCAGAAAACTCAAAAATATTCTCTAATTTACTGGAGGACGAGAACAGAATAATTTTAGCTTTCACTGCAACTCCAACAAGCGATTTAGTCGATAGTTTAGGTTATCCTGTCTACCATTATCATTCCCTAAGAGCGATGGAGCATGAAATACTTGTTAGCAGGCTGAAGGTTCATGCTTATAATACAATAGTTGATTTAGATACAGACAGTTTCAACAGGGTGTCGATAAATGATAGGGCTCAAAAATTTGCAGAAGAAACAGTAAGAATCCTTGAAGAGGAAACTAAAGATTTAGATTACAATTTACGGGAGAGAATACCGAAGACACTGATCGTTGTCACGAATGTTCGTGAAGCAGATAAGATATACCAAAAGCTGAAGGAATACTTGCTCAATCGCTATAAGAAGGAAGAATATGAGAAAGAATACGGAAAATGCTGCTATGGCATTATAAGGGAGCTTTATTATAAATCTTGTAAGGGAACCGAGTTGAAGTGGAAGATAAGTGGTACCGGGATGTATCCTCAGGTGTTAGGAGATGTGGAAGGCAATATATTCGTCAGTTCCCCAAGCATAGCTGCCGTGGATGAAGCCATTTCCCTTTCGCTTGAGGTGAACGGTATATCCTACACCTTAGAGGAGTTGGAAATGCTTGAAAAAACAATACCGGATAGAAGAAGTTGGGGAAGCTTGGAGAAGAAGTATAAAATTCTGATTAAAAACTTAAGAAGAGGCGATGAAGTTGCTAAGACCATCGCAGCAAGGACGGGGATTGAGGTAGTGTTTTATATTCCGTATCCAGAAGAGGGCAATAGATTAGAATTCACCGCATACTTTAATTCTAGGGACATGAGTATCGAAGAGAAGATCAAGGCGGTGGAAAAGGCGTTAAATGCCTTGGAAATGGCAATAAAATGCTTAAGATTCTAGCTAAATTTAACTTAACATATGCCAAGTGGGCGTAAGCAGAAGAAGAAACAATCTAAAATATGAGAAAAGTAATATACTGTTCCTTTCCAGTAAATACTTACCCATGGTATGGAAGAGGAGGGTACAGAAAGCAGGTTCAGGCTCATTTCTGGTAACGCTTCCGAAAAGCTGGGTTAAGCAGATCAGGATGGATGAAAACATGACTTTAACGATGGTTAGTAATAGAGACGGTTCCCTCACCATAATGCCTGAGGGGGGTGGAAAGCTTATTGAGGAGATTGCTGAAATAGACTTGTCCCGTCAAGAGTTGAAGCCCCAGGATGTTCTTCTCGGAAGCTATTTGCTAGGATACAACACTGTGGTTATTAAGGCTGAAACAGAGTTTTCAACCTCGGAAGTATCCGAAGTACGTAAGATAGTTAGGCGACTCCCTGGAGCAGAGATATCGGAGGAGACCGCGAGCCAGATCGAAGTGAGGGTTCTGCTCGACCCTGAGATGATTACTCCTGAGAAACTTGTTAGGAGACAGAGCGCTCTCACCGCAAGCATGATATCGGACTGTGTTAAAGCATTGTTGAAATGGGACGCTGAGCTTGCTGAAAGAGTTGTCGAGAGGGATGAGGAGGTTGACAGGCAGTACTTCATGCTGGTCAGAGTCATAAGGTCTGCCTTAAGAAACCCTGAGCTGCCGGCTAAGATGGGGATGGATTTCCTGAAGCTGATGGATCTTAGGATGCTTGTCAAGTACGTTGAGGATTCTGCAGACCAGTGTGTCCGAATATCTAGAGAAGTAGTAAAGATGCATAGTAAGGCACGTAGAATAAGCCTAACAGGCTTGGGGAGCATGGGTGAAACACTCAGCGACATACATTCTAAGGCTGTTGAGCTTTTCAACAGTTTTAACCCAAGCGTGTTACGCGAGATAATTGAGAAGCATGCTGAGGTTGAGGAAAGGCTTCTAAGTTTTGAAGAGAAGCAGAATCATAAGACTTATGCTATAAGCCTAGTCAAGGTTTTCAACAGTCTTACAAAAATACTTGAAAACGTTAAAGACGTTGTGGAACTATTATCCATGAAGCCTTTTTAGCATTGCTCAAACGTTTTCTACTTCAACCTGCTTCTCCAACGAGCCTCCAGCCTTGTTTAAGTATGTTAACAACTCTTCTTCAGAATCTACTCCAACCAGAGATTTCGCAGCAGCCTCTAAGAGGCTTGAAACAGGCTCGACAATTATACCCTTCGACTCCAACAGCTCTACTATTTTAAGGCTTTTCATAGACTCATAGTTGAACCTTGGGATAAGCAGTTTCCTCGCATACTTGTCGGCTAGAGCAGCATCTATCTTCCCCATCCCCCTGTGGTCTAGACCTCCGACTGGCCAGACCTCTCCCCTAGCAGTTACTGCTCCAGTCATTATAATCGTGGGATCCACTTTGAGACCTGTGAAAGCAGACATCATTGCTACTCCTATTGCAAGCCCTGCCGAGGGACCTGATACTGGTGGAAATGATAAGCCGGGGCGTAGCTGAAGCTTCTCCATGCCTTTAGCCGGCGTGACCAATTCAACGAAAACATCATGGTTTTTAAACCTCCATCCTGAGATGCTGTTAACGTATATGAATGCGCCTTCAGCACTCGCCTGAATGCTTTCACCATACTCGCTTCCAACAACCTTCACAACACCCTTCCCTCCAGGATTCGCCACAACCTCGACAACACTTACCAGACCGCTCTGCTCCCCAGCAGCGCCTATAGCTACAAGCCCGTAGCATTTACCTACTTCAGGAGTTTCGTCTCTAACGCTCTTATCTATCATCGTCCTTGCCTCGCTTACAGCTTCCTCTTCTGAAAGAGCCTCTAACGCCTCTTGGAAATGCACGGGTCTTAAAGGATAGTTGGAGGCAGAGATATGTCTAAGACTTTCCATAAATTTCTCTGACTCCCGCTCCACGCCAATAATCTTTGAGAGCCTTTCAAGATCCTTAGCGTATATCTTCTTTATTTCATCAACCGATCTCCCCTCTTCCATGGTTTTGACAATCTGCCTAGCAGCGTCTATCTCCTTAACTCTAAGCCTATTTGCCTCATTTATCACGTCGGCAATCCTCCTTGGACTTAGAGACTTCTTCCTTAGTATTTCCAGAACATTGTCAACAGATGCGTCTGGGCTTAGCACATCAAGATACTTCCTTAAATGGATGCTTACGATCTCCCTTCTTTCTTCATCGTTTCTAGGATAGTTGAATTCGAAGGCCCGGGTAAACCTTTCGAGGAGAGCCCTGTCAAGCACGTCAACCCTGTTGGTGCTGGCTATCACAACCACTCCAGAGAGTGGGATAAACCCATCTAGCTCCGTTAAAAGCTGGCTTGTAACCCGGTCCATAACAGGGTCATGAGTGCCGCGGCTGGGAGCTACAGAATCTATCTCGTCGAAGAAAACTATGGCGGGAGCATTTCTCCTAGCATCTTCAAAAATATCCCTTATGGTTTTTTCCGGATCCCCGTACACTCCCTGGATGATAGAAGGACCGTTTACAAGGTAGAACCATACATTATTCTCCCCAGCGATGGCCCTTGCTAGAAGAGTCTTACCTGTTCCCGGGGAACCATGGAAAAGAAAGCCTTTCGGTGGAATATATCTTGCCTTGCTGGCGAGCTCAGGGTTCAAGGATAACGATATCTCTTTAATAACCTCCTCTTTAACACCCTTTAACCCACCTACATCCTCATATCGCTCCTTTGGCCTAAGTTTAACCACAGATCTTTTAGCAGCATCCGTCTTCGCGGAAACAGAGTATGCTTTAACCTTTGAAGCAGCATCCCTGAAGTCGTTCAGCGTAACCAGTTCACCCGGGCTAATATTTTTCTCAGGCTCTTTCCCGTGGAGAAGCCTGTCAATAATGTTTTTCTGAATAGGAGCCATCTTACTGTTAACAACTATTTGAAATGCGTTGACTATGTCGGCAGGGGTTATTGCCTGCGTTTCGAAGGACCTTAAACTATCCTCTATAACTGCGAGAATATCTGGAGGAGGAAGCTTCACGCCGTGAACCTCGCATTGTTTTTCAACGATTCTAAGCAGCATCTGCCTAGACATGTTTTCATCCAGGTCTATTGTTCCAGCAACCCCCCTCCTGCGGAGAGTGTCTATCAGAGACTCGTACTCCGTTGTTGAAACCAGTACTATAGTACGATAGTTCTTTCTCTGAAGCTCGTCGAATTTTTCAAGCAGGACTGTTTGAACCCTTGTCTCCTCCATCCCGACTTCTGTAGTTGAACTAAACCTTTTAGCAAAAGCCTGAAATTCATCTATGAGTATTATACTAGGGTTATAGAAGGCAGAGTTAAAGAACTCACTCAGCCTCTGAGCACTCTGACCATACCACATAGAGTATACTTGCTCAGGCTTAAGCTTAGCAAAATTTATCAGTAACCCATATTCTAAGCCTTTTTCAAACCCTTCTCTTTGAACAACTTCTGCAAAGAATGTTTTACCTGAGCCGCTTGATCCCTTTATGACAAACAGTTTTGGAGGGGAGGTGGTGAAAGTCTTCCTAATCTCTGGATCCCTTAAAACATGGTAGTGGATGCTGACCATAACCTTGAACAATTCCTCATCCCTACCCACGAGGTCACTCTTAGTAACCTTTGGGAAAAAAGGATTCCTACGAATCTTCCTAGCTTTTTTCTCAACAATCCGCCTCCTCTTATCCGGAGGAAGACGTAGAAACTTCCACATCCGGTATTTCCAAGAGAACAGGTTTAGAAGAGGAGAAAATACAAGCCTCAGGAATGGTTTCTTATACCACCATTCCTCCTCGAACTCCCTGTCCTCATCAGGTTCTCGCCAAAACATTCCTTTCTGATTCTTCCTACAGTACTTGGGTATAAAGCTTTATACACAGTTATTAAACTTCCCGCAAAGCATGAAAAGATAAATCCCCCATATTCCTAACAACTATAGAATACTAGTTGAAGAGAAGCATGCCTGCACTGTTAACCAGTATCCTGTTAACATATGTATTAGTCTTAACCATAGGTAACGGTAACATGGCGGAATACTCTTTCCAAAACGTGAAAATCCTTGAAGGAGATATTTTCGTGATAGCGTTAAGCCCTCCTGTTGAGAATATTCAGGTAAATGTTAAAACGGCTGAAGGGAAGGGCTATTCCTCACTTGTAGTAACTAATGGAAGTCTGGGAATACCTGTTCTCACGGGTAGAGTATCGCTGGTGCAACTCATACCTGATTCACCAACCACAAACCTTACAGTAACGTTTAACTCGAATTCAACAACGAGAATGCTCTACGGGATTCTGACTAGTAACTACTCATACTATAAGCAAGTTTCATCAGACCGCTACACTTTCTCCAACGGTATTTTCGTAATACTCCCGCCTCAGACAGAGATGGCTTCGGGAGCTTCAAAACTAACCTTTATTCTAAACAGGTTTAGCATGCAAAAAGAAGACGGTTTCAGAATAGAGCTACCCCCTTTAGCAATAGTCCTGCCTTTTGCTTCGGTAGCAATACTCCTAGTTTACCTGAACGCGTATATTCTTGTCGACACCTACTATATCTCCGTCAGAGAGGAGTTGAGCAGAGCTAGGAAAATTGGCGTAGCAATATTCGTAGGAGCAAGTATCCTCCTAATATACTGGTTGGCGGGCATCATCTTTAGATTTTAAGGTAAACATCCTCAGGATAGCTGCCGCATTTCTCGCAATAATACCTGGATTCCTCAGGTTTCCAAACTAGTTTTGAGCCGCAGTTAGGACAGAGCGGGGGAGTGCTGAGGGGAGGTGCCTTCTCCCTCTTAACCTCTTCAGTTTTCACCTCAATAGGCTTCTCTAAAGCCT
Organism: Thermoproteota archaeon; assembly: GCA_038848185.1. Lineage (GTDB taxonomy): Archaea > Thermoproteota > EX4484-205 > EX4484-205 > JAAOZP01 > JAAOZP01. The sequence goes on along the minus strand of JAWCNV010000001.1, from coordinate 14,103 downwards.
GTGGTTTAACTGGGGCGGCTGCAACTTGACGAGGCTTAAACCTGAGAACCACGTATGTTAAAACTCCTGAGAGTAGTGTCAAAGCAATAATGTTAACTATTGTTCCAGCCACAATCATGAGGGAGAAGGTTGCGACAGCATCCTCTATAACAGTTTGTCTGATTGAAAGATTGTATAGAGCAGGTTTCAGACTATTGTTCAAATAGTATAAGCCTAGGACGGAGGCAACAGTCAGAGATAAGACGGAAGCTCTAACAGCATCTCCAACAGAGTTGGAAATTAAGCTAGCAACCAGACTAATCATGACGATAACAACCAGACAGAGGATGAACCATATGCCTGAGTTAAAATATTGTGTGAAAACATCTACGAGCTCCCTGCCTTGAGTGGCCACAGCCTCCACACCGTAACCTGGCACAGATATCCCGAGAGCATATACCCAAGGGCTATTACTGAACCCGGATATGGTTATGCTCCCATTGCCATATGGAATACTGCTTGAAGGAATAATAGCATCCATCAACAACACTGGTGAAACGGCTAGGAGCGTTAGCACCGCGAGCACCAGAACCAGCCTCAATTCTTTTAAAATTAGGATTTAAACTACTATTTAGCCTTTCCGCTCAGCCTGTTTAGAAGGCTTCTCAACTTTATTCTCTGTAAAAGCAAGTATCAGCGATAACACTGCGTCTAGAATAAGGAAAAAAGTCGTAATTAAGACCAGGTCTCTGACAGAACTCAACGCTGGAGCATCCGCTGGAGCATTTTTTAGCATTTGATCAACCAGAGGAGCTAAGTAAAAAATGAAGATTAAAGCAGGAATCAGGGAGAAAATCGCTAAAGCAATGTAGGTAGCTTTCATTTCAAGTCAACTCGTCATATAGCCACCTTTACGCAACTCAGTGCATAGGTTGCAAAGGTCTTCTTCAAGCTCCTTCAGCGATAAGCCCTTCTCGAAAATCTTCTTAGCTAGGTTGCTAGCATACTCGTTCACAACAGTGTTGTTTAGGAAACGCCTTATCTTGACACTGGTTTTCCTCCTACCCATGTAGTTGCTTACGGAGGGCTGGGTAACGTTGAGCAGCTTAGCCACCTGAACCTGGTTAAGGTTATAGTTCTCCACAAGCTGCTTCGATATTAGCATCCTGAGTGCGGGAACCACATACCTAATCATGCACTCGCAATATACTGGCATAACCTAGAAATAAAAGTATAACTCATTTTTAAACATAACTGAAAAACGACTTTTCATCGATTGGGATACTGAAGCCCGTGTAAAGCCAATCCAATTCCTAAAGCAATCCTAAAAACACGTTTAAACGATTAGGGAGGAAAAATTTATTTAATCATAAGGAATAAAATGGGTAGATGCCGGGATAGCCGAATCCGGTTAGGCGGCGGGCTGCAGTCTTGCATGCAAAAACCCGCAGTATGAGGGTTCAAATCCCTCTCCCGGCTTTTTCAAGCGTATATAGAAAAGGATTGAAAAGATGGTGCTGAGAATTGGGCGGATAAAAGGATAAACACTATTTATGGAGCAAGTAGAATAATGTGGGTCTAGAGGATTATAAAAAGATTGAGAAAAATGCGAGTGATAAAGTATGCTCTAAACCAAGATTTGCGGCGGCTCGTAATCTACGAGTTTGCCCTCAAGGTATTCAGCGTATCCTTGGAGATCTAGGAGACCGTGGCCACTCATGTTGAACAGTATAGTCTTCTCCTCACCCTTCCTTTTGCATTCCAACGCGATATCTATAGCAGCTTTAATTGCATGATTTGTTTCAGGAGCAGGAACCAGACCCTCGTTTTCCGCAAATATTTTTCCGGCTTCGAAAATCTCCCTCTGATGATATGCTACAGTCTTGACATATCCTTCATTAGCCAGCAGGCAGAGAGCAGGGGCCTTCCCATGGTACCTTAGACCACCAGCATGTATTGGAGGTGTGAAGAACTTGTGACCAACTGTATACATTTTAATCATGGGAGTCATTTCAGCAGTGTCCCCAAAGTCATACATGTATTTCCCCCTTGTTATGGATGGGACTGCTTTGGGCTCTACCGCGATAAACTCTGCGTCAAGCTTACCAGCAAGCTTTTCACGCATGAACGGGAATGCTAATCCCGAGTAATTGGAGCCTCCACCTATACAGCCTATAACGTAGTCAGGCTTTCCATCGAAAGCTTGAAGCTGCCTCATGGCTTCTTCACCCACAACCGTCTGGTGGAGTAGAACATGGTTTAGAACGCTTCCAAGAGAGTATTTCATACCTGTTTTCACAGCCGTCTCTATTGCCTCGCTTATAGCTATCCCTAGAGAGCCGGGGTGGTTAGGATCCTGCTCAAGCATCTTCTTGCCAAAATCTGTTTGGTCACTTGGAGAAGGATAGACTTCGGCTCCAAAGATCTGCATAAGTATCTTCCTGTAGGGTTTCGACAAGTAGCTGCTCCTCGTCATGAACACTTTACACTTCATCTTGAAGAATGCGCATCCCAATGCTAGGGCTGAGCCCCATTGGCCTGCTCCAGTTTCAGTGGTTAAGCCCTTCGTGCCTTCAACCATGTTAAAATAGGCTTGAGCTATTGCAGTGTTAGGCTTATGGCTTCCAACAACATTCACGTATTCGCATTTGAAGTATATTTTCGCAGGAGTGTTAAGATACTTCTCTAAACGCGTGGCTCTTCTCAGGGGTGTCGGTCTTCCAATAGCATAGTATGCTTGAACAACCTCCTCAGGTATTGGAATATACCTCTCGCTGGAAACCTCTTGACGGATAAGCTCCTTGGGAAAAATCACTTCTAAATCCTGGGGTTTAATAGGTTGCTTTGTAGCAGGGTTTATCGGCGGATCCAAGGGGCGTGGAAGATCTGGAAGAATATTGTACCATTTTCTAGGCATATCGTCCGGATTTAGATTGACTACTGGCGGCTTCATTTTGATCGCCTTTAAGGCGTTTAACACCAGTATATATACTCTATTGAACAATTGTATACTTTAGTACATTCAATCATGCGGCTCCCCTAACAGGAAGACCAATAGGTTTTGATAATCCTGAGGACTATTATAAGACAGAGCCAACTAGTTTTAAATACATGGCCGCCGAGAAACCAGTTAGGCTTGTGGAACAAGGTGTATGAAAAGGTTAAACGATATCCTGCAAAAATAAGGGTTGCACGGCTACTTGTTGAAAACGGGTTAACTATTTCTGACGACGGGAAGATATATTGCGGCCCCATCAACATACCGGATGCTAAAATAGCTAAGGCAGCTAATGCTGACAGGAGGATAGTCCGGAATACCGTTGAACTAATAATGAAGGATGAAAAGTTAAGCAAGGTGTTTAGGGCACTTAAGCCTGCTGGCCCGAACCTAGCCGATGCAGCACCCTACCTTGGGTTTGACGCTATTGAGATTTACGCTGATCCTAATAAGCCAGGCATTGTGGCCAGTGCAAGCACCCTCATAGCTGAACTTGGTATAAGCATAAGACAAGTTATTGCAGACGACCCCGAACTCGTCCCTGAGCCTAAGCTGCAGATCGTTGTTAACGGGCGGGTTCCCGGAGAGATTATTGAAAAAATGCGTAGGATACGTGGAGTAAGAAGCGTTACTTTAAAGTAAAAGGCTTCAGATTATTTTCTCATTAACTCCTCTACTTTCTCCACGAGAGTCCTAGTGGTCTTAGCAGTTATCGCCTCGCCTGCCTCAACGCTTGCTTTCGAAGCGTTGCCCTCCACGCCCATGGAGGAGTCGGCATACTTTATCCTGTCCTCCTTAACAAGGCTCCGATCTATGAACATAAGTTGTGAAGTCAGGTAGGCGCCGCCCGAGCCTGCTTTAGGCTCGCCTTCCAAGGCCTGAACATCAGGATAATATTCCCACACGTTCAGTTGAAGAATATTCGTATCCTTAACAGGATGCTTACCTATAAACTCCTTCAGAAAAAGGTCGTTTGCGGAATCAGTATTCAGCAGAACGATTTTCTTAAAACCCAATTTCGAAAGCTCCTCGACAAGGTTTACGAGAAGCATGTTTAGAGCCTCGGGTTTCAACGAGATTAAACCTCCTCCAACTCCATACTGGATTTCCCCGGTTCGGAAAACGTATGGCTGGAGCGCCTCAGATATTTTTGCCGAGTAGTAGCTAGCGAGGATAGAGGCGGAGCCTGCTGGAAGATGTGGACCTTGGTTTTTAACGGAGCCTAAGGGTATTAGCCCGACTGTAGACTGGCCAAGCCTGTACCTAATCTCGTAATATGTTGCCTCAAACATGGTTCATTTGCCTCAAGCAACATTATTTAAACGTTAATAAAGCTGGCCTAATATCTGTTTAAACCATCCTGTACTAATGGCTTAAAACATGTTTAAGAAACTCAACCAGCTGTTTCTCCGATCTCATGCCCACCATTTCATGAGCATCGTTTACAACAAGCTTTGGAACCCCAGTCACGTTATACTTTTCAGCGAGATTTGGGAACTCTGATGCTTCTATCATTTCCCCAGTTATCAGATCGTTCTCAAAAGCGAATTGATGAGCATAGAAAACCATTGTGGGGCAGTATGGGCAGGTTGGGGTAACGAAAACTTTAATGTTTAACTGCTCGCCCACCTCCTTTATGAACTCCCTAGTAGAGTCCTTCAGCATACTTCTCCTACTGCTTACCATCAGTATGTCTTTAACATATGTCTCAAACTCGTATCCGGAAGGGATTCCGAAGAATCTTATGCCGTAATCCTTCTCTGGAGAAGCGATTATCGTAGCGGGAAAAAGCTTCACTCTATACTTCTCCATCTCCCTGATGCTCTTCTCAGAAGGATAGTGCCTCACGACAATATCCGGATTTATGCTGGAGATCTCCTGGGCTATCTGCAGCGTTTCATTACAATACTTACAGTCCTTCTCATCCGTGAAAACTATTATGTCAACAGGATCCTTAAACTCTCTGTTGAACATGCTTCGCAGCATCTCCCTATTCTTATCGTCTAATAGAGCCATCCCGACATGCTTCACATGATTTAACTTATATGTTTTTAGCGAAAAGGAGTTTTCTCCGACCCAGTGTCTCCAAGTCTTTCCGTAAGTGTTTTAAGGTTTCTCATGGCACGCAACCTATCCTTTTCACCTACCTTCGCTTTCGACAACGCGTCTTCAAGCATGCTTACCACGCGATCCATCCTTCTCCTGTCAACAGGATACGGGACGCCATCCTTACCGCCGAACGCAAATGAGAATCTTATCGGATCCCTCCAACTGGGAGGAGCATCGAAAACTATTTCAGCAACTAGAGAAAGCGCCCTCAGGGTCCCGGGTCCAATCCCCCTGATGCTTAGAAGCTCCTCGTAGCTTCCTGGTTTAAGCTCGTAGGCTTTTTCAAGAGCCTTCCAGTTAACATTTCTTTCCAGCACAATCCTGTAGGCAGGCGGCTCGACGCCTCCAAGCATCCATCTAAAAAGTGTTTCTGAAGAGGCTTCGTCAACAGTCCTCAAATATCTTTTAAGCTTCTGAGGAGGCTCGGCAACCATTTCAATCGAAGCCTTCCTGTTCTCTCTACTATCCCTCGCGGTCAGGTTTAAGACATTATTGTGTTTTGAAACGCCTATTATTCCAGAGTGAGGCTCCTCGACGAGGCTTTTAACGCCCTCGCTCAGCCAATGGTATCTTCGCGCCCATTTCAGCTCCGGGTTCATACCTTGTTGCACGACAGCCCAATTACCCTCTTTGTCGAAGAAGAAAGCATGGTGGTAAAGCTGGTATCCTGCCTGTATCATCGAATTATCGACTTTAGCACACATCTTAGAGAGATATGTCAGCCTGTTTGAGTCAGTATCAATCCTTTGTGTTTTAACTATGTTTTCTATTTCGCTAGGCGTCTTACGGGAAGATGCCCCTTTACCGCCACAGGCGTAAACCCCTATATTCCTTTCCGAAAGAATTGTTTTCAAGACCCCGGCTGTGACTGTCGTCGACCCTGAGCTGTCCCAATCGTATCCGAGCACGTTAGACAAGCCTTGGAACCAGAGGGGATCTGAGAGGCGTCTCAAAAGCTCGAGTGTACCAAACTCCATGACTATCGCCTCAACTATGGCACCGCCCAACCGAACCATTCTTGAAACCAGCCACTGAGGAGCCTTGCCACCATGGAGGCGAAGATCGAAGAATCCGCTTCTCGAAGACACTCCGATATGTATGCGGCAGGGTTTCTCATAAAAACTTTTTACCTCCTGAAAAACCATTTTAAACAGCCATGTCAGATATCAGGCTGGAATCGGTTGAGATAAAGCCTCCGGATGGGGTTCAACTAATAATAGGGCAATCCCACTTCATAAAGAGTGTCGAAGACCTTTACGAGGCCATTGTTTCAAGCATGCCTAGAGTAGATTTTGCAGTAGCGTTCTGCGAATCAAGTGGACCAGCCCTCGTAAGGTTTGAAGGCAGTAGTGAAGAGTTGAAGAACCTTGCAGTCGAATACGCTTTAAAGATTTCAGCTGGCCATGTTTTCGTAGTGGTTTTGAAAAACGCTTACCCAGTTAACGTTTTAGACAGAGTTAAGAATGTTGAGGAGGTTGCTACAGTGTTCTGCGCCACCGGGAACCCAATTAACATTATCATAGCTGAAACAGAATTGGGCAGGGGTGTTCTTGGAGTAGTGGACGGAGTTAAGACGAAAGGTGTAGAAAGCGAGGAGGACAAGAAGCACAGATACGAGTTCCTCAGGAAAATAGGATATAAGAAGTGAAACACTTTGAAATACGTTATAGGTATAGACGGTGGGGGTACTAAAACAGAGGCGGCTCTACTAAACTTGAACGGAAAGATAATTTCCATTAGTGAAGCAGGCCCCTCAAACCATCATAATGTTGGTGTTGAACAATCTAGGAGAACAATAGAGGAAGCATGCGTGAAAGCAATCAGGATAGCTGGTGTCGACGCTAATAACGTTGAAATAGTTGTCGCATCTCTAGCTGGGCTTGACTGCAGCCTAGACGTTAACGCTATGGAGAACGCTGTGAAAGATTTTCCAATAGGCAGAATAATCCTTGTCCACGATTCTATGGCGGCCCTTTACGCCACTAACGCAGGCAGGGAGAGTACGATAATAATAGCTGGAACAGGCTCCTCGACAGCGGGAATAAATAAAAGGGGAGAATACGCTAGGGCAGGTGGCTGGGGATATTTGCTTGCAGATGAGGGAAGCGGTTTCTACATAGCTAAGAGGGGTGTTGCAGCAGCCTTGTTAGAATACGAGGAGAGGGGCCCTAACACGATGATAACAAGGTTTCTAATAGAGAAGTTTAACGCGAAGACGCCTGACGAAATAATATGGCATGTTTACACTAGAGGAATGAGCGTCGTTGAGTTTGCGAGACTAGCCCCATTGGTGACGGAGGCGGCTATGAAGGGGGACGAGGTGGCCATAGGGATACTACGTGACGCTGGAAGAGAACTGGCAAACACGGTTAGCGGAGTCATTAGAAGACTCAGGATGGAGAATGACGAGTTTCCAATAGGCTTGATAGGAGGAGTTTTCAAAGCAGGAGAACTCGTGACAAAACCTTTATGGGAAATGGTTCGGAAAATTGCTCCTAAATCCTACTTAACTTCCCCAATATTTCCGCCGGTTGCAGGCTCTTCTCTAATAGCACTTGAAAAAGCCGGAGTTGAAATAAATAGAGGGATTCTCAGTAACATAGAGAGGACTCTGAAGGAGAAGGGACGACTGTAGGTTTCACCATTCTGATGATGGTTTAATAATTTCAGACGCATAGGAGTAAAGCCGGACAAAACCGTAAACAGGACGATACATTAGGAGGCTTAATGGAAACAAATACCAATACTTCATATCCTGAGGATATTCAACAACTGACAGAGTACTTAAAGATGTTTGAAGCTCCATCGTAGCGTAGAAAAACAGAGTTACCCCCAGTACCAATAGAGGATTGTAAGATGTCAACACGAAAAATAGGAGCCACAATGGGCGTAGGAATAATGCAATAATGTCCATCAGCAGCATGTCTGGAGCACCTATTAAACTAGGTGGACCAAAGATTCTCTTGAAAAAAAGGTTTCTATGCCTTATCAACATTCTTATCTGGCTTCTGTGCCATCTTACTCTTTGCCTCATCCAGCTATGCCATTTCTCAGGCACATCCGTCCAAGCGTACGCCTCAGGCATAAAGATAATTCTACCCTTCACCTTATGTACTTTCAGTGTCACGTCGAAATCCTCTCCAATCAAAGGATCATATCCACCTATCGACTCTAAGATTTCTCTCCTTATCACTCCGACAGCTCCAGGTATTATGAGAAGAGTGTTGAACATTGATTGCAGTCTCCTTCCTATGTCGAACGCAGTAACATATTCAGATGCTTGAAGCCTTGTCAGCAGGTTTGAATCAGCGTTTAGAACCCTTAAGTTTCCGCTTCCCGCAAGAATAAGAGGGTTGTTAAAGTAGGCTGCAACAATGCTTAGGAAATCCCATGCGACTATCGTATCAGCATCCACCGTAACAACGACCTCTCCTTTAACAGCCTGCAACCCATAGTTTAGTGCATACGCCTTCATGCTGCTCTTGCTCCTAGTTAAGAGAGTTATCTTACTTCCATATCGTGAAGCAATCTTGAAGGTGTTGTCTGTTGAACCATCGTCAACAACTACCACTTGTTTCTTAGGATAATTGTTCTCTAGAATAGACTCTACGCATGCAGCGATTGTTCTCTCCTCGTTGTGAGCAGGGATTAATATGGATATAGTAGGCTGGCTTCCTGCTACAGGAGCCTTCCTCAGATGTTCAGCAATAGGGAGAATAATGGTTTTGGCAAGAACCCGGGGGTAATCGAGAAACAGCGAGACTGAACATATTAGGATAAAGTCTTTGAAAGCGATTCCGAAAAAGCTGCTTAGCCAAACGACCATGATGAAAAGCAATGGTGTTAATGCGAGATTTATAATGAAGACAGTCAATCGGAAGCTCGTAAACTTGGGGCACATACCTACTTTATTCGGGGACTCAGTTCAACAACATTATCCAGGACGCTTAATATTACGTCGTTAACTTTATCTATACTGTTGCATTCGAAAAGATGCGTGTTCGGCAGTACACGGTAATAGTCGAAGAGGGCCCTTGCCTTAACAGTCAGCTCAGGTATGAAGACCATTATTCTTTTAGAAGCATCGACATCCAATGCTTTGAAAATAAGGGAGAGCGCGGAGTCATCTATCGGTCTATCATTAACAAGAATATCCGTTAGAATCTCTATATTGCCATCATCTCGGAAAGCGGACAGGGAGAAGGTGTGTTCAACACCTGATTTACCTATTATTCTTGCTGGTGCCTCGACTCTCCAACCCTTGGCTCTCAAGGCTACGGCAACAGGAGTAAGATCCATAACCCATCTCCCTATGAAGTCCTTCTTCTCCGGGTTAAGCCTGTAAGAGTAAAGCTCTCTTGAAACGCTTTCGTCCTCGTAAAAAACATGGTTCTCCCTTAAGCACGTGTATTTTCTCCGAGGCTCGCCTGCGAATTCCTTGCAGGAGAGGCATCTGTAGAGTACACCTGGTTTACGGAAGTCTATTCCAAGAGCCCTCATACGCTTGCGACACTTGGGGCAGGTCATTTCTCTAAACTCTTCTTCAAAACCGATGTATCCGCATTCTAAGTGCTCAACAGTTACTCCCATCCGTATCCTTGTGGAACCGCAATGAGTGCATGTAAGTTCCACAGTGAACTTGTTATCGCCGCAATATGGGCATACAGTAACAACAATAGACAATTCCTCGCTAAGAATGTTTTCTTCAGCAAGCGTTTCTAAAACTTCCTTAACCAGTCTTGGTGAAGAATCCATTATTCTCTCAGCTTCAGGGTACGTGAACTCCCCGTTTGGACTGAGCTCAGGCTTCAAAACAGTCAGGGAGCCGTCTGACAGGGCTTTCAGCAAAGCTTGAACATCACTCCTGTTAAGGAGTGAGGAGATAGGAATCTTTTCACCCTCCAACATCTCCATTTTCACTATACCCCCGTGCTCTCCCTGCTATATGGATAAGCCGTGAAAATAATAAGAGTTTGTCTGTAAATAGTAGGTCTCACTTTATGTAGAAGGATTAATGTCTGTAATAAACATGACTATTGGGCAATTGTCGAAAACAGGGATTATGAATGAGAGCTAATATTTATAAACAAAATGCTGAAATATCTATCTTACACCGGTAACGGTCTTAAGCCTTATTTTAGCTAAGCTACTGAGAATATCGAGCAACGCACTATTTACTTGGCTCACGTCTTGACATTCGAGAACATGCACATCGTAAGTATTATAGTAGTCGAACAGGGCTCTAGCCTTATCAGTTAAACCTGGGACTACGAGCAGCAGCTTTTTAACCGCCTTAACATCCATCGCTTTAAGGACTATTGAAAGAGCAGATTCATCGACCATAATGTCACTTACAATAACATCGACCACAGCATCAACAGTGTCCTTAACATCATCCCTGTAAGAAACTGATAGAGAAAAAGTGTGTTCAACACCTGATTTACCTATTATTCTTGCTGGTGCCTCGACTCTCCAACCCTTGGCTCTCAAGGCTACGGCAACAGGAGTAAGATCCATAACCCATCTCCCTATGAAGTCCTTCTTCTCCGGGTTAAGCCTGTAAGAGAATATCTTCTTTGAAACACCCTCATTCTCGTAGAAAGCGTGCTTCCCAGTTAAGCAGACCAGTCTCTTACCCAAGAGACCGCTCACAATGTTTTCAATCGCCTTAGACCTTGTAGAAGAAGGAGCATAAGTATCGGTCAGCTCTACAATAAACCTGCTACAGCCACAGTATGGGCAGGCCAGTACGGATGTAGAGAGTTCTTTTGCAAGCATCTCCTCATTTGAAAGGGCTTCGAGTATTTCCCTAACGGTGCGGGACGAACTTCCCATTATTCTCTCAGCTTCAGGGTACGTGAACTCCCCGTTTGGACTGAGCTCAGGCTTCAAAACAGTCAGGGAGCCGTCTGACAGGGCTTTCAGCAAAGCTTGAACATCACTCCTGTTAAGGAGTGAGGAAACCGATGTCTTCTCCCCCGGAACTACGTCCACCCCCATCCCTTATCCTTCCTCTGGTATTCGTAGGACCCCCTGTCATAATAAGGATTTGTCTGTAAGAAATAAATCTTTCCCGGAGGCTTCTAAAACATTCAAACTCATGTTGGAAGCATATCATTAGCAGAAGAATATTACAACAGGCTTATTTTTAAATCAGATTTTTGAAAAAGAATATATTTCTCAGTCCATCCTAAATTTTTGATGAGAGTTAAGGCTTCTAAGAAAGCCATAAGAGCATTAGGGGTAGCTGAAAGTTTCAGGAGAGACTCTGCAAAGGCTTTCCTAGCAGGAGTAGTTATGCGCAGCGACCTGCTGATAGACGGCTTCTCATTTACCTGCACAACCATCGCCGGTGATGATGCGACAAGCGCAGTAATATCTCTTTACAAGTCTCTTGGAAGAGAAGACGTGAATCTGATAATGGTAAGCGGCACAGTCATAAGCATGTATAACATAGTTGATGTGAAAGAGGTTTTTGAGAAGACTGGGAAACCTGTGCTTGCTATAACATACAGATCTTCTAAAGGGATTGAGGATGCTATCAGAAAACATTTCCCGGAGAACTGGGAGAGGAAGATTGAAGCCTATAGGAAGCTTGGGCCGAGGAAGGAGATAAAACTGAAAACAGGTTTCAAAGTCTTTGTGAGGAACATTGGCATAGATGATTTCGATTCGAAGCTTGTCTTAAACAAGTTTATGGTTTTCGGGAGAATACCTGAACCAATTAGGGTGGCTAGGCTAATTGCAAGACACCTAGCATCTAAACTAGAAAGCTTGAATTTCTCTGCTTAAAATCTGAATTTCTAGACTAAATATTTCACGTATAAGGATATTATTAGACCGAGAAAAAGAAAAATAGGGATTTAATTCTGCCTTTTCCTGTCTATATAAGTCTATCGAGAATATAGTAGAATGCTGTTGAGAAGATTTCTATCAGTATTACTGCAAGTATTGAACCAGACAGTTCGCCTGTTAGGATATATGTTGTGAGTAAGGCCACAGGGTCAACAACTAGTCTATATATTATTGTTTTCTTTAGGCTCGTTTTCCGTGAACGGTGAATTGGCAGGTCATATCACACCACCGGAATAGCTAAGGTTTAAGCTTAGGACACATATTTAAGTTTTTTATTTTTTTATATGTGGCTGATTTTCCCATTCTTCGTCAACAATTCGAACATGAAACTACGCTTGATCTTAACATTCTCGTAAAAGTCCTGTAAAGCTTCTAAAAATTAGAACCAGTAGTATTAAGAACCTCTTTCCCATTGAGCTTCACCAGTTAAGCCTAGAACAATTCGGTGCTCAAATATTTTTCTCCACTATCAGGCAACACAGCCACGATCGTTTTACCGCTTCCGATTTCCCTCGCTTTCCTAATTGTTGCAAGCATTATTGCTCCTGAACTCATTCCTATGAGTAGCCCCTCTCTCCTCGCAACCTCCCGTGCTACTTTAAAAGACTCCTCCTTATCATCCTCATCTATCTCTATAATCTCGTCAAACCATTCTCTTCTGAAAAGCTGAGTAGGATAGGGTTCACTAGGATTCCTTAAGCCTTGAACGCTTACTCCGAGCCTCGGGGTGACACCCACTATTTTTATGCGGGGATTAAACTCTTTGAGCCTCATTGAAGTACCTACGCCTGTGCCCGCTGTGCCTATCCCCACCACCACCATGTCAACCCTTCCATCAGTCTGCTCTAATATCTCTCTCCCAGTAGTCTGATAGTGTGCCAGAATATTAGCAGGATCCTTAAACTGATCCAAGTCGACGTACTTATCAGGGTTTTCTCTCAGGAGTTTCTGCTTCAGCTCTACTGCTCCACCAGTCCCCTTCGCCCCAGGCGATAGAATGAGTTCAGCCCCATATGCCCTTATTATTTTCCGCCTCTCTACGCTTACTGATTCAGGCATGACTATTGAAATCCTGTATCCTTTTACTGCAGCCAGCATTGCAAGAGCTATTCCTGTGTTGCCAGAAGTTGCCTCGAGGATTACCTTATCCTTGCTCAGTCTTCCGGAGACTTCGGCAGACTCTATTAGGCAGAGGGCCATCCTATCCTTAACGGAGCCACCAACATTATACCATTCAAGCTTAGCGTAGACCGTAGCGTCACATGGTCCTGTGAGATGGTTTATCCTAACCATCGGGGTTCCACCTATCAGCTCAGTTATATTTTTCGCAACAATCATTTTCTAACACCTCTTAAAACTCTGGGCTTCAGAATAGGGAGAGGAAGAGTTATCCTCCATGTTAATCTAAAACGAGATATGGTGGTTAAGCGGTTCTCAAGCGTCAGATATTTAAAGCTCTTCATCGCAGCCCCCAATGTTATAACAGGATTATATTAACTTTTCTAACAACTTACACACAGCAGTATAAAAACAAATATTCCACTTAGAGAAAGACGTTTAGCAATACAAGAACACTTTCCCAAATATATGAGAAGCAATATCTTGCTCCAATACGTTGACAACTTTTTGTAGAGCCAAAAATATAAAAACAGTAAATTTCTTAATACCTTTTTATGGTCGAGGCGAAGACTTTCCGTGGAGTAATTACTGGACCAAGACTCGGCATGAAAAGTGTCAGGAAGCACCAGTATCTTGCTAGGTTTGAAGGCGTTTCCAGTAGGGAGGAGGCTGCGAGGCTCCTCCTAGGCAGAAAGGCTGTGTGCATGATAGGAAGCAGGAAAAAGATTCTAGGAAGAATCGTGAGCACGCATGGCGAAAACGGGACGGTGATAATACGGTTTAGAAAAGGTTTACCGGAGCCATCCAACGGTCTGCAAACTATCTTAAAAGTAACAAGATGACTAAAAGAGCACTAGCTTGTTTAAGACCTTAAGTTCCTCGGTGTGCTAGTACTACTGTCGCTTGAATGCTTCACGATATATTCTTAGGTAGTCGTATGCCTGTGATATTTGGCTTACTCCCAGGTTTTTCAACGCTTCCATGGTTTTGCTCCTGTTGCCTGTCAGGACTTCAACTGTTTCTCCCCTTATCGCCACCTCCCT